>DULJ01000075.1 GCA_012840465.1 Caryophanales bacterium
TCAGCCTGCTTGACAACAACTGATAAAGTATCAAAGCTTTGAGCTTCACTTGGAGCATTGGCTTGATCACCAGCAATCTCTAAATGTGAAACAATGAATAGTTTTTGTAAATCTTCAATATTTTGAACCTTCTCATTACGAGCATTTTCTAAAGCTTTTAAATGTAGTAATTAAAATCTTCAGGAATTACTCTTTTTAGGAACTGACGCGTTCTTTCTTCTTTTGGATGTGAGAAAATGTCTTTGGGTGCCCCTTCTTCCACAATGACACCACCATCCATAAAGATGACTCTACTTGCCACGTCTTTTGCAAAAGACATTTCGTGGGTAACCACTAACATCGTTGTACCTTCTTTGGCGATATTTTTCATGACAGACAGCACTTCACCAACTAATTCTGGATCTAATGCGGAGGTTGGTTCGTCAAATAAAATTATATCCGGTTCTAACGCTACGGCTCTTGCAATTCCTACCCGTTGTTGCTGCCCGCCAGACAGTTCACTCGAATAAGCATCATATTTTTCCGACAAACCAACTTTATCCAGCGCTGTTTTTCCAATCTTGATCGCTTCTTCTTTTGGAACCTTTCGGCCAATAATTAGCCCTTCTGTAACGTTCTCCAACGCTGTTTTATTATTAAAGAGATTATAATTTTGAAATACAAAAGCCACTCGTTGTCTGATCGCATGAATTTGTTTTCGTGATGCTGTTTTCAAGTTTACATCTATCTCTCCAAAAACGGCATGCCCTTCGTTGGCTTTTTCTAGAAAGTTAATGCAGCGAAGCAAAGTTGTCTTGCCGGAACCACTTGGTCCAAGAATGACGACAACATCACCCTTGTCAATTTTCAAATCGACTCCTTTTAAAATCTCATTTTTCCCAAAGGACTTATGAATATTCTTAATCTCTAACATATGACCACCTCCGCTTTATATCATATTAAAATACTAACTTGAACTTGCACTTATCACGCCAATTATGGAAGTGGGAAACCTCTCTTGAATAAAGTTAAACGTTTTTCATAGAATTTAAATGCCTGTTCTACTAAACTACAAATGATTAAATATACTAAAAAGATATCGATATAGGCTTCAATATAGTTGTAACCAACATTAGCTGCCACTTGCGCCTTCAATGTAATCTCCTGCAATGACATCGCATAACCTAAAGAAGTTGCTTTAATAAGGTTGACGGTTGCTGTACATATATTGGGCAAAGCCACGACCAGTACTTGTGGAATAATAATCCGTCTAAATGCTTGAACATTTGTTAGTCCGACTGACTGGGCTGCTTCCAATTGCCCCGTACTGACTGTGCCTAATGCTGAACGGAAAACTTCAATCAGAATAGCTGTCGTATTTAAGGAAAAAACGATAAAGGCGTACCATATCGGATTAACATCATATACGTTCATTTTTATGTTATATGCTTCAAAAATAGAGGCTACCACTAAAGGGACACTGTTATAGATAATAAAAATTTGGACAATAACCGGTGTTCCTCTTACAAACGAAACATACACTTGAGCAAAGCGATTTAAAATTGGGATCTTATTAATCCTCGTTAAGGCAAGTAAAAATCCCAACGGAAGAGCGATTAGTAACGCAACCACTGTAATGAGAAGCGCTGTAGGCACCCCTGATAACGCTACAAAAAATGTATCTATTAAAAATTCATAGTTTAAGCCCTCTGACACTTTCCCACCACCTTACGTAGTTTTAATCACTTGTTTCCCTTTGCTGAATACTTTTTCTAATTTTAAGAAAAATTGTTCGATTGCAATCGATAGCACCCAATAAATAATCGATAAAGCAATATAGATTTCTAACGCATGTGCATTGTAGTTTCCTGCTATAATTAGATTTGCTTTGCCCATTATATCAATTAATCCAATCGTGTAAGCTAACGCCCCTTCTTTCAATAACTCAAGTAAGCTATTCCCGAAGTTTGGCAAGGCTACGACAACAGCCTGGGGCAAGATTATTCTTCTGTACGCTTGCAAATCACTTAATCCAACACTGACAGCCGCCTCAAATTGCCCCCGATCAATAGATTGATAGGCCGTTCGAATCACCTCAGACATTAAAGCCCCAAACTGCAGTGAAAATGTAATAATGACAAAAACAGCGGTATCAACATCGTTTAAATTTGTGCCGAAGTTACTCGCAATTGCCGGAATACCATAATAAGTAAGAAAGAGCAGGACTATTGATGGGGTACACCGTAAGACCGTTGTATATCCGTGGGCAATCTTCTGTGCCATTTTACTTTTGGCGAGCTTCATTACCGCTAAGATCAAACCTAAGATCGTTCCAAAGAACACAGATAGTCCCGCCACTAAAAATGTCATTTTTAAAAATGGAAGTAACATGGGGATTGCTTCAATAATATAGGTTGCATCAAAATATTTTTCCATGTTTTATCTCCCCCTTCTTCCATCCATTGGTTTTATTCTTCTACTTTATCCAATACCTCAAATAAATCTCTGCCATAGAATTGTGTACTCAATTCATTTGGCTTCTTTTCTTCTTTAATTTTCTTGATGGCTTCATCATAGGCATCGGCAAACCCTTGTTCTTTTTTGTTAAACAATGGCCATGTTTTAATAACAGCAAACTCATTGTAAACTACATCATTTACTAAATTGTGATATGGACCGTCTTCCGCTATTACTTGCTTTTCAAAAGATCCTTCAATAATTACACCGCCGTCAACACGCCCTTCGTTGACCCATTGAACAACATCAACTGAAAATGTATCACCAGCTTCTAGTTTTACCTGATTGTCTGGATTAGCCTTGTTATATTCATCAACGACAGTATATTGCGCGTTATTGGCAGCAATCGGCGCTAGAGAAAATCCAGCTGAAGCAAAGTCTGACAGTGTTTTAATATTTTCATTTTCTTTCTTTAATACAAGTCCTGTGCTACTTAAGCCAAGGAATTCTTTAGGATAGATAAAACTTTTCGTTCTTTCTTCAGTGAAGAAAGCATTTTTAACGCCTACTTGATATTTACCTTGTTGAACGCCAATCAATAAATCATCACTAGTTGTACCTACATATTCGAATTCGTATTCGGGAAGCTTTTCATCAACTAGTTTCATAAGTTCTACGTCATATCCGGTAGGTTTGCCGTTTTCGTCCAACCAAGACATTGGTTTTGAGGCCTGATCGTAAGCTACTTTTACTATTCTCACTTCTACATCACTACCCGCTCCGTCTGCCTTCGCATCTGCACTTGATGGTTCATTGGATCCACACCCAGTAAGTATTGCGGCTACTGTTAAACCTGTTGCTAAGACTTTTAATAACTTTTTGTTTTTCATAATATAAATCTCCTCTTTATTTAAATTTTATAATTCCAATCTGTTTAATCGGGTTAAAAAGATATTAGCATCCTTATAATTTTAATGTCAACTACTTTTAACGAAAAACTTTTTCTGTTTCAAATATTCCCTTCCCGTTTTCCGCTTGTATTAAAGTTTAAAGTATATTACAATGGTGATTATTCTAATTATTTAAAAGTTACATACTTTTCTTATCAAGAGAGACTGAGGGATTGGCCCAATGAAGTCTCAGCAACCGGACTTTTAGAAGAAACGGTGCTAATTCCCATAGGCGATAAGCGCCTAGAAGATGAGAAGATTGTTTTCGTTTTTTAGGAGCCTTCTTCTTATCAGAGGGCTCTTATTTTTTGCCCTTACTGTTAAAAAAAGAATTTAAACGAAAGGGATGAAAAGCATGTCAACAAATCACATCGAGACAAAGTTAGTTCAACTAGGAAATAAAACGGATCACAAAACAGGGGCCGTCAATCCGCCTATCTATTTTTCAACGGCCTACGGGCATAGTGGGCTTGGAGAATCAACAGGATATGACTATAGTCGTACTAAAAACCCAACCCGAGCAATTTTAGAGGAAGGGATTGCAGATCTTGAGTCTGGTGACCAGGGCTTTGCCTGTAGTTCAGGGATGGCTGCCGTTCAATTAGTTCTATCCCTTTTCCGAAGCGGTGATGAACTACTAGTTTCTGAAGATATTTATGGCGGGACTTACCGCTTACTTAAAAATTTTTCAGATGTTTATGAAATCCATACAACCTATACGGATTTTAGCGATGTTAACGTAACGGAAAAGCTGATCACTTCTCATACAAAAGCTATTTTCATTGAAACACCAACGAATCCATTGATGCAGGAAATTGATATAAAGCAATTTGCACTTCTTGCTCATAAACACAACTTATTACTTATTGTAGACAACACTTTTTATACACCTTATTTCCAGCGTCCGCTTGAATTGGGGGCGGATATCGTTATTCATAGTGCAACCAAGTATATTGGGGGACATAATGACGTACTTGCGGGTCTTGTTGTTGCTAAAGGGGAAACCATTTGTGAAAAATTAGCTTTTCACCATAATGCATCTGGTGCAGTATTATCACCTTTTGATTCATGGCTTTTAATTAGAGGGTTAAAAACACTTCATCTCCGAATGAAACAACATAATGAAAATGCGAAAAAGGTTGCGAATTACTTATCAAATGAACCTTTGGTTACTGACGTTCTATATCCCGGTAAGGGTGGGATGCTATCGTTTCGCTTAAAAGAAAGTAAATGGATTGGAACTTTTCTAGAAAGTCTTCAGTTAATTACTTTCGCCGAAAGTCTGGGCGGTGTTGAAAGTTTTATTACATATCCCGCCACACAGACACATGCAGACATTCCGGAGGAGGAACGAACACGACGCGGTGTTTGCGATCGGTTATTACGCTTTTCGGTTGGTATTGAAGAGGCGGAAGACTTAATAAAAGACCTAAAGCAAGTATTTTCAGTATTACAAGAAGGAGGCAATGATCTATGAGTGTATACAAGGACAAGCTCGAAACTAAATTAATTCATGCATCATCAAATCTAAAGATTGAACAGAAAACAGGTGCCGTAAACGTTCCAATTTATTTATCATCCACCTTTCATCAAGCAAGTTTTGATCATTTTGGCCCATTCGATTACAGCCGCTCCGGTAATCCGACAAGGGAAGCGCTAGAACAGAAAATAGCTGAATTAGAGGGTGGTGTGAGAGGACTCGCTTTTGCTTCTGGGATGGCAGCTATTTCTTCTGCCTTCATGCTACTTTCTGCAGGTGACCATGTATTAATTTCAGAAGATGTGTACGGTGGCACTTATCGGTTTATTACAGAAGTTTTAAATCGGTTTATGATTGACCACACATTTGTGAATATGACGGATCTAAACGAAATATCTAGTGCGATTCAACCGAATACGAAGGTTATTTATATGGAAACACCATCTAACCCATGTTTGAATATTACCGACATTGAAGCGGTCGTAAAAATGGCGAAAGAACATAACTGTTTAACATTCCTTGACAACACCTTTATGACACCACTTTACCAACATCCGCTTGAGTTAGGAGTAGACGTGGTACTTCATAGCGCAACTAAATTTTTATCAGGCCATAGCGATATAATTGCTGGTTTAGCGGTGACAAAAAATGAAGAGTTAGGTAAAAAACTGGCCTTTATTCAAAATTCCTTTGGCGCCATTTTGGGCGCTCAGGACTCCTATCTATTAATTCAAGGAATGAAAACAGTAGGAACTCGCTTAAAACAGTCAGCGGAATCAGCACAGCTTATAGCAACTTACCTTCATAACCATCCGTTGATTGAGGAAGTGTATTATCCGGGCTTATCATTTCATCCCGGCCATGACATCCATGTGAAACAGTCCAAAGGGTTCGGAGCTGTTTTATCCTTTAGGTTACCAAATAAAGAAACAGCGAAAGCATTTGTAGAACATATTCGTTTGCCCGTTTTCGCTGTTAGCCTCGGGGCTGTCGAGTCCATTCTTTCTTATCCAGCTACCATGTCTCATGCTGCAATGCCAAAAGAGGAAAGAGAAAAAAGAGGAATTTCGGATGGGCTATTAAGACTGTCTGTTGGACTGGAGCATGTAGACGATTTAATTGCTGATATTGAGCAAGCACTCCAAGCAGCTTCTCGTGTAAGTTAAAAGCCCACCCCTTTGAGGGAATGGGCTTTTTCGTTCTCACTAATTATTGAAATTAGTCGTCATGGGTTTGAAATTCGATTTTTTTAATATCTTCGATTGCATGTTCGAGCAAGGTTAATAAGTCTGGTTCATTTAAGGTTTCGAATTTGGCCTTAAATTCTTGATAAATTTTTTCTGTAGCTGCTTCGAAATCCTCACGATTCGTAACATCGTTTTTAACTTCCATCATAATAAGTGTTAGCAGTTTATTTCGGACATTTGTATAATTATCTAGTTGTGTTCCAGCTCCGTCTGTTTGAACAGCCGTTGTTAGTTTCTTGCCTGTTTCTGAATTTATATAGGTTACTCTTTTCTCGTTCAGACTTTCTTCCATTGTTCGACCTCATTTCTACTTTTTCTTAATTATACAAATTTTTAACCAATTTCGAAAGTGAAAACGTTTTTGTTCCTCATTCCTTCGTTAATAGGAAAAAGCCGGCTCAAGGAGTCGGCTTTTTCATTATCTATTTGTCACTAATCTTTTGGTATCATTTTCTTTTCGCTTTTTTTCAATTAATTCTTTACCTGCAATTCCTGGATGTGTCATCTCAATAGGCTGTAAGATGATATCTAACTCTTCAGCCGTTAATACACCACGTTCTAGAACAATTTCTCTAACTGGACGTTTTGTTGCAATTGCTTCTTTCGCAATAGATGCAGCAGTTTCATAACCAACGTGTGGGTTAATCGCTGTAATAATACCAACACTATTATCTACATAGTCTTGCATTCTTTCTTTATTAGCAGTAATACCGCTTAAGCAATACTCGCGGAATACAGTGAACACATTCGTCATTACTTTAATAGATTGTAATAGATTGAAAACAATGACTGGTTCCATTACGTTTAATTCGAATTGACCTGCTTCACAAGCCATTGTAATTGTTAAATCATTACCTGCTACTTGGAATGCACTTTGGTTTAAAACTTCTGCCATAACAGGGTTCACTTTACCTGGCATGATCGAAGAACCCGGTTGACGTGCAGGTAAGTTAATTTCGCCAAAGCCACAGCGTGGACCTGAAGCCATCATTCTTAAATCATTGGCTACTTTTGACATATTCATCATACAAGTTTTCAATGAAGCGGAAACTTCAAGGTATGAATCTGTGTTTTGTGTGCCGTCTACAAGATTTGGTACTCCTTTGATCGGTTGTCCACTATATTGTGCAAGGTAGTCGACAACTTTTTCAATATACACAGGGTCAGCGTTTAATCCAGTTCCGACTGCTGTAGCACCCATATTTACTTCATATAAGTTATCACGTGTTCTGCTAATGCGAGTAATATCTCGACGAAGCACACGTGCATAAGCTGCAAATTCTTGGCCTAAAAGAACGGGGACAGCGTCCTGCAAGTGAGTACGACCCATTTTGATTGTGTCACCAAATTCTTCAGCCTTTCTTAAAAACTCAGCATGCAATTCTTCCATTACAAGCAATAATCTATCTAAAGTTGACAGTGTTGAAAGATGGATAGCAGTTGGGAACGCATCATTCGTTGATTGTGCCATATTTACATGTGAATTCGGACTGATTACTTTATAATTCCCTTTTTCCTCACCGATCACTTCCAAGGCACGATTGGCAATAACTTCGTTTGCATTCATATTAATGGATGTTCCTGCTCCACCTTGGATTGGATCAACAATAAACTCTCCATGTAATTTACCTTCAAGGATTTCATCTGCTGCTTTTACAATTGCTTCCGCAACTTTTGCATCTAATTGGCCAATCGCACTGTTAGCAAGCGCAGCACTTTTCTTTACGACAGCCATTGCTTTAATTAGAGCCTCATCTATTGCGTATCCTGTAATTGGGAAGTTCTCAACTGCACGCATTGTTTGAACTCCATAATAAGCTGCTTTAGGTACTTCCTTTTCTCCAAGAAAATCTTTTTCTATACGAAATTGTTCATTCTTGTTCATAAAAGGTCCTCTCCCTTAAATTGTTTTATAGATTAGTATAATGGAGATAGCTTCACCTCCATTATACTCCTAATAAAATTATAATCTAGTTATAAATTTAAGTTTAAATTTTCAATCATTACCGATAATTTTAAATGTAAGCCCCTTGCTTTTTTCTTACTATTGCTGTTGTCATTCTTCTTTCTTAGCATTTTGTTCCTTACGAATGGTTGCTTGTGCAGCCGCCAGCCGTGCTAATGGCACACGGTATGGTGAGCAACTTACATAGTCCAAACCGGTATTGTAGCAGAATTCAATAGATTGTTTTTCGCCACCATGCTCTCCACAAATTCCAGTTTTTAAGTTGGGATTTGTTTGGCGTCCTAATTTTACGCCAGTTTCAACCAGCTTTCCAACGCCTTCTTGGTCAAGAACGACAAATGGGTTTTCCGGCAGTACTTTTTGGCTGATATAGGTCTGTAGAAATTTCCCTTCCGCATCATCGCGGCTGTAACCAAAGGTTGTTTGGGTTAAATCGTTTGTACCGAATGAGAAGAAATCTGCTTCTTCCGCAATTTGGTCGGCAGTCAATGCAGCCCGCGGGATTTCAATCATCGTGCCAATGAGATAATTGAATTCCTTTCCTGTTTCTTCTTGGACTTCGTTTGCTGCACCTATAACGAGCTGGCGCATTTCCTTTAATTCATTAACATGACCAACAAGCGGAATCATAATTTCCGGCTTCACTGGTAAGCCTTTGTCGGTTAATGTAGCGATGGCGTAGAAAATTGCTTTTGCCTGCATTTCATAAATTTCCGGATGCATCATACCAAGACGACAGCCACGAAGACCAAGCATCGGATTGAATTCAGCTAACTGATTTACCTTTTTCAAGAGCTTTTCCTTATATTGAAGTTCCTTATGATCCGGGTCTGTCATTTGTAATTTCGTCACCTCGACTAAAAGCTCTTCTTTGTCAGGTAAAAATTCATGAAGTGGCGGGTCTAGTAAACGGATTGTCACAGGTAAACCGTGCATTGCTTCAAAAATCCCTTCAAAATCTAATTGCTGCATCGGCAATAACTGATCAAGTGCTTCCTTCCGCTCTTCATAAGTTTCAGCAAGAATCATCTTTTGAACAATTGGGATTCGTTTTGGGTCCATAAACATATGCTCTGTTCGGCATAACCCGATTCCGCCAGCTCCAAATTCAAAGGCTCTCAAGGCATCGACAGGATTATCAGCATTGGCACGAACTCCTAGTTTTCTTGTTTCATCTGCCCATTCTAATAGAAGCTTGAACTCCTCAGACAGCTCTGGTTCAATCATTGGAACTTCACCAAGCATAATTTCCCCAGTACCACCATCAATTGTGATCACATCACCATGGTTCACAACCGTATCACCAACGATAAACTGCTTTTTGCTCAAATCTATTTTCAAGTCTTCGCATCCGCAAATACAGGCTTTTCCCATCCCCCTTGCAACAACGGCAGCATGGCTTGTCATGCCGCCACGGCTTGTTACAACCGCTTGGGCAGCGACAATACCATGAATATCATCTGGAGTTGTTTCAGGGCGGACAAGAATGACTTTCTTCCCTTCATTACCTAAGGTTTCCGCTTCATCCGCATCAAAAACGATACCACCGGTTGCAGCACCTGGTGAAGCAGGCAAGCCTTTAGCTAACAGATTACGTTCCACCGTATCATCTAGGCGGCGGTGGAGTAATTGATTTAATTGATCTGGGTCAACACGCAAGATGGCAGTCTTTTTATCAATAATTCCTGTCGCAACCATTTCAACCGCAATCCGAATTGCCGCTTGGGCTGTTCTTTTTCCTGTACGAGTTTGGAGGATAAAAAGCTTGCCCCGCTCCACAGTAAACTCAATGTCCTGCATATCTTTATAATGCTGTTCTAGATGATGGCATGTATCCGCAAATTGTTGGTACACGTCAGGCATTTCAGCTTGTAATGTAAGGATCGGTTTCGGTGTGCGAATTCCGGCTACAACGTCTTCACCTTGGGCATTGATTAAGTATTCACCATAAAGGACAGCTTCCCCCGTTGACGGATTGCGTGTGAAGGCAACACCGGTACCGGAATCATCGCCCATATTTCCAAATACCATCATTTGTATGTTAACGGCTGTTCCTAAATGGCCAGGAATTTTATTTAAACGGCGGTACACAATCGCCCGCTGGTTATTCCATGAATCGAAGACGGAATTAATAGAAAGAAAGAGTTGTTCCCGCGGATCCTGTGGAAAATCCTTTTTCGTCCGTTTTTTTACAATTTCCTTATAGCCTTTAATAACTTCCTGCCAATCCACGGCCGTTAGTTCCGGATCAGATGAATAACCTTTTTCCTCTCTATATTCTTCTAACAATTGTTCAAAGAAATATACATCAACACCAAGAACTACATCTGAAAACATTTGAATGAAACGACGATAAGAGTCATAAGCAAAACGAGGATTATTCGTTAATTCTGCCATTCCCCGGGCCGTTTCATCGTTCATACCAAGATTAAGAATTGTATCCATCATGCCCGGCATTGAGAAAACAGCGCCTGAACGGACAGATACTAAGAGTGGGTTCGTTGGATCTCCAAGCCGTTTGTCTGTATGTTGTTCAAGCTTTTCAAGCGCAGTTAAAATCTGCTCTTTCACTTCAGGGGAAATTGCCTTGTCTGAATCATAATAGGCATTACAAGCTTCAGTCGTAATTGTAAATCCGGAAGGAACAGGGAGGCCAATATTCGTCATTTCTGCCAAGTTGGCACCTTTTCCTCCTAAAAGCTCTTTCATACTTGCGTTTCCTTCATTAAACAGATAAACGTACTTTTTCATCTTACGAACTCCTCTCTTTTTTTAGAATATCTAAAATATAGTCAGCTGTTTCTTCAATGGCTTTGTCAGAGACATTAATGATTGGACAACCAATTCGTTTCATAACTTTCTCCGCATAATCGAGTTCTGCTAGAATACGTTCAAGGCTTGCATAATTCGCTTCGGATTTTAATCCAAGATTTTTCAGTCGTTCTTTGCGAATAGCATTTAATTTATCAGGAGAGATGATCAACCCCACACATTTGTTCCTTGGTATTTTAAATAATTCGTCCGGAGGCTTGATCTCTGGGACAATTGGAACATTGGCTACTTTATAGCGTTTATGTGCTAAATACATGGAAAGCGGTGTTTTTGATGTTCGTGAAACACCGATCAAAATAATATCGGCGTTCAAGATTCCACGCGGGTCACGGCCATCGTCATACTTAACCGCAAATTCAATTGCTTCAATTTTGCGAAAATAATCGTCATCAAGCTTTCGCATTAATTTAGGCTGATATTTCGGTTGTTGGTTAAACTTATTGACAAAAGCCTCCATTAGTGGATTCAATAAATCAACCGCCTGAATGCCGATATCTTTTGCTCTTTTATCTAAGTATTCTTTTAAGGTTGGTATAACGATGGTATAGGCAATAATCGCAGAACCGTGTATCGCCATCGCCAATACATCTTCAATATCTTCAAAGCTTTCAACATATGTCTGCCGTTTGATTTCGACATAACCGCGGTTAAATTGTGTTGCCACTGCTTTCACTACTAGCTCAGCTGTTTCTCCTACTGAATCTGAAACAATATAAACTATTTCTTTGTTTTCCAATAGCACTCACTTCCTTGTCTACTTTTACCTCACATTTATTGTAATACAATTCAAAAAATTATACGTAACCTTTTTTCACAAAAAAGCAAAATCTTTCTAAAATATGAAAAGTCTGTAGAAAATAGGCATTCCGCGGATACTTTCGCACAACCTGAATATGAGGCACCAAAAAAAGGGAGCAAGTCGACATCACCTGCTTCCCATTATGATTTATTTAATTTAATATCTAGTGTGCCAACTTGTGAAACTAATAGCTCTTCATATTTCTTCTCTGCTAACATATTAATTTCTTTTGATTCCGCTTTTGGATTTGCTTCTTTTACATTATTTACTACATCCTGCTGAACCTTTGATACTAGCACGATTGATTTCTGTTGTTTTTCTTGGGTGGCCCAAAACTTTTCTGCCCCATATTCTTTGATCAACTTCTCGGCTACTTCGCTATTTCTGTATGAATTTTTCGTTTCATTTAATTTTGCTTGAATTTCATCTGAAGAGGCTTTGTGACCCTTTTCTTCTGCTAATAGGGTCATCGCTCGAAGACGAATAACTTGGGTTAATAATGTATTTTTGTTTTTAGCCGCCGCGGTCTGGGCATCCCAGTACTTCATAGCTTCCTCTAACTCTTTACCTTGATATTTGACTTTGTCAGCTTCACGATACATTTCAATTTGAATTGTATTAATTGCCTCGTAAAACTTAATATCTTCCTCACTAATTTCTTCGCCGTTTACCGTAGCAACTACCCCTTCCGGCAATGTTGTTACCGTTGCAACTGGTTCTTCAACCGTAAATTTCACTAACTTCTCTGTTGAAGTTTTACCATTATGAATAGTTAATAAAGCTTGCCAATCACCACCCATTGGTAAGGCAACTTCGCTACCGTATAGACCTTCCCCTTGATCTTTAAGTTTTGTTTGAATTGAACCATGATCCATCTTTTCCATTTCAAAAGTTGCCGTAACTTCTAAACCTTCAGCTGCATTTTCTCCTTCCGAAATTTTAAACGATACTGCTGCTGGAGTATGGTCTGGTTTATAAACCGGTGCTTCGGCAACCTCAACATTATAATTCTCGCCACTATTACAACCCGTTAGCACAAACAGTCCCATCAAAAGCGTTACTATTTTTTTCATACAAGAGCACCTTCATTTACTATTTTTGTTTTAAAATCGCTCACAGTGTATTTTTCCATTTTCCCATCTTTTAAATACGCTACATGGGAACAAATTTGGTTAATTTCATCAATATGGTGTGAAGAAAGTAAGATCGTTTTATTCTCTAAAGACTTTAAGATTGATAAAATCTCAATTCGACCGATTGGATCTAATCCGCTCGTTGGTTCATCTAAAATTAAAAGCTCTGTATCAAAATAAAGCATGATCCCAAGGCCAAGGCGCTGCAGCATCCCCTTAGAATAGCCGGAAACTTGCTCCTTTCGATCCTCCCACAACCTAACAAGCTTTAGCTTTTCTTCCAATTTGGTCTCATCAACCGTGCCATCTTCTAATGAAGCAAAAAAACGCAAATTTTCTTCACCAGTCAAATTCGGATAAAGCTGGAATTTCTCAGGTAAATAGGAAACGGTCTTTTTCCAGCCCGGCTTTTGTACTGGAATCCCGTTCAGTTTGATCGTCCCAGTTTTTAAAGGCAAAAGATCCAGCATCAAATGAATCAGCGTGGATTTCCCAGCACCATTTCTGCCGACTAATGCACATAATTCATTTTTTTCGACAACGAGACTAACTGAATCTAAAACCTTCTTTTTCCGAAAGGAATGTGATACATCACGGATCTCGATCATATTCTATCACCCTTTCCTTTTAATAAAATACTTAATACGAAAGAAAGAGCCACCCAGACAATGACATCAATAACAATAAACATGACAGGCGACGCCCATACCATTTTTTCCATTAGACGTGACATATGATCTGTCGAAAATACTCCTAATGATGTTTCTAAATAGAACGGAATGGCATGGATTGGATCTAAAAAGAAAAAGACGGAAAACATTTGTACATTATCATAGGTTACGGATGGCAGCAGATATAAAAATAATAAATCTGCCAAGTACACAAATAAAAACCATGTAAATATGTTAGCACCGATCAATTGCATTCTTGTATTGCAAATACTGCCTAAAAACAAGCCAATTTGATTAAAAATAATAATTAAAAATATCACTGACATTAGAAAAGCCATAAAATGACTAACATTAAAATAGAAGAAAAATTTCATAACGACTGCAAATACAAGGTACCAAACAATAAAAACACCTAAGATGACTGACTGAACGGCCATACTCTTTTTTAATAAAAAGCTTAAAAACGATTCCTTCTTCGTCGTTAAGATCATCAACGTTTTTAATTCTTTTTCTTGAATAATAGAAAAGGATGAAATAAAAATACTTAATAGCGGTAAAATAAAGATATTCATTTCATATAAAGAAAGAAGAAAAACAGTAAAACCATGCTCGGATGGTAATGTACGTGCTTCTAGTAAGATAAAAGTCGATAAAAGAATGACCATTGAAAGTGACAGCCAAATCCCTTTACCCCGCGATTGCTCCTTCCATTCCTTCCAAATATAATTCATGACGCTCTTCTCCTTTTGCTTTTCCAGTAAACACTACCTAATATAACTATTAATAGCGAAATAATAATATAGAAAGTATTATTTTCGTTTATTGTTCCCTTTTCTATTAAAGGAAATTGGTCAGTAACCATGACTTCCTTTTTATTTAATACTTCATTCATTTTTTCATAAACTTTAATTGCCGGGCTTTTTAAAAATAAATAAGCTAATTCATTATCCTCTACCAATTGATAAAGGGAGGATTTATATTCAACAGGGTAATCGCCGATTCCATTTTGATCCAAGTCAAGCACTGAAATTGAATTCCCCCAATAGTTTCCTTTGCCATTCTCAGACCATTGATTATGATCCTTTCCGCCAAATGTTAGCACGGTAGCGATATTATTCGAAAATCTGTTGCCGCTGAATACTTGGTCTGCAGAAGATGCCCACACTTCAACACCTATCTGATTTTGTAAAAATTCATTATCTTTGACAATCGCTTTTTGGGATTGGTCAAAATAGATGCCTCTTTGGTTTTGAAAAAAAAGATTTCTAGTTATAACTGTTTCATTCGTTGATTGCATCAGCAATCCGTAAGAACGTGTTCCTTGATTTAAAATAAATTGGTTGTCTTCTAATATCGTTCCTCTAGACTCCATAATGGCGGCTCCGCCAATATTGTAGCTGAATATATTCTTTGTAAATTTATTTCTATCAGAGTACATATAATGCAAACCATATCTGGTATGCTGTATTTCATTTCCTTTTGAAATATTTTCATGGGAATAATCAAAGAAAATTCCGTCACGAGTTCCTTCGATATAATTATTTACTAGTTCATTTTGATGAGAATAATAAAGTTGAATACCATTCCCTTGTCCACCGATCTCACCGTTTTCTTTGCCAATCACCGTTACATTACTGACCTTATTATGATGGGATTGGCTTAAATAAACACCATGGAAACAATCGGTAACTTTTATTTGATCAACAATGTTCCCGTCTTTCATAAGCTTAATGCCTGCGTATTCCTCACCTGAATTTCGATCATGACCACTATTCATCACAGAAAAGTTTTTCAAGGTTACATCGGAAGCTTTAACAGTGATGACATTTCCTTTTCCTTCACCTTTTATAACGGTTTTCTCTGTGCCAATAATGGTAATTGGCGAAGAAATAACAATGTTCCCCTCATAGGTTTTATCTTCAAGCTGAAGCATACCATTCTCAGGGGTTTGGTCAATCAGTTCTTGAAGCGAAACCTCAGCATAACCGGTGTTGCCACCAAGTAAAAAGAATAAAAAGCCAACAATGACAAAAGCATGGATCTCGACCAGTAAAGGTGAAATCCATGCCCATTTGTTATTGATTTGCACCCTGCTACTATTCAGTTTTTCGAAGTTTGTATTTAAGGTGCCCATTTCCCTAATCATTGCGCTCTATCCTTCCATAATGGAATAATCATTAGAATAAATGCAATCCCAATCATAAAAAATCCTGTTGTAAAATAACTGTTGGTTACAAAATTAGCAATTGTATTTTCTCCAAAGATTGGTGGAATAAATGGTGGTACATCAATTGGCGCCATCGGATCCAATTCTGTTCCATAGCTCTTCAACCAGCGATGGATATCATAAACACCTAAAGCGCCGCCGATGACGAGTAAACCAATTAATCCTATTAATAATTTTTTGTTACGTAAAATGGCAACAACTAATGTTAATAGGGCTAATCCGCCAATAATGTATGATAAGTATCCTAATTCAGGAAAGTTCTCTTCACTAAATTCTTTCATACCAATATAGTGGTTTAAACCATTAATAATCGATACATCGTTTGCATCTTCTAATTTGTATGGATAAACAATAATATCTAGCCCCTCTGGATATTGTGGCGCAAAAAACTTCATTCCCCACCATGGGAAGAATATAGAAGTAACAAATAACCCTGCTGCAATAATTAATAATACCATAGAAGGTACAGATAGCTTCTTAGACATACCCATCACCCCACAAAAGTTTACTTCATATCAGTGTAAAAAAGGAGGAGTACCAAAAAGTACTCCCGTATCTGTTTAATTTTTTGGTTTAACTAATAAATAACCATTCATTTCTTGGTGTAGCGCTGAACAGAAGTTTGAACAATATAGTGGATATGTTCCAGCTTTGTCTGCTTTAAATTTAACTGTTTCTGTTTGACCAGGCTGCACTTCAAAGTTTAGATCATATTTGTTAATGGCAAAGCCGTGTGTAATATCTTGGTCAAAGTCAATGTTTGTTAAATGAATTGTTATTTCGTCGCCTTCATTTACTTCAATAACGTCTGGACGCTCAGCTTTTGCATCAAAGATAAATCTTGAACGCATTGCAATACCGTAGACATCCACTTTTTTACCGTTACGTTCGATTCTTGTTTGATCCTGATTATATACTGCATCTGGATTTGATGGGTCTTTATCATAGACAACAATTGTTTTAATCTTATCTGCTTTAATCATTTGTGCATAGTGTGGTTCTGGATTCACTGGTGCAGATTGAATAATTTCCATCTTAGGTCCAGTTAAGTCGATTAACTGCATAGATTCTGGGTGTGAAGGACCAACCGATAAGTAAGAATCCTTCGCAATCTTGTTCAATGCAATAATATACTTACCATCTGGTGAAGCTGAGTCACCTTCTGCTGCAACTGCGTGACCTGGTGAATATTGAACAGGTACACGGTCCAAAGTTTCCCCTGTATTAGGGTCCCACTTAACGATTTCAGAAGAAATGAACATGGTTGTGTAAGCCATTCCTTTATCATCGAATTGTGTATGAAGTGGTCCAAGAGCATTTTCAGGGTCTACTTCGCGTTCCATTACAGAATCATAATTTAATACTGGCATACCATATTTTTCGCCGGAGAAATCTTTATTTTCGATCGCTTTAAATGCCTTTTCAAATGAAAATACTGTCATTGATGGTGCAAGTTTACCTGAAGCGATAAATCTTGTTCCATCTGGTGTTACGTCAACTCCGTGTGGAGATTTAGCAACTGGTACTAAGTAGATTCCACCTTTGTTCTTATCAGGGAAGACAATTTTTTCACCGTTAACTTCTTCGTAGTTGCCTTCTGCAATCATTTTTTCAAGTTCCTGCCAGTTGAAGAGCACAATAAAGTCACGGTCTGCTTGAGACGCGTTGATTTCCATTGTAGTTGTTGCTTCTTCAGTATTATAAGTTGTGATTACACCCCAACCATGTGAAGGACCTTTACCAGCATCTGATAAGTCATAGCTCCATGGTGGAAGTGCTACTTGCCAAGACACTCCAAGTTTTTGTTTTTGCTCATCAAATTGAACAGCACTCATAACTCCATAATATTTTTGGCTATATTCGTCTAATGACGCATAAGCGCTACCTAGTGGTACTGAGAAACGTGTTGGTAAGAAGATATACTCTGAATTATCCGTAACGAATGCCGCACAGTGTGGTCCACTCGTATTTGGTACTTCAATAATATCCTTTACAGTAAATGTTTCAAGATCCATAACAGCAGCACGGCTATTTGCTACGTCAGTTGCAAACATATATTTACCGTCATATTCACCTTTTGTTTCTGAGAACGCTGGATGGTGGAAATCACCCCATGTATAGTTACCCATAAGCTTTTTCGATTCCTCAGACCAGCCATATCCTGTTGCTGAATCTTGAGAGAAGATAGGTACTGTACGAATATGTCTCATTGATGGTACACCGTAAACAAACAATTGTCCTGAGTGACCACCAGATGCGAATAAATAATATTCGTCTTTTTCACCAAATGGCACATAAACCTTTTCAGCATTTGATTTTACTGTTGAAGATGTGTTGGCAACCGGTTTTGGACCGACTTCCGTCTGTGCGAAGAAAACAGTTGATGCCAATACACCGGCAACTAAACCAGTTATGGCAGGGATAATACCTTTTTTCATTATACGCACCTCCTATTATTTTTCACTAGCAATTTTTAAAGCTTCAACAACTTTATTTATTTCATCATCTGTCAATGGGTTACCACCGATCACTGATGACATTACCGCTGATGTTGGTTCTTTTAAGAATTCATTAATTGGTTTTCCGTGCTTACCTTCAACATTCACATATGACTGTGATAAGTCAGGACCTGTAGCTCCACCTTGTAAACCAAGATTTTCTACAGAGTGGCAAGCAAGGCAACCCTTCTGATTGAAAATCTCCCCTTCTGGAGATATAGCTGGTGCAGGTGCTTCTGCTTTTTCTTCTTGGGCTGTATTTTCAGTTTGTTCAGTTGTCGCATTATCTGGTGCAGTAGTTTGTTTTTGTGAACCAGATTGACTAAATAAATAGCCACCACCAAATCCCACTAATGCGAAAACAAAAAAGATTATAATTGCATTTTTCATCTTGTCCCCCCCTTTCAGGATGTTTGTTAAGGTTATGAACCTATCTTAATTCCAAAAAGGCAAAAAACATGTGATAAACATCACATAATATCGGAATTCGAAACGATTTCACATTTATTTCACATCCTCTTCACAAATTCGACGTATTTAATTCATAAACAACCCTTTCATTCACTTACATTCACCTGAAAAAGATAATTTCCCATGAAAATAAAAAACTAGCTTCCATAAGGAAGCTAGCTGAAAAGTAAAGGTTTATTACATTACAAACAGTGAATAAATTAACGAGGTATAATTATCTTGTTATAGCTTTTAGATCAGAAATAATGTCTTCATAAGGAACTTCAAGCCCATTATAACCTTTGACAACAATGCCATCTTGATTGATTAAATAGATTTTTGTGCCATGATCAAATTGATCTGTGCCCGGTGCTGACTTAGCTAATGTTTTAAAGGATGATCTAGCCAAAGTTTCTATTTCTTCCTCCGTATACCCGGTCAAGAAGTTCCAGTTTGAATGATCAGCCTGAAATTTACTTGCAAATTCTTTTAATGCTTCGGGGGTATCTCTTGTTGGATCGACACTAAAAGAAACAATTTCTGCATTAATCTTTTCATCAGCCATTTGTTTTTGAAGCTTTGCCATATTAGCTGTCATAGGTGGACATACAGTGTCACAATTGGTAAAAATTAAGTTTGCTAGCCATACCTTTCCTTTTAAATCTGCTAAACCAACTTGTTGATTATCTTGATTAGTAAAAGAGAAATCTGTCATTGGCCAATCATAAGTGGCTTCAAATTTCGGTTGACCACAGGCGGTCAATGCTAATAAAGAAACTACTAATAAAATTCCAAATTGAATGCGCCATTTTTTCAAGTTCATCTTTTTCCTCCAACTATATAACTTTTCAATCTTAATACTACCAAAGATTATACCAAATATAATGTTCTACATAACATTATATTTGAAAGTTATAGTCCATTCCAATCAAACTAGCTAATTATTGGAGTTTATTTATGTTATAATCCCATCCTCTAGGTTCCTCCAGAGATGATGGGCTTCCCTTGCAATATGTTCCAACAAACCAGGTGGCGAAGTCGTAACGGCTGCACATTGTTTGATTATATCATCCAGCTCCAACTTAAAGCTCTCCAGTGCCTTTGCCTCTTTAATAACCATTTTATTAAATTGCGTTAAAATGGGTAACGTCTCATTACGGGGTTTTCGTATCATTGTTTTTAAAGCCTGTGCCTGTAATAAAAGCCGTTCAAATTTATGCGTCATTTCGATCACCTGTTGTCGAAGTTCATAATTGGATCCATCTAAATAGTGTTGTATATAGTTTAGATGATCTGCCATTTGCCTTAACCAAAATGTGCTTTCGTGTATAAATGCATCGGAAGGTGTATATTGACCGCCGCCACTTTGTAATAGTTTAAAAATTCGCTGGGACTCTTCTGCTTCCCTAACCATATGGTCAAGGAGCGATGTTGGTGTGGAAATAATAACCTCGCAATGTAGTGCTTTATCCATCGTATAGGTGACTATACCATGATATTCATGTACAGACTGTTGGGCTTCAAGAATTAAGTTTCCAACATCTGACGACTTAGCCACTACTTTTTTTAGAACATTTCCCATTCGTTGTGTCGCATGTTGGTTTGCACGGGCTAATTCCAACTCATGATGGCTTATTTCACGATCAAGATATGTGCTGTGATCATAGCTGTTCCTAACCCAAAAATCAAGAATTCCATAAATATCCCTATTATAAGTATCTGTATACCCCATTACTACACCCCCTCCTTTATAATCAATCCCTTAATGTATATTACAGTTTTTTTTATTTATTCGTGGGGGTAAAGTTTAATGCATAAAGGAGCCCAGAGTGATTATCCGGGCTTTTTGTGTATTGATACGGTTTTTTTACTCTATGCAATTGTTTCGGTTCGCTCTATTAGGGACCTACCAAACTTAGTCTCTAGTTCTTCCCTAACACAATACCTGTTGCATCAATCTTGTGCAGAATCTCGAGTTCCTCGCTAGTTGGCTCAGGGATATAGCTCCAGTTTGGATCGATTTCAATTTCAAAGCTGCTGTTTTCTTGGACGTCTGCCAATGTAACTCCTTCATATAAGTGAAGCAGCTTCATCCGTTTTGTTTCCTTCGAAAAACCGTAGACACCTAATTGTGTAATGACGCGATAGGGTCCGGTATTCTTCGGTAATCCATGTTTCTCACGCTCACCCGGTCCTGAGAAGTAGCCTGGGCTTGTAAAGAAATCCAGCTTTTCAACGAATTTACGCTTGTCTTGGCTCATTAAAATGATGTTTCTCCAGCAAAAAGAAGCGATATCTGCTCCTCCGCCTGAACCAGGAAGGCGTACTTTGGTATCCTCCCATGTCCCGATTAATGTTGAATTTAAGTTGCCGTATGCGTCAATTTGGGCTCCGCCTAAAAATCCGTATTCAATGAAGCCCGCTTGCGCTAAGCTCATTACATAATCCATTGAGCCGACAATCGTACCATTTTCAAATGTCATTGATTCACTAACTTGAATCGGCAGACGTTGTGATGGCGTACCGCCAATACCGCCACCTTCGTAGACCGTTAATAATCCGGGAGCATGTGTTCTTTGGGCAAAAATACCCGCTAAGAGCGGCATACCTGTTCCTACAAAAACACTTTTATCATCCTCCAAAGCTTTCGCGGCTGCAATAATCATTCTGTCAGCAGCAGTTGCTGTTTGTTTTACTTGAGTTGTTGTCATTTTATTGCCCCCCTTGTAGATACGGTTGGATGTGGTAATGTTCCATTTTCGATATTTTCAAGTTCACGCAGCTTCCGAAGGCCGCCGACTTTTTCTAAGTATTCATAATGATCCTTTGTTGAGCGGATATATTGGTCTAAGTATTCCTGCACCCCTTCGTCAGTTGCTGAAGCCTTCAACCATTCCATCCATTGATCTTCATCGAATGAATATTGGTATGGAACTTGGTTTGGATGAGATCCATATGGCACTTCGACAACAGTATCAACAACAAAGAATGGGATTTTCGTTAAATCAGGATGCTTTTGAATTTCTTCGTCTGACACGATCTTTTCTGCTGTAATGATCACTTTTTTGGCTGCATGTGCAAGGTCCACATCAAGGGTAATATTTCCGTCTATTTGGCAATTTCCGTATTTGTCGGCGCGGTGGACATGGATAATCGCAACATCTGGATAGCATGCAGGTAATAAGTTGATTTTTTCACCGCTAAATGGGTCTTCAATTACCTTTGCCCCACTATAATGAAGCGTATCCGTCCCAAGCGCTGTTCTTGATGGGAAGAACGGAATTCCTCTTGCAGCAGCCGAAAAGCGCCACTGGAAGCCAGCATTCGTCATTTCGGACAGAATCTCCAACGTTCCGTTCTTGACAGCTCGACGTGATGCCGGGCATAGGCCACGAATTTCGTCACCAAATCCATAGGCTATTTCAGCTTTTGTAATTAACCCAGCTGCTGCCAATAGCTGCCAGTCATGCTGTGAACCTTTTGCCGCAACGGTTAAGTCGCCGATATTTTGACGAATAATCTCATATACAGCTGCCATTGGGTTACGAACTGAGCCCATGCCACTAAATACAATATAATCTCCTTGGTTAATCCCACGGCTAACCGCCTCATTTAAAGTAACCCGTTTATCAATTTTCTTTGTTGATTTATTATTTCTTCGATATTCTCTTATTTCATCGGTAGATGCCCAGCCATATAAATATGGATTTTCGGCTCTCGCACTTGTAGTCGTCATCGTAACATTTCTCCCTTCGTTTCTTCTTAGCGGTCTGACCACTCGGCCGGTCTTTTTTCTAAAAATGCACGTATACCTTCTACCGCATCTGGTTTTTGGCTGTTTTTCACCATAACATCTGAGCTGTATGTTAAAGCTTCAAAATCATCAGAGATTTGAAGTTGTGTATATAATTGTTTTTTACCAGCCTCTAAAACTGCTAAACTATGGCGTGCAACGGAGTTTGCAAACTTTTCAGTTTCCTCATCTAATTTTTCAAGCGGTACAACTCTATTAATTAAACCGTGAATTTTCGCTTCTTCTGCTGAGATGAAATCACCTGTAAATAGAAGTTCCGCAGCCTTCTTGCGATCAAGATTACGGCTTACGAAAACAGCTGGTGTATGACAGAATAGGCCAATTAATGTTCCTGGAGTTGCAAATAGTGCATTATCACTAGCGATTGCAAGGTCTGATGCCGCTACTAATTGAGCACCCGCTGCTGTAGCAATAGCATGAACTTTCGCGATCACTACTTGAGGAATATTCCTGATCTTTTCCATTAAGGCTTGGCATTCTGCAAATAAATTTGCAACATCTTCAACAGGTGCACCGTCAATCTCACGAAGGTTATGTCCTGAACTGAACACTTTTCCTTGGGCTTGGATCATGACAACGTTTATGTTTCTGTCATTTGCAATTTCGGTTAACTTTGCAGCGAGCTCTCTTATTAATTCAAGTGATAGCGCATTACGCTGCTTATCATTATCTAATGTAATTGTTCCAATCTTTCCATTTTCCTCATACTTAATTAAATTCATAGTAAATCCACCTTTCATACCCATTTAGTTATTTTAATGCCAGTAAGACTTTCGGGAATTATACCAATAAAACAAAAGTGGTCTTCCCTCAAGATAAGGAAAGACCACTAAAACGTTTATGAGCCTCTCACTTATCTTACTGCTGACAATACATCAGTAGGAATTGGCACCTTCCATCTTATTAAAAGAATGGGGTTGCCGTGGTTTCATAGGGCCTTTCCCTCCACCACTCTGGATAAGTAAAAATTTAAATATTTTGTTTGTTTGAAAATTATGTTCTTAACATTATCATTAACTTCAATGTTTGGCAACTACTTTTTTAAAAAAGTAAAAATACTTTTTTGGAAAAATCCTAATAATCCCTATTGACAAAGTATACTTTACTCACGTACAATCACAATCATAACAAAAACAATCAAATATTGAAACGGATACCTTATCCAGAGAAGGGGAGAGACTGGCTCTATGATCCTTCAGCAACCTTGCAGCAATGCAAAAGGTGCTAACTCCAGTAACAGGTCTTATGACTTTGTTAGAAGATAAGGAAGAGTCGATCTTTTGCCTCTTCCTTCGGAAGAGGTTTTTTAGTTTCAGAAAAAAGTCGAGAGGAAGATCTATCATTATGAAAAAGAGAGTAGTAGTTTTAAGTACAGCATTATCATTAACATTGGGATTGGTTGGCTGCAATTCTCAAGAGGTTAGCAATACAACAACACCATCAGCCGAAAAAGCTGAAGAATTAGTGGACTTCGCAGTTGGACACTTACCAACTACAGGTCATAGTCTTTATTATATCGCACAAGAAGAAGGGTATTTTAAAGAAGAAGGATTAAATGTTACTCTTCACCCTTTTTCTAATAGCGGTGAAGGAATTAATGCAGTTACTGCCGGTAAGCTAGACGTTGGAACCTTTGGAACGCCAGCGCCACTCACGTTCGAGGAACAAGGTGCCGATATTGTATTCTTAGGCGGACAAATGGGAAATGGTGCAGGTGTTGTATCAAAACCCGAAATAGCCGAGGACTTAAAAGATATTAATAACTTTAAAGGGAAAAGAGTAGCAACAGTCAAACTTGCAACCGGTGATGTTATTTTACGAGGGGCATTATATGAAGCAGGAATTGATTATGAAAATGATTTAAAAATTATCGAAATGAATTCACCTGCTGATGTAATTGTAGCTGTTAAGAAAGGTGAAGTGGATGCAGGTGTTGTTTGGGCTCCTTTTGTTGAGAAAGCCAAACGAGAAGGTCTGGAGATTATTAAGTACTCACAGGAATACCATGAAAACCATGTTTGCTGCCGAATTATCGCAGACGAAACAATGTTTGATGAAAACTACAAAACCTATGTGAAATTTTTAAAGGCGATCATTAGAGCTGAAAAGTTTGAAAAAGATGAAACTAACAAGCAAAAAGCACTAGCCGATATTAAAAAGTACGTTGATGTTGACCCTGCTATAATCGAAAAAGATATTTACGGCGGATATGTAGATCAAAGTGTAGATCCAAATAAGAAGGCCATTCTTTCAATGAGGGAAACGATGGTAAACATCGGCTATTTAAAAGAAGAAAAGGACATTGCCCCACAGATTCATACAGAAGCCTATAAAGAAGCATTAGATCAATTAAAAACCGAAAATCCTAATGATTCATTTTATCTAGAATTAGAAACTCGTTACGAGGAAAACAATCTATAGGAGATGTATTTATGAGTACGTTATATTTTGAAAATATTGATGTTAAATATGAAAAAACAGATCATTATGCATTAAAAGATTTAAATCTTACAATCCAATCGGGCCAAATTGTTTCATTAATTGGCCCGTCTGGATGTGGGAAATCGACAACACTCAATCTGGCATCAGGGTTGTTGTCACCAACATCAGGTACTGTAAAAATTGAGGATAGCGAAATAACCGGTCCGGGGCTTGACCGTGGAGTAGTATTCCAGAGTTACTCACTCTTCCCTTGGATGACGGTGCTCGAAAACATAACCTTTGCCTTAAAACAAAAGTCGAAAGAACCCAAAGATGTAATTACCCAAAAAGCGATTCGTATTCTTGAAAAAGTTGGTTTAAATGAAAAGGCGCAAAAGTCATTTCCATCTGCACTTTCCGGTGGAATGCAGCAACGGGTGGCGATCGCTCGGATGTTTATCCTGGATGCACCTGTGTTTTTAATGGATGAACCTTTTAGTGCTGTCGATGAAATTACCAGGAACCAGCTTCAGGACTTGTTATTAAAGCTCTGGGAAGAAGGGGAAACGAAAAAAACCGTCCTCGTTGTTACCCACAATATTGATGAAGCTATTTTTCTATCAGATCGGGTGGTTGTTCTTCATGACGGGCAAATCCAACAGGATATTGCCATCCCTTTTAAACGACCAAGAAACCGATTCAACATTGACCAAGAGGAAGCATATACAAAAATTCGCCGCGAACTATTAAAGACCATTTCCGGAGAATATTAGGAGGTATCAAAATGAGAAATCTCATTCTAGGCAGTGAAAAGAAACGAGCAACAGCAGATATTATTATCCTTGTTTTATTAGTATTTACAGCTTGGGAGCTGTTAACAAAACAGTTGGGGCTTTTATCGGACTTCTTGTATCCCTCACCACAATCTGTGTTTACTCAGTTTAGAGCAGATGGTGCTGAGTTACTTGTTCATTTAATCGCATCCGTCAAACTTTTGGCGAGTGGAATGATTTTAGCGATTGCGTTTGGTATTCCATTAGGAATTTTTACAGCATCCAATAAGCGTCTTGAATTTGTCGTTAGACCGATTGCT
The DNA here is from genome assembly GCA_012840465.1 of Caryophanales bacterium. GTDB lineage: Bacteria > Bacillota > Bacilli > Bacillales > Bacillaceae_J > Schinkia. The sequence goes on from DULJ01000075.1 coordinate 26,018, forward strand.
AATGTATTGTCACCGATCCCACCGATCGTCTGGGTGCCCTATGCGCTTGCGATTCTGCCATCATTTCAAGCATCCTCAACTTTTATCATCTTTATTGGTGCTTTTTGGCCTATTTTTATTAATACATTAAATGGTGTCACAAATATTGATTCAAGATACATTAAATCTGCACAAACACTTGGATTAAATCAATATACAATGATTACTAAAATTATTATTCCAGCAGCATTGCCTTCGATTTTTTCAGGAGTACAGGTCGGTTTAGTTTTATCGTTTATTTTGTTAACAGCAGCGGAAATGATAGGGTCCTCTGCCGGCATCGGTTTTTATGTAAAATTTGCAACAGATTATGGAAATTATACAAAAGTAATTACTGGTATTATTTTTATCGGCCTTATCGTAACTGTAATCATGACATTGTTTCACAAACTCGAAAAATATTTGCTCCGCTGGAGAAGCTAAGGAAGGACTGTCATTATGCCCTGCATGTGACAGTCCTTTTTATTTTTTTCTGTAAAACTAAAGAAATAGTTTCCACTTTATATTAAAATAACCATAAGGCATTCTTAGAGAGGGGAGATTTGCAACGATGATAAAAAAACTAATTCTATTACTTTCTTTAACTCTGCTTCTAGTTCCTGCGACTACTAGTAATGCAGAACATTTATATAATGAAGAAAATGGGTACCACTATTATTTTGATTCAGCTAGTGGATTTTATATTCGTTTAGATAATCCTAGAAAAAATAATATTAGTACAAATATCATTAACGAGCTGACTTTTACCGTTTATTGGTATGACAAAGAAAATAGCAAACCGTATTTTGGTTATGACAAAATTGACCGTGGAGATTTCAAAATTGATACAAAAGAAAAGCATTTAAAAATAACAAAACAACTATATAGCCATGTGTACACAATCCATGACATAGATACAAAACTTACTCAAACGAAAACTGGATACAAAATACCAATTGAAATAAAAAACTATGATTCTACCGACACTTCCTACCGAAATTTTAAAGGGCAAAGTGGAAAAATAGACATAGAGTTAAACTATTATCACGTGGACCATACAAACGCAAAGTATTATGTTGATTTTGCAGCTGGGAAAGATATGAAAATGTTTGGCGACAAACTAATGCTTCGCTTTCCTGTAGACAGCTACATTGCAGATAATAGCTTGTATCAATCCGTTTTATTAGATCAAAGGCTTGTCATCGATGTAAGAGAAAAACCGTTACCATCTGATAACTATTTATTTTTGAGCCAACAATTTACAATTGATGATGCCAATAGGAGCCTATTTGCTGAGCCAAGTCAATGGGGTGATATCACAATAGCCTATGACGGGGTAGTACCAAAAGCAATGGAAGGCTATAATCTTGCTATTTTAAAAAACATTTATGGAAAATGGGTGCCCATTGGCGGAATTGTGAATAGTCAAAAGAAAACAGTCACAGCAGTTTTTGATGATTTCGGAACATATGCAATCGGTTTAGTTTATAAAGATTATGGACTAGAACAACACTGGGCCAAAAAAGAAGCGCTTGGTCTGGCCTATAAAGGAATTATTCAACCTGAAATAAATAATAAAGATCTTTCGCTTTTATTAAATCTAGATCAACCGATTAATCGCTTTACCTATACAGTTCTTCTTTCAAGAGCACTTGGTTTCCAACCCATGGACTACACAGGTGTATTCACTGATATTGAGGAGAAAAATTATAATCAAGATGAATTAGGTTATCTAATGGCCGGCGTTATGAATGGTCTTGTATATGGAAAAGAATCAAGTCTACCAGGTTATATGATTATGGAACCAAACAAACCTTTAACTCGTGAGGAAGCTGTTGCGTTTTTATCAAGGGCCACCAGCTTGAATTCTCAAGCGGATCAGAAAAAGACCACATCAAAGTTTACTAAAAAGAAAAAAGGCGCTGTGGTAGAGGATAATCCAAAGGCTCAGCTCCAAAAAGTGTATAAAGATGCCGATAAAATTTCCGACTGGGCTGCAGATGCCGTCCTTCAAGCAACGAATGAAAAATTGATTCCTACAACCTCTGGAAAGTTCAATCCACAATCAATGTTGACAAATGGAGAAGCTTTGTCCATGATTTATAAATTAATGGAAGTTAAAAAGTTGAAATAATTTGAATGACACTAATTCTAAATTATGACACAATTAGCTTTTCCATAAAAAATAGGAAACTTTTAAAAAAGTTATTGGAAAGTGAAACCATTCTGTGACTATTTTCGTCTATAATAAGAGATAGCTAGTAGTCTATGAAAAAGGAGGAAATTTGAAATGAAAAAGTGGAATAAAACAATTAGCACATTATCTGCTGGCGTACTTCTCACAGGAGTACTATTTACTACATCGGTTGACGCTTCGGAAGCGAAGAAAAAAATTGAGGCCCAGTACCAAAATATAAAAATTGTAAATAACGGCTTATCCGTTACGGCTGACCCAGCGACTGAGCCTTTTATTGTAAATGGTACGACTTACATACCGCTTAGAATGATGGGTGAATTATATGATAAAAAAGTCACTTGGGATGGGGCAACTCATACGATTAGCGTAACGGATAATGCACCACAAATTAACCAATCCGTGGTTACTTCTTTGACAGCGCAACTTGCTGAAAAAAATGCCAAAATTGCACAACTTCAAGCTGAATTGGACAAAGTAAAAGCGGAACAATCAAAGAAAACGTATACGGATAATCTTGGTGATTTAGAAGACAAGTTAAATGATGATTATTATAAATATTTCAAGGACCTTCGCGATGTCGATATTACCTTAAGCGGTGATAAGAGAAAAGTTAGCGTCCGCATTGATGTTAATTCTAAGGACTGGAATAATTTATCCAGCAGTAAGCAAACAAACTTCTTACAAGATATCGTTGATGATATTATCTATAAGTTTAAAGAAGCGGATGTTACAGGCACAATTAAAGATGCCAGCAACTATAAACAAATCACTACTTTCAGCATTGATTCTAAAGATAAGGTAAAACTTAGTGCATCTTCATCCCTTAGTAGTTTGGAAAAACAATTAAATAAGGATTATTATGATTATTCTGGAATCGATGATATTGAAATTACACTTAAGGGTGATAAGGACGATATTGATTTAACAATTAAGCTCTATAGCTCCGACTGGAAAGATTTAAGAGATAAAGATAAGGTGAAATTCCTTCAAAATATCGCTGATGATATTTTATATGAATATAAAGATGCTTCCATAAATGGTGTTGTTAAAGCTGATGATGGTGGCAACCGCTTAGATACATTCTATACTGAAGGTAAAAAGAATGGAAAAGTTGTCATTGATTAAATTTTCAAGTAAACAAATAAAAGGAAGAGACTAGTCCAATTTGCGACTGTCCCTTCCTTTTATTTTTCTTAAAAATAAAAAATCGCCTGCTCCTTTTTTAAAAAAAGTAACAGACGATTTTATAATTTAGACAATAGTACGTATATTATGCACACATTGACATCACTTTTCATTCTTCCACTCCTTAGCTGGCTTCATTGATCATCATTTCAAGTTGCTCATACGTTAACCACTCGATAAACTTTTTAAAATCGATGATTCGATCAATACCGTGCTTTTCACAATTTTTAAGATAGGTTGAATATGCAATTTCATACTTTTCCATAATTTTTATCTCCCTTTTACATTGTATTATAACAGACATCAACTGTTGTAAATTATTATATAACACAACTTGAGTGCTAGTCAATATAAATTTTCAATAGGTTGTTAATAATAGGAATAAGATAGGTTTTAAAGGAGTGTTTCGATTTTGCACCGTTTTTTTGATAAGTTTAGGCGCATGAATATTATTTTACGGTTATTCGTGATTATTATCGTAGTTTTTATATCCTTTGGGGCTTGTATCCATGTTATTGAGCCAGAAAACTTCCCGACTATTTTTGATGGGGTTTGGTGGGTTGTTGTTACTACAGCTACAATCGGCTATGGTGATTATGTCCCTAAAACTATTATCGGCAGATCTGTTGCCATCATGATGATTTTAATCGGAGTCGCCTTTGTTACTTTTTATATGGTGACCATTGCCACTTCAATCTTTAAGACATTGGATGCTTTAAAAGAAGGAAGTGCCGCCTATAAAGGAAAAGAGCATCTGATTGTTGTTGGCTGGAATGAACGATCGAAAAATACGATTCAACATCTCCACTTCATTAATCCAACTTTGCATATTGTCTTAATTGATGATTCATTGACTGAAAATCCTTTAGCTGATCGGAACGTTTATTTTATTAAAGGGAATACTACAAAGGATGAAACTTTGAAACAAGCCAATATTGAAAAAGCGGGAACCGTCCTAATCACGGCTGATCAAAATATGAATGAGCATGCGGCCGATATGCAGTCCATTCTAACATTACTGGCAATAAAGGGGCTTAATCCATTGATTTATTGCATAGTCGAAATATTAACACAAGAACAGGTAAACAACGCCCGCCGCGCTGGTGCAGATGAACTCATTGAAACATACTTGGTGTCAAGCTATATTATGGTCACAAGTATTCATTCCCATGGATTATCTACCCCTATTCTATCTTTATTAAATCTTACAAAAGAAAGACGACTGGCTTTAGTAACCCCAACAGCAGAATTATGCGAGCAAACATTTTCACATGGTGTTGAATTATTATTAAAAGAGGGGTTCCTCTTGATTGGAATTAAAAAAGGAGAAGAGTTTTTAATATACCCCTCCCCTTCGATTACGATTGAGATAAATGATGAATTACTCGTTATTGTTCATTAGACGTTTTTCTAATTCTTCTTTTTCCTTTTCAAAGCCTGGTTTTCCTAGAAGAGCAAACATATTTTTCTTATAGGCTTCCACTCCAGGCTGATCAAACGGATTCACTCCTAATAGGTAGCCGCTCATCGCACAGGCTTTTTCAAAGAAGTAGACAATATATCCAAAAGTAAATGCATTTATCTCTGGCACTGTAATAATCAGATTGGGCACATTTCCATCCGTATGGGCTAAAAGTGTGCCTTGGAACGCCTTTTGATTGACGAAGTCCATGCTTTTACCGGCAAGGTAATTTAGCCCGTCTAAATCCGTTGCCTCTTTTTCTATTTCGATTTGTTGCCGTGACTTTTCTATGTATAATACTGTTTCAAATAAATCTCTGCGACCTTCCTGCACATATTGTCCTAATGAATGGAGATCGGTAGAGAAGTTGGCTGACGCCGGAAAGATTCCTTTTTGATCTTTTCCTTCGCTTTCGCCAAACAACTGCTTCCACCATTCTGAAAAGTATTGAAGACTCGGCTCATAATTAACGAGCATTTCAATTGTTTTACCTTTGCGATATAGAATATTTCGAATGGCTGCATATTGATAGCTAGGGTTTTCGTCAAGTTCAGATTCACTTAAGTCCTCCCTTGCTGCACGGGCACCCGCCATCATCTGTTCAATATCGACACCACTCACTGCAATTGGCAAGAGCCCTACTGCTGTTAGAACAGAATAGCGGCCGCCAATATCATCCGGAACGACAAATGTTTCATAGCCTTCCTCATCTGCTAAAGTCTTTAGTGCACCTTTTTCCTTGTCCGTTGTTGCATAAATGCGTGTCCTTGCCTCTTCAACGCCATATTTTTCTTCTATATACTTTTTAAAAATTCTAAAGGCGATGGCTGGCTCAGTTGTTGTTCCCGATTTCGAGATCACATTGATTGATACATCTTTTCCATCCAATAAATCTAGTAAGTCATGAACATAGGTTGAACTAATATGGTTTCCTACAAAATAGATTTGCGGTGTCTGTCGTTTATCTTTTGGAAGTTCATTATAAAAAGAATGGGTAAGCATTTGTAAGGCCGCTCTTGTCCCTAAATAGGAACCCCCAATACCAATTACTAGTAAAATATCTGTATTGTTTTTAATCCTTTTAGCTGCTGTTAGAATCCGGGAAAATTCCTCGTTATCATAATTGGTCGGCAAATCGAGCCAACCGAGAAATTCGTTGCCCTGGCCTGCCTTTTCATGAAGTGAATGATGGGCGTTTTTTACAAAGTCTCTTAAATAATCGAGCTCATGCTTATTTAAAAAAGGCAATGCTTTCGAATAATCAAAATTCACTTTACTCATTACGTTCCCCCGTTTATCTTTTATAAAGACATTTTTAAGATGGCAAGCGTATCATCCCTATTCAACTTCTTGTAATTCCCATATTCCCCACGCGCCATTGCTTTATCTGCCATTACATCCAGTTTTGTCTCATCAATACCATAATCGGCTAATCTTTCAGGCGCACCAATTGAAGTCCAAAAGACTCGAAGTTTTTCAATCCCTTCGATTGCAATATCACGGGCCTCCTTGCCTGTCGGATTCACATTAAAGACGCGTATTGCTAGCTGTTTAAACTTTTTCACATTTTCATCCAATACATAGAGCATCCAGTTTGGATGGAGAATCGCTAAGCCTCCGCCATGTGGAATATCATAAACAGCGGAGACAGCATGCTCAATATTATGGGTTGCCCAATCCCCACGAGCTCCCATGGCAAGAATGCCATTTAGGGCAATCGTACCTGAATATAAAATGGTCTCACGCAAATCTATATTTTCAAGGTCGTTTACAAGCTTTGGCGCCGTTTCAATTATCGTCTTTAATACCGCTTCACACATACGGTCTTGAAGTAATGTATTAGGTGTTTGGTGAAAATATTGCTCCAACACATGTGACATCATATCGACAATTCCGTATAAGGTTTGATCTTTTGGCACTGTCGCTGTAAATTGTGGATCTAAGATTGAAAACCTTGGAAATGTGAATGGCTTCAACGACCAGCCGTATTTTTCTTGTGTTTCCCAATTTGTAATGACAGAGCTTGGGTTCATTTCTGAACCTGTGGCAGCTATTGTCAACACCGCTCCAAAAGGAAGTGCATCCTCTGTAGTTTTTTTACGGGTAATTATATCCCAAACATCGCCATCATACTTAGCACCAACAGTAATGGCTTTAGAGCAATCAATCACACTGCCGCCCCCGACTGCTAGAATGAACTTAATGTTTTCCTGCTTACATATTTCAATTCCCTTATGCACAGTTGATAATCTTGGGTTCGGCTCAACTCCTGAAAGCTCAAATATTTCTGCATCCATTTCAGTAAGCTGTTGTGTAATTTTGTCATACAGACCGTTTTTCTTGATGCTGCCTCCCCCATAAACAAATAATATTCTTGTTCCATACTTTACTATTTCAGTTTGTAAGTGGATTAGTTGATCCTTGCCGAAGATTAATCTTGTTGGATTATGATACACGAAATCTTGCATAGAAACTCTCCCTTCGAAAATCACCCAATGGTAATATTATACGCCATTTCCAAGGGATGTTAAAACCATAGCCCTCTTTAATCTGTAAAATAAAAAAGGCACCCAATATTGATATTGAATACCTCTTTTTAATAACTGTTTACTTTTTTAGTAATTTTTCACGGTCTGATGATTGTTTGATCCAATCTTCCAGCTTATCCTTCAAAGTGTTAAAACCTGAAGCATTAGCAGCATCAAGTTGCATTTGTTGCTGTTCTTTGTTAACATGCGGACGTGGCTTTCTTTCTTTTTTCGGACGAGCCGGTGCTTCCGTTACTTCAGGTGCTTCCTGTGTAGCTTTAATGGAAAGACTGATTTTACCAGCCTTTTCATCAACAGATAAAACCTTTACCCTCACCTCATCTCCAACGGCTAAATGTTCACTAACGTCCTTAACATAGCCATGGGTAATTTCCGAAATATGAACTAAACCTTGTGTATTCTCATCAAGGGCAACAAACGCTCCGTAAGGTTGAATACCTGTTACTTTCCCTGTTAATTCACGACCAACTTCATACTTTTCTGACATGGAAACACTCCTAATTTATACATTTTTTCTGCGCATTATGAAAGTATATCATAAACGGTCTATATAATCAAAGACAATGCTATTTACACTATTATTTTATACAAAGAAAATATATTTTATTTACCTTTCTTTAGGGGACAGGCACCGCCGATGGCACTGCTGGCGTCACTACTGATGTACCCACTGCGATGCGGGGACAGGCACCAAAAGGAAAACAGCCCGGGAGTAAGTTCCCGGGCTGTTTCGTTATGCTTTCACTTGTAGGTTTTCAACAAAATGCTTCATACGTTTAATCGCTTCTTTTAACTGTTCCATGGAAGTTGCATAAGAACAGCGTACATGTCCTGCTCCGCTTGCACCAAATACATCACCAGGTACTACGGCGACTTTTTCTTCCATTAATAGTCTTTGGGCAAACTCTTCAGAAGTTAAACCAGTCCTTTTAATGGATGGAAAAGCATAGAATGCTCCACCCGGCATATGGCAGTCAAGACCGATTTCGTTTAGTGACTTGACAAAATAATTACGGCGCTGCAGATAGCTCTTTTGCATATGGGCTACATCGTCCATGCCGTTTCTCATCGCTTCAACAGCACCATGCTGGGCCATTGTAGGGGCACACATCATGGTATGCTGGTGAATTTTTAGCATTGCTTGGATAAATACGCTTGGACCACAGGCAAAACCTAAACGCCAGCCTGTCATTGCAAATCCTTTTGAGAAACCATTAATGACAATAGTCCTCTCCCACATTCCATCTATTGATGCAAAGCTTGTATATCCATCTTCATAGCTTAATTCTGCATAGATTTCATCAGAATAAACAACTAAATCATGTTTTTTCACGATATCAGCAATTTTTTCAAGCTCTGATTTTACCAACATGGAACCCGTTGGATTATTTGGTGAACAAATCAAAATCGCTTTTGTTCTTGGTGTAATGACTTCTTCGATTTGCTCGGGCTGCAGCTTGAATTCATTTTCTACCGTTGTTTGTACGGGCACAGGAATACCACCTGCCAGTTGAACAATCGAAGCATAGGCCACAAAGCATGGTTCTACAATGATTACTTCATCGCCGGGATTAATTGTCGCACGGACAGCTAAATCCAATGCCTGGCTTGCACCAACGGTAACTATTATTTCTTCCTCAGGAGAATAGCCGACTTCAAAACGGTTTTTCATATATTTACTGATTTCCCGACGAAGCTCAATTAAACCTGCATTAGCCGTATAAGCCGTGTAGCCTTGTTCTAGTGATAGAATACTGGCTTCACGGATGGCCCATGATGTAACAAAGTCCGGCTCACCTACCCCCAAAGAAATAACCCCTTCCATACCGGAAGCAAGGTCAAAAAAGCGACGGATACCAGAGGGCTTAAGGTTTATTACTTTTTCTGATAAATATTGCTGTCCTTGGGTCATGGTGTCACCACAATCCTACGATCTTTCTCGTCATCACCAAAAATTGTTCCATCATGCTTGTACTTTTTCATGATGAAATGTGTTGTTGTTGAAACGACAGAATCCAACGCTGAAAGCTTTTCAGACACGAAACGAGATACATCGTGCAAAGACTTTCCTTCGATGACAACGGATAAATCATATGCACCAGACATCAAGTACACAGACTGAACTTCTGGGAAACGATAAATTCTTTCGGCGATTTCGTTAAAACCTCTATCTCTTTTCGGTGTTACTTTGACATCAATCATCGCTGTAACGCCCGGATCACGCGCTTCTACCTTCTGCCAATCAATTACGGTCAAATACTTAAGGATAATTTGTCCGTTCTCCATTTTTTTAATAATTTCTTCTGTTTCTTTTACTGTTAGGTCGACCATTTTCGCAAGATCCTCAATTGCTAAACGGCCATTCTTTTCAAGAATCTCTAGAATCTCAATTTCTTTTTGATTCATGGTGAGTGACACTCCCTAGAAATATAATAGTTTTGAAACCAATTATATCAAAATTAGGACAAATATCGAATATATTTTTGAAACTAATACAAAAGACCTACTGGTACACAGTATTTCCAGTAGGATATTATACATTCTATTTAAATACTTTCATTTTGCTTGATAATTTTTCTTTTTCACACTCTACTAAATGTTTGTCGGCAAATGGAAAAAGTATTTTTTCCTCTTCATGAAAATGGTCAATAAGTGTTGAGTACGCAAATTCAATACAGGATAAAAGCGATAGCCCCTCAATGGGACTAAATGGCGTTTTCCGTTTTTCAAATGTCTCCATGAACTGGATGATTTTTGACTCAATCGTTTTATGTTCGTGGTCCATGACCATTAACACGTTATCGTCATCATCATAATATTGTTCTATGATTGGAAAAAGAAAATGCTCTTCTTTATATAAATGAATTTTCAAATGTGCAAAAAACGTTATGACCTGTTGATACAATTCAAACCATTTTCCATCCCATTCTTGGTCAAAGGAACCTTTCTGTAATTCTCCTACTAAACGGGAAATCTTTTTCATTTGTCCTAAAAGTAAACCATGTGTATCCTTTAGCTGATCTAGCGGTTCACATAAATTGTTCCCTCTGACTTTACTCATTTGCAACAGCTCCTTATAGAAAAGGTCATCTAACTTTTTAGTCCGAATACTATAAGAATACTCTGGATGATTATCATGAAAAATGAACTTTATCACACATTGCATAATAAACTGCTTTTTATATTAATAAAAGTCGAAATCAAATGGTGGGTAATTTAATAAAAACCGTTGTGCCCATGCCTTCTTCACTTTCTATATAAAAATTACCGTCATGAAGCTGCACAATTTTTTGGACAATGGCTATTCCTAATCCTGTACCACCATATGCTCTAGTTCTTGCTTTATCAATTCTAAAAAACCGTTCCCCGATGCGGTGAAGATCCTTTTTCGGAATCCCTATCCCGTTGTCTTTTATCGCAATCGTACAAGTATTACCTTTCGACTTTTCCAACGAAACTCGTATGAATGTATTCTCCGGCGAATAGCGAATAGCATTTTCTGTGATATTTTGAATAACTTGCTCGATCCGATCCTGATCCCCCATTATGATGACATCTGGATCTAGCCTTTTCTCAAAACTAAGCTTTTTATCACGTAAAAACGGTTCAAATTTCTCAAGCGATTCCTCAATTAATTGGGCAAGCGCAATCGGTTGGATCTCCATTGGCAATGATTTCTTTTCCAACCGGGCTAAATCAAGCAAATCATGGACTAATCGCTGCATTCTTCCCGCTTCACGATTGATTAATTGCATATACTTGATGGCCTCTTCTTTTCCAGAAATCGTCCCATCCAAAATAGCCTCACTGTACCCTTTAATATAACTAATGGGTGTCCTGAGTTCATGGGATACATTCCCCAAAAACTCTTTTCTCCGTTCATCCTCTTCATTTATCGCTTCAGACATTTGATTAAAGGCTATACCAAGTCTGCCAATCTCATCATTGGAGCGAACATGAACCTTTTCGCTGTAATCCCCTTTTGACATTTGATAAGCTACCCGTTCCATTTCATTTAATGGGGTCGTTAATTTTTTAACAATTCTCTTTCCAAAAAGAAGGGCAAATAAGCTAAAAATCAGACTAATAATCGTAATGATAAGGCTGGATTCTTCAAAAACTTCATTCAGAGTAGCCAGCGGAATATAGAGATAGATAATTCCCTTCAATCGCTTTTCATCAAGAAGCGGTACAATGACGCCCATTATATTCCTGTCAAATTGCTTTTCATAGCCAACTTTTGTAATACTTTCACCGTTAATTAATCGTTCACGCTCATCCGCTCCAATCAAGGTCTGGTGATTAACTTCAAAGGGCAGACAGGCGCTTAATTCCTTCGGATCATTCACCATGACCACTTCAGATCTAGATATGTTGTTATACCATTCAATTTTTCCCTGAAGCTCGGGCGTTAACTCTCCTCCGGTATATTCATTAGCTAGTTGAAAACCTTCCTGTCTGAGGTTAGCCTCGACGTCCTCAACATAGATTTTTTTATATAAATAATGATACATCCCATAGGATACAGCAATCCCAGTTAACATAACAATACTAACAATAATCCATAATTTATGTTCAAGAGAAAGAGAAGTTTTATCCATTTTTTTAAACCTCAAATTTATATCCAATTCCCCATACAGTTTGAATTAGATTGCCATGGCTTTTTAGCTTTAATCGGAGTGTCTTAATATGAGTGTCCACTGTTCGAACACCACCAACATAATCAAAGCCCCATACATTTTCTAATAGCTGTTCACGGCTTAACGCCTGTCCATTATGACGACAGAAGAATAATAGAAGTTCATATTCCTTCAACGTTAAGTTAATGAGTTCACCTTCAAGATAAACTTGTCTTCCTTTAATATTTAATTGAATCGGACCGAAGGCTAGCGTCTCCTCCTCATCCCGCACAATCGGATGCGCCCGGCGAAGAACGGCATCCACCCTCGCAATTAATTCATTTGGACTAAATGGTTTTACAATATAATCATCTGCTCCGAGCTTCAAACCATAAACCCGATCCCATTCATCTCCCCTTGCTGTTAAAAAGATAATCGGTACGGACGAGGTCTCTCTTACCTTCATACATAGTGTAAGTCCATCGACATTTGGCATCATAACATCCAAAATAATCAAATCAAATGTATGTGTTTTTAATAGATCAAGAGCAACTTGACCATCCTCTGCTTCAACGCAGGCGTAGCCTTCTTTTTCAAGATACATACGGATTAGACGTCTCATATCCGCCTCATCATCAACAACTAAAACTATACCTTTATTCATTTTCTCACACCTCTTTTGAACAGGATTTGGAAAGGTCCTTTTCCAGCCTGAATCGTATCAACTATTTCCATTGTAGTGGGATCAACTTCAATAACTTCATTACTGTCATAGCTTGCAATATAAATGAAATCATTAATAATCGATATTTTAAATGGATTGGCGCCGATTTCTTTCTCAGCGACAACTTCCTTTGTATGAATATCAATTTTCCGTAGTTGATTGGAGCCATGACTAACGACAAAAACATAGTCCCCCCATTTCTCCAAGTCTACTGGCATAATCGGCGCTTTAATTTCTTCCTTTATATTGCCTGTATCCAATGAATAAACCGTTACTGCATTCTCCGTCTTATGACCAACCCCATGGCCCCCAGTCCAAAGTTCATCATATGGTTCAATTAATACAGCGCCCACAGAGGCAGGCTTTGCATGGATAACCTTTGCTTTTTCATAGGACTCACTATCGAAGACAGTAATTTCAGGAGCATTGAAATTAATCACAAACAATTGATTCCTTTTTTTACTTTCCAATATTGTTAGCGGATCATCTCCAACAGATACCTCTGCTAGTTTCTCTCCTGCTACTGTCCTTACTTGAATTTTATCATTTTCCTGATCGGCCAAGTATAGTTTTGAGTCATCATTCGAAATTTGGACATTAACGATCCCCTTACCTGTTTTCCAACGGTCCACTTCAGTTCCAGTCGTAATATCATAAAGATAAACTTTTTCTAAATGTTTCCCATATAAAAGCAGCGTTTTATTATCTGGTAATAACAAGGCACCTGTAAACGTAAAAGGCATGGTCCATCTTGCCAACTCTTCTTTTGTTTCTTGATCAAAAAATGATAGACTACTCTCCAGTAGGTTAACAACAATGATCTGGTCTTTTTGCGACTCTATTTTGGTATATGGTTCCGCTCCGCATCCGGTCAATAAGAGAGCTAGGCTCAAAACTAGTAACCATTTTGTTTTATACATTCCATTTTTGACTTTTTTCTTAATCTGCACCAAAATAAACACCGCCCTCTCCAAGGATTTCTTGATGTGATTTTTGTTTCTTTATGTGACTTTTTACGGTTTCTTCGCTCACTTTTCCTACCGTGCTAATAAAGTACCCTTTACTCCATAATGAAACCTTTTAAATCCAAATTTTAACAATACGTCAAATCTAAATTTTGGGCACCATATAATATAGGATTGGATTAGAAACTTACAATGGTTTTATCTGTTGTATCGCTCATTTTTCGTACAGTTATGATAATAATTCGTCTGATTTAATTGATATATATTCATTTTACCACGAGGGAATATACGTTCTCAACTTTTACTTTAATATATTTGATATTTAGTATAACTGTTATATGTGTTAAAAAAATGAATTTACTTTCTAAATTTTTTTTAAAACTTTTTCATTTCCTTTCAGTTTCCTCACAGATATTTCAAATCCTTTTAGTAATCTGTAATTGGGATCAAAAATATAAATAACTTTGGAGGTTAGATTTATTTATGAAAAAAATTTTGATGGTATTATCAACTTTCGGTTTATTAACAGGTATACTCGCAGGATGTGGAGCTAGCGACAATAAGGAACAAAGCCAGGCTCCTGTTGAAGACACAGCCGGTGTTGAAAAAGATGCAAATGGTGCAGTCAACGATGACAAAGCATCAAAAAATGAGCCGATGGATGTATCCGTTGCAGCAACTGAACCTGATGCTGAAACAAAGTGTTCCATGTGTGATATGACGGTCTACCCTCACGATCATGAGATGGGCAAATTTACAGGACAAGTTGTAACAGCAGATGGAGAGCATTTATTTACAGATGATGTAGGATGTTTAATGAACCAAATCCGTACTCTTGACAAAGAGCCACAAGCTGCATGGGTACGCGATTATAACACATTAGAATGGGTGCCGGTAAATAATGCAATTCCTGTAAGAGCAAGTATCGAAACTCCGATGAAAATGGGCTTTGCGCTATTCGGTTCTGAAGATGCAGCTAATAAGTATGTAACTGAAAATCCAATGGCGGCTCCCGTTGTATCTACAATGGATGCCGTTGATAAAATCGCTGAAGAGCGTTACAAAGCAAAAATGGAAAAAATGAAGGCATCTCAGGAAAAAGCAGCTGATGCTGCAGGCGACCATGGGCAGATGCAGATGGATGGGCAAATGAATCACTAAGTAAGAACAACAAAAAGGATTCCTCGCTGCTTTGGCAAGGAATCCTTTTTTTCTTATATCACACCGTTTGCCGAGCCTTAACTAACGAAAAGAATACTTCTTCCAACGTTGTTTTGACGCTGGAACCGTCGTCATTCCCTTTTGTCAACGCCTCAACCGTATCTATAACTAGCAGTCGGCCGCTATTCATAAAAGCAACCCGATCGGCCAACTCCTCAACATCAGATAAAATATGCGAGGAGAATAAAATCGTAGTCCCTTTTTCCTTTTCTTCTTTAATGATATTTTTAAATTCACGCACCCAATAAGGGTCTAAGCCGTTTGTCGGTTCATCGAGAATTAATAGCGGTGCTTCTGGCAATAAACTTTGGGCTAATGCCAACCTTTGCTGCATTCCCTTTGAATACTCGCGAACCTTTTTATCCTTATCATTGGCAAGGCCTACTTTTTCAAGTAGAAAATCAGCCCTTCCTTTTGGGACATTTGATAGGTCAGCAAAAAAACATAAAACCTCATAGCCAGTTAAAACCTTCGGAAACACCATCGCATCTGGCATATAGGAAAAAAGCGATTTATACACCGCTCTATTCGCATCCATCGTCATCCCTGACAGCTTGATCGTTCCTGACGATGGCTTCACATTGCCAATGATCATTTGAATAACAGTACTTTTTCCTGCTCCATTGCCGCCGCAAAGTGCGAAACATTCGCCTTTCATAATTTCAAAATTAATGTGCTCAATTCTATTAGTGGGACTATAGATTTTACTTAAATCACTAACTTCAACCATTGTACTATGCTCCATGATTGATCCCCCGTTTTAATATACTATTTGAAATCAATATCGGAATGATGACCCAAAGAATGGCAGTTATAGAAAAAACAATCTGACCAATATTCCCTTCACTCCAAACGGTTAAATCGTATAAATGCGGTCCAAAGATTGAGCCGCTGTCCATTGAAATAATTGTCCATACCCGAATTAATTCCACTGGATTTAATAAAATCGAGATAGTGAACATCGCTAGAATCGCTTGTTTACTAATGACCATTGCTAATCCCATAATGACAAATTCATAAAATAAAACAGTCACTGCCCATAAAATTAGACTAAGACCTAAAGCTTGGAACCTCGTTGAAGAAAGTGCGCCAACAAGCATGGCCAAACCAAGAAACAAGATCATTAACAGCATCGTAAATCCGTAAAACAATAAGAAAAAATGAAGCGAAACACTTGCTTTACTAAAAAACAAAATGAGGCCGGCAGCACCGTAGCCGAATGTTACAACTGCAAATAATGTAACAAGTAACCCAATAAATTTCCCTACTAATATACGAGAAGTTGGGATTGGGTACGTAAATAATAGTGTTAAGCTTCCATCCTCTTTATCTCCTGCAAGAGAAGTACTGCCAATTAATAGAGTTAAAAGTGGAACTAAAAACAGAGATAAATTCAGTAGGCTTGCGGCCATACGGTTAAATCCGGTAAAACCCGCTTCTTCCGCACTGCCACCGAATAGCACGATCGTAATCGCAAGCACTGTATATAAAATGGTAAAGCTGAATACCCATTTACTTCGGGTAATTACCTTTAATTCATGTCTGGCAATCATAAACATATTCATTTTCTACTCACTTCTTTCTAATTGGCACTTGATACTTGGAATTCGAATTAATGGCCTTGCATGACCCAATCTACTTTTTCCAAGCCATTATAATCCAGCACTTCACCTTTACCTTCTTGTTCGATATAGGCTTCTGCTTCCGCTTTTGTAGCAAAAGAAACTACACCATATGCCATTGGAGTCCAAAATTCAGGGTGGTACGCGTGGTAGGCCTGCTCAAATGGAACCCATTCCATCGTCTCAAAATCTCTAACATAGCTTGCTCCAATCTCTTTGTTTTTACCTTCACCATCTAAATACTTAACCATGCAGCCAATATCATCAAACATATGAACCGTTCCATCCGTTTCAACTAGTTGTGTGGCGAAATCTTCATGAGCAACAGACATATTACAAACCTCACAGGCATCAATTTCTGGATTGACTGCTCTCGGCTCATAACTTGCTTTACTTCCACACGCACTTACAAACAGTAAAAATGCCGACAATAATAGCAAATGCAACCCGCTTCGCTTCATTACTTTTTTCATCATAAAACCCTCCCACGGTAAAAAATAGTTATTCCTAGACTAACCATAACGACACCAATTAAACCAGCTAACCAATTTCGCCCTGCATCAAGACTAGCCCCATCAGCCTCATATTGAACAGGTTGGGTGTAGGGGTAGCGGTCCATTCCTTTTTCACCTGAAAAGGCTGGAAAGATCTTTTCAATTGAGGACCAGAGCTTGATCGTTGGACTTTCAAAAAAGAATTGTAGCATTGGATTCTCCTCAACCAATTTATCGAACAATTTTCCAGACTCATACGGAATATCACCAATCCCGTCACCATTTAGATCCATGCCGCTGTAATCATCCCAATAATTACCTTGCCCATTTAAATCCATCGGCTCAACCGCTGTAAAAATTTTCGTTTGCACAATATTCCCAATAAAGTTATTGTTAATCATTGTATTACGCTCATTTTTGTCCTTTAAATCCAAGCCAATGTAATTTCCAGCAAAAGTATTTTTTTCAATTTTACAGTCTCTGGCATCCTGCAGACTTAGACCAGTATTATTAAAAGTAACGCGATTATTCATGATGTTGATCCGGTCCGAGTCAAAAATTAGAATGCCATGGCCGCGATAATCTAGATTCTCCGCGATCACATTATCGGTAAGATTAAAATCATCCGCATCCATGATCATGACGCCGGTAATGTTCTTAGTCGAAATATTTTCTGTTAAAAGGCCTTTTTTAGCATACATAATATGGTAGCCATACCTGGACCCTTCTACTTTGTTTCCTTTAACTGTGCTATTTTTTGCAAAATCAAAATAAATACCGTCCTGAACCTGTTGAATCACATTCCCTGTTAACTCCGTATCTTCAGCGTAAAATAGATGAACTCCGTTCCCTTTTCCTGAAAAATGACCATTATAACCGGTAATTTGATTATCAACGATTCGGTTTAAAGCTCCCTTATAAACATAAATGCCATAATGAATTTCTTTGAACACATTATGCTGGATCAGATTGTTAGAGGATTCCACCCATATTCCGGCATCCGTATCCCTTTGACCGCTCTTTTCAATGATGAAATTTTCAATTACGACATTGGGGGCTTTTACTTCAATGACATTTCCGTTTCCATCCCCCGCTATAATGGCCCCTTCTTCACCTATTAATTGAACCGGTTTTTCTATTACTAAGCTGCCTTGATACTGTCCTTTTTTCACCAAAATCGTGGAGCCTTCCACTGCTTGACCAATCACCTTCTGTATACTTTCGCCTGGTTTGACGACAATTTCTTCTTCAGCATTTACAGCAGGCTGTAGTGAAAATATGACACCAATAAATAAAAATAATAAAAATAGCTTGCGAATCATTATTCTCTTCACCACCAATCTTCTACTCCTCTACATCATATCCATTAAATGTGAAGAAACAGAAAAGAAATATTGAACAAAAAAGAACTTACCTTACTAGGTTCGTCCTTCTTTTATACTGCGTATGGGGTTGTTTCTTTTAAGAGCAACATTCTTCTTGCAACTTTTTGACACTCTGGTAGAGGAATAGATTCCTCAAATGAAAATTCGTAAATAAATTGAATTCTCTTTGCTAAATACTTTTGATCATTAATTTCATGGACAGCTTGAATAATATCGACTACTTCTACTTCGTAAGCACCTGGTCCAAGCCCTAAAGGGTCCCACTTATTAATAACCTCTCTTAATTTTTCATTTAACATTTTCGACCCTTCCATCTAAACCACCTTATTAAAATAAATATATTCATTCATATTCTTATTTTACGCCCGGAATCCTGCTTGGACACATATGTTTTATTACAGATTTACGACATTATGAAAAGAACAAAGGAAAAGGGCGCCACAACTGCATTGGGCCCCTTCAAAAAGAATTCGAATTATTTATCATTGACAACAATTTCATTGATAATAACTGACTCAAGTGGTGCACTTGATGTTGAATTGACTTTAACGCTAGCTATTTTATCTACGACATCCATACCTTCGATTACTTGTCCAAAAACGGTATGTACATGATCAAGCCAAGGTGTTCCCCCAACTTCCTTATACTTATTAACAATCGTTTCCGGGAAACCAGCCTGTTTCATTTGTTCCAACAACTCTTCTTCAATTGCATCTGATCCCGCTTGTACGATAAAAAACTGACTTCCATTTGTATCAGGTCCACTGTTGGCCATTGACAAAGCCCCTCGGAAATTTGCTAATTCTGGAGCAAACTCATCTTCGAATGGACCACCCCAAATACTTTCGCCACCTGAACCATTGCCATTTGGATCCCCACCCTGGATCATAAAATCACTGATAACCCGATGGAAGGTTAAACCATCGTAATAACCGTCTTTACTATGGGTTATGAAATTCTCAACCGCTTTTGGTGCTTGTTTAGGGAACAGCTTAATTACAATATCACCCATTGTTGTTTTCATTGTTACTACTGGTTCTTCATCACTAACTGGTTCAAACTGCGGTAAGCTTGTAATCTCTTGTCCATTGGCTTCCGTTTGTTCACCAGCTGTTTCTGAGCCTTTTTTGGTAGCATCATTTTCTTTAGCTGTATTTTTATCTCCTCCATTTCCACCACAAGCTGTCATGACCGCAATTAAAACAGCCATTATTGTATAGAAGAATATCTTTTTCATCCTATCTCTACCTTTCATTTTTATTTATCACTTTATATATGATAAGATTTTTAGCAAGGGTCTGTCAAAATTTCTCATCGTGGGGGTAATATAGCAATGTCTGAAGTATACCAAATTGGGCAAATTGTTACAGGAATTTATAAAACCGGAAAATATATTGGTGAGGTAACAGCGATCAAACCGCAGCATATTACGATTCGTGTCAAAGCTGTTTTAAAACATCCGCTTCAGGGTGATCTGCACGCGCCAAGACAATCGGATGTTTTATTTTTCCATGAAAGAAGGGCCTTGGCTCTAAATGAACAAACCAACATTCCAAAGACACAAGTTAAATTATATGAAGATGAAGTGCCGGAGTATTATGAATCATTGAAAAAGGTCGTTGATGACCAAATCACGGAGCTTGGAAATACAGATAGTGAGTGGGCAAAACAATCGCTTAAGATTTTTGAAAGCTTGAAGAAAGAATACTTCAAATAATAGAAAAGGGCTACCTTCATGTGTTACGGCCATGAGATAGCCCTGTAATCCATTACTTAACAATGGTCTTTTCATTATCATTATCTTTTTGCCAACTATTTAATAAGGACTTCCTTTTGATTAAAAGAGATATAATTAAAATTATTTCACAAATAACAAGTAGAATTATTCCTATAAGAGTATTACCGATTAATAAAAATTCGTTGATTCCCCAAGAATAATATAATAAAACAAATAAACCTATTATCGGGATACCCGTATTGATTAAAATACCAAAAAGACAATATAAAAAAAACGAACCTGTCTTTTTTATCATATAAGATGTATACTTATAAGTTATAAATATACTACTAACATTTAATAATGAATATATAATTAAAGCTATATCATTATTATTCATAAAAAACCCCTTCTTGTGTGTGTTACATTACATTATAACAATTTCAATAAAAAATCCCTCCAATATTTGAAATTATTATTACTCCCAAAAGTTGTGTTACCCTTTTTCAAATACTAAAAATATAAATAGGGACTCATTTCTTTTCACTATTCTTCAGTCAATATTATAAAATGATGATTTAAATCATTAGAAGAAACATAAACTGTAGCATCTTCCCCCTCCAATTGTCCAGAAATAACAAAGTAAACAGGAGTTAGTTTCTTTTGTTGAGAGGTTAAATTAACAATTTCATTTTTTTTTAAAAGTCTTAATTCAACATTATTGATTTCTGTTAAACCATATATCTCTTGAGCTAACTCTTTTGCTTGTACTAAAGTTATTTTTGGACCTGGTTTATTTGAATTGTTCAAAACTGTATTTGAACAACCTACGAATAATAAAAGTAAAATTATTGAAAAGTATAGTTTATTCACCTCTAGCAACTTCCTTTTTAATTAGGTTTTACAGTTACAATTTCGTTCCAAGAACTAAAATTCGATAGATTTAAATATATATTTTTATTTGTTGAAGGCCATGTATCATGAACAATTACAAAACGATACCATTTAAAATTCTCTTCGGGTACTTGATATTCTTCGTAACCAACACCAGTCATATCATGGTTTTCATAGGTAGGGTCATTTACAACGTTAATAATATTTGGTCTATTATTGTTAATCTCCGTTTTATGAGTAGAATAACTATCTGATACTCTTGAAACAGAAACTGAATACCCTTTTTGATCCCAAAAGTTAATCATTCCGGTTACTCGATCGTTCCAATCTGTTTTTCCTGAACTACGATCAGTATTCATATTTGTAGCTAATACTTCAATTAGTGTTTTATCAGTAGTTGTACTTTGAACAAGATTAGGATATCCGTTGGAATCCCAGTAACGGACAATATTTCCAAATGAAGTTGGACTACAGCCTATATACCAAGCCATATCAGCTACATTTAATATTTTGCTTGAGTAACTTATAATAGTTTGAATGCCTATTTGTGGTTCATTCTGTTCCTTATTTGTAAATCCTTTACTAAGAGATCCTTTGCTTTTTAGACTTCTTTTATTAATTACTTTTTCTGACCGTAGGTCTAGATATGATGCATTATCTTCTTGTTCAACATAATGCATTGTAGGTCCAACATAAACCGCCTTTTCTTCATTCTTCTTTTTATTTATATAAGGGTGAGATCCTTCTCTTGTAGATTCTAAAACTTCTGGTTGACTTGTATTACTTATGATAATGTACCCCTTGTCTTCTCCTTTTTCTTCTACTGTAAATAGAAATGATGTTATATTGCCATCGAAATCATAAAGTGGAAATTCATATTTAGCCTTTGCGTTCTCCCAATTTTCTGTATTTTGGCTTATTATTGATATATAGGTATTAACTTCGTCAATAACCGTCTTGTCAATGTTTATAGATTTTTCAGCAAAAACAAGTGGGGATGACGTAAACAAGAACATCGAAACTAATAATATAATAATCTTTTTCACTAATAACCACTCCTATTTTAAATTATAATTATCCCCAAAAGGCGCCTTTTTGTGAATAACTCACCGGGTTGAATATTGGCGAAGTGTGATTCGTAAGCTTGTTGAATATTTTACTTTTGCAAGCGCAGCCTTATCTTCAATATTTTTACAAATTTTATAGTTTCAAAATTAAGGGCAGCTGTCTCCTCCTTTTATTTAAGAATCCTACAGAAGATTTGCATTTAAAATAGAGAAAAGCCCATAAGTTGAAACATTAATAAGTAATCATCTATTTCTTTGCCATTACTTTTCACAAAAAGTTTTGGATACTCATTCTTCTATATAATATAAGAAGACTGCATAGGTAACATTCCATACCATACATACAATGCATAAAATTGCATGATAGAACCAAGCTTCTAGGACCCCCAGTTTTATTACATACTGATGATGACCCCATAATAAAAAGAAAAACAATATAAAACATATAAACACCCAATATACTAACTTATGACTAGTCGGATGATTTTTTATCTTAGAATATATATGTATCAATACTGCAAATGCAATCGCTGTTAAAAAAGTCGGAAGCGTTTCATCATATCGAATTCCTCTAACCAATCTTAAGTTAAATGCTTCTTTAATTAAGTACTGAACTCGGCCGTGAAGCATATCAGATAAGATAATTAAAGAAAAAATTACAATACGGTAAAGTTGCTCAGACTTTATTTTTTTCAAATTCTTTCCCCTTTACTAAAACTAATAACAATGAATGAGGCAGTCCATTTAAAACCAAGTAGAGTACTGGCGAAGTGTGATTCGTAAGCTTGTTGAGTATTTTACTTTTGCAAGCGCAGCCTTATCTTCAATATTTTTACAAACTTTATAGTTTCAAAATTAAGGGCAGCTGTCTCCTCCTTTTATTTAAGAGTCCCACAGAAGATTTGCATTTAAAATAGAGAAAAGCCCATAAGTTGAAACATTAATAAGTAATCATCTATTTCTTTGCCATTACTTTTCACAAAAAAATTTTGGAGACTCATTCTTCTATATAATATAAGAAGACTGCATAGGTAACATTCCATACCATACATACAATACATAAAATTGCATGATAGAACCAAGCTTCTAGGACCCCAAGTTTTATTACATACTGATGATGACCCCATAATATAAAGAAAAACAATATAAAACATACAAACACCCAATATACTAACTTATAAATAGTCGGATGATTTTTTATCTTAGAATATATATGTATCAATACTGCAAATGCAATCGCTGTTAAAAAAGTCGGAAACGTTTCATCATACTGTATTCCTCTAACAAATCTTAAGTTAAGACTATCTTTAATTAAGTTATAAATTTGGGAATAAAGCATAGCAAGCAAGATTAAAAAAGAAAAAATTATAATACGGTAAAGTTGCTCAGACTTTATTTTTTTCAAATTCTCTTTCTCCTTTACTAAAACTAATCCTGAATTATTCACAGATTTTCAGAAAAGGCAGTTCATCTAGCGCCATATAAGACTTTTGGAGTCGAATTTTTAACAATAAATAAATGAAAAAAGAATCCACTTCTGATAAGGTTAAAGCAACTAAGAAATAACCAACAGAAAGGATTCTTTATAGGGCTACTCTACCTCAAATTACCCTTGATTTCAATCGGAAAATTAAATTGTCAAATGATGGAGGTGCACTATCCTCCGATACAGGTGAATTTCTCTTTCGAGAATTCGATGATAAAATCGGATTTTCAAAAACACTCGTAAATCACTTGAAGTTAAATGATTCTAAGACGTGTTACTCACATTCCAACGAAATTATACAACATCACAACCCCTATTCCGACAACCACTGTCAATAATAGGCTTCTAGTCAGGAGCCCTACAACCAGACAAACCGCTGCAGCCATTAGGTGTGAAATTTCCCAGTGCTGGTTATCTTCTAAAGGAAGTAACTCTTGCGCCAATAAAGCAGATAAGATGGCAACAGGTATATATTTTAACCAGCGCATACCCCAATCAGGAATATCAATCTTACTTAACACGACCAAAGGTAAAATTCGGGGCAAAAGCGTCATGATTGCCCCACCAATAATGATTAATAATACATCCCATCTTATTTCCACTTTTGCATCACCATCCCAACACAAGCAGCAAAGATTGTTCCTATAATAACGTCAATTCCGGTTGGAACAACCATGCTGGCAATTACCGTAAAAGTAACCGCACTAAAAATGACGGTTATTTCAATCGCTATTTTTGCTTGATTTAATACTTGTAGTATAAGCAAGCCAATAAACATCGCAGGTAAAGCAAAATCAAGTCCTAAAGTTTCAGGCCGTTCAATCCATGTTCCAAAATAGCCTCCAGCTACATTTGCCAACAGCCAGTTGAGATAAGCCGTTACGTTTAGGCCAAGCATCCAATAATAATCGGCATGCTTTTTTTGGGCCAGATGGTTGGCTGCGACACCAAATGTTTCATCTGTTAATAAAAACCCGGTAACAATATTCTTTTTCGGTGGAAAGTGCCGAAAGTAAGGCGCAAGGGCAGCACTCAATAAAAAATATCTCAGATTCACAATAAAAATCGTCAAAATAATAGATATGACGGGGGCACCTGCAACCCACATTCCCGCAGCAATAAATTGAGCCGAGCCTGCGTAGAGAAGCAAGGACATAAGCGCTATTTCCATTAAGCTTAATCCAGCTGTTTTTTCCACCACTCCTGCAGCAAAACCAATGCTTAAATAACCTAATACAGTCGGTAAACAATCCTTTACACCTTTAAAAAAGGCATGATTGGCTTCACTTGTCATGACTAGTCTTTCCATCTCTCATATCTCCCTCTCAAACTGAATGATCCTCAGAAGACTTCTTGAATCAATGTACCCGTATCACACTCTTGCCCCCTACCAGTTGGATAAAAAGTTGTCTGATCATCTCCATTTAGGTGTTATTTAACTAACTACTATAAAAACTAGAAGAAAATACGGTTCATTTTATTTGAACCGGTTTCCTTTTACAACATGGCTTAAATTAATATTTGTTCTCCAAAGGGCATCCAATTTATCGGACCCAAACTCTGTCGTGATTTCCTCAATCATGATGTCATGCCTAATATATTCGGTTGCTACAAGTACAAGGGCCGGATCCTTCGTTTTTACCGCCCATGCAAAAGATTTTTCAGTAAAATTGGCAATCAACACTTCTTCGCCATCGCGGGCTGCAACCGTCAAATGACCACCCATACGCTCCTTTACAACATCAGGCTGCATATAGTTATGGTGAAATGTTATGCCCAACTGAGTATCGGGAGCGCCGAAAAGAATTGAAAAAATGTGAATTCCATCCTTTACCCGCTGATCAACCGCATCTTTGATTTGCGGAACTTGCTTTTCCCAAACGGACAACCATAACTCATTTTTCGCCGAACGGATAATATTCAACATTTCTTCTATCACATGTTCATGGCTTCGAATGTGCCAAATCACATCCGTTTCCCTTTCACTTTCAATCGAAGGCAGATGCTGCTCCAATAAATCAAAAGTTTCGGCAAACGATTTTCGAAGGCGGTGAATTAAATCTTTAGCAGGTATCGGCGAATACTTTACAGGTTCGGACGGAACAACATAAATAGCGCCTTTATCCAATAACTTTCCTAAAACCTCATAGATCATAGATCTAGGTACACCCGTGCGCTTACTCACCTCATAACCTGTAACAGGTGAGTTTTTTAATAATCCAATATAAGCTTTACACTCATACTGCGAAAAACCCAGTTTCTGAAGTTCCATATAAACGGCTTCCATAAAAAGCTCCTTTTATAGTAGTTATTTCAATACCTACTATAAAGTGCATACTTATATTTTGTCAATGCTTCTGCCACGAATTATTATTATCTATTTCAATCTACACTTTGCAACAATATTGTTTCTGCATTTCCATTCCATTCAACCATTACAATAATAAATTGAAGATATAGTTATTAATGGATCGTAATAGCCACCATCGTTACATCATCTTCAAATTGACCATCTTTACGATTCGTTTCTTCAAACACTCTTTCCAGCAATTGCGTACTGTCTAAATCACTTAAACCTACCACTAATTTTTTTAATTTTTCAATGTTTTCTTTCGTATCTTTACCTAAAGAGTCTGCTAGACCGTCTGTATATAAGAAAAGCTGGCTTCTCCCTTTAAGTAAAATCGTTCCTGTCTCAATTATTAATTCAGGCAGCAAGCCAATTGGTGGGCAGCCAACATCCAAATCTTGCACCCCTCCATCTTCCATCATTAAGAAACAGGGCGGATGACCAGCAGACGAATACTCTATTATTCTCTCTTTAACATCGATCAGAACATATATTGCTGTGAAAAAGCAGGATTGCTCCCTTTCATTTTGTTGATACAATACACGCATATGATGATTGAGTTCGTTAAATAGTTGGGCCGGTTGGATTGAACTTGTAATAATCCCTCTTAATAAAGACCGGATTGACATGCTGACTAATGAAGAGGCAACCCCATGACCCATAATATCAAATAAAATAACGCCATATCTATGATCATCGATTTGATACCAGGCATACATATCACCGGCTAATTCGGTCGACGGAAAGTAAATTCCATCAATATGAATAGATTCATTTCTGATCGGTTTACTTAGAACACTCTTTTGCAATTTTCGCGCCAATTCTAAGTCGGAAATTAGTTTTCGCTCCGCTTCTTTCGTTTTTGTTATGTCACTAAAAATTGCGCAATAGCTTATTGATTGGTTATCTTTATCTTTTATCGTTGCAATTGTTGTCCTCTGATAATATAATTCACCATTTTTTCTCCTATTGACAAACTCACCCTGCCATTGCCCGTCTTTTTCAAGAGAACTCCAAATTCCTTGATAATATTCAATCGGATGTTTCCCGGACTTTAGAATCCTCGGGTTTTGGCCAACTGCTTCTTCAGCAGAATAACCAGTTATTCTTTCAAATGAACTGTTAACGATTTGGATGCAGCCTTTTAAATTCGTTACAAAAATGGCTTCTATTGAATATTTAAACACTTTGGCAGCTAATTGGAGTTGTTGTTCGACTGAGGTTGAGAGGCTATTCATGTTGATCACGCTTGAAAAATTGCAAAGCCTCTTCTTTTGACTCAAATATTTTTATAAAAGTACCAAATTTAACGATATTAAAAATTTCTTTAACGGAATTTTGGGTAGCGACAACAACAAGTTCCTTTTGGTCCTTTCTTGCTCCCATAACAGAATCGGCAATTACCCCAAGTGCCCCGCTATTTAAATACTGTACCCCTTGTAGACATAGTAAAAGTTTGTCAGAAGTCGATCCTACTAATTCCTTCATAGCATCTTTGAAAATTGCATTATTTTTTAATGTAATATCGTCTTCCCAAGTTAATAGACTCACTTGATCACTAGAAGTGAATATCATTACTATCCAATCCCTTCTTTTAGATTTTGGGTAAAATATTTTCGCATCACCAGCTCAACATATTCCCCATTCTCTTGAATTTGAACATAGTCCATTAAATTTACGATTAAATGCAAACCCCTTCCCCTAAGCCCACGATTGGTCCCGTTCATTGGGGTAATCGCAAATTTTTTTCCACGATGTTTTATGAAAATCGAAAGGCAGTCCTTATGATGATGATCCCAGCAGATCCAAAAACCTTGTTGATTTGTTTTTTGACAATATTCATAGGCATTCATACAGGCTTCTTCCGTTACAAGTCGTAAAAATAATCTATCGTAATGAATGAAACCCATTTCGTTGGCAATTTCGTCTGTCATATCCATTGCAGAGGATATATCATCTGCCTTTTTTACTAGTAGGCTTAATTGTTCATCATTGTTTTTCATGACAATTCACCTTACTTGAGTCGTGTATTTTTCATTACAACGTTCATAATAATATTAATTATAGAAGAAGTAAGAGAAATCCTTTCATTACTCTTGTAATGTCATAAAATATACATACTTTTCAAAAAAAGGGAACTATAGGTCTTGATATAAATAAGAGCTTTGTTCCATAGAAATTAAAAAGACACTTGCCCCTGTAGCAAATGCCTTTTATCTATATTCTACCAGATATTTTTTTTTGCAAGATTAGACTAACCCTTATACTACTTTCTTCCTTGCCGAAGAATATAAGTCTTCTAAATAGTTACGTGCATCACGCTCATATGGAAACACTCGTACAATTGAATAGAAACGAACAAGTTCAAATATCGTTCTTATTGTTGCTGTATTATTAATAATCACAAGTTCCTTGTTCATCTCTTTAGCTTCCTCAATTGAATCCGCAATAATACCGAGGGCACATTCATTCATATACGATACATTTTCAAGATTTAAAATAAGGCCATTTAAATTTGTATAAAGAAGACCCTTAATTGACTTTTGGAATCGATCAACATTATTTAGAGAAATATTATCATTCCATACAAGTGATTGGAACAACCACTCTCACTCCTCTCTTTTATTACTTAGTACTATACTAATTATTCATACATTACCTAGTACTGAACACCCCCATCTCATCGTATTATTCAGACAGTAAGAGACAGTAATATTGTTTTTGCTGACGATTCACGTTGTAAAATCACTGAATAACACGAATGAAACGAAAATGCTTGTAATTTTTAGTAAAGGTAATATATAGTGAATATAAGTAATTGAATATTTTTTCTTCGGGGTCGGGTGAAATTCCCAATCGGCGGTGATGTAGTACATGTACTAATAAGCCCGCGAGCCTTTTAACTTCATACATGAAGTTAAAGCCTCCGGCGGATGCCTCAGATTTTTAAAGGTAGTTTTTCGAGCATGTCAGCTCGAAAATATCCGCTGAGCGCAAATACGCCAAGGCGCATTTGATTGGCAGGAGCTGGTGTGAATCCAGCGCCGACAGTTACAGTCTGGATGGGAGAAGAGAATATGAAGGCAGATTGTTCAATTTGTCGTCGAATATGCTATGATGTATTTTATTTGACATGCGATTTTGAACGCTTATTTTCTGTACTTATTTTTGACTTTCATATTTACGATTAATTTCGAGACCCTTAGGACGATTCTAAGGGTCTTTTTGTTATAAAAGCGGAAGCTCCCGTTTAACGACGTATAAACTGGAGCACTGGAGCTGGAGAATGAAATACAAATTCAAATTATAAGGTGATACGATGACGGATCAAGATTATATGAAATTAGCGATTGAACTTGCTGCAAACACTAACGGTCAGACGAGTCCTAATCCTCTTGTCGGGGCGGTAGTGGTCAAAGATAACCAAATAGTCGGAATGGGGGCCCATTTAAAGGCGGGTGGGCCGCATGCCGAGGTTCATGCGATAAATATGGCTGGAGAAAAAGCAAAAGATGCTACCATTTATGTGACACTTGAACCGTGCAGCCATCATGGACGAACCCCTCCATGTGCTGATCTCTTAATAAAAAGTGGAGTGAAAAGAGTAGTTATCGCATCTACTGACCCTAATCCACTTGTAGCTGGTCAAGGAATTGAAAGGCTAAGAGAGCATGGGATTCAAGTAGATGTCGGCATTTTACGAGAAGAAGCTGAAGGGCTTAACGAAGTATTCTTTCACTACATCTCAACCGGAACACCCTATGTCACATTAAAATCAGCGACAAGCCTTGACGGAAAAATTGCTACAGTTTCAGGTGAGAGCAAATGGATTACAAGCGAAGAAGCTAGACTGGATGTTCATGAATACAGACATCAGCATGATGGGATCTTAGTCGGAGTAAACACCATTATCAAGGACGACCCCGAATTAACAACAAGGCTTCCATTGGGAGGCAAAAATCCGATTCGCATCATTCTTGATACGAATTTAAGAACACCTTTCGATGCAAAAATAGTGAATGATAACAAAGCACCTACATGGATTATTGTTGGAAATAAGGCACCCGCTGAGAGAATAAAGGCCATGAACGAAAAGCAAGCCCATGTCATTGAAATGCCATTTGATACGCTGAATATTCATAATGTTTTGAAGGCCCTTGCTGAAAAAGGGATTACCTCACTATTTGTTGAGGGTGGTTCGCAAGTCAACGGCAGCTTTATCAAAGCTAAAGCGATCAATCAAGTCATTACCTATATAGCGCCCAAAATAATTGGAGGGGCATCGGCACCTACATCTATTGGCGGTGAGGGCTTTGAAAAAATGAACGAAGTCCTTGCACTACAAATCAAATCCATTGAAACAATCGGGCCAGATATAAAAATAATCTCAAAGCTGCCTAGCCCAAGCTAAAGGAGGGATAAAATGTTTACCGGAATTATCGAAGAAAAGGGAACCATTAAATCAATAACAAAATCTGGTGATGCGATCAAAATGTCGATTCAAGCCCCTAAAATACTAGAAGATGTTCATTTAGGCGATAGCATTGCGGTTAACGGTGTTTGTCTGACCGTAACGACCTTTGATAAACAGACATTCTCTGTCGATTTAATGCCGGAAACGGTAAAATCCACCTCGTTACGGGATCTTACCAATGGATCTAAAGTCAACCTTGAAAGAGCAATGGCTGCAAGTGGACGATTTGGTGGACATTTCGTTTCAGGCCATGTGGATGGAATCGGTACAATCCTTTCGAAGAAGCCCGTGTCCAATGCCGTTTATTATGAAATTGAAGTGAATGAGGAATTGCTACAATATATGCTTCTTAAAGGTTCTGTCACGGTTGATGGCACAAGCCTTACGATTTTTGGGTTAAGTGATAAATCATTTACGATATCGCTTATCCCACACACTCTTTCTGAAACGATCCTTGGTACTAAAACACCTAGAGATATCGTTAATATTGAATGTGATATTTTAGGGAAGTATATTGAAAAGTTCTTATCCAAAGGCAGGATGAAAGAAACAGGAAGTACAATTACCGAAAATTTTTTAGAAGAAAATGGGTATAAATAAAGGTAACGAAAGTGAGTGATGGAACATGTTTAATACCATTGAAGAAGCCATTAGTGAGCTTATCCAAGGTAACATTGTCATTGTTTGTGATGACGAAGATCGTGAAAATGAAGGAGATTTTGTAGCCTTAGCTTCAAAAACAACACCTGAAACGATCAATTTTATGATTAAGCATGGGCGCGGGCTTGTTTGTGCTCCAATCTCCGAAGAGATTGCCCGTACTCTTAATTTAGTTCCAATGGTGAGCCGTAATACGGACCCGCACGGAACCGCATTTACAGTCAGTATTGATCATAAAACATCAACAACGGGAATCAGTGCTTTCGAAAGAGCAACTACGGTCCAACAATTAATGAATCCAAATTCAAAAGCCAGTGATTTCAAAAGACCAGGTCATGTCTTTCCGTTAATCGCGAAAGAGGGCGGTGTTTTACGTAGGGCTGGTCATACGGAGGCGGCAGTAGATTTGGCCAGACTTTGTGGGGAAGCGCCTGCAGGTGTTATTTGTGAAATTATCAAAGAAGACGGAACAATGGCAAGGGTTCCTGATCTTCGTCTGATTGCAGACCAATTCAATTTGAAGATGATTACGATAAAAGATTTAATTAAATACCGTAACCATAAAGAGCAGCTTGTAACACGTGAAATTGAAATTACCCTTCCAACTGAATTCGGGGAATTCAAAGCCTACGGCTACTCTAATCTTGTCGACTCCAAGGAACACATTGCCCTTGTTAAAGGGGATGTAAGCGGTGATGAGCCAATATTAGTACGTGTTCATTCCGAATGCTTAACCGGCGACGTCTTTGGTTCATACCGCTGTGATTGCGGACCACAGCTTCACGCTGCCCTTTCACAAATTGAAGAAGAAGGAAAAGGCGTCCTGTTGTACATGAGACAAGAAGGCCGTGGCATCGGGCTATTAAACAAGTTACGGGCGTATAAGCTTCAAGAAGAAGGCTATGATACTGTTGAAGCAAACGAGAAGCTTGGCTTCCCACCAGATCTGCGCGAATATGGGATTGGTGCGCAAATTTTAAAAGATCTTGGAATAAAGAATATGCGCTTATTAACGAATAATCCTCGTAAAATTGCCGGGCTTGAAGGATATGATTTAACAATCGTAGAACGGGTCCCAATCCAAATGCCGGCAAGAAGTGAAAATGCAAAATATTTAAAAACAAAATACGAAAAGCTAGGACATATGCTGAAATTTTAATAGGAGGAATTTATCATGGGGAAAATTTTCGAAGGTAATTTAGTAGGAACGGGAATTAGAGTAGGGATTGTAGTATCACGTTTTAATGAATTTATTACAGGAAAATTGCTAACCGGAGCACAGGATGCTTTAAAAAGACATGGCGTTGAAGATAGTGCAGTTGATGTTGCCTGGGTACCGGGAGCCTTTGAACTGCCGCTTGTTGCGAAAAAAATGGCTGAGTCTGGGAATTACGATGCTGTCATCACATTGGGCACTGTAATCCGTGGGGCAACTACACATTATGACTATGTTTGTAACGAGGCCGCTAAAGGTGTCTCTCAAGCAGGGATGTCTTCAGGGATTCCGGTTATTTTCGGCGTTGTAACAACAGAAAATATCGAACAAGCTATCGAAAGAGCGGGTACGAAAGCCGGAAATAAGGGCTGGGATACCGCTGTTGCGGCAATTGAAATGGCAAACTTAATGAAGAACTTTGGATAATGAAGTAAATTCCATAAGCTAATGATCGTGAACGGGTTTGAGCGGACAGCGTAAAAGATTTATGGTAATACACAAACTAAGTCTTTAAGCGTCAAGACACGAATGTAATCTGGCTTCTCTGAAATACCCAGATGCTCATTCATGTTAGCTTAAAGACTTAGTTTTTTCGATAACATTGGCTACTCGACCAAACACGGTCGCAGTAACGGACTTGCAGACTATATATTAATTCTCTTAATTCTCTCTAACAGCTTGAGTTTCTAATTCAATGCCACCTCTAGCTGTTTGGTAAACAGTGACAACAACCTTTTTCGGATTGATCGCATAGACGATATCATCGGCAATGTTGGCAGCTAACGATTCACAATAGGCACCATGATCACGATAAGACCATAAATAAAATTTTAACGACTTAGATTCGATACATAATTCATTCGGAACATAGGAAATTTCAACACGCCCAAAATCTGGTTGTCCTGTTTTTGGACATACAGCGGTAAATTCCATTGCTCTAAATGTTATTTGTTGAACATTTGGTGCCGGGAATGCTTCACCCTTTAATACTTCACGGCCTTCCTCTACGCTTGCAGGTCTCGGCATTGGACCTGACCTTGGCAAATAATAATTTTCTTTCATTTTATATTCATCTCCTTAGTTTTTTAAAGCAGGATTTTTCGAACTGCTGTCATTGATAAGACAAACGACATATTATTATACCATAAAAGTCATTATATGTAATTTGAAAATATCCATTTGAAACTTTTTTAATATTTTATGTTACTTTTATTGAAAACCCATTATATCAGGGGATTGCTATCGGAAATAAATTACTTGTCACAAAATCAACAAATTTTCAGAGCCTTTTTTGCCGTATAATCTTAACTAAAGGGGTATTATTATCAATACCTAAAAGGGAGAGGGTAAGATGACAGTAACTTATACAATTATGATGTCTGCTACATTAATAGCATTATTAGTTTGTGGCTATGCGGTTGGGATGATTTCGGCAAAGTTCAGCAAAACAAACCTATTAAATTTCATTCCTGTTCTAATCGCAATATTAATGATCAATATCGTATTTGCTCTTGTTGAAATGTCACGGGTCGGAAGAATTTAATGAGAACTAAATATTTGATAAAACAAAAAAGCTGTAGGACCATAGTCTTACAGCTTTTTTATGATTAATAATAAGGTGCGATCATAATGTAAACCAATACACCCGTTAAGCTTACATACAACCATATTGGCATCGTCCAGCGTGCAATCTTGCGATGTTTTTCGACCTTCATATTCAAGCCTCTGGTAACTGTGACTAATGCCAACGGAACAATGGCTGCCGATAACACGATATGGGTTAAAAGTATAAAATAATACACATATCGCATTGCTCCCTCCCCACCAAAAGCGGTCGATTCCGCCATTCCATGATAGGCTACGTATGAAACTAAAAATAGGGCAGTGGTTACAAATGCAGAAAAAATAAAGCGCTTATGAAGCTTAATATTTTTTTGTTTAATCATTACTAAAGCTGCCACTAAAAATACAAACGTAAAGCTGTTGAACACGGCATTCAAAAACGGTAAAATCGTTAAATCAACATCGCTTAATGTTTCATATTTGGGCATAAAATACAGAAAAGCTACAAGTGCATTGATTACAATTGTCAATATTACAATGATAGGTGTGAAATTGCGTTCTTTAACAGAATGGTCATTCATTCCCCGTTCAACCCCTCTTAATTTTCCTTATCTACTCTATCTTAATTCTTATTCTATTATAGACTATTTAAGAGTAAATACCGACTTTTAAAGCAAAATCGTCATAGTTTTGACACAAAGTCTATTTATTATACTTTTAAATATGTTTTTATTATAAGGGTTTGAGGCGAATAATTCCACCTTTTCATTTTTTATAGTACATTATGACTAGTTTTGTCGAAGCTATTATATTAAATTTCAAAATATGTAATAATAGATTTATAATAGAGATACAGTATATTAATAGAGTGTTTTCAGCATTTGTTGTAAGGATTTTTTTAATATTTTTTGGAATTGCGGGGAGAAGAACAAATGAATAATGTAACAGGAAACGTTATGTTACTACAACAACAGATAGAAGCAAAAAGAAAACAAATGTTCAATTATGCAGCTGCTTATGGCATTAACAGCATGCTTACTTTACAATGCAGTCAAGAACTTGATATTTTATTGAATCGCTTAGATTATAAGTTGTATCATAAACAAACGGCTTGAGGGACTGAAGAAAAAGTGTCTGGCATCGGTAAAAAATAATGCTGGACACTTTTTCTGTGTGAGAGAGTCTCTCTCATCTAACTACTAAGTTTAATACCAAAGTCCACCGCCATAGAATGGCATTCCAAAGAATGGGGAGCCGAACCCACCACCATATGGGAATCCAAAGCCAAATGGTCTGCCGAAACCGTAACCAAAACCAAACGGTCTACCATAAAACGGGCGTCCAAAGCCAAATGGTCTGCCAAAACCGTAGCCAAAACCAAACGGTCTGCCATAAAATGGTCTGCCAAATGGCCTACCAAAACGTCTGCTGTCTATATTTAAAGGTGTACCTGCCAACGTAGTTCCTCCTTTTATCAAATTCGCCTTGGCGTATTTGCGCCCAGATTTTTTAGGCCCACAGGACGTGGGTCACAAAGACGTTGCCACAGGATGTGGCGTTCTTAGTCTTTGATCTGCTCGAAAAGCTACCTTTTAAA
>DULJ01000076.1 GCA_012840465.1 Caryophanales bacterium
GTTAAAGGAGGCAGTACGTCCAGAAGATCCTTTCTCCAAGGAGCATTGGTTGAATAGTATTGGGGTTGCAGGGAGTGCTGTAGGTGGAATGAAGGTTGCAGTTCCTAAAAGTGGGAATGTAATTGGTCAAGCGACAATTTTAAATAAAAGTGTTCCCTCTAAGGAGACAGGTCAAGGTTGGAATTCTTATTTGAACAATGAATATGGTTCAATTGGTAAGGGGACGGGTAATACTGTCCAATCTGTTTCTAAAAATGCAGGTAGGTCAGGCAAGCAGGCTAGGCTTAAAGAGATAGCGAATGATGACAAAGTTTCATCTGCATTGCGTGGAGAAATTAAACGTGATATGAATGAAATTGCAGCTGTCATAAAACTACCTGCTGATAAGAGGTATGAGTACTTTATCAAGAAGGTTGTTGACTTCGAGGAAATTTGGGGACTGTACAATGACGGATGGGCAATGACACAAGACGACACTGGGAAAATGTTAATGCCTTTTTGGCCAAAGAAGGAGTTCGCAGAACTTTGTTCTATTGGTGAATGGTCAGATCTTTCTCCTGAAAGCATTGATTTAGAAGAATTTATAAATGATTGGTTACCCGGCATTAAAGATGATGGTTATAGGGTTTCTGTTTTTTGGAACAATGATGATTCGGCTGTACTAGAAGTGGATACCTTACTTAAGGACTTGGGGAGCGAATTGGAAAAGTATTGATGTTTCGTCAACCTTGAATGGCTCAATGCTTTCAAGGTTTCTTTTTTTGTGGTGGGCTACCCAGTGCCGAATGAACCCATCATTCAACTAATAACACATATAACCCATGTAATACCCGTATTAAGATTTCGTCATTTCTGTTGTACGCACATAAATGCTTGAATTTTATCACCTAAATAACGGTATTCCTTCACACCAAACAGGTCGATTATGGTCAGATACCACGATAAAAGACCTGTTTTTTGTTATCTTGCGGTTTTTTCAAATATGTTTGCAACGATGTACGTACATAGAACGATAGATATGGTGAAAGGGCATGAGTCGGTCAATCAGACATCTGCCGCAACTAAACGACAAGGTATCCCGACTATTAACAGTGTAAGAGTCAAAAATCTGGTGACGACCAGTTTACATATATTGGGCGAGGAAACGTTGAATGGCTAGCCACCTTCCCAACTTCATAGCCGACGCGAGGCGGAACTAAACTACGAGAAGGATGGTAATGAAAATGAGTAACTTCTGGTTATTTAAGAATAACCAAGCCGCAAATGAGTACATGGACAAGGTGAGCCAAGAGAGTCAGTTCACGTCAAAGCATAAGGGGTTTACCAAAGTGCCGCATAAAATCCATCGGTGCTATGGCTTAACCCCATATGAGAAGCTGATTCTGATTGACCTAATCGCGTATATGGGCGACAACAGTCAATGCTATCCGACCATCGAAATGATTGCCCGAAATGTCGGATGCAGTTCAAGGTCAGTAGAACGTCATATCAAGGAATTGGCAGGCAAGAAAATGATTCTGGTCAGTCAGAGTAAGAACAACACGTATTCCCTGCCAAATTATCTGCATTGCCACCTGTATCTGCTTCTGTCAGAAAAGACTCATGAGTTTATTGGGAGCATACGGAAGCAGGTAAACGAGCGAGAGTTGACGCTTTGGATTCAGGAAATGGTCAAACGTGACGAATACAAGGCGTTTATTGACCAACTTCAAAGACTCAATGAAAGAAGACTGCCCATTGACAAATTCGCTGAGAAGGAGATTCTGGAAAGCTATGCTCAGTTCCTGAAAGCTGAGATGACCAAACGCTTTCTGCCCGATGTGAACGGGTAAAAATGATGAGTCTGTCATTTCAGCAGACTCTCTGTCCAAATAACCGTTATATAGTCTGTTGAAGGATGCAAAAAGGGTGCAGTAGACAATGTGTCACGATTCAGACAGAGAGTCGGTTTTGAGCGACAGAGAGTCTGAATGATAGACATAAAGTCTGTTATAAAGCGTCAGATAGTCTCACTAATAATAATCATAAACAATACTCAATAAAGAAGAACCATATAGAAGAATCAATGAAAGAAGAATCAGCAGAGGGGCTTGTGAAAGCCCCAACTTTGTTTTATTCATTTATTGTATTATCTATTGATTTAGCTGCATTCTTTTTCTTTTTCTTAACTAAGCCAAAAAGGGCACCTATACCAGCTACTGCCAAAATACCGAATTTTTTAACAAAAATTATAAGGGCAGCCATTAAACCGGCTTTTTTTGCTACAGCTAAGCCTGCTCCACCTAAAATAAGGGCGGTTAATCCGTATTCAGCTACTTTATCAGTAGACTCGTTAAAATCTTCATATTTTTCCCCAGCTTTTACTTGTAGCATGGACATAATTTTTTCATTTACTATCTTTTTATCCGTTTCCCTGTTCTGTGGGTCAGTGATAAGGATGGTGGAGATTGTCCCTTCTCTTGTGAGTATTCGAGTATTATAATTTAAGAAAGGTTCTTTGTTCTCATCTTCAAGTAATAATGACCAAGTTAGGTTATGTGTTTTATCATCATAAAATGGCTCGATATCCCAGCCAGTAACATAAAAGCGATCACCTGGTTGGCGTTCCTTATTCGCCTCTTCTGTTCCTTTTTTGTAGCTTTTCAGTAGGGCTTTAGCGTCAATGTCTGCTTTTTCATCATCATTAATGTGGCCAGTCTCCTCATATTCGAAAATAACTGCCCAATTTTGATTTTCGTCCATTGGATAGATACTTCCAATTTCTAAACCGGAAACTGGATCCCCATATTCTGCTGCCATCTTCTGCGTATCGTTTCCATTGAGAAAGACTAATTCAGTATCAAGATCAATAGTGGCTATGTTTCCTAGGTCAACTTTTTCTCCTCCCATGATCCAGTTATACTCATCCTCTGCAGTTGCAGTCGAACTAAACATGAAGCATAGTACGAACAGCATTACCAACCATCGTTTCATTTTGTAAATCTCCTTCCAATAAAATGTATGTATTTTGCCAAGTAGTGCCATTTTAATTATAACAATAAAAATCCCAAAGTAATACAAAAAAATGAATTAAATGAAAAATATGTCAATTTTGGGACTGTTAGGGGGTGAAGCGGTCTGCCCAAAAAAGTGAATTGATAAATATATTTCGACATCAATGATTATAGGCTGAGGGTTGAAGGGAACCATATATATTTAAAAATGTAGTGCATTATTATATCCCTTCATCGCGGCGGCAGGAATTAATGCCCAGGGGACTAAAGTTCCACCACCAACCCAAATTACTGCTTAACGGTACGGTATGGGCAAGTACAGCCCCTAATAACGCAACTGCTGGTGAGAGGCCAGAAGAACCACGAAATAACCATCATAAAAATACCAATGGTCCAATAGGCTAAAGCCGGAGTTCTTATTAATTTAACTTCATTCAGCAGAAGTCTCCCCCTTCCATAAGTGGTGAGAGCATGACATCATTCATTGACCCCTGTTCGCGTAAGCGCTTTAGACATAGAAAACATAATCGAGATGATTAAAATAGTACCAAGGAGTTCCGTTATCGCATAAATGAAGCTGTTAAAAATGCTGCTAATGGAGGCACTTAAAGATTGTGTTGCCATAAAAGCCAGTAGGACTCCTATAAATATACAAAAGGTGAAATATTTTACACTTTATTTAATAAATTATTCATTTTTCGACAATAATTTTGAGAGGATTCTGTTAATATGTTTCTACGTGGTAATATTTAGTAAAAAAGGAGGATGAAGAAAGTAATGATTACAGAATCTTGGTATACTTTACATTCAAAATATAGCTGTGAACATCATTATAGTCTTGACCCCGAAATTTTACCTAAGTTAATACAAACGATTACCCCCGATGAACTTGAAGAGAAGAAGACCCAATACGGTGAGTTCATTTATTTAACAAAATTCTTTGTAAAAAAATTATTTTACTTTTTAAATGACATTCCAGCAATGATTATTATTACTGATGATGGCTGCAATGTTTTAAAAGTCATGGGTAATAAGGATATACAATACAAAATTGGCATTAAGGAAGGTATTTCTTTTGAAGAAAAATACGCTGGTACAAATTCAGTTTATCTTTGTCTAAATCATAATCTACCTATTCAGGTAAAAGGAGAAGAGCATTTCCATAAGGTGTTTTATGAAGCGTCCTGTTCAAGTTGTAAGTTTTCATTGAATAATGGGCTGAAAGGCACGATTACACTTGCAACAACACTTGACAACTCCTCTTCCTTCCATTTAGGACTCGTTTCGTCAGCAGTTGATTCAATTGAACGAGAGATTGAATTGAATAGAATGAACAAGCAATTAAATCTTTTTAATCAAATTATTATAAAGTCAACAAAAAATGGAATTATTAAAACGGATCAAAATGGTATGATAACCGATTATAATGTAGCAGCCGAAAAATACACTGGAATTAAAAAGACTGACATTATTGGGCGAAACATTAATACTTTTAATGATGAGTTAAAAGTATTTTCGAGATACATTGAAAGGACTTTGAGTTTAAACGAAAAGTTTGAAAATATTGAGATTCATTTTTCAAATAATAAATCAGAGAAAATATTCTTATTTGACACGATTCCAATTTATGATGGTATTCAATTTATCGGTACATACTCCCAATTTAGAGATATCACCGACCGTTATGATTTAGAACAACAAGTTATTACCAATGAGAAACTTTCCATTATTGGGAAGATGAGTACTAGTCTTGCTCATGAGATTAGAAATCCATTAACGCCAATTAGCGGATTTTTGAAATTATTAGAAAACAACGTTGATAAAGCAAAATCACAGGAATACTTTAAAATCATCAACAATGAATTAGCTAGAATGAAAGAATTAATAAATAATTTCGTGATGATTTCTAAACCAGAGGCTCCTCGCAAGAAAGATGTTAATGTTCAAACATTGCTACAAGAAACCATTCACTTAATGAAAAGTCAAGGGATTTTGCATAACATATCGATAGAATTCACGGACAATATCAAGCATGAATTTTCCATCTATATCGATAAAAATCAAATAAAGCAAGTATTAATTAACTTAATTCAAAATGCAATTGAAGAAATGCATGCTGGTGGAGAAATAAATGTTGTTTTAAATAAAAATCGTGAACGTAATCAAATAGAAATTTCCGTGATTGATCAGGGCTGTGGGATTGATACCAAAATATGGAGCGATTTATTTACACCATTTGTTACAACAAAACCAGATGGAACTGGTCTAGGATTATCAATAAGTCAACGTATTGTTAAAAACCATTATGGTGAGATTGTCGTTGATTCCAATAAAAATAGGGGGACAACCTTTAAAGTTAAATTACCTATTTCTATAAAAAATGATTGGAGCTGATTAAAAATGACAACGGTATTAACTATGCGGCAGGAGGATTTGCTTTGCAAAGGACAAACTTAGGTGTCGCATTTGCTTCCAAGCATGGGATTTGTAAGTGGAAAAATAGCCCCAACTGATCAAGCGATGACAGGTTGGGGCAAATTGTTGTATTTCGTTTTTCTATTTATCGAGGTCCTTTTACATTTTTGCTACGTGCATCCCTTGGTTCATCGGCACGTTCGCGTCCTTGTTTGGCTCGTTTTTTAGCAATTTGATTTTCCTCTTTTACATCTGTTACAAATTCCGAAGCGATCTCCTGCTTCGTATTACGAGCCATTTGTTGCTGCGCATTAGAGTGGCTTTCTGAATTATGAGTTCTTGCCATTTCTTAATATCCTCCTTTAACGACGAGAGTTTTTTGCAAAGCTTTCAAATCGAATTTCATTCTCAATTAAGCCGCAAACACCACATTGCACCTTGATCGAAGGTCCGCGATATGGAGTATGAAAAGGATCAAGTGCTTGATTTGAATACTCCTGAACGATTTCTCCAGATTGTGGATCCATTTTCACAGATTTAGGGACTTGCTCAATAATATTAAACCTTGAGCGATTTGTACCACAATTTGGACAACAATATGGACCGGCCATGCTTCATCCCTCCCAAATTTGTTCCATTTTATAGCATGTACGTAATTGGAAAAAATATGAGAGATTTTTATTTTATTATTACATTAATTTTTCAGTCACTACTTGTTCAAGGATCTTGGTATTTCTTTCTTGTTTGCAAAAATTATTTATGGAGGGAGGTAATGGGGCATATAGTCCACTTGAAGGTTTCTTAGGTAGGGCAGACTACGAATCTGTAGTTGAAAAAATGCGATTAACAAGTGGTCACATCTGGAGTATTCCGATCACAGTTCCAATTGCTAAAGAATGTTGAAAAGGGGTTGAAATTGGTGACAAAGTAAAATTAACACATAACGGTGAAGTGCATGGTGTGATGTTGATTTCAGATAAATACTGCACTAATCCATTAAGCGTTCATCCAGCTTTAATAGAAACGATTGTTGAGAATATAAGGGGAAAATTGATAGGATAACTTTATCAAGGGGGCTGACATTAAATGATGTCAGCCCCTCCTATTTTTAATTTTGTTCCTCGTCTGGAGTTGGCTCGGGATCGATGGACTTAATTAAAATTTCTACACGACGATTGGTGAGACGCCCTTCAGGAGTATCGTTTGATGCTACAGGTTTAAACTCACCAAAACCTTTTGCACTAAAATTTTGTGCATCCAAATTTTGATTTTCTAATAAAATTTTCATAAAATTAACCGCCCGCATTACACTTAAGTGCCAATTCGAGTCAAATTGCGCATTATGGATAGGGATATTGTCAGTATGACCGCTTATCACAACTTCCCTAGGGTGATCCATCACAAGTAATTGCGAAATTTCTTTAGCAATCTCATAATCTTGCCTGCGGACCTGCGCTGTGCCTGAATCAAATAGAATATCATTTCTTAATGTTAGCATTAACCCCTCAGGAGTAAGGGATGTCATCAATTGAACATTAAGATTATTAGCATTAATGTACGAATCCATTTTATCCTTTATTTCTAGCATCTCTTGTTTTTCTTGCTCAGCTTGGTTATTTTGCTCGTTTTTAATCCTATCGGTTGTTACTCCTTCATTAGTATTCTGTTGGTATGGGCTTGGGTATTTCATAACCCCGGTTCCCCCTTGGAAGGTGCTGTTAAACGAACGGGCCATTTGTGTAAATTTGACGCTATCAATAGAACTCATTGCGAAAAGAACAATGAAAAGAGCTAAAAGTAAAGTCAACAAATCCGAATACGGAACAAGCCAAGTTTCATCTGCATGCTCTTCTTCATGCTTCTTTTTATTTTTACGCATCTTGTTGTTCTCCTTGTGCTAGAAACTGAATTCTTTGACTAATAGGTAAATAGGATGCTAGTTTTTGCTGAATAATTCCAGGGGCTTGTCCTTCTTGAACCGAAAGAACCCCTTCTACGATTAATTCCTTTATTTTTACTTCCTGTTTTGATTTCCTTTTCAATTTGTTGGCAAATGGATGCCAAAGAACATACCCAGTAAAAATACCAAACAATGTTGCAACGAATGCTGCAGCAATGGCATGTCCTAGAACCTCCATGTCTTCCATACTTCCTAGTGCCGCTATTAGTCCTAGAACGGCTCCGAGTACCCCGAGTGTTGGAGCATACATTCCAGCTTGAGAGAAAATCCCCGCATTAGCTAGATGTCTTTCCTCCATTGCTTCAATTT
The DNA here is from genome assembly GCA_012840465.1 of Caryophanales bacterium. Lineage (GTDB taxonomy): Bacteria > Bacillota > Bacilli > Bacillales > Bacillaceae_J > Schinkia. The sequence continues at coordinate 7,678 of DULJ01000076.1, forward strand.
CTTCCATCATAACATCACGAATAAATTCCGGGCTTTGTCCATCAATTGCTAAGTTTAAGCCGTTTCTTAAAAAATGATCATCAATTTCATTTACTTTAGCTTCCAATGATAACAAGCCTTCCTTACGGGCTAACGTTGCAAATTCAACAAACATCTTAATATATTCTTCCTGAGATTGTAGTTTTTGTTCAGTGAAAAGTACTTTAAACAATTTGGGTACATTTTTTATTTCATTTGCAGGGAAGGCAATTATTACCGCTGCGGCAGTTCCGACAAAGATAATAAAAATCGCTGCCGGATTAAGAAGTACGCTTGGAGCTACTCCCTTAAAGTACATACCAACTGCAACTGCAACTATACCCAAAATAATACCTATTATTGAGGTTTTGTCCATTATTGTTCCTCCTAATATGAAGTGTAGCATGACATAAACGGTGAAGTATACTAGTATATGAATTAATTATAGTTGTTCAATATATCAACCATTCATTTAAATATGATATCAATTTATCGAGAGAAAAGGAAGATGTTTTATGCCTTATGTAAATATTAAAATAACAAATGAGGGAGTAACCTCAGAACAAAAAAACAGCTAATTGGGGCATTGGTGGGGAACAAGTTACTGATCGTAGAAAAAGAGGACAGTAACAAATAATTATATGTATAAAGACAAAGCACCCAGCGACTCGTAAACTTCGCTGAACGGGTGCTTCCGCTTTTCTAATTAATCCAAGGCTTTAATTTTTACTGCACAAGCTTTAAATTCTGCTGTACCTGAGATAGGGTCAAATTCATTGATTGTTAGGATGTTTGTCGGAACATCGCTCCAGTGGAAGCTCATAAACACTAAGCCTGGTACGACTTGTTCGGTAATTTTTACTTTTACCTTTAATGAGCCGCGACGAGATGAAACTTCGACGACTTCACCATCAACAATGCCTAGTTTCGCCGCATCCTCTGGGTGGATATCCACAGTTTCTTCAGTTTGCTTAATTTTAACATTATCAGGATAATACTTGGTTTGTGTATGCGTATTATACGATTCATAACGACGTCCTGTTGTTAATGTAAATGGATAATCCTCATTCGGGCTTTCAATAGGTGCTGTATAATCAACGGGAACAAATGATGCCTTTTTGCCCTCTACAATATTTTCTTCATGCAAATGGCCGTGAAGGATGAATGTTCCAGGATGATCCTCTGTCGGACAAGGATAGTGCAAGGAATATTCCTGATCAAGACGAGCATAGGAGATGCCGCCATATTGCTCATGGGCTAAAATCCGCAATTCATTCCAGATTTGTTCGCTAGATTCATAGCTCATTTCGTATCCCATTAAAGTTGATAATTCACAAAGAATCTGCCAATCTTCCTTAACATTTGGATGTGACTCCACGGCTGTACGAACTCTTTGGATGCGGCGATCCGTATTCGTATAAGTGCCGTCAACTTCACCCCATGAACGCGCAGGGAGTACAACATCTGCCAACTGGGCCGTTTCAGTAAGGAAAATATCTTGAACAACTAATAAATCTAGTTTCTTTAAGAGCTTTTCAGTGTGTGACATATGAACATCAGCCATTAATGGGTTTTCACCGATCACGTATAAGGCCTTAACATCCCCGTTTTCCATTTTTTCAAATGTACGTGTTTGGGTATCGCCTGATTGCCCATCAATTGTAACATTCCAAGCTTCTTCATAACGTCTGCGATATTCGTTGTTCGTAATTGGAAATGGACCTGGAAGCTGATTTGGCAAGCAACCCATGTCGCCTGCACCTTGGACATTATTTTGTCCGCGAAGCGGCATAATACCATTTCCTTTTTTGCCGATATGACCAGTTAAAAGGGCCAGGTTGGCAATGTCAAATACGTTATTAACACCACAATGATGCTCCGTAATTCCTAATGTGTAGGCGATCATTGCATTCTTGGCTGTCGCATAAATTCTTGCTGTCTCCTCAATTTCCAAAGGAGTAAGGCCAGTAATCGTTGCAGCATATTCGGGTGTATATAACTCGACTTGTTTTTGTAATTTATCAAGTTCAAGTGTAACTCTTTTGATATACGCCTCATCATATAGCTTTTCTTTTAAAATGACATGAATCATTGCATTCATTAAAGCGATATCGGATCCAACATTGATTTGCAAATGGCGGTCCGCCACTTTCACCATGTCAATTTTTCGAGGGTCGATCACAATAATTTTCAAGCCGTTTTTGGCGGCTTTTTTCATCCGGTTTGAAATAATAGGATGGGCTTCGGTTGTGTTAGATCCCATTAGTAGCAATACATCTGCTTCATCAAAGTCTTCCAGCGTACTTGTTGGAGAACCATCACCAAATACAGTTGCCAGACCGGCAACGCTTGGTGCGTGTCAAGTACGGTTGCAGCCATCAATATTATTGCTGCCAATCACTGCTCTCATAAATTTTTGTGTTACATAATTTGATTCATTTGTTGTACGTGCACAAGCAAACATCGAGATAGCTGTTGGCCCGAATTGCTTTTTAATACTTGATAGTTTGTCAGCGATGAATTGGAGTGCTTCCTCCCAGGTTGCTTCTACTAGTTTACCAGCTTTACGAAGGAGAGGAGTGGTTAGTCTATCTTCCGCATGTACATATTTATATGCAAAAGCTCCCTTTACACATGTTTGCCCTTTATTTACCGGAGCGTTTTTATCACCACGGACTTTACGGATTTGATTATCCTTAACTTCAAGAATTAATCCACATCCTGTTCCGCAGTAACCGCAAATCGTACGGACTTCCTTTACATTCTCCATAGTTTGCCTCCTATTCTCATATATTAATTTAATTTTAACAGATTGCCGAATAAGCTACGAGGGTAAATTGTGCAAAATTTTAATCGCAAATCATACACATAAATCGAGTTGTGATGAAGCATAATAAAGTTACGGAGGTGGTATACATATGGACACAAAAAACTATGAACAAATCTATAATGAATACAAAAAAGAAAGTAAGGAACAGGCGAATATAGAAGTAACCAATATAGACAATACTGGAAAAGACGTAATTAAGGCTGTCAAGAAAAATGATGACGGAGATATTATTGCCTTTCGAATGGAAAGTGGTCGGGATTTAGATTATGTAATGGCATTGAATGAGGCAAAAGAGGGGAAAATCGCCCATGTTGATGTTTTCCATAAATATGGGCGAGATCTTATTAGAAGTGAACCAGACGGTATAAAAGAAAACAATCTTGATAATTTGCCTGCATTTTAGAAGAAGTGAGGTGTTAATATGGGCTTTTTTAGTAATTGGCAAATGTCTAGAATGGCTAAATATGAAGAAAGAAATATGTGTCCGGATTGTAAGGGAAAAGGGATTCACTACTTTGCTGGCACAGAATTCTATTTTGGTGAACCCCTTCAATGCTGTGGTTGTAACGGTACCGGTCTGTACAGTGAATGGGTTACAAATAGCTGACAAATAGGAAAGGCTGTCTTACATTAACAAGGCAGCCGTTTCTATTTATATTGACTATTAATTTCTTCATAATATTGATTTAAATCGTGTTTGGCCAGTTCTGTTTGTTTATAACCCTCTGTTGTTTTTTGACCATCCCAGTTTTTCATCCCATCGATTTGCAACTGTAGCCCACCAGTATACTGAATAAGTGCAGCTTCATATCTTATTCTATATTCTGTTAATCTATTATTTTCGAATTTTATTGCTTTTATAGCTTCGACAACTTTATTGGCTTCACTGTTTGCGGTCTCCATCATTTCAATGGCTTCCGCTAATTCATCACTTTTTTGAAATTCAATAAGCAATAAATCAAGTTCTTCTATTAGTTGATTTACTTTAAGCATTTGTTGATGAAGGTTATTGACTGAGACCTTGTCAAGGTTAGACAAGGTTTGGTGATTGCATCCAAGTAGAAAAATTATGATTAAAAAACTGAAAACAAATCTCATGCTATGGACCACCTTTACACAAAGTAGTAACAATGTATTATATGAGACTTGTCCGCGAAAGTATTCTAGAAAAAAACAGGAATCTCTACTAAATTGAGATTCCTGTACGCCCCTGCCAAGGAACTGTATGTTAACATATCCTTTTTAGTTAATCAACGCCTGAAGTGGTGCTGGAATCCGGCCCCCGCGTTTAATCAGTTTTTCAGAGCTAAAAGCATTAACACCAATAACAGGTGCTCGACCAAGAAGTCCGCCAAACTCAACCATTTCGCCTTCTGCCATACCCGGAACCGGGATCACGCGTACAGCCGTTGTTTTCTTATTAATCATTCCGATCGCGGCCTCGTCAGCAATCATGGCGGCAATTGTTTCAGGTGATGCATCGCCTGAAATAGCGATCATATCAAGGCCTACAGAGCACACACATGTCATGGCTTCAAGCTTTGACAATGTTAGGGCACCATCAACGACCCCTTTGATCATACCGTTATCCTCACTGACAGGGATAAACGCACCACTTAAGCCACCAACATAGGAACTTGCCATTGCGCCGCCTTTTTTTACGGCATCATTCATTAGCGCCAGAGCAGCAATTGTTCCATGCGTTCCAACTCGTTCTAACCCAATTTCTTCTAGAATTTCGGCAACACTATCATTCATTGCATTAGTTGGAGCTAATGATAAATCCATAATACCAAATGGCACATTAAGACGCTCAGCCACAACCCGCCCAATTAATTCCCCTGCACGGGTTATTTTAAAAGCAGTTCGTTTAATAACATCTGATACTTGCCCAAGATCTGCTTCAGGGTAGCGTTTCAACGCATTTAAGACTACACCCGGTCCGCTAACCCCTACATTTATGACAACTTCACCTTCACCAGCACCGTGGAATGCTCCGGCCATAAACGGATTATCCTCAACCGGATTGCAAAATACAACAAGCTTTGCACAAGCAAGACCATTTTGGTCTTTTGTTCGCTCGGCTGCTTCCTTAATGATTTCTCCCATCTGACGAACGGCGTCCATATTAATGCCCGTTCTTGTCGTTGCCACAGAGATGGAGGAACAAACCCGCTCTGTTACCGTTAAGGCTTCTGGCAGAGCGCCTAATAATGTTTGATCCCCTTTTGTAATTCCCTTATGTACGAGGGCGGAATAACCTCCAATGAAATCAACACCAAGCTGGTGGGCAGCCTTATCAAGTGTTCTAGCTAGTTCAACAGCTTGTTCCACTGTGGCATTTCCAAGAAGTTCAGCGATTGGAGTAATCGAAATCCTTTTATTAATAATCGGGATTCCAAACTCTTTACTGACTTGCTCGGCAACCTCTTTTAATCTTGCCGCAAGGGTTGTAATTTTATCAAAAACTTGATTGTTCATTTTGTCAAAATCGGAATCGGCACAATCCTTTAAACTAATCCCCATTGTAACTGTACGAATATCCAAATTTTCCATTTGGACCATCCGAATCGTTTCAATCATTTCATCAATTGCAATATTCATTTTCATAAGATTTCTCTCCTTATCAAATACGCCTTGGCGTATTTGCGTGCAGATTTCTGCTGAATGAAGTTAAATACGATGCATGGCTTGGAAAATTTCTTCTAGTTGTATATTAATTTTTAATCCCATTTCTTTACTGATTCCATCAAATTTTTGTTGAAGGGAATCTAGATTCTCTATTCCGGATACATCTACAAGCATCATCATTGTAAAAAAGTCTTGAAGAATGGTTTGGCTGATATCAAGAATATTTACATTATTATCGGCTAGTACATTTGTTACTCTTGCAATTATTCCAACTTGGTCTTTACCAATTACACTTACTACTGCACGTCTGTTTGTCATCTCAATCACCTCATACTTTTTATTTTATCATTACCAATTTCTACAGGTTTCGTCAATATTTAATTTTGTTTTTTGGTATAATGAAAGAATTGACAGAATATTGGGGGCATTAAATGATGATTTCATTAAAAAATGTATCTAAAGTATTAGATGAAAAACAAGTTTTAAAAAACATAAATTGGGATATACATACCGGTGAAAATTGGGTATTGTTTGGTTTAAATGGTTCCGGAAAAACAACACTTCTTTCTATCATCACTGGTTACCTTTGGACTTCTTCCGGGCAAGTAACGGTGTTAGGAAAGGAGTTTGGCAAGTATCCTTTGTATGAACTTCGAAAGCAAATTGGCGTTGTAAGTTCCTCTATTGATTATTTGATGCCTGGTTATGATTATGCAGAGAATATCGTATTAAGTGGGAAATATGCTTCATTTGGTTTGCATAAGGATCCCAATCAGAATGATATTGATTTTGCTTTATCCATTATGGAGCGTTTCTGTTGCACAGACCTGATTCATCGAACGTTTGAAACTTTATCTCAAGGTCAAAAACAAAAGGTAATGATCATGCGGGCTTTAATGGCAAAGCCAAAATTATTAATTTTAGATGAACCCTGTGCAGGATTAGATGTACTTGCTCGTGAGCAGTTATTGGAGTTTATAAATGCCCTTGGAGAGGACCCTAAAGCGCCGTCTATGCTTTATGTAACCCATCATGTCGAAGAGATTTTGCCTACATTCAAATATATTACATTACTTCGTGATGGGCAAATATATGCAAAAGGATCCATAAATAATATATTAACTGATCAGATGCTTAGTGACTTTCTCGGTAGGGACGTGAAGATTGACCAATTCAATCAGCGTAATTATCTAAAATTTACTTAACCCCATTTATTTACAATTATATTTATTTAGAAGTGGAAGATAATAATATTGATTTTCAAAAAAAGGGGGTTATTATTTATGACTGTAGGTACACAAGTGAAACAAGCGCTTGCCAGCTTAAAAAGTGCACAAGCTGATTTTGAAACATTTGCTCTTGAAACACAGGATAAGGCAGCTAAACAACTTTATGGCAACTGCGCCACAACAGCAAAAGGAATGATCCAGCAACTGGAGCAACGAGTCGAACAAATTGAACAGGAAGAGCCGGAATTCCAAGGTTATCAATAATAAGTAGTCAAGGCTGTCTCTGAAAAGTATGATTTATCTGAGACAGCCTTTTTGCGCAACTTATTTTTTACCAAAAGTAAATAGCTTTAATATAATCCTGAATTACCACAACATTAGTTTTTGCTTGCAATTGATCCTGTTCCTCGATTGACATTTGCAGCTTGGATAATTCTTGTTGTAAATAGCTGTATTCTGCTTCGTTTCCTAATAATTGATATTTCCATTTATTTTTTTTATAAAGATCTTTAATCGCCTTCGCTTCATCCTCAGCCTTTTTCCATTGTGAATGAGTGATTAAACCCATAATTTCTTCGGATTTTTTGTATATTGGTTTGTTTTTTATTTTTTTATCGGAGCATCCCAATAACATAAAAAAACAAGTGCCAATAACAACGAATTTTGAAATAACTTTCATAATGCCCTCCAATAAGTATCTTTTTCATTATTTTGTCCCATAATGAAAAAAGATATTAACTTCATTCAGCAGAAGTCTCCCACATCCATAAGTGGTGAGATGAAAGCAAGTTAGTATTTTAAATTCAGTGGGGGTACAAACCCCTGCTGAATAAAGTTAAAGCCTCCGGCGGATGCCACAGATTTTAAAAGGTAGCTTTTCGAGCAAGCTCGAAAAAATCTGGGCGCAAATACGCCAAGGCGAATTTGATAGAGGATGGAGATTACAATGGCTGAAATTGAAGTAATACTAGTTCGTTCTATCGCTTCCTTTATTATTATATTTATTCTTGCGAGAATCTTAGGGAAAGCGCAACTTTCGCAGTTAACTTTTTTTGATTATATTATTGGTATTACAATAGGGGATATGGCTACTGCTGTGGCGATCGACTCTTCAATAGAATTTTTAAATGGAATTGTTGGATTATTAGTATATACATCTTTTTCGCTCATCATTGGCTTTGGTGCGATAAAGTCCCTTAAATTTAGAAAAATAGTGGAAGGAAGTCCAACGATCCTTATAGAAGAGGGAAAGCTTTTGGAGAAAAACCTCAAAAAAAGTAAATTGACCTATAATGATCTCATGGTAGGTTTAAGGTCGAAAAATGCTTTTAAATTATCTGAAGTTCAACTGGCTGTACTAGAGACAGACGGGAGTATAAGTGTAATGAAAAAAGCGGGATACGAGCCGATAACGGCTAGTGATTTGAATATGATTACGGAAGAGGAGAATAGACCATCCTTAATCATTATTGATGGGACGCTTATGGAAAAACGTTTGAATTATTTGGGCTATTCAAAGGAATGGATTCTTGGAAAAGTTATGGAACAAGGGGCAAACTCAATTGAAGACGTATTTTTGGCCCAAATTGACTCCAAGGGAAATGTGTATGTTGACTTATTTGATGATCAAATAGAAACACAACAAATAAAACAAAAGCCACTTCTGGCGGCAAGTCTAAGGAAAATTCAGGCTAATTTAGAAACCTTCGCCCTTCAAACGAATGATAAAGCTGCTAAAGAGATGTATTATAACCAATCTAAAGAACTGCAAAATTTAATCCAAAAAATAAACCCGTATCTTAAAGAATAAAGAAATCTCTGAAGGAGGTGAAGAGTTGACAGTTTATGTCTACCAAACATTTGAGATGAAGCAAGATAAATTTAAAGAAGGTATTGGAAATTTATCCGAAATTAAAAAATACCGGAATGAAAACTATGATCATAAGGTTGAAATATTGACGCCTGCTACTGGTAGAGACTTTACATACGCACTCCTTGCTACTTATGATGGGTTAGCTGAGATGGAGCTGCAGAACAAAAAAATGTTCGATGATGAGGAGTACTTAAAATTAATTGAAGACTTTTTTCTGGAAAACATTATTCAAGGCAGTATGAATACTCAGATTTACCGCTCGATGAATGAGAAGGTACAAAATAAAGAAAAGAATGGATGAAGGATAATTTATCACTTGTTGCCCATATTAAGATTATTGTAAAAGTAATTATTCGATAAAAATATCATAAAAAGGCGTGTCATTGATGGATTATGTTGAAAACCTTCAATCTTTAAAGATTAATAAAGGTTCAAAAAGTGATTCAAAAACGAAACGTAATAATCAAAAATGGGCGGTATTATCTATTTCATCCATTCCACTTGTAATGACACTTGGCAATTCGATGCTTATTCCTGTCCTTCCTGTTATGGAAAATAAGTTGGACATAACAGCTTTCCAATCAAGTATGATTATAACGATTTACTCGATTGTAGCGATCCTTCTTATCCCTCTGGCAGGATTTCTATCTGACCATATTGGGAGAAAGAAGGTTATAATCCCTAGTTTAGCGATATCGGCTATTGGAGGACTAATTGCAGCATGGGCAGGCTGGAAAATGGATAATCCGTATTCGGTAATATTAATTGGTCGTGCATTACAGGGGGTTGGAGCTGCTGGAGCCTTCCCGATTGTGCTGCCACTTGTCGGTGATCTGTTTAAGAGCGATGAAGAGGTGAGCAGCTCTTTAGGATTAATTGAAACATCCAATACTCTTGGTAAAGTATTAAGTCCGATTTTAGGTGCCTTTTTGGCAGGGATCATTTGGTTTATTCCTTTTTTCTCCATTCCCATTTTTTGTTTAATATCAATTGTATTAATGTTTTTCTTTGTGAAAACTCCAAATAAGCGGCAAGAACCGGTCCCTTTCAAACAGTTTATTGCCAATATGAAGGAAACATTTAAAAACAACTGGAAATGGCTTTACGCTGTGTTTGTGATTGGGATAATCTTAATGTTTGTATTGTTTGCCGTATTATTTTATTTATCTGATTCTTTGGAAAAAGTTTATAACGTGAAGGATTTAAAAAAAGGACTATTATTAGCGATTCCTTTAGGGGGGCTGTGTTTTGCCTCCTATATTACTGGTAAATTAATTAAAGAAAATAAAGTGCTAATGAAATGGATTACCTTTGGGGGAATCATTTTATTATCTAGTTCGATTGCTATACTCAGTTTTTCTAAAGACATGTGGTTTATGATTTGGTTATTTTTAGCTTCCGGAATTGGGATAGGGATGGCTTTGCCATGCCTTGATTCATTCATAACATCAGGAATTGATAAGTCGGAACGGGGAACAGTATCATCGATATACAGTTCGATGAGATTTATTGGAGTGGCCGCAGGGCCTCCGTTAATGGCTTTAATGATGAAGAATATGGAAAACTCCCTATTTTATATATTAGCAGGTATAAGTTTTATTGCGGCTATTGCAACTTTTATGGCAATCAAACCAGAGGAAGAATCATCGACATAGGAAAGGCCGGTTCATCTTTAAAGCCTCACGCCAAGTATCATTTGATAGAATGTCCGTCATGTAGACGTAATGAAAGCATGATGTTTGACATTCCTTTTTTTGTATTTTAGGATACCATTATGGGTAAAAAACAGGAGGAATTTTAAATGAAACATATATCAGCAAAAGAAGTTGAAGCTATAGTAAAGGTAGGAAAAAAGGTGGATATAATCGATGTTCGTGAAGAATTCGAAGTAGCTACCGGTAAAATTCCTGGTGCCGTCCATATGCCGATCGGGTCGATTGAATTAAGAATGCCTGAATTAGATAAATCCAGAGAATATATTATCGTTTGTCATTCAGGTGCAAGGAGCGCGGCGGTAACCCGATTTCTCGAAGGACATGGATATAATGCAACGAACATGAGTGGCGGCATGGTAGACTGGGAAGGGGAGATTGAATAAATCAAATGCTCAGAGGTATAGCCCTGAGCTTTTTTGATTTATGGAAATTTAAGATAAACCATGTCTAACTCCAGCACCCGGTTACTTCCGTTTTTCTCATTAATAATCCGTTTGAACAAGGTTACGATCAAGATATTTTTCAATCACTTCACTAACTTGGAAAGAGACTTGTGGTGAATCGAAGTTTTCAAAGGCATGTTCACATTCATTTTTGTAGCCCATTGTTTCATCATAATGGGATAAGTGTCTTTGTATGTCATCTTCAGAATCCTGTCTTTCCTTTTGTCTGCTAACAACTGTGTTCCGGTCAGCGTAGACGAATAAGCGAATTACTTTATCGCCATATATTTTTTTAAGCTTTTCTGTCCCTTCCGGATTTAATGTTAAGTATATAAAATTATGGTTTTCAAAAGCCTTGATAACATCCTCTTCACGAATTCCATATTTGATCCCGTCAATTTCAATACTTTCCAAAAATTCTTTCTGCTCTTCCATTTTTGAAAATGCATCTTCATTAATGAAGTGGTAGTCCGTCCCATCTGCTTCATAATGTCTAGGTTCTCTAGTTGTATAAGAAATAACAGTTTCCATATCGAAAACGGTGGAAACCATCTTAGCGATTGTTTTCCTCCCAGAACCATCCGGCCCAGTATAAATAAAAATTCTTTCTTTTTCTTTTACTTGATACATAATATCCTGCCTCCTTCTAAATTTTCTTTCTCTTCGCTTAGAATCCCCACCAACAACCTAATCATTCCATTTTTCGTAAACAAACGGATATTTATTCCGCGTAATGAGTATATCATAAAATGGTAAAAGTCGCAATTTTCGGACATGTAAGCGATTGTATATTTTGAATCAGTTTCTTTTCCAACGGAAGTTTCTGAAGTGTTACTGAACAATTTTCGAACACCAACATAGTATAAGGTACTTATATCTCATTTCATAATCCAGCTTCAATGTTTTTAAAAGGAGAGATGATATTGAAACTTATAGCTTTCTATCTGCCTCAATTTCATGAGACAGAGGAAAATAATCAGTGGTGGGGAAAAGGGTTTACCGAATGGACTAATACTAGAAAAGCAAAGCCTCTATTTCCTGAACATAACCAACCAAGAGAGCCATATCAGGACTATTACTATGATTTGACCGATGAAGCAGCTAGGGAATGGCAGGCCAATATTGCAAAAAAGTATGGCATCTATGGATTTTGTTATTATCATTATTGGTTTAAGGGAAAAAGGTTTCTTCATAAACCATTAGATGCGGTTCTTGAAAAAGGAGAGCCTGATTTTCCCTTCTGCCTTTCATGGGCGAACGATCCGTGGACTAGAACATGGACTGGCTCAAATCAAATTTTAGCAGAACAAGATTATGGAGAAGAAGTAGACTGGAAAGAACATTTTGAATTCCTACTTCCTTTATTTAATGATAAAAGGTATATCAGAGTAGATAACAAACCTTTATTTCTTATTTATCGGCCTAGCGACATTCCAAGATGTGAGGAAATGTTAGAGTATTGGAGAAAGTTAGCTATTGAAAGTGGACTGGAAGGAATCCATGTTGTTCAAACTTTAAATAGATTCAACAACCCTGTAATAAAAGGTTTCAACGCACGTCTTGAGTTTGAGCCGGGATACACTATGTATTTAACAAGAGGAATTCGCTGTGGCAAGGTTATCGATGGTTATAAACAAAAATTTTATGTAATGGATTACGATAAATACTGGACCACTATACTTGAAAGAAAGATTAAACCGGAAAGTGGCAAGACATATTTAGGCGCTTTCGTCGATTGGGATAACTCGGCTAGGGTTGGTGGGAAATCAGCCCTTATCTTTACTGGTGCCACGCCTGAAAAGTTTTCCGAATATTTGACCAAACAAATCAAAAAATCCATTGAATTAAATAATGACTTTTTGTTTATGAATGCTTGGAATGAGTGGGGAGAAGGAACATATTTAGAGCCAGACAAAAAATACGGCTATCAATATTTAGAAGCAGTTAAAAATGCATTAGAAAATAACGGATTTTATATGGGGTGACTTTACATGACTGATCATCATTTTCCTATTGGGCAATTATATCAATTCGTGGATTCGGTTAGCGGCTGGTTGACAACGGCAGAGCAAACGGCACTGCTGCATTTGCCGGTTTTTGTTGATCATTTAGAGGGAGAAATCGTTGAGATTGGCTCCTTTAAAGGGAAAAGCACTGTTGCATTGGGGCTGGGGAGCAAGTGGCTTAGCGAAAAGAAACGAACAATTTTTGCGATTGATCCATTTATAACTAATGGTTATTATAAAGACTATTATCAAGAATTTGAAAAAAATGTTCTTAACTACCGTCTAGCAAACTATGTATCTCCAATAAAAAAATTAAGCCATGAGGCCATAGAAGATTGTCCGGAGAACATAGCGGCTCTTTTTGTAGATGGAGATCATAGTTATGCTGGGGTTAAACGAGACATAGAGTTATATGCCCCTAGAGTTGTCGCAGGTGGACTTATAGCATTTCATGATTATACTGTTTATTCTGATGTAAGGAAGGCTGTTGATGAATTATGTGAAAGTATGGATTATGTGCTTGTATGTGATTACGATAGCTTGCGACTTTTACGCAAAGTAAAGAAAAATATATAATTGAAAATTGCTGCCTTTAAGCAGCGTATGTATTTAGTAGGTTTCTATTCACCCAAGGCGAAGTCTGGTGTTACAGAATTATCATTATCGATTTATCATTGGCTTAAAAAAATACAATATTAAAAGTGGCATTTATTGCTTATAGTACTTTAGAAAAAGAAGAAATTTCAAGTGAACTTTTTCATGGATTTGCTGATTTACCATAGGAGGAACTGTATAAAGGTTTACATGATCTGGGAATTGATTTTGAAAAAGCACTTCTTTTCCATCATAAACCTTGGAAAATAATGTTACCTTCCAATATAAATAATCCATTTCAAATTTAGTGAAAAACGTTCGGAAAATGCGAACGTTTTTTTGCGTCTTATTAAAAATGAATAAGCCCGTTTTTAGCTAGAGCCGTTTCATTTTAGTGCTTGTTTAAATATATATGCTAGTGAACTTATTTTTTGATAGAAGGGAGGAGGTATTAATAAATAATTTATTTGATCAATGCCATCAAAAGGAAGTTAAAGAGATTCATTGCAGAGTTGATAAAAGTTTGCTTAAAGATTGTATTTGTTGTGAATGGGAAGTTCCGAGGGGGGAAACACAAACTGTTTTTCAAACAGCTGGTTTTAAAGAAATATTTGGATCAGGATTTGTGAGTTATGAACACGGAACGGCACCATTTATCATTGTTAAATTCTTTATTGATGGTCATCAAGTGGGTGAGAAAATTAAAGTATTTAAAGATAGCTGTGTAGCCTTTACTTACACTAAGTTTAATAGAATTAAAGTCACTTGTCCTAATGAAGGTCATCATCATTGCGATTGTATAACAGGTTGTGAAGGAGAAATTTGTATTACAACTAGGGTTCCGGTGTATTAATGATTCATATTTTGAAGGAAATTAAAAGTGAGGTGTGCTATTTTGTCATGTAGGAGATGTAATAATCCCCATTGCAAATGTAGGTGTTCTGAAGATATTTGTGTATGTAATGAATGCACTTGTATGGTAAGACGCAAAAAGGAAAAAAAATGTGAGCGTGGTCCACAAGGTCCACAAGGTCCACAAGGTCCACAAGGCCCACAAGGAGCGCAGGGAGCGCAAGGCGCCCAAGGCCCGCAAGGAGCGCAAGGCGCCCAAGGCCCGCAAGGAGCGCAAGGAGCACAAGGCGCCCAAGGAGCGCAAGGAGCCCAAGGAGCTCAAGGAGCCCAAGGAGCCCAAGGAGCCCAAGGAGCCCAGGGAGCCCAAGGCGCCCAAGGAGCGCAAGGAGCGCAAGGAGCGCAGGGAGCCCAAGGCGATCAAGGTCCGCAAGGAGCGCAAGGAGCGCAAGGAGCCCAAGGTTCACAAGGCGCCCAAGGAGCGCAAGGAGCGCAGGGAGCCCAAGGTTCACAAGGAGCGCAAGGCGCCCAGGGAGCTCAAGGTGATCAAGGTCCACAAGGTGATCAAGGAGCGCAAGGTTCACAAGGAGCTCAAGGAGCGCAAGGAGCCCAGGGAGCCCAAGGTTCACAAGGAGCTCAAGGAGCGCAAGGAGCCCAGGGAGCCCAAGGTTCACAAGGAGCGCAAGGAGCGCAGGGAGCCCAAGGCGCCCAAGGAGCGCAAGGAGCCCAAGGAGCCCAAGGAGCCCAAGGAGCGCAAGGTTCACAAGGCCCACAAGGCGACCAAGGCGATCAGGGTCCACAAGGCGACCAGGGAGACCAAGGTTCACAAGGTGACCGAGGCGATCAAGGCCCGCAAGGTGACCAGGGCGATCAAGGCCCGCAAGGTGACCGAGGCGATCAAGGCCCGCAAGGTGACCAAGGCGATCAGGGTCCACAAGGTGACCAAGGCGACCAAGGCGATCAAGGTCCACAAGGCGACCAAGGTCTACAAGGCGACCAAGGTGACCAAGGCCCTCAGGGTGGTCAAGGCGACCAAGGTCCACAAGGCGACCAAGGTGATCAAGGCGACCAGGGAGACCAAGGCCCGCAAGGAGACCAAGGCGATCAAGGTCCACAGGGTGACCAAGGCGATCAAGGTCCTCAGGGAGACCAAGGCGATCAAGGTCCACAGGGAGATCAAGGCGACCAAGGCGATCAAGGCCCTCAGGGCGACCAAGGCGACCAAGGCGACCAAGGTCCACAAGGTGATCAAGGCGACCAAGGTCCGCAAGGCGACCAGGGAGACCAAGGCCCGCAAGGAGACCAAGGCGATCAAGGTCCTCAGGGAGACCAAGGCGATCAAGGTCCACAAGGTGACCAAGGCGACCAAGGTCCACAAGGTGATCAAGGCGACCAAGGTCCGCAAGGTGACCAAGGCGATCAAGGTCCACAGGGTGATCAGGGAGACCAAGGTCCACAAGGCGATCAAGGTCCACAGGGTGATCAGGGAGACCAAGGTCCACAAGGCGACCAGGGCGATCAAGGTCCGCAAGGTGATCAAGGCGACCAAGGTCCGCAAGGTGACCAAGGCGATCAAGGTCCACAGGGCGACCAGGGAGACCAAGGCCCACAAGGCGACCAAGGCGATCAAGGTCCTCAAGGCGACCAAGGCGACCAAGGCGATCAAGGCGATCAAGGCGATCAAGGTCCACAGGGCGACCATGGAGACCAAGGCCCTCAGGGTGATCAAGGCCCGCAAGGCGACCAGGGCGATCAAGGTCCGCAAGGTGATCAAGGCGACCAAGGTCCGCAAGGTGATCAAGGTCCGCAAGGTGATCAGGGAGACCAAGGTCCACAAGGCGACCAGGGCGATCAAGGTCCGCAAGGTGATCAAGGCGACCAAGGTCCGCAAGGTGACCAAGGCGATCAAGGCGATCAAGGTCCACAGGGCGACCATGGAGACCAAGGCCCTCAGGGAGACCAAGGCGATCAAGGCCCGCAAGGTGACCAAGGCGACCAAGGTCCACAAGGTGATCGAGGCCCTCAGGGTGACCAAGGCGACCAAGGTCCACAAGGTGATCAAGGCGACCAGGGAGACCAAGGCCCGCAAGGAGACCAAGGCGATCAAGGTCCACAGGGCGACCAAGGCGACCAAGGCCCTCAGGGTGACCAAGGCTCGGCTGGAGCAGGAGCTATCATCCCATTTGCATCAGGTATTCCGGTAGCCCTTGTAACAGTATTGGGAGGACTGGCAAATACGGGTGCAACCATAGGTTTTGGAAGCAGTTTTGAAGGAGTAGATGTAGTTGGAGCAACAATAAATCTTGGCGTAGGATCGCTTCTTGATTTTGCATTCGTAGTACCAAGAGATGGAACAATTACTTCAGTCGGAGCGTTCTTTAGTACAACAGCAGCTGTTACCTTACTTGGTGCGGTTGCAATAGAAGCACAATTATATGTTGCAGCAGCTAATAGCAGTGTATTTAGTCCATTGGGAACACCGATAACCTTAACTCCAAACCTCGGACCAATTATTTCTGTCGGAGCTAATAGCAGTATAATACAGGCTGTCAACATACAAGTAACTGCCGGTCAAAAAATTCTCTTAGTATTCCAGTCAGATACCCTAGGAATTAACCTAGCATCAGTTGTAGCAGGTTTTGCAAGTGCTGGAATCACAATAGAATAGAAAAGCTATTTAACTTCATTCAGCAGAAGTCTCTCACTTCCATAAGTGGTGAGATGAATGCAAGTTAGTATTTTAAATTCAGTGGGGGTGCAAACCCTTGCTGAATAAAGTTAAAGCCTCTGGCGGATGCCTCAGATTTTCAAAGGTAATTTTTCGAGCTTGCTCGAAAAAATCTGGGCGCAAATACGCCAAGGCGAATTTGATATATATAGGAGAGGCAGTTCAAAAGTCAGGTAACTGACTTTTGGAGCCTCTTTCCTATAAAAATATTTTGGACAGTCTTAAATTATTAGTAAACAGCCTGTATTTAAGAAAAGCCGTGTCCATATTATGTATTTACAAATATATTATATTGAAAACACAAATTATTTATTAAGGCGGTGAATTTAATGAGCTGTAAGAAAAGATGCTTTAACAAAGGTTGTTGTGGTGGTGACAAATGTTGCGACCATCATAAGAAGGATTGCTGCTGTGATAACTGTAAAAAAGATCATAAAGAAATCTGTTGTAAGGTAGACAGGTTATTAAAAGAGTGTATTTGCTGTGAGTGGACTGTACCAAAAGGTGAAACACAAACTGTTTTTCAAACAGCAGGATTTAAAAAAATTTTTGGATCTGGTTTTATCAGCTTTTGTGATGGACAAGTGCCCTATATCCTAGTTAGTTTCTTTAACGATAATCACCAAGTTGGCGAAACGATTAAGGTATTCAATGACAGTTGTGTAACGTTCACTTATACAAAGTTTAATAGTATTAAAGTTTCTTGTCCAAATCTCGGTAACAATCATCCAGACCATCATGAGGGTTGTGAAGGAGAAATTTGCATTACAACCAGCTTTCCTGTTTGAAATGATAGGCTTTTGGAATATTTAATTTCAAAGTTTCTTTTCAGACATAATCGTAGGGGAAACTTAATCATTTTAATAGATTAAGGCTTATAAACTATAGTGTTGAAATTTAGGAATCATATACTGTTATTAACTGATATTAGAAAGGGGTGATAACATGGGACTTAGAATTGTAAAGCTTTTTGCTTCGGCTGCAACAACAACAACTACTACAGCAAAACCAACTGTTTTAAAGTTTTTTTATGAAACAACAGCTCAAACAACTGCGGGAAACACATTAACAATAGCTGTTGGTAGTTTTGAAACTGACGGAGGCATAGCAGCCACCACTTTACCAGATCTTACAGCAGATAACAGTTATTTTAAAGTAGAAATCAATGGTGTTCTGCAAATGAAAGATACACTTGCTTATACATCTGGAGGTTCAGGTACAGGACAACTTGAGATTACAGTACCAGTTGAATCAGATCCAATTGAAGCACAGACCCCGATTGTATTAGAAGTAGTAAATTACGATCCTCAATCTTCTTCGACCACAACCATTACAACATAAAAATAAAAGAACAAAACCACTAACACTACTTTATCTATGTCCCAAGTGAGGATTACTCATTTGGGACATTTTCGCTAAGCAATGAAAAAAGTCAATTTTTCATCTAAAAGTAAGAATGGTGAAAAAATGACTTTTTTCGAAATATGGTAAAAATACTGGCTACTTTGAATTTTAGCTCGTGATTGTTATAAATTGTAGTATAATTGGTGTGCCTTTTATAGGTGGATCAATGGAATTTAATGTAAGACTTCCTTTTTGGAGTGAATATAGACTAGTTGGTTGTAATATACCATTAATAAATAGATTAGTATACGAAACATTGTTTGGATCTATAATACCAACCTTACCGTAATAAGGGAGCTCATCCTCGTCCGTGAAAACCTTCTTTTCTCCATCGGAAGTAGCATAATACTGAAATGTTTCTACTTTTAAAGGACAATTTTGTTTTTTTTCAATTTCCTCAAGATATTCAATCAACCAAATAGGGGGACAAATTTGTCCATTACATCGACTACACAAAGACTTATTTTTACACCTCGAATGTTTAAAATAAATACTATCCCTCATTTCCCAACTTTTCTTTTTAATTACTGTATGTTAAGGAAAATGATTCGCTACTTCGCCAATTCTTTTTTATCGATTTAAAATATACGATCATTTTCTTTTGAAACTTCTTTGGTACGTTATTCATTTCCTTTTCATACAATACTCAGGAAAATGGTTTTATTGCCAAAAGATACAGGAGGAAGTTAAATGAAAGGGATTATTTTAGCAGGCGGGAGTGGTACAAGGTTACATCCTTTAACCCGATCCATATCAAAACACTTATTGCCGATATATGATAAACCCATGATCTACTACCCTTTGTCAACACTAATGATGGCAGGTATTAGAGAGATTCTAATCATATCTACTTCACAAGATACCCCGCGATACAAAGATCTGCTTGGAGATGGTACCGATTTAGGAATATCAATTAGTTATGCCGTTCAACCATCACCAGATGGAATTGCCCAAGCATTTGTCATAGGAGAACATTTTATTGGGAAGGACAAAGTTGCTTTAGTATTAGGAGATAACATTTTTTATGGAACCCAATTGGAAGACCTTCTTACTGAAGTGGTAAATCAAGAGAAAGGTGCAACTGTTTTCGGATATTGTGTGGATGACCCAGAGAGATTTGGAGTTGTTGATTTTTCTGAAAATGGAACAGTACAGTCGATAGAAGAGAAACCAATAAATCCAAAAACCCATTATGCTGTGACGGGGTTATATTTTTATGATAATAGGGTTATTGATATTGCTAAAAACGTCAAACCTTCCGAAAGAGGTGAACTTGAAATTACTGATGTAAATAAAGTTTATCTCGGGTGGGAGGAGTTGTCAGTGAAAGTATTAGATCGTGGTAATACTTGGCTTGATACTGGTACTCATCAATCTCTTTATAGGGCTGCAGAATATATCAAAATAATGGAAGAAACACAAAACATAAAGATTGCTTGTATTGAGGAAATTGCTTATCAAAAAGGGTACATTACGAAAGAAAAATTATCTGAATTAGCTAGTCCTTTGATGAAAAATGATTACGGTAAATATTTAATAAGATTACTAAATTCTTAATTCATAAGAGGTGGGATATGGACGCCAAGGAGACAATATTTCAAGGGGTATATATTTTAGAGCCCCCTGTGTTTAATGACAATCGGGGATACTTTTTGGAAAGTTATAACAAGAGAATACTTGAGCAAGTGGGGATTGAAAATGACTTCATTCAAGATAATCATTCTTTTTCAAAAAATGCAGGGGTATTACGTGGATTGCATTTTCAATTAAGTCCCAAGGCTCAAACAAAACTGGTTCGAGTATGTACTGGGGCCATTTTTGATGTTATTGTTGATATTCGAAAAGGTTCCAATACCTATGGTCAATGGATCAGCGTAATACTAAGTGAAGAAAATAAACGTCAGGCCCTTATTCCAAAAGGTTTTGCTCATGGTTTTTGTACACTCGTTCCTAACACCAATGTAATTTACAAAGTTGATGAGTATTATGATCCGAAATTTGATAGGGGAGTTATTTGGAATGATCCTGACATTGGAATTGATTGGCCCGTATCTAATCCAATCTTGTCTGATAAAGATAGGAAACTACCATTATTAAAAAATATAGACTGGACTTGAGGAGAAGGCAAATGAAATTACTTGTAACAGGTGGTGCAGGGTTTATTGGTAGTAATTTTATTCATTACCTGCTTGATAAATATCCAGAATATCAAATTATTAATTATGATAAATTGACATATGCCGGTAATCTCGAGAATCTAGCAGCTATGCAGGATTCAGTGAACTATTCATTTTTAAAAGGAGACATTATTAACAAAGAGCTTCTTGAGTATGTGGTAAAAACCTATGATATTGATACAATCGTTAATTTTGCAGCTGAATCTCACGTTGATCGAAGTATTACAAATTCTAGTGAATTTGTAATAACCAACGTTTTAGGTACACAAACCCTTTTAGATGTGGCAAGGAACAACAATCTCCGCTTTATTCAAATTTCCACGGATGAAGTTTACGGAACCCTTGGAGCAACAGATTATTTTACTGAACAAACTCCTTTATCTCCTAATAGTCCTTATTCCGCAAGTAAAGCAAGTGCAGATATGCTAGTAAGATCTTATCATGAAACCTTTGCTTTAAATACAAATATTACCCGTTGTTCTAATAATTATGGGCCCTATCAATTCCCGGAAAAGTTAATTCCATTAATGATTATTAATGCACTCAAAGGAAAACCATTGCCTGTTTATGGGGATGGAAAAAATATAAGAGATTGGTTGCATGTGAAGGATCACTGTTCTGCCATTGATTTAGTTATCCATAAAGGGAGACCTGGTGAAGTGTACAATATTGGCGGAAATAACGAGAGAAGAAATATAGAAATTGTTGAGCGTATTTTAGACTTACTAAACATGCCCAAAAATCTGATTACCTATGTGCAGGACCGGTTAGGACATGATTTTCGATATGCTATAGATTCAAGCAAAATCCATAATGAGCTTGGCTGGAAGCCGGAATACAGTTTTGACCAAGGTATAAAGGAAACGGTTTTATGGTATCAAAGTCATGCGGAGTGGTGGAAAAAGCTATTATAAGCCTTTGAAATTAGTAATCGTTTGGGGGAGGTTATCATTACTAAAATACTTGTCACAGGAGCAGAGGGTCAATTAGGTACTGACCTTGTTATGATGTTAAAAGTTACTGGGTATGATGTGTTAGGAATGGGGAAATCAGCATTAGATATTACTAATGAGAAAAAGGTTTATAATATGATTTCGCAAATAAAGCCAGATATCATCATTCATTGTGCGGCCTATACTCAAGTTGATAAGGCGGAAGCAGAACCCGATTATGCTTTTTTAATCAATGGAATTGGGACACGAAATATTGCCCTAGCAAGTGAAAAAATTGGTGCGAAGCTTGTATATATAAGTACAGATTATGTGTTTGACGGTTGTGAGGATGCGCCTTACCATGAATTTGCTCCTGTTTCGCCCATTAATGTCTATGGAAGCTCTAAATTGGCAGGAGAAATGTACGTTCGTGACTTTCATTCTAAATTTTTTATTGTTCGAACATCATGGGTATTCGGGGGTTATGGGAATAACTTTGTTAAAACAATGCTGCATCTTTCAAAAGAAAAAGATCAACTGAAGGTTGTTAATGATCAGATTGGCTCTCCAACCTATACGGTAGACCTCAGTACATGTATTATGCAATTAATGGAATCAGATAAATATGGAATTTATCATGTGTCAAATTCAGGAAGCTGTTCTTGGTATGAGTTTGCTAGGGAGATATTCAGCCAAACAAAAAATAAGATTGAACTGGAGCCCTGCACGACAGAGGAATTTCCACGTCCAGCAAAACGCCCTATATATTCAGTATTAGACCATATGGGACTTCGAATCAACGGATTCGATCCAATACCAGATTGGAAAGATGGATTAACTCGTTTTTTATTACAAACTAAAAACAACCCACAATTCTTTGTTTGAAAAGAATGTGGGTTGTTTTTATGTTAATGTAATGTCACCAATATATCATCAATGCGACTTACGTCAGCGGCGAATTGGGGGAAGTCTAGGACTCTTGCTCGATAAGCCTGAAGAGCAGTCTTATATAAATCATTGGTCTCAAGGAATCCATCTTCTCTTGAGGCAATGATTATATCCAACCATTGACTGAAGAGTGTTGTTCCCTTCATTTTTTTGTTGTTTTGTTTGGGATGCAGTCGATAGTAGCTTAAAGCTTCGGGAATATAAACAGCCTTTCCTTTAGATAGCAATGATAGCCAAGATGCCATATCATTGATTAAAGAGTATTGTTTCCCTTTATAGCATCCAAAGGGTTCATTAAGGTCTTTTTTTCTAAATAATACGGTTGTAGGTTCTCCAATGATATTAAGGTACTGGGTTAAAGCGATATTACCCAAAAGTTTTCCATTTAAAATTCTTGTTTCTTTAAATACTTTAGCTGTAGCACCGGTGGGTACCAATAAGTCACCGAATTCATTAATTGTTTGCCGATAGGACGTAACAAGAGTGATATCAGCAAATTCAGTAAAAAAATACATCATTTTTTTGATTTTTTCTTTATGAAATAAATCATCATCCATTAAGTAGTTAATAAATTCTCCGGTTGCTAGTGCATAGCATTTATGCCAATTTTCAAGAAATAAGTTTCTTTCATTTTTATAATATTTCAATGTTGAGGAATCAAAAGATGTTTCAATCATTTCTTTTACTCGATCATCAGAACTGTCATCACAGATGATGATTTCGATATTAGGGTAGGACTGCTCTAAAGCACTTTCAATAGCAAGTTTTAGCGTATCAGGACGATTATAAGCAGGTATAACAACACTAACCAAAGGTTTTTCCATATGAATTCACCCGATCTATCTATAGTATAGACTTTTCTTGAATATTGCAGGGACTCCTGCAAATAATGTTTTCTCCGGAACATCCTCTTTTACAAAAGCACCGCCACCAACAATTGACCACGGACCAATTGTAGTTTTTTCACGGATAGAACTGCCAATGCCAATATAAGCACCTTCCCCAATCGTTACATTTCCAGCAAGCTTGACACCAGGAGATACTGTTACAAAATCTTCAATTCGATCATCATGGCTGATGTTCACGCTACGATTTATAATAACGAAATCCTTGATAACAACATTTGTTGTGATGATCGTACCTTCACAAATGACGCTACCCATTCCTATGCTATTGCGTTTAGAGATGAAAACTGAAGGGTGTACCAATGTATCAGCGATTTGAAATCCATGTGTTTTTGTTTTTAAAGCAAGACGCTTCTTAAGTTTTGGATCTCCTACACCAGTACATACGATTTTTACCTTATTTTGCAGTTCAAGTATGTCATGCAAGTCCCCGAGGACAGGAATATCGTCGACCATTTTTCCTTTATATGCTGGGCGTTCATCTAAGAAACCGACGACTTCTATCCCGATCTGTTCACATAGATGAAGAACTTCCCGACCATGTCCGCCACAACCCCATATTACTAGTGCCATTGCGATGAAACCAGCCCTTCCACAATCAAGTGAACATCTTGTATAATCATTTCTTCCCAAAGCGGCAAACTCAATATCCGTTTTGATAAATCTTCTGTAACTGGCAAGGGCGTATGAGGATAATTAATAAAATGTGGATGCTTATGACAAGGGGGAGAAAAATAAGTACGTGCTTCAATATTCCGATCAGCAAGGTAGTCGATAATATCGATGTTTTTAAGACCTTCTGGACAAGCAATGGGCATAAATTGATACGGAATCTCGCCTTCATTTTTTTGTAGTGTCCAGCCTTTAGACATTAAATCATTTTGGGACAGCTGCTCAAGGTACCATGAATAAATTTTTTGTCTTGTTGTCATTTTTTTATCGTAGACTTCGAGAGTCGATAAAGCGATCGCGGCTGTATACTCAGACATTTTTCCGTTTAATCCAAGCATGTCAGTATCCCTATTTTGTGAAAAACCAAAATTCTCGGCTTGACGAATCTTCGAAATTTGCTCTGAATTTCCACTGTAAATTAATCCGCCTTCTCCTATTCCAAATGATTTAGTGGCATGAAAGCTGTAGACCACATATCCTGGGAATTCCTTTCCAAAGTGCCCTTTATGATCGGTTGCACCGAAGCTTGCAGCAGCATCTATAACTACTGGAATCCCAGATCGATGCACTTGTTGATAGAGTTCAAGATTTATATTATTTCCAAATGTTGCATATGGAACAACGACAGCTACTTGTTCACCTAATTTTTGGATCGTTTCGCTAAGAAGTTCCTCATTCATACACCAATTATCGGAATGTATATCTACAAAATAGGGCTCCAAACCACACCATAATGCAGCTAGGGGAGTAGCAGCAAATGTAAAACTTGACATCAAGGCATATTTTCCATTAGGACGCTTGCATTGAGATATTGCTAATATTAAGCCGATTGTCGCATTGCTAACTGTTGTTACGTCGCCTGATTTGTCAAAATACCCATTAAGGATACGTTGTTCAAGGCGTTTATTGAGAGGGCCGAAATTACTATAGATTCGAGAAGCGTCTATCTCGGATAAATAAGGAAGTAATGCTTCTTTCTTAACTAGGTCAGGTCGCAAAAAAGGAATTTTTTTCATAAGTGTACGAATCTTCAACTCCTTTCTGAACGTAAAAATTTTTAAATACTTTTACTATGCAACTACATTCTATTCTCGGGTAATGTCTATTGTTACAGTGTGCCCTTATCCTTTTCATACAGTAACACCTTCATCTATTTCTCATATCTATAGAAGGAATGGATTCATAGGAGGTTTAAATAACAACCTAGGGGGTACGAAATGACAGAGAAGATGAAAGATACACCATTATTAACAGCTCATTTATTTGTTTCACAATTGAAATCAATGGATGGATTTGATGAAATGGTTGCTGAACTTGCTGAAAAAGGAATAATTGTTAAAATATACAGTCCTATTGATAAATTAACAGATGCAAATACTAAAAATCCCAGAGTTTATGTTTCGTTGGGAACTGACTGGAAAGAATTTAAAACACTAAGTGTGTTACCACTTCATGAAAGAAAACGTTGGCTGCATTACGAATCACCGGCAGAGGTTCAACCCCATAAATTATTTTACTGTTGGCTAAAACTGACTGACCCTCTGCCAGAAAATATATCGATACCGGAGACAAGATTTTCTTCAGAAACTCCATTGATATCCGTATTCACTGCAAGCTACAGGTCCAAAGATAAAATTCAGCGACCATATCGCTCTTTATTAAATCAGACGTATCCGAATTGGGAATGGGTCATCGTCGATGATTCCGGAGATGAGGAAGAAACATACAATAATGTCTTACTTACATTAGATGATCCTCGCATAAGGAGATATCGGCAGGATTCGCGAAATGGATATATTGGGGCGATTAAACGCTACGCAGCTGGATTATGTACAGGAGAAATAGTAGTAGAAGTCGATCATGATGACGATTTAATCCCAGATTGCTTAGAAAAGATTGTGAAAGCATTTAAAGAAAATCCAGATTGTGGGTTTGCGTTTGGGGATTGTACGGAGGTTTACGCCGAGAATAGCCATGCTCATTGGTATGGGTGGGATTGTGGATACGGCTACAGTCTTTATTATCGAGTTTGGATCGATAAAATGAATCGTTGGCAAAATGTCCAAAAGCATTCAACCATTAACGGGAACACCTTACGACACTTGGTTGGTATGCCAAATCATCCACGTGCCTGGACGCGGGATTGCTATCATTTAGTGGGGGGCCATCGTGAAGAACTTTTAGTTGCAGATGACTATGATATGCTGATAAGAACATTTCTTTGCACAAAATATGTCGCCATTCCTGATTTGCTTTATATTCAATATCGAAATAAAGGAGGGGATAACTCTACATTTCTTAGAAATAGACAGATTCAGATTCTTGTAAATGAATTGAAAAATTATTATCATAATAGGATTTATACAAAAGTAAAAGAGCTCGGCATCCCTGAACTTGTTCCCTATAACCGTATATGGCTAAGAGACCCGGACGATCCTGGCCGAAAAACTGCCCATGTTATCAATGAAGATAGATCGAAGGTTTCCATCTTGTTTCCAATGCCATACTCCAGTTCAAATCAAGATCTTAGCCAATTATATAAAACCTTGAATAAAGGAACAGCATCAAATTTTAAGGATATCGAGGTTGTAGTTGTGGGTAATGTCCCGCAGGATATTGAGTCCTTTGCTGCGAAAGCACCGATGGGTGCCATTCGCTGGTGGTCAATGGAGCCAGATGATTCATTGGAAGCATGTATAGAATATGCAAAGCTCTGTGCTTCATGTTCTGAAAAAATTATTATTATGCCTTAAAAGGCGATAGTTTAGGCGTCTTATTCGTATTTGGGACAATCAACCATTTTTATAAAAATCCTAAGCATCGTGATACTTGTCTGAATAGTATAGCAGTAAATAAATTGAGGGTAGTGGTAGAAATGGTTGATCTAAAAGGTAGGCTGATCAATGAAAATGCACATAAGATACCTTTTATGTTCTACTTGAAGGATGGAAAGGTATTAAAGAGCTGGGGAGTTGACAAAAGGAAAACATACGTTACGATGTTTTTTATCCTTGATAACGAAACGGACGAAGATTCAAGCTGTTTAATGTTAGAGCCCTTAGTTCCAGTAAAGTATTGCAATCAAACATTACTTAAATCATCAGAAATTAAAGTTACCGTTAGAAAAGATTGTGTTTTGGGAACACAATGTTTACCAAATGCTGAGTTGGCGGATGTAGTGATTGAGCATCATCGTTATAAAGACCATATATGTGGGAAATTTACTGTTCCTATAGGCTTTTCTGAAGCAGTTGTATGGAAATCTAATGATGAAAATATAATATCTAATTTATTGGAATTAGTCTACGATGAAGGGGATAAAGAATACCTGGAGGCGACCGTAAATTATGAAAATGGAACTTCTAATACCTATAGACTATGCAAAAATGTACCGATTGATTTAGATATATCTAACGGACTATTTGTAAAAATAAAGAAAAAAGATCCTTCTGCAAAGGCTTCAGGTAGTTTTCATGTTGAATATATGAGTGATGTTATTAAAAAAGTGATCCTATAGTGAAAATAAAGAAATTGAAGCAGCACGGGTTACTCACCAGTGCTGCTCAGCATTTCTTTTTGTTCAGTGACATGCACAAGGGACTTTTTTCTAATCCAATATTGAAAATTGTCCAACGGAAAGACGCCGCGACTATTGGAATTTTGCATTTGAATAATGACACTTTCTGGTGATACCTCTAATATTTTTAGTCTTTCAGAATTGTGCAGATTAGGCATAAAATTACCTTTTATCTCAAATTCCATGTTACTTGATAGGTTCATGATTACAATCTTCCTCCTGAGTATATTTCCATTTCTTAATATAGTATTAAAAATGCCCAACTTTTACAACTTTATCCGTATTTCAGTGTAAAAAGAGTATCTATCAAAGATTTAGAGAAAGGTTGTTAATCCTCTAGTTCCATGTAGTGTTTGTGGGATTTTTTTAACAGGAGTCTTAGGAGTTCCTACAATTGAGTACTCTTTATTTGCGTTTTTCTGTCTTTTATCACCTATTTTAACGATTATTGCTGGTATTACCGGGATATCAATAACTAAATTTAAAAAGTAAAATAAGTTAAAAAGTATTGTGAAATAATAGCGTCGGGATTAGAATAGTAGCAACAATAAATAGAGAGAAGGATCACTTTGTGGATTGTAGCGGCATTTATAACTATGATTTGTTTTGGACTTAATAACATTATTTTTAAATGGAGTACAGGGAAGGGTTTTTCCAAGGTCCATATTCAGTTCTTCTTTTATTTTGTAGCTTTTCTATTATCGTTAGGTTATGGGATGATTGTCGGTTTAGCTAAATTCAACTTATTGACTATTGGTCTTGGGGCATTGATAGGAATTTTAAATGCAAATGGGAATATTCAAATGTCAAAAGCATTCGAAAAAGGTCCAGCGAGTTTAACATCGCCGTTGATTGGAACGAATGCATTATTTCCAATTTTAAGTGCGGCCCTTATTTTTCATGAACATATTACGCCAATCCAATGGGTTGGAATTGTATTAATGCTTGGTTCTGCGATTGTTATTCAATATTCACCGAAGACTGGCGGAAATATTCAGTATTCAACATGGATCACACGAATCATCTTGGCTATTTTTTCATTTGGAGCCCTTGGGATTTTGATGAAAACTTCATCCTATTTCCACTTTGACTCATTAAATACATTAATCTCTATGTATGGTGGTGGAAGTATCTATCTCGCTATTAATAGTTTAATAGGGAAAGAGAATTGGGTCTTCCAAGAGGCTAATACTGGGGCACTGGTTGGTTTCATAAGTGTGATTGGCTATAGCAGCTATTTCTTCGCATTAAATACGGGAACCGCAAGTATTGTTTTTCCAATTGTTAGTTTAAACTGTTTAATTGTGGTCCTTGGTGGCTGTTGGGTCTTTAAGGAAAAATTAAAAAAATATCAGCTGATTGGCGTTGTTACGGCAGTACTCGGAATTGTGTTCACGAAAATATAATATTGAAAATCATAACGGCGAATTTTAAAATCAATTATCGGGGAAATTTAGGAATTCAACAGACGAAAAGCTCCTATAATTCAATTGCAATTCAATTGCGAATTATAGGAGCTTTTTTCAAAAAGTACTCTAAACAGGGTGAAATAATAAACAGATATTAGGTGAGGTTGACTTTCCAGTGGCAAATACTCTATTCATGTGAATGCTAAGACAGGTATGCTTATTCCTCAGTTAAATCTTCTGAATGAGTTGGCGAAGTTCTTTCTCTACAATCCCAGCATTCAGACCTGTTTCTTTCGATAACTGACAAAACCTCACCACAATTAACGCAACGATCCAATTCCATTAGCAAATCCTCCTTTAATCTCAGTGTAACCGTTTGCAATCATCGGTTCGTTTAACTCCTGCATCCTAATATAGGGATTATTATTATTTTACACAATGGATGAAAAATTTGCAATATAAAAATAATTAAAAACTACTACTTTTTTGCTCAAAATAAATCCACAAAAATAGGTATTTTAATTAGTACATGTACCCTTTCGATATCATAGGTTATTAGTGAACCTGATAAAAAGAAAGGAGATTGGAAGATATGCAATGTGGACCTAAGATTTTATGCCCAATCGTACATCCGACAAAATGTTGTGATGTCCATGATACGGAGGTGTTTCAAGTACCCCATGTTCATCCGTCACATACAACACTCCATCATCACAAGATATTTGAACATGTACACACTTGCCCGCACACTGTTTCCAACGTTTGTGATGTAGCACAACAGCATTTCGATTGCTGTGGAGGTTCTATGCCGGGAATGGGCATGGGACCAGGTATGGGTATGGCACCGGGCATGGCCCCAGGTATGTACCCTGGCATAGCCCCGGGTATGGCACCAGGCATGGGGATGGTGCCTAGCATGGCCCCAGGTATGGGACCTGGACTAGGCATGGCTCCTAGTATGATACCTGGAGCAGGTATGGGCATGACACCAGAAATGATGATGCCAGCTCCTCGTTTTAATCCATTTTTTAGACCGTAAGTAGTATAATAAAAGGAATTGGTCGTAGCATTAGACCAATTCCTCTTTATTATTACTTTATTCAGACAAAGGTAGGTTATACGCTTGAGTATTTATACTGTTACAGGCTACAAGCCCCATGAAATAGGAATATTTAATGATATCCAGCACCCTGGAGTAGAATATATTAAAAAAGCATTAAGAAAGAACATCATTCAATTAATAGAAAATGAAGACCTAGAATGGATCCTTGTCAGTGGTCAACTTGGTGTAGAACTCTGGGCGGCTGAAGTTATAATAGAGTTGAAGGAAGACTATCCCAATTTAAAATTAGCAATTATAACTCCTTTTTTAGAACAAGAGGCAAACTGGAAAGAAGAAAAGCAAGAATATTATCAATTTATTCTTTCTCAAGCAGATTTTGTAGATAGTTTAACAAAGAGACCATATGAGAACCCATCCCAGTTCCGAATGAAAAACCAGTTTTTTATTAATAAAAGCAATGGATTATTAATTTTATATGATGAAGATACGCCAGGGTCACCGAAATACATTCTTGAACTAGCAAGGAAGAAACAGGAAAAGGATGAAAACTTTCAAATTCAAACGATTACACCGTATGATATCCAGGTTTTAGCCGAAGAAGAACGAGATTATTGGTAATGCTAGGGACAACAGCCCCATTGACATTTTGCGTATATTTTGAAAAAATAGAAGAAAGTAATATAGTAGGGGTATAATATAGAGGTGAATATTCATGCTTTCAGATAAAGTAAAATTAACGGCAAAAGAAATATTAGAAAAAGATTTTAAAAGCGGCATTAAAGGATATAACAAGGATGAAGTTGATCAATTCCTTGATTTTATAATTAAAGATTATGAAGTCTTTCATCAGGAGATCGAAACCCTTCTACAAGAGAATCGGCGATTAAAAAAGCAACTTGAGGAAAATCATAAAAAAGGCACAACGTCGCCACAAGCTAGCAGTGTTGGGACCGGCAATACTAATTATGATATTTTGAAGCGTCTCTCGAATTTAGAGAAGCATGTTTTCGGTAGTAAATTATTTGATTAAAGGTACATATGAAAATGTGAAAAGGCTCTTTCTAAAAAACTTATGTTAGAGAGAGCTTTTTTTAGGAGCAAATACGATGAGTAAAATTACGTTAATAGCAACAGCCGCCATGGGAATAGAAGCGTTAGTAGCAAAAGAAGTAAAAGATTTAGGCTATGA
This sequence comes from Caryophanales bacterium, assembly GCA_012840465.1. GTDB lineage: Bacteria > Bacillota > Bacilli > Bacillales > Bacillaceae_J > Schinkia. Next base: position 38,870 of record DULJ01000076.1, read on the forward strand.
AAATGTTACCGTTGATAATGGAAAAGTGACAATTGAAGCTGATGAATCAGCGATTTGCCGTACGAATCTTTGGCTTAGAACAGCAGACCGCGTTAAACTAAAAATTGGCGAGTTTAAAGCAACTACCTTTGATGAGCTTTTTGAAAAGACAAAAGCATTACCATGGGGGGATTTTATTCCCGAAAATGGAGAATTTCCGGTGATTGGGAAGTCGGTTAAATCTAAGCTTTTTAGTGTTTCTGATTGTCAGGCCATCGTAAAAAAAGCAGTCGTTGAAAAGTTAAAACATCATTATAAGCGCACGACTTGGTTTGAGGAAAATGGACCATTATTTCGGATTGAAGTTGCGTTATTAAAGGATATTGTAACTTTAACTATTGATACGAGTGGGACAGGCTTACATAAACGGGGATATCGTACAGAACAGGGTGTAGCACCATTGAAGGAAACGTTGGCAGCTACTCTTGTTTTATTGACTAACTGGAATCCCGATCGACCTTTTGTCGATCCTTTCTGTGGTTCCGGTACAATCCCAATAGAAGCAGCGTTAATCGGTCAAAATATTGCACCGGGTTTTAACCGTGAATTTGTCTCACAGAATTGGCACTGGATTCGCCAGGAAGATTGGGATCGAGCATTCGAAGAAGCAGAGGATTTAGCAAGATATGATCAAGCCTTAGATATATCCGGCTCAGATATTGATCACAGAATGATTGAAATCGCAAAAGGGAATGCTTTAGAAGCAGGTTTTGGTGATGTGATTAATTTTAAACAAATGCAAGTTAAAGATTTCACAACAAAGAAAGAGTACGGGGTTATCGTTGGCAATCCTCCGTATGGAGAACGGCTTGGGGAAAAAGAAGAAGTGGAGCAAATGTATAAAGAAATGGGGAAAGCTTTTGCACCATATGATACTTGGTCCGTCTACATGTTAACCTCCCATCAGGATTTTGAAAAAATATACGGTAAAGACGCAACAAAGAAAAGAAAGCTATTTAATGGCTTTATTCAAACCAACTATTTTCAGTATTGGGGTAAACGCCCTTCGAGGAAATGACTAAATTCGAATGACCAAATCAACTGCGATTTGGTCATTCGTCATCTTAACATATTTACGTAAGTGTAAGCTAAGAAGGAAAAAAACGATGTAAAAACCGCCATTCCAGCGATTGTCATTGCAATATCTTTCGCAATAAGAACGAGCAATTCCATTATAATTAAACCTCCAATAGTTATGTTAGGTAAAGTATTTACATTTTATAACAACTTTATGCTAGGTGGTTCTTTCAGCATAAAGGATATTTGGAAAGAGACATGCTCATAAGGAGAATGATATAGTAACAAAGAAGTAAACGATAACGGAGGAGAAATATTGAAGTCAATTGAACGTATTCCATTTGCCTTTTCCAAAACTGAAAATTTTTATCAAAAACTAAGTGATTGGATTGGCGATGTTTTTTATGAAATTCTGCCATTTGCCGGTTTTGAACTTCGTGATGAGCAGGTTTTTATGGCTTTTCAACTTGAACGTGCTTTTAAAGAGAAAAAAGTGATGTTTGCGGAGGCTGGAGTAGGCACTGGGAAAACGTTTGTTTATCTGCTTTACGCCATTTGCTTTGCCCGTTATACCGGAAAACCAGCAATCATTGCTTGTGCAGATGAAACATTAATCGAACAGCTTGTAAAAGAAGAGGGAGATATCAAAAAACTTGAACAGCACTTGGGTTTATCCATAGATGTGAGGTTAGCTAAATCTCCTGACCAGTATTTATGTCTGCAAAAACTGGAAGAAGCATTATTAAATGATTCGGCTGGATTGTATGATCGAATTCATCAATCACTCCCAGCATTTGTATTTGATACTAAAGGAATGAAATCTTTTTACCACTATGGGGATCGCAAGGACTACGCACACTTAAACGATAATGAGTGGGAACAGGTGGCTTGGGATCCATTCAAAGATTGTTTTGCATGTGAAAGCCGTCACCGTTGTGGGCAAACATTATCAAGAGATTTTTATCGAAAAACGGCTGATATCATTGTTTGTTCCCATGATTTTTACATGGAACATATATGGACCCATGCTTCAAGAAAACGAGAAGGGCAGCTACCGTTACTGCCGGAAAGCAGTTCCGTTATTTTTGATGAAGGCCATCTTTTGGAATTCGCTGCTCAAAAAGCATTAACCTACAGGTTGAAAGAAACTATCATGGAAGACATTTTAACTAGATTACTTGGAAATGATGTTCGAGAACAATTTGCGTTATTAATTGAAACTACGATTGAACAAAATGCGATATTCTTTGAAGAATTACGTCAAAGTATCATCAGCATAGAAGGTTCTATTCGAAAAGAAATTATTTTTACAGATAAGCTCGAGAAAGAAGCACGGTCCTTAAAAAATCTCCTGGCAAATTTAGCGGATGAACTTGTGTTTGAAAGTGAAACCTATACGATTGAACATTATTTATTACATATTGTAGATGAACATATTGAAAGAGCAGAATATGCCTTACATTTATTTTTAAATTCAGCTCAGGGGATTGCCTGGGTGCAGGAGGAACATTATCATCTTACACTTGTGATTATGCCAAGAGCTGTAAAAGAAACATTGAAGGAAAATTTATTTTTAAAAAAGCAGCCCTTTATTTTTTCATCCGCGACGCTTTCGGAAAATGAAAGTTTTCATTATATGGCGGATAGTTTAGGGATTGAGGAATATCTTTCTTTTTCAGTAGACTCTCCATTTGATTATAATAATCAAATGAAGATTTATGTTCCGAATAACGAGGAAGATCTTTCACATGATGAAAAATGCAAATTGACGGTTCATCAAATTAATCAGACAGGTGGTCGAGCTATCGTCCTTTTTAATTCAAAGGAAGATTTGCAAGGATTTAAAAATTACCTATCCAATACTAGGGTGGAATGGCCGGTCCTATTTGAAGGAGATCAAGAAATAAGTGACCTTGTCTCAAAATTTCAAAACGATGAAAAAGCTGTCCTTTGTTCAGTCCATTTATGGGAAGGACTTGATATCCCTGGTCCTTCACTAAAAAATGTAATTATATGGTCCTTGCCGTTTCCACCAAATGATCCCGTATTCGATTCAAAACGAAAAACAGTGGAGGATCCCTTTTGGGAAATGGATGTCCCGTATATGCTCTTGCGCTTAAGGCAGGGGGTCGGCCGTTTAATTAGGACACATAATGACAGCGGAATGGTAACAATCTATATGGCATTAAGTGACGAAAAGGTTGTAGAACAAGTACTAGGAGTATTGCCTACAAAGATCGAATATATATAGGTAAGTGCAATCGCTTATAAATTTAAGAAATAGGGGGATTATTGATGGAACAATCGATAAAAAAACTGGAAGCTGAATTTTTGGAATATGTTAAAAAAATGACAGCTTATAACGAAGCCTTGTCATTAATCTTCTGGGATATGAGGACAGGGGCACCGAAAAAAGGAATTGAGCAACGCTCGGAAGTAGTTGGGATGATTTCACAGGAAGTATTTCAAATGTCTGTCTCAGAGGAAATGAAGCATTATATAGACATTTTGGAGAAAGTAGAAGACCTTTCTGAAATTACAAAAAAAACGGTGGAAGAGTGCAAAAAAGATTATGAGCACAACACGAAAATTCCAAAAAAGGAATACAAGGAGTATGTCATTCTTCAATCAAAAGCCGAATCAGTATGGGAGGAAGCAAAGGAAAAAGCAGATTTCGAAATGTTTCGCCCGTATTTAGAAAAGTTGGTTGAATTCAATAAGAAATTTATTGGTTACTGGGGCCCCTTACCAAAGGCAGGTGGAAATAAATACGATATTTTATTGGATCAGTATGAACAGGGTGTAACCGTTGCAATCTTAGATGAGACATTCGATAAATTACGGGAGGCAATTGTTCCACTTGTACGAAAAATTTCAGAATCACAAAAGCAGCCAAAGACAGACTTTTTATTTAAGACATTTCCCGAAGAGGAACAAAAAGCGTTCAGTATTGAGATTTTGAAGCAGATGGGATATGACTTTGAAGCGGGGCGCCTTGATGAAACCGTTCATCCTTTTGAAATCACCTTAAATCCAGGTGACGTAAGGATAACAACAAAATATGTTGAAAACGATTTTAGAGTGGCTGTATTTGGAACCATCCATGAAGGTGGTCATGCCCTTTATGAGCAAAATATTTCCAAAGATCTAATTGGAACACCATTATGTGAAGGAACATCGATGGGAATCCATGAATCCCAATCATTGTTCTGGGAAAATTATATTGCCAGAGACTATAATTTCTGGGTTTACTTTTATGAAAAGTTAAAAGCTTATTCTAATGGACAATTTGACAATGTATCAATAGATGACTTTTATAAAGGAATCAATGAGTCAAAACCCTCGTTAATAAGAACAGAATCTGATGAATTGACTTATCCGCTCCATGTCATGGTTCGTTATGAAATTGAAAAGGGCCTGTTTAATGATGAAATAGAGGTAAAGGATTTACCGGTGATCTGGAATCAAAAGATGGAAGAATATCTTGGGGTTACGCCTAAACATGATGGGGAAGGGGTCTTACAGGACGTTCATTGGGCTGGTGGAAGCTTCGGCTATTTCCCATCATATGCATTAGGCTATATATATGCAGCACAATTTAGAGCAGCCCTGTTAAAGGATCTGCCAAACGTAAGCGATTTGTTGAAGGACGGGAATTTAGCTCCGATAAAAGAGTGGTTGGGAGAAAATATACACCAGTACGGAAAATTGAAAAAACCATTAGAAATTATTAAAGATGTAACAGGTGAGGGACTCAATCCTAATTATTTAATACAATACCTTGAAGAAAAATACACAAAAATATATGATCTTTAAAAAAACAATCCCCTTGTACGATAACAAGGGGATTGTTTTTTTAAATAGAGTATTATACAATTTTTCATAATTGTTTTTATTGACGTCCAATTACGTTAGTGAAACCAGGGGATCCCGGAGGTGCGTTTTGGATCATATCAATAAATGGAATTGTATAAGCGAATAAGATTAGTGCAAATGTAACTGCGATCCATATTTTAAAGTTATCAAAGATAGCAGGAACTTTTTCAGCCTTTTCGTGTACTTCTCCAATAGGGAATTCTTCTTCACCTTTAGGTGCAAAGAATGCTAGGTTAATAAAGATTACGATCATTAATAAAGCACCTATGAAAAGAATAGTACCGCCTACCGCTTGAGCAATTTGGTAAGGAACCCAAGCTAGGGAATCTGCGTTACCAGCATATGTTGAGAACGCTGAACGACGTGGTGCTCCGAATAAGCCTGCTGCGTGCATTGATGCAGACATAAATACCATACCAATCGTCCATAACCAAGTTTGAACTAGAGCTACTTTGTTCATTTTTGCTGTTAATTTACGACCCGTAATAGAAGGTACCATCCAGAATGTGATACCAAAGAATGTTAAAGCACAAGCTGATGCAACTGTTAAATGGAAGTGTCCAGTAATCCAGATCGTATTATGAACGACTTGGTTCATTTGGTTGGATGCGTTAACGATACCACCAGCACCACCAGGAATGAATAATAACATGCCCAGGAATGGAGCTAAGAAACGAGCATCTTTCCAAGGAAGCTTTTTCCACCAACCAAAAATACCTGTTGCTCCTAATTCGCGACCGCGTAATTCAAATGTTGCAAATAAAGAGAATGCAGTCATTAATGATGGAATAACTACTAAATAGGTTAATACTACTTGTAAGTATTTCCAGAATGGATCAATACCTGGCTCCAATAATTGGTGGTGAAATCCTACTGGCATTGAGAATAACAAGAATAATACGAAAGAAAGACGTGCTAAAGAGTCACTAAAGATTTTACCGCCTATAATCTTAGGAATAATTACATACCATGCCATGTAAGCCGGCATTAACCAGAAATATACTAATGGGTGACCGAAGTACCAGAATAAAGTACGGCTAATTAAAACATCGATTGTTGGTACAAGTCCGATAGACCAAGGAATAATTTGAACTAAAACAGTTGTTGCTAAACCAAGACAAGCTACTAACCAAAGAAGCATTGTTGCAACACCCATGAAGCTTAATAGTGGTGTTGTTTGACCTGGGTTTTCTTTTCTCCAGCGTGCGTGACGGTGGAATACAACAAATCCTTCCACCCAGCTACCTACAACAACTAGTGTAAGACCGGTATAATGTAATGGATGTGCCATTAATGGTGCATACATTGTATAAAGAACGGAACCTTCACCAAGCAATATGAATGTTGCAGTGATGGCAACTCCGACTGTCATCATCCAGTAACCTATCCAACCGAAGCGACGTTCGCCAGCAGATAGTGTTCCACAAACCTTACTTTGTCCTGCTATGATAAAACCGATAATAAAGAAAGTAGTTAATACGAGACCTAATATAACACCGTGAACAGTTAATATTTGATAATAATTAATTCCAGCTGGTAAAGTTACTTTACCTGAACGAACTAAAGTTTGAAGAAGACCAGCGGTAGCACCTAAAAATAAAGCTACAAACGCAACGTAAAGATGCGCCATTGTAAGTTTTGCATCTCTTTTATCAATACTTGCAACACTTTTCATTATTCAACCACCTCCACAGTTGCGAACATTAAGTGGTGACCTAGACCACAATATTCGTTACATACGATTGTGTATTTACCAGGTTTATTAAGAGTTGTTTCGACTGTGTTAATATAGCCAGGTTCAAGCATCATGTTTGCATTTGTACCAGCTACTTCAAAACCATGGATTACATCTTTCGTAGTACCAATAAAGTTTACTTTTGATCCAACAGGAATCTGAACTACTTTTTCAGGACCAACATCATAGTTGAATGCTGAAGCAACTACAACTAATTCATATTCTTTTTCTCCAACTTGCTTGAGACCGGGTTGGTCAAATGGAGCAGTTGTATCAAGTTTAGTAGGGTCAACCGTTACAAGACAGCTTGGTGGTTGATTCCCCATGTAGAATGCACTAACTCCAATTGTGACTGTAAATGCGAGTAATGCTATAATACCAAATAGCAACCAAATCTTTTCATACTTATGAATGTGCATGGATTCTGAAACTCCTTTCAAATTACGTAATTAACGTTGTAAGAATAGATTAAAAACACCAAGCCAAGTTCCAACAATAATAAGTCCAAGTATTCCTACAGATAGTAGGGTTCCTTTTAAAGAATTGCTATCTTCTACCTCGGTTTTGTGATGAAGCTCTGGTTTTGTCATAGAATCACTTCCCTTCGATTGATCTAAGTTTTAAAATATTTTAGTGTAAAAAGTGAACCTTCTGTATGCTTCTATATTACAAAAGAAATAAATCGAATCCATCACATTTTTTTACTTTTCACAAAATGTTCATAAACAGTATAACACTATTGAAATAGTGAAAACTAACAAGCCCTTGATACATAAGGTTTTTGGTTTTGAAAGATGTGAACATAATGTGAAGCTAGTGTTCGCAAATGTTTATTTCATGCTTCGAAAATATCATTTATTATTGGATTTACTATGGAGAAAGTGTTATTCTTTGGAAGAAATATATTGCAAAGTCATAAAATTAAAACATCTAAGGGGGTCATGATTATGAGTCGCTTACAGGAAGTTCTCTCTCATAATGAGCAATTTGTGAATAACAAAGAGTATGAACAGTTTAAAACCACAAAATATCCAGATAAAAATATGGTTATTTTGACTTGTATGGATACGAGGTTAACTGATTTATTACCGAAAGCAATGAATGTAGGTCATGGGGATGCGAAAATTATTAAAAATGCAGGGGCACTTGTTTCCCATCCATTCGGAAGTATTATGAGAAGTATTCTCGTTGCTGTTTATTCACTAAACGCTAAGGAAGTTTTCGTTGTTGCGCATCATGATTGTGGGATGACAGGATTATCCGCAAATCAGATCTTGGATAAGGCTATATTAAGCGGTATTTCGAGAGAGAAAATTGACATTTTACGTCATGCAGGTATTGACATTGATATTTGGCTCAAAGGTTTTACTAATGGTGCGGAAAGTGTTGAAGAATCTGTTACTAGTATTAGAAATCACCCGCTATTCCCAAAAGATGTACCAATCCATGGGTTAATTATAGATCCGGAAACAGGCAAATTGGATGTTGTCGTTGATGGTAATGAATATCTTGAGAAATCGAATAGAGATGAGATCAAACATTCTATTTAACTTCATTCAGCAGAAGTCCAAGCCTCTGTAACGACATAACGTATAAAATAAAGTAGCTGACTTGAACAGTAAGCAAAGTTTGGTTCATTGTTGTCCAGCTCCAGCCACCTAGCGCCTAGCGAGACTTTCTTCACCTCCGTACGATAAGTCAACATCGACTTGCTACGCTCGTCGTGTTTCCTTTATCTCCTTCGGCTGAGTCCAGTCCGAACGGCGCTAACCGGGTGGCTTCCGCTTTTCTATTTCGTTTCCAGCATTAGGATGATCTGAATTTCGCCTTTTCCTTCAATTGCTACGGGTACGCGAAAAGCACGATCAAATCCATATAACTTAGAAGAACCAACCATTACAGTTGGAGGTGTGATATCAATATCCACACCCTTGGAGGCTACGATTGTGCAAAGACTTCCTGCAAGCATATTCCCTAGTTCGCCTGTGAATGAGTGAAGCATTTCACCTTCTAAAGGCATGCCGAACATTGCTTCTCCGATCGCCCCGAATGTCTTGGTGGCACTTTCCAAAACTAAGCGCCCCCTTACATGACCAACCATCCCGATTAAAACTCCAATCTCGGTTTGTTCCAACGGTGCTGTCATAAGTGAAGGTTGTCCAACCACAAGTGGCATTGGGATTACACTTTTAACCGATTCCAACGTGCCGTTTAATATATGCGTAATATTCTCGCTTAAAGACAGTTTACCCATCTCCCTTTATTTCTTTTTATGTAAAATAGAATAGGTACATGATACCATAAAAATGAGTAACGTAAATTAGGAATCTTTCATATTCACAAATTTTATATTGATTTTGCAATAATTTACAATGTAATGAAGGGTAGAATCGGTTATAATAAGACTGCACAACAAAACCTTCAAAACATCGGTTTTCTAAATGAATTCCGCTTTTTCCACCTCCCTAATCTAGGGAGTTTTTTTTGTGAGTAAAATATTACTAATTGGAAAAGATAACAGTAAATGGATAAAGAGAAGAGGAAACTTATGGCTAATATTGTGTCTGTAGGTCTTTGTACACCTCCTTACCGGATCTCACAGGAGAAAACAGTTGAATTTGTAAGAGAGTTGTTTCAAGATTCCTTTCATGAAATCGAACGATTGTTGAAGGTATTTCAAAATGGACAAATAAAGGAACGGTATTTTTCTGTTCCGTTGGAGTGGTTTAGTGAGGACCATACCTTCGCTGAAAAGAATGAAATCTTTATTGAAAAAGCAGTCGAGTTTGGTATTTCAGCGATTACAGAATGTCTTCATAATCTAACCTTTTTACAGAAACCAGTTCCATATGAGGACATCGATGCTATTTTTTACATATCGTCTAGTGGTTTAGCAACTCCAAGTATTGATGCGAAAATTATGAATAAACTGCCGTTTCGAAATTCTTGTAAACGAATTCCAATTTGGGGGTTAGGGTGTGCCGGAGGAGCATCAGGTCTTTCCAGGGCTTTTGATTATTGTAAAGCATTTCCGAAAGCAAAGGTTCTTGTATTAAGTGTGGAGCTTTGTAGCCTAACCTTCCAAAAAAATGACCATTCCAAAAGTAATTTGATCGGGACCTCTCTTTTTGCTGATGGAGTTGGTTGTGCATTAATAGTGGGACTAGAAGCCGATCTTACTTTTCAAGATGCGGATACAGCTTTACCTAGGATTGTAGCTACGCAATCGCTGTTGTTGCCTGACTCAGAAGATGTCATGGGTTGGAGCATTAAAAACGAAGGGTTTTTTGTTGTTTTTTCAAAGGATATTCCGTCGATCATTCGAACATGGGTAAAATCAAACGTTGAAAACTTTTTGGACGAGCAACACCTTACAATGGGGGAGATCGAACATTTTGTTGCTCACCCAGGAGGGAAAAAGGTATTGGGGGCCTATGTTGAGGCCTTTGGGTTCGGAAAAGAAAAAATAAACAATTCCCTTGAGGTTTTAACGAATTATGGGAATATGTCATCGGCAACAATTTTATATGTCCTTAAAAAGTTTCTTGAAAACAGCTCTAAAAAAGGCGATCTAGGGCTGGTGGCAGCGGTTGGACCGGGCTTTAGCTCTGAATTATTACTATTACGTTGGGAGTAGAGGGAATAACATGTTTTTTTCACTTTTCATATCATTAGTCATATTACAAAGATTAGCGGAGCTTGGGATTGCCAGAAAGAACGAAAAATGGATGAAAGCCAATGGCGGCTATGAGGTTGGCGAGGACCATTACAAATACATTGTGATGGTCCATATCCTGTTTTTTATATCATTAATTATGGAAGTATCGTTTTTTAATAAAGCAACTTCATCATTATGGAGCGTTTTTCTGTTATTTTTCACATTAGCGCAGGGCCTTAGAGTGTGGAGCCTCATGTCTTTGGGGAAATTTTGGAACACAAAGATCATTATCATGTCTAATGTCAATATTATTTCAACCGGACCATATAAATTTATCAGGCACCCCAATTATTTAGTGGTAGTGATTGAATTATTGGTTATACCGTTGCTGTTTAATGCTTTTTTTACAGCCATTATTTTTACTCTTCTAAACATGGTTGTTTTAAGCATAAGGATCCCAATTGAGGAAGAGGCGTTAATTAGGGAAATCAATTACAAAGCAGTATTTCATCAACGGGCTCGATTTGCACCTACAAGGGAACGCTCATAAAAAAATAAGATAATTTGAAAACGATATCAAATTCCTTATTGAAAATGTATTTCAATGGTATTATAATAAAGATATTAACTAATTGATAATAATTATCACTATCGGTGTAGTGATAATTAGGGATTGGATGGTGTTGGAAAATGGTATTCGCGTTTGTTTCAGTTACAGTTGTTGCGTATGGAAGTCTAATGTATTATATCCTTCACAAAGTCGACCCACGTACACGGTCTAATTAAGCCTCTAAAGACCTAAGACCGTGTATTTTTCAACTGCATAATTTTCTATTTATTTCAATGACATGAGGAATGATTGGTTGATTCCTTATGTCTTTTTTGTTTTTTCTGACAAAATTTGATACTGAATGCGAAAAACAATTGAGCAAAAGCTCAACAATTGATAACATAAAATAGGATTAACTTTATATGGGGGAAAGATTACTATTATGTTAGAAATTAATCGTTTAGCAGCACTATACTTAGACTTACAAGAAAAAGGGGACAATGACAATGCTGAAAAAGTGAAGCAGCTTGTCGAAAAACTAAAAAGCAAAGAATTTATGATCGCATTTTGCGGGCATTTTTCTGCAGGAAAATCGACGATGATGAACCACTTTATGGGAAAGGAAGTTTTACCATCCAGTCCAATTCCTACAAGTGCGAATCTCGTAAAAATAAAAAAAGGAAAAAGCTATGCAAGGGTTTATTACAAAGAAGCCGATCCCGTCGAATTTCCGGCTCCATATGATTTTGAAGTAGTTAAAAACTTTGCAAAAGATGGCGAAAATATCATTTCTATTGAAATTAGCGATGAAGATATAAGTCTACCAGAAGGTGTTGCCATTATGGATACACCTGGAATTGATTCAACAGATGATGCCCATCGAATCTCGACTGAATCTGCACTACATTTAGCCGATATTGTTCTTTATGTAATGGATTACAACCATGTTCAATCGGAGCTGAATTTCTCGTTTACAAAAACGTTAAAAGACCGTGAAAAACCAGTTTATCTTGTAATCAACATGATCGATAAACATAACGAGGAAGAGTTAAGCTTTGAATCGTACAAGACTAGTGTAATTGAGTCGTTCAAAAGCTGGGGCGTCAATATCGATGGTTTATTTTTTACATCACTAAAAGACTTGAATCATCCGTTAAATGAATATAGCAAGTTGAACCAATTTTTGAAAAAACAGATTAATAATAAAGAAGAACTTTTGCTTAAAAGTGCAATCAATTCAGCCAAACCGTTGATTGAAGACCACATGCAATATTTTGATAATGAGCATGATGATGCGCGGCATGAATTAGAAACCCAACTTGAGGATTTACCTGAAAATGAAAGAAAGCGGGTTCTTCAAGAGGTTACCGATTTAGAAGAACGTCAAACATCATTACAGGCTAAAAAAGATAATCTTGAAGAGCAATATGACGAGGAAATTAAAAAAATTCTTGATAATGCCTATTTAATGCCAGCAGCAACAAGGGAGCTTGCCCATTCCTTTATAGAGGCTTGTCAGCCAGATTTTAAAATTGGATTTCTTTTCTCGAAAAAGAAAACAGAAGAGGAAAAAACAACAAGATTAAATGCCTTTTACGATAGTTTTAAAAAGCAGGTAGAGGCGCAGCTTGATTGGCATATTAAAGACTTTTTGGTTAAATTTTTCAAGCAGAATGAAATAGATAATGAGGATTTCATAAATAGCATTTTTGAAGAAGTAACAGTTGAGTTTGACCATCAACTTTTGGAAGAATTGGTCAAAAAAGGCGCAGGTTTAACAGGGGAGTACATTTTAAATTATACAAACGATGTATCAAATGAATTAAAACGACTTTATAAAAATCGGGCTGTAGAAAAGTTCGAAGAAGGTAAGGGCTTCATTTATTCGATTATCGATCGTGAACTTTCAGAGGTAGAAGCCAACTTGGCGAATTTCACGCAATATAAACATGCTGTCGATGGATTAAAAATGCTTCAACAGGAAAGAAATAGCGTTGAAATCAAATTATCGGAGCTATTATCTGAAAATTTACAGCCTACTGTTCTTGAATCTACTAACAATTGGTTGAACCAGTTTAAGGGAACTACGCCATCGATAGAAATTAAGAAAATGGAAATGGCGGAACATAAAGACGAGAACGAGGTTACTAATCAGTCTGCAGATCAAGGAGCTGACAATGTTTTAGTGAGTGACCTTGACTCGGATCTTATTCAATCTGTTGATAGCTTCAATGTCAAAGAGCGTTTAGGAGAAACAGTTGTAAAATTAAAAACAGCCATTGGATCATTAAACGGAATTAAAGGTATTCACACCCTTGCAAGTGATATGGCAGCAAAAGCAAATAGATTGAATGACAATCGTTTTACCATTGCATTATTTGGAGCATTTAGTGCTGGTAAATCATCATTTGCGAATGCTTTAATTGGTGACAAACTGCTTCCTGTTTCACCAAATCCAACTACGGCGACAATCAATAAAATATTGCCATCCAGTGCTGAACACCCACACGGGACTGTTTTAGTTAAAGTTAAAACGGAAGAACAAATTTTTAAAGATGTTGAACAATCATTAGCATTGTTTCAAAAGAAATGTGCCTCTATGGAAGATGCCTTGGCGGTTATTAACTCGTTATCATACGAAGGGAATGATCCAAAGGAAAAACCGCATTATTCGTTTCTGAAGGCCGTTCATATCGGCTATGATTTCATCGCTCCTCATTTAGGGGAAGTGTTAACTGTAGATTTAAAGGCATTTGAAGATTATGTAGCCAAAGAGGAAAAGTCTTGTTTTGTGGAATGGATTGAGCTTTATTATGATTGTCCGTTAACAGAGCAAGGAATCACCTTGGTAGATACGCCAGGAGCTGACTCTATTAATGCTAGACATACAGGAGTTGCTTTTGAATATATCAAAAACGCAGATGCAATTTTGTTTGTAACCTATTATAATCATGCCTTTTCAAGAGCAGATCGGGAGTTCTTAATTCAACTTGGACGTGTGAAAGAAGCATTCGAAATGGACAAGATGTTCTTTATCGTCAATGCGGCCGATCTTGCAAAATCTGAAGAAGAATTAAAATTGGTTGTTGATTATGTAGGGGACGAGCTTAAGAAATTTGGAATTCGCTTCCCGCGAATCTATCCGTTATCAAGTAAGATGGCGTTAGAGGAGAAGCTGCAAACAAGAGAAGGAAAGTCTGTTGCAAGTGAATCTAGAATTGCGGCATTTGAACAAGCATTTTATTCGTTTATTATGAACGATTTAGTCCAAATATCCATTCAAACGGCATATGAGGATTTAAAACGATCTGTAGCCGCGCTTCAAAATATTATTACAACAGCTAAGGAAAGCGATGATGTAAAGCAACAAAAACGTCAAAATGCAGAGCAAGCTAAACAGCTAATCCATGATAAACTACAAGCAAAGGAATTTAAGGTAGAAGAAAGATCGTTAGCACAAGAAGTCGAAGAATTACTATTTTACGTGGCCCAGCGTGTCTTTTTCCGCTTTAGTGACTTTTACAATGAAGCTTTTAACCCTTCATCATTACGAGATGATGGTCGTGATTTGAAAAAGGCGATTCAAAGCTGTTTAGATGAGTTACTAGTGAATATTGGTTTCGATTTGTCCCAGGAATTACGAGCTACGTCATTACGTATTGAAAACCATATTAACAAATTATTGAAAGAAGTACATTATAGTGTGGAAGGTATGATTGACGAACTTCATCCAATTCCTTTATTACCTGTTAAAGCCCGTCAATTCGAGACAATGGATTTTGAAAATGCCCTTGAAAAAATTTCACGGGACCCATTTAACTCGGCTTTATCCATATTTAAAAGTCCAAAATCATTTTTTGAACAAGGTGGCAAAGGTAAATTAAAGGATGGACTTGAAGAACAGCTTAAGGAGCCAGTTCATTCCTATATTGAAAACCAAACTACTCATTTAAAAGAGGTTTATCATTCCTATTTACAGTCATCTTTAGAAGCTGTTTTAAAAGAAATCGGTGTTGAAATTGATGACTATTTTGAAGGATATTTTGCAGCTCTGTCTGAAACAATTGATATTGAAAAACTTGAAAGCGCAAGATCAAAAATTCAATCTATTATTTAACTTCATTCAGCAGAAGTCTCCCCCTTCCATAAGTGGTGAGATGAATGCAAATCAGTATTTTAAATTCAGTGGGGGTACAAACCCCTGCTGAATAAAGTTAAAGCCTCCGGCGGATGCCTCAGATTTTCAAAGGTAATTTTTCGAGCTTGCTCGAAAAAATCTGGGCGCAAATACGCCAAGGCGAATTTGATGAAAAGCGCAAGCGCCTTGTTCATCGCCGTACAAACTGGAGGCGCTTGGAGCTAGACAATGGATACACAATCTATTAGGGGGACTGAATATGGAAATTACTAATAGAGAAGATTTTAAAAACTCCGAGCGTTTTCTTAGCGCATTTAATATCATTAATAGTGAAATTGAAAAGATGGTCGATGCACGTGGCCACATTCCTTTTTATCGTCTCGTAGATATGGCAAAGAAAAAAAGTGGTTTAATTATGACCTATAAAGACGATCTGAAGGAATTGTCCGAACTTAGAAATGCGATTGTCCATGGACGTCACTATCCGGCGTTCGCTATTGCTGAACCACATCTTTCAGTCGTTGAACTAGTTGAAAGGATTGCAGCGGAATTAACAAAACCAAAAACGATTATTCCATTTTTTGAAAGAAAGGTTAAAACGTTTCAGAAAACGGACCATTTAACCGCCGTTTTAAAAACGATTAAAAAACATGGTTATTCGCAATTCCCTGTTTACGATCATAACAAATTTGTAGGTCTTTTAACGAATCAAGGAATAACAATGTGGATTTCTCAGAATATCGAAAAGGTACCAATGGATAACTGTTTAGACGCCTATCTTTCAGATGTATTGTCTTTTGAAAAAATTAAAAGAAACTATATTTTTATGAATAAAAATCAAAATATATATGATATCCGTGAAAAGTTTTTAAATCATTTTGATATTTTTGCAACACGACTTGAAGCTGTGTTAATTACGGAAAATGGTCATTCTGACGAAGAATTATTGGGACTAGCCACACCTTTTGATATGGTGCGTATCCCGTTTTTGGCATGATGATAAGAAAGGCGTAAGCGCATGTTTAGCGACGTATAAACTAGAGCACATCGACTTGAGACAAAGCCAACATTTCTAACGCTATTCCCAGAAATGTTGGCTTTTGTCGTTAATTAGATAATTTTTTATTTAAAAGAACATACAGTGCGGACATATCCTGTTCGCCAAGGTCGTTTTCAATCGCATCCTCCAAAATATTGGTTAGCTGTCCACCAATCGGCAATTCCATATTGGCTCCACTTGCCATTTCTTCAGCAAGTTTCATATCCTTATGTAAAAGCTTAATTGCAAATCCAGCTTCAAATTGGTCTTTTGCTATAAAGTTATTGTAATGACGATCATAAATACGGCTTTGAGCATAGCTGTTGTTTAAAATATTAAATAAGAGGTCTAAGTCCACACCCGTTTTTTTACCTAATGTTACAGCTTCACTAACGGCCTGCGTATGGAAGGCAACCATCAAATTATTAATTAGTTTAACAACTGATCCGCTTCCAGTCTCTCCAATATGATAGCTGTTTTTACCCATTACATTTAATAAAGGCAGGACCTTTTCATATATCTCCTTTTTACCGCCAACCATGATTGTTAACGTTCCATCCTCTGCTCCGAAATTACCGCCGCTGATTGGAGCATCTAAAAATTCGATACCCTTTGTTTTGGCGGCATCTGCAATTTTGTTATTTAAGCCTGGAGCAACGGTGCTGTGATCAACTAATATAAGTCCTTCATGACCATTTTCAATTAAGCCATCTTCTCCGAAATAAACAGCTTCAACATCTGTGGGTAAAGGTAGACATGTTAAGATCACGTCAAGCTCCTTTGCCATTTGGGCAACTGACATTCCGCATTTCCCGCCTGCCTGAGTGAAAAGATCTTCTTTTCCTTTGCTGCGGTTTTTGCCAACTACTTCATAATTTGCTTTTACTAGATTTTTTGCCATTGGTAACCCCATATTCCCAAGGCCGATAAAACCAACTTTCATAAAAATCGATCTCCTTTGTTATGTAAAAATATTGTCTAATAATAGTTTTCTCCTTATTATTGAAGAATCCTTTAAATTTTTAAAGGAAGATGAACTTCTTCAGTGAATATTAAAAAATCTGGGGTATCCGCCGAAGGCTTTAACTTTATCCTGAATAAAGTTAAACTATTTTTGTACTTTTTAGCTTATTCATATAAAATAGATAATAACATAGGAATTTTTAAAAAAGGAGAGACTAGCGGTGAGTGTACATCATGCGATAAGCAATCATTCAGAAAACCAACATTACATAGTGAAGAGATTTACTGAGTTAGACCAACAAAGAGAATCCTGCATAGAAAAAGCAGTTGAATTGTGTAAAAAAAATGAGCCGTTTTCAACAGATGAAATGAACGCCGTTACAAAAGAAATGAATGAACTTGGCAAAAAAGGAATTGTAACCTCTCTACCTGTTAGAAAGCAGGTTACTGTTGAAATGGTGAAGGAGTATGTTGTTAAAACATCAAAATAAAAAATAGAAAATTGCTAAGGAGAGTGGAGAATTTGAAAAATATTGTGAATGTAGACTGGCTTTATGAGAATCTTGATAATCCTTCCGTTCGTATTGTTGATTGTCGATTTGTATTAGGAAGCCCAGCAAAAGGCCTTGACTGTTATGTAAAGGAACACATCTCCGGTGCATTATATTTTGATCTAGAAAAGGATTTGTCTAGCAAGGTTATGGAGCACGGTGGAAGACACCCTATGCCCGAATTAGACCGAATTATAGACAAGCTTAGTACTGCTGGCATTGATGCTGATACGATAGTGGTTGCTTATGATGATCAAGGTGGCACGATGGCGGCACGCTTTTGGTGGCTGCTTAAATATTTAGGACATGAAAAAGTTTATGTATTAGATAGTAGTTTTAGCAAATGGCTGTCAAAAGGATATCCGGTAAATGATGAAATTCCTTCATCCCCACGCAAAGAATTTCAGGCAAGTATTCAATACGATCTATTAAGCAATGTAGAAGAAGTTAAGCAAAACATTGAAACCAAAAAAGCTCATCTCATTGATTCAAGAGCAAAGGATAGATTCGCTGGCGAGAATGAAACAATTGATAAAAAAGCAGGTCATATCCCAGGAGCAGTTAATTACTTCTGGAAGGATGTCATTGATGAGCAAAATGAGTGGAAATCGTTAGCCGAGTTAAAAGAACAATTTAAGAAATTAAACAGCGGGGATCAAATCATTGTATATTGTGGATCAGGAGTATCTGCCTGTCCTAATATTATGGTTTTAAATGAATTAGGATTTAATAATGTAAAACTTTATATGGGAAGCTGGAGCGATTGGATTACGTATGACGAAAATCCGATTGCTGTAGGTACAGAAGTATAATAATAAAAACTCTTATCTGTTTAATGGATAAGAGTTTTGTTATTTTAGAATATTTTCTATAAGGAGATTTAACCCGAATTGGAAGAAAAATGACATTGAACATCTTGTTGAAAAGTAGTTTAATATAACTTGTGAGGCACGACAGTGACTTTAATCGAACTGAAAAACGTGCTGATAAACGAATCAACCATGAAGAAGTAGCTTGTTACCTGTGTAACCGTAAATAAACTGGAAATAAGTTACTATTGAATGTGTGATTCAAAAATGTTTTACTAGAATAGTAAGTTTTAAATTAGTTAACAAACTCACTTATGATAGAAAAAAAGAAAACAAGTGAGAAACATTATAAAACCACATCAGGAGGAATTCATACATGTCTAAACAACCAACAATGAAAAAAGTTCTTAACGTAATGACAACAGCAGCATTAGTAGGTGGCGTAGTAGCACCGATCGTAGCACCAATTAGTGCAGATGCAGCAAACACAACAAACTTAGTA
>DULJ01000077.1 GCA_012840465.1 Caryophanales bacterium
AATCATACCACATCAAGAAATATAGGGGAATTATGGCGCAAACTTTAAAGACAGTGCTACTGATATAATCATACCACATCAAGAAATATAGGGGAATTATGGCCGCAAGCTGCATCGTAGTTAAAACACGCTGATCATACCACATCAAGAAATATAGGGGAATTATGGCCCTATTGCTGGACTAGCAACTGCATCAATTATCATACCACATCAAGAAATATAGGGGAATTATGGCAGTAAGTATTCAGGAGTTGCCCAAGCATAC
This sequence comes from Caryophanales bacterium, assembly GCA_012840465.1. Taxonomy (GTDB): domain Bacteria; phylum Bacillota; class Bacilli; order Bacillales; family Bacillaceae_J; genus Schinkia. Next base: position 266 of record DULJ01000077.1, read on the forward strand.
ATCATACCACATCAAGAAATATAGGGGAATTATGGCGCATGCCTATCGCGGTCATATCCTATCCGCATCATACCACATCAAGAAATATAGGGGAATTATGGCACACGCACGAAGCGATATGCGATTAGATTAATCATACCACATCAAGAAATATAGGGGAATTATGGCTGAAGCAAGGAAGATATTTCATAAGTAAGGATCATACCACATCAAGAAATATAGGGGAATTATGGCCCTGCAAGATGCACTTGTATATACTTTGCAATCATACCACATCAAGAAATATAGGGGAATTATGGCAAGAAGAATTGCTCAAGCAACAGCAAGCCTATCATACCACATCAAGAAATATAGGGGAATTATGGCCCTTCCCCGTACATAAATGCAAATGATGGTATCATACCACATCAAGAAATATAGGGGAATTATGGCCTGTATTTTGCATGGTTGTTACACTTTCCGAATCATACCACATCAAGAAATATAGGGGAATTATGGCATGTATGGCAACGAGCTACAAACTTTTCTCATCATACCACATCAAGAAATATAGGGGAATTATGGCCCTGCAAGATGCACTTGTATATACTTTGCAATCATACCACATCAAGAAATATAGGGGAATTATGGCTGAAGCAAGGAAGATATTTCATAAGTAAGGATCATACCACATCAAGAAATATAGGGGAATTATGGCCTATCAAACGAGGACCAAGAATTTATATCTATCATACCACATCAAGAAATATAGGGGAATTATGGCTGGGATCGCATCAACCATAGGACTAGGTCAATCATACCACATCAAGAAATATAGGGGAATTATGGCGCAACCGACTTTGGAAATGGCAGAAGCTTAATCATACCACATCAAGAAATATAGGGGAATTATGGCTTCCAATCATCAATAAAGCGTTGGTTGATTATCATACCACATCAAGAAATATAGGGGAATTATGGCCTTTCAAATAATTTAGCGCCAAAATGGGTAATCATACCACATCAAGAAATATAGGGGAATTATGGCTCTGACAACGGGAATATCTCATGGGACTATATCATACCACATCAAGAAATATAGGGGAATTATGGCCCGGCAAGATGCACTTGTATATACTTTGCAATCATACCACATCAAGAAATATAGGGGAATTATGGCTTTGACATGATTGTCCCGGCGTATGGCACAATCATACCACATCAAGAAATATAGGGGAATTATGGCTTGTGTAAACTCCTACAATCATATTCTAGAATCATACCACATCAAGAAATATAGGGGAATTATGGCTATAGTAGAGAGGGTACTATTTATATTTGTATCATACCACATCAAGAAATATAGGGGAATTATGGCGAAATTCTTTCTAAGTGTTTTGGTATCTGTATCATACCACATCAAGAAATATAGGGGAATTATGGCTGATTCGGCTTCGTATCATTAAAATAAACAATCATACCACATCAAGAAATATAGGGGAATTATGGCCCGAAACTGTCGATACTTTCCGTGAAATATCATACAGTCCATATGTTTCAGGTGTGCTAATTCATGTACAATAGAGAACAGTCACTGCTACTGTTCGTTTACTTATTGTATGTTCAGTTGCAACTGTACTTGGGGTAAACGCGGTAACATGGGTGTTATTTCTGCGGACTTCCAGCGCCAAGGATTCTGTAAGACCAATCACTCTAAAAAATTTAGAAGCACTGTAGGCACTGGATGTAGCGGCGATGTTTAATCCGTTTGTTGATGAAATATTGATAATAATCATCACAACTTTTTTCGATTAATTGCGGTAGAACGGCATGTGTTACATTATATGTATCCATTAAATTGACATCAATGATTCGTTTTCATTCTTGCGGATCCATATCCAACAGTGTTTTAAATTTTCCGATTCCCGCATTGTTTATCAAAATATCGGCTGTGCCCAACTAGCCAGTTAATGTTTTAATTGCTTGTTCCACTTCTCCGTGAGAAGAAACGTCAACAGCTTTATAGGCTACTTTCACCTCCAATCCTTCCATTTTACTTGCTACTACCTTTAAATCGGCCTCTGTTCTGGCAAGTAAACCAATATTTACACCTTCATTAGCTAAGGCAATGGCAACAGCCTTGCCAATTCCCTTTCCAGCGCCTGTAATAAACGTTACTTTATTTTTTAATGTTTGTCCCATTATTATATTAAATTTACGTATATTATATTAAATTCACGTAAAGTTCATATAAGTTTCATTCTTTAATGGTAGTATATACTTAGTTACTGATAATATATACCTAATTACTAGTAATATATGCTTAATAAGCAACTGGTCTAAAATCACTATAGAGAAATTTCGAATAAGAATTTTTGAGACATTAGAATAATCATCTCTAACTGGCCGCTTAGATGATTATGAGTTAGTAGTGCAGCCGATCAATAAGTTAAAAGAAGGGCTAGGGACGCAACAATGTTTTTAAACATAAAAAATAACAAAAAACAATCAAATTTTTGTATGAGAAGTTTTGAGGAACAGCTTAGCTATATTCAAGTAGAAATTGATCGTAACTTACCAAAAGAAATCCAACTTCAATTGGCAATGATTCAGCTTAAAGAAAGAGATTTACAACTATTAAAGTTGATACAACCGGCTATCAAGGAAAATATTGATAAAATGACGACAGGGTTCTATGATCGTGTTATGGAAGTGCCTCATTTAACGGATATTATAAATAGTCATAGCAGTGTTAATCGATTAAAACAGGCACTTCGCTCACATCTTATAGAAATGTTTGATGGTCAAATCAATGATGTATTTGTTTCAAAACGGGAAAGAATTGCTCATGTTCATGTTGAAATCGGTTTAGAGCCTAAATGGTATATGGCAGCTTTTAATGTTTTATTTGAAATATCTCAAATTATTATTCATAAACATTTCAATCATATAGAAGAGCGTACCATGGCAACCTATGCAGTTAATAAGATATTAAATTTTGAGCAACAGCTTGTATTAACAGCATATGAAGAAAGAGACAAACAAATTCGTGAAGAAGCAGAAAGAAATGCCAAATTTGGATTGGCTGCAAATGTAGGTGAAAGTGCAGAACGTTTAGCTGCAATAGCTGAAGAAACACAGGCACGCACTGCAGAAATGTCCAATCAGTCCCATTTTATTAAAGAAGCATCTAATATTGGTAAACAACTTTCAAATAAGTTGCAAAGAGAATCTCAAGATGGATCAGAGAATGTGAAAAATTTAAGTATACAAATCCAAGAGATTAAACAAGGAGTAGGTGGCATAGTAGATAATGCAAAGATATTGGATAATAACGCAAAAGAAGTGCAAGGAATAGTAAATATTATTTTAGATATTGCAGATCAAACCAATTTACTAGCATTAAATGCGGCTATTGAAGCCGCACGTGCGGGAGTAGCAGGGAAAGGTTTTTCAGTTGTAGCTGAAGAGGTTAGGAAGCTTGCGGATCAAACCAAGAATTCGTCATCCAAGGTATCTGAAATCAGCGGAAGGACTAATCACCAGATTAGGACTATTGAAGTATCAATACAAAATATAGATAAAGTTGTCCAGAAATGCGTTAAAACAACTGAGTTGGTAAGTGAATTATTAGTACAGATCTTAACGGAATCCAAGGAAAGTAACAATCAAAATAATCTTATTGAAGCTGAAATTTCAAGATTAGTAGACATGTTATCTGATGTTTCCGAGGCAAGTGAGGAAGTTGCGAATACAGCTACATTATTATCTGAAACCATTTCCGACTACACTGGGATCAATAATTAATGACCACTATAAATTTTGAAAAAGGACGTGTAAACCACTTTGCCCCAAATTTATTAGACTTATTTCTTTCTGTGTGGGACAATATTATTGAGTTTCATCAAAGAATGGAGACGCATTAACATTCTTACACGGTCCGCCAATATTGTAATGATATAAAATAACGTAAGTTATTTAAGAAGTTGCTCAACCAAATGGGCAACTTTTTTGTATATTTGGTAACACATAATAATAGGTATCGATGGTTATTACATAGGAAGCCTATTTTTTTAGCCAGGTGTAGTCAGTGTTCTAGTTTTTTTAGTATAATAGTGGCGAATTTGTTTTTTACATAGTTCGCCATGTTTTGACAACGTGCATTTTTTGGAGATGGGAAGTGTTTTTATTGACGAATATTCCAATCATACGCTTTGAAAATGTAACAAAGCAATATGATGATGACGATGCTGTACTTGTTAACGTTAACTTAGAGTTTGAACGAGGGAAATTTTACACACTTCTAGGGCCATCTGGTTGCGGTAAAACAACAATCCTTCGCTTGATCGCTGGATTTACCGAGCCTTCAGCGGGCAATATTTATTTTAATGGCAAAAATGTCAATCAAGTTCCTGCAAATAAAAGGCAGGTTAATACTGTTTTTCAAGATTATGCATTATTCCCACATTTAAATGTTTTTGAAAATGTAGCGTTTGGTTTGAGAATCAAAAAAATGAAAAAAAGTGAGATAGGGAAAAAAGTTCATGAAGCCCTGCAATTTGTGAACCTTAAAGGATATGAAAACCGTGAAATTAAAGAGATGTCCGGTGGACAACGGCAGCGTGTAGCCATCGCTCGTGCGATTGTGAATGAACCGGAAATTATTCTATTGGATGAGCCCCTATCAGCGCTTGATTTAAAATTACGCACGGAAATGCAATATGAGCTGCGTGAATTGCAACGTCGTCTAGGTATTACCTTTATCTTTGTTACCCATGACCAAGAAGAGGCTCTTGCGATGTCGGATGAAATTTTTGTCCTGAATGAAGGAAAAGTTCAGCAGAGCGGTACACCAAATGATATTTATGATGAGCCTATTAATCGATTTGTTGCTGATTTTATTGGGGAATCGAATATTATCAATGGCAAAATGATTCGAGATTACAAGGTGGAATTTGTCGGCAAAAGTTTTGAGTGTGTTGATAAAGGTCTACATGACAATGAACCGATTGAAATCGTCATTCGTCCAGAAGACCTTGAAATTACCTCAATTGAACGAGGGAAATTACAAGTCAGAGTGGATACGCAGCTATTTAGAGGTGTACATTATGAGATAAGCTGTTATGACAAGGATGGGAATGAATGGCTCGTTCATTCGACTAAGAAAGTAACCGTTGGCGAGGAGATCGGTCTTTATTTTGAGCCTGAAGCTATTCATGTTATGCGTTTTGGAGAGAGTGAGGAGGAGTTTGATCGCCGTCTAGAATCATATGAGGAAGGAGATAGTAATGAATTCTAAGGTAACACGTAATCTTTATATGATTCCTTATGTGGGTTGGATTGTACTCTTTGTCATCGCACCGATTTTGTTAATACTTTATTATTCCTTCTTTGATATTGAAGGACATTTTTCACTGATCAATTATCAAAAGTTCTTTACGTCTGTTTATTTACAGATGACATTGAGTTCCTTTTGGTATGCATTTTTAATTACCACCTTTTCTTTATTCGTTGCCTATCCAACTGCTTTTTTATTAACAAAAACGAGGCATAAGCATCTTTGGCTTTTATTAATTATTACGCCTGCGTGGATTAACTTATTATTAAAAGCTTATGCGTTCTTGGGGATTTTTGGGACGTACGGGATGGCCAATCAGCTTTTAGAAATCATTGGTATCGGTAGTAAACAGATCTTATTTACGGATTTTAGTTTTATCTTTGTTTCAGTCTATATCTTTATTCCTTTTATGATTTTGCCTATTTTTAATGCATTGGATGAATTAAATCCAACTTTACTTGATGCCGCCAATGATTTAGGGGCATCGAAATGGACCACATTCCGAAGAGTGATTTTTCCGCTTACGTTGGACGGTGTAAAATCGGGGTGTCAAGTTGTCTTTATTCCAGCGCTTTCCTTGTTCATGCTAACAAGATTAATAGCCGGAAACCGCGTGATCACTCTAGGTACTGCGATTGAACAACATTTCCTCGTCATACAAGACTGGGGAATGGGATCAACGATTGCCGTATTTCTAATCATTATTATGTTTTTAATCATGATCGTAACTGGCGATCGAAAGCGGGGTGTATAAGATGGCTCGAAAATTATCAGCAATTTCAAAGCTTTATTTACTGGTTATTTTTGCTATATTATATACACCGATTTTCTTTTTAGTGTTCTACTCTTTCAATAGTGGTGGAACGATGTACAATTTTGAAGGCTTTACGCTTGATTGGTATAAAGAATTATTTAGTGATACGAGGCTTCTCATTATTGTACTGAATACAATTGTTATCGCATTATTATCTGCCCTTTTAGCAACGATTATCGGTGTTTTTGGCGCTCTTGCTATTTATAACGTTAGAAAAAGAAAAACAAAGCAATCTTTATTATCTTTAAATAATGTGCTAATTGTCAGTCCAGATGTTATTATTGGTGCATCGTTTTTGATATTATTTACAGTTGGCGGGATGAAACTTGGGTTTATCTCCGTGTTGTGCTCGCATATCGCTTTTAGCATTCCAATTGTTGTGTTAATGGTTTTACCTAAGTTAAATGAAATGAGTCCGACATTAATTGATGCTGCAAGAGATCTAGGTGCGAACGAATGGGATGTCCTGACAAAAGTTATTCTTCCCTTTATAACGCCGGGAATTATGGCTGGCTTTTTTATGGCCTTAACGTATTCGTTTGATGATTTCGCTGTGACGTTTTTTGTAACAGGAAATGGCTTTAGTACGCTTTCTGTTGAAATTTACTCTTTGGCCCGTCGGGGAATTTCCTTGAATATTAATGCATTGTCAACTGTATTATTTTTATTTACGACGCTATTAGTTGTAGTCTATTATTTTATTTCACAAAAGAATAAACCAAGAGGAATGGGGGCTAAAAAATGAAAAGATTAGTCCATTCGTTATTGGCAGTTGTCATAGCATCCGCCGTTTTATTAGTGTTGTTGGATCGATTAAATTCATCCCAAGGGTATTCAAGTGGGAATACCTTAACCATTTATAACTGGGGTGATTATATTGATGAGGAGCTTATCACTCGTTTTGAAAAAGAAACAGGTATTAAAGTGATCTATGAAACCTTTGATTCAAATGAAGCGATGATGACAAAAATCGTTCAAGGCGGCACAACCTATGATATTGCAGTTCCATCAGAGTATACGATAGAAAAAATGAGGGAAGAGGACCTGCTCATTCCGCTTGATCATTCTAAGCTGCCAAATTTAAAGTATATTGATGAACGTTTTATGGACTTGCCGTTTGATCCCGAAAATAAATATTCCATTCCTTATTTTTGGGGAACGGTTGGAATTGTCTATAATCCAACTCTGCTTGATGGTAAGGGAATAACAAGTTGGAATGATTTATGGGATCCAGCATTAAAAAATCAAATTCTTTTAATTGACGGCGCTAGGGAAGTAATGGGAATGGGGCTAAATAGTCTAGGGCTTTCGTTAAATGATACAAATAAAGAACATTTAAAAGAAGCGAAGGAAAAATTAGACCGACTCACTCCAAATGTAAAGGCGATTGTTGGTGATGAAATCAAGATGCTTTTGGCAAATGAGGAAGCCGCTATTGGGCTTGTATGGTCAGGTGATGCTGCCGATATTATGTCGAATAATGAAAATTTAGACTATGTTGTACCAGTAGAAGGCTCCAATCTCTGGTTTGACAATATGGTCATTCCGAAAACAGCCAAAAACATCGAAGCAGCCCATCAGTTTATCAATTTTATGCTTGACCCAGAAGTTGCTGCACAAAATACCGAATATGTAAGCTATTCCACACCGAATACGGAAGCTCTGAAATATATGCCTGAAGAGATGGTAACGGATGAACGCTTCTATCCATCACCTGAATTAACGGAAAAACTTGAGGTTTATGAAAATCTTGGCAAAAAGAACTTAGCATATTATAATGAGCTATTTTTAGAATTTAAAATGCATCGGAAATAGGCAATACATATGCGATAACTGAAAACCGCATTTATGCATATAGACAGTTATCAAGACAGGAGGAAGAGCATACAACATGGGAGGAAAAGTAATTTCAAGAAATAAAGTATTAGGGATTGCTGGGCTTGGTTGGATGTTTGATGCAATGGATGTTGGAATGCTTTCGTTTATTATCGCTGCCCTAAAGGTAGATTGGGGTTTAACACCGCAACAAATGGGCTGGATCGGGAGTGTAAATTCTATCGGTATGGCGGTTGGTGCTTTTGTATTTGGAATATGGGCGGATCGGATTGGTAGAAAAAATATATTTATTATAACCTTAGTCTTATTTTCACTAGCAAGTGGACTTTCAGCTTTAGCAACTACACTTTCCGTATTTCTGATATTGCGGATATTTGTTGGTATGGGCCTTGGTGGTGAATTACCTGTAGCCTCAACTTTGGTATCTGAAATTGTCCCGGCAAAGGACCGGGGTCGCATCGTAGTATTGCTAGAAAGTTTTTGGGCTGTTGGTTGGTTGATTGCCGCACTCATTTCATACTTTGTTATTCCAACTTTCGGGTGGAGAGTTGCTCTTTTATTAAGTGCTTTACCTGCTATCTATGCTATTTATTTACGATTAAATTTGCCTGACTCTCCTGCATTTTCACCTAAAAAGAGTGAAAAACGGACGGTATTGCAAAATATAAAGGATGTTTGGTCGAAAGAGCATGCAAGATCGACGTTTGTTTTATGGACAGTTTGGTTTACGGTTGTCTTTTCATACTATGGAATGTTTCTATGGTTGCCAAGCGTTATGGTTATGAAAGGTTTCAATTTGATCCAAAGTTTTGAATATGTGGTGATCATGACTCTTGCGCAATTACCTGGGTATTTTACGGCAGCTTGGTTTATCGAAAGAATTGGTAGAAAATTTGTGTTAGTTACCTATTTATTAGGGACTGCGGCCTCAGCTTTTGTATTCGGTACAGCAGAATCAACCGCTCTATTAATTAGCTCCGGGATATTATTATCATTTTTCAATCTTGGGGCATGGGGTGCCTTATATGCTTATTCTCCAGAACAATATCCGGCAGTCATTCGTGGAACCGGGACTGGGATGGCGGCATCTGTAGGCAGAATCGGTGGTATCTTAGGTCCGCTGCTAGTAGGCTCTTTCGTAAGTGCCGGTTATTCCCTTGGTTTTATTTTCTCAATTTTTTGTGGAAGTATTATTATCGGTGCTTTGGTGGTTGCCTTCGTTGGTCATGAAACACGTCAGATCGAACTGGCTTAAGGAAAGAAGAGTTGCAGTCCAATTGGATTGCAGCTCTTTTCTTTTGGTAAACCAAATTTTTCAAAAATAAAATCCCCTCCAATGTAAAAAAATAAAATGAAATGAAGAAAATGCGAAGGAGAGCTGGCAATATGCGGGGCTACGTTCTTTCGATTTGGAACTTTTTTGATCCCCTTTATTTTTTCTGCACACGTCTTACATTCCCTCCTAGATCAGGTATGGAAAGTAATATTTTCAGGGTTAGACTAACGAAATATAAAGGAAGAGAAGTTGTTCTTTCTGACGGTACAAAGATCACGAAAAATGATATTTTGGTTAAAATCCACCTTCACAACGTAAAGCTGTTAAGAGAATTAATGGAGATAAAAAGTGAATTAAGAAAAGTGAAAATTCTCTATCGCCATGTTCAAGAGTCTCTGCCTGGAATTGAGCATTTCATTCGAAACAGTAGCTTTGCGAATGAAATTAAAGGAATTGTTGGGATCACCCATTTAAATAAAAGTTGTGAACGGCTTGGATTTGAAATTTTTGATATTTCTCATCCTATCTATAAGTGGTTTAAAGTATTTGCGTTTTTGCCAATCGAAATTCTATCCAGCACCAATCATACCATTCTTAAAAGTTTGAAATATCAAACTCCAAAATATTTATTTATGTCAAGAAATACCCTAAATAAAATGTATCGATCGTAAAAGAAAAAGCTGCTTATGATTCATTTTGGCGAGTTTCCTCATTTTTACGAGGTGATAGGCTTTAGGATAACAAATTTGTTCACCATAGTAATAGAAATTCCAAGTGTATACAACACACCTCCATATAAAAATTATACAGGTTTGGAACAGATCTTTTCATATACAATAGTTGGAAAGCGGTTTTCTTCCTAGTATAATGAATTTTAGAAAAAGGTGGGATAAAGGTGTTACTATGCAAATTTTATTAGTGATGATCGGCGGTTTTATAGGGGCAATAGGTCGATTTGGGGTAGGAGAGTGGCTGAATCCAAATCATGGTTTTCCTTTTGGAACTTTATTTGTAAATCTTATTGGATGCTTTCTACTAGGGTGGCTTTTAACATATATGGGTCATCGGATCAAAAAACAGCCTTATATAACGCTGTTTCTTGGAACTGGAGTCATTGGGTCTTTTACAACCTTTTCAACATTTTCCGTTGAAACGATTCAATTATTTGATCAGGGACTTGTTTTTCTCAGTCTACTCTATGTACTCATAAGTATATTCTTTGGCTTGTTATTAGTCTATATGGGGAGTAAATTCGCATGATTTGGTTAATTGGCTTTGGTGGTGCAATGGGTGCAGCTGTACGCTTTTTATTAGGCGATTTTATAAATAAAAAATGGGCTCAAAAAACAAAATTATATATGTTTCCACTGGGGACATGGATCATCAATATTTCTGGCTCGTTTTTACTCGGAGTAATCGCTAAATATCATTTAAGCAACAGTATTGAAGAGTGGGTTTGGTATTTTGTGGGAGTTGGATTTTGCGGTGCGTATACTACTTTTTCAACCTTTGGCTATGAAACAATTAGGTTAATAGAAGCCAAAAAAATGGGTATGGCCATTATATATGTACTTTCATCATTAGTGGTAGGGATTGTCTTTGCTTTAATGGGATTTAATACTTAAGTTATGGAGGAATAGTATGCTTGATCTAAATACCTTTTTTCGTAAAAGAATAGGTTTTCCTGAAGATAGGGTTATTACATTTGAACAATTAGATAAGGTTCTTGAAAAAACAGCTAATTCAATTCCCTTCGAAAATATATGTATTATCAACAAAAGTACAAGTGATATTTCGAAGGAAAGCCTAATTAATAAAATTCTTGATAGGAATGAAGGCGGCGTCTGTTATGAGTTGAATCCTATTCTTTATCTATTTTTAAAGGAAAATGACTTTGATGTCCACTTAGTTCGTGGGGCTGTTTATGATCATTCAGCGCAGAACTGGGCACCTACGGGTCCTACGCATGTAACAATTTTATTAAACCATAATAATCAAACTTTTGTATTAGATACTGGTTTTGGAGGGAATTTACCATTAAAACCTGTTCCATTAAGCGGAGAAACAGTTTATTCTGAGAACGGCGAATTTCGTATTAAAAAGCTGGATAGTGAGTATGGAAATTATGCCTTTGAAATGAAGGTAAAGTATAAAGATTCTGATTGGAAGCTAGGTTATGCGTTTAACACGGAAAGTACCATTCGGCACTTCGCTGAATTAAATGCCATTAAACAGATCATCTCGGAAAGTGAGCATTCTCCATTTAACAAGGCACCCTTACTGACGAAATTAACAGACAGCGGAACAGTCACCTTAACAGCTTCTTCATTAACAGTGTGGAAAGATGGGGAAATGAAAAAAGAGAATATTGATGAAAGACAATTTACGGACTTAGCCAAAGAACATTTTGGGGTAGAGGTAAAATAGTAAAAATCGAAAAGGGGTGCCCGAAAGTGGGTACCCCTTCATTTGTTGTCTTAAAAGATTCTTTTCCAAGCTTTAGACAGCTCGCTGAAAATGACTGGGACAAGCGATAGCGTAAGTACGAAAAACCAGTCTTTTAAAGAAAGGACGTGCAGCCCGAAAATATTGTTAAAAACCGGTACATTGACTAATATAGCTTGAAGTGCAATCCCAAAGAAAACAGACGAAAGCAAAAACTTATTTGTAAATAATCCTACTTCACGAAGTGACTTTTTAGTACTCCGCAAATTCAAGGAATGGAATAATTGTGTAATACATAGTGTTACAAATGCCATTGTTTGTGCATGGACGAGTGCATCCTTCGAAATGTTGCTAAAGTCGATTGAAAAAATCGATGGTGCACCAATGTAATAATTTAATCCTGTAACAAAGGCGAATAAGGTTAAGAAACCAATTAATATACCGTAAAGCAGTATAAACATTCCGCCGCCGTGGGCAAAAATACTTTCTTTAATGGAACGTGGTTGTTGGTCCATAACATCCGGATCATCAGGATCTAGCCCTAGTGAAATGGCAGGTAATGTATCTGTAATTAGATTGATCCATAAAATATGAATAGCGGTTAGAGGGGCTGGCCATCCAAGCAGGATCGCAATAAAAAGCGTTACAATTTCCCCTAAGTTACATGATAGGAGAAATAATATTGATTTTTTAATGTTTTGATAAATATTTCTACCTTCTTCAACGGCAGCAACGATCGTTGCAAAGTTATCATCTGTTAATACAATATCCGCGGCACCTTTTGCGACGTCAGTACCGCCTTTCCCCATCGCGACACCAACATCAGCTTGTTTTAATGAAGGAGCATCGTTTACTCCGTCCCCAGTCATCGCAACAATTCGGTCATTCGTTTTTAAAGCTTTCACAATTTTTACCTTGTGTTCAGGCGACACCCGTGCAAAAACTCGGATTTTGTTAACCTTCTCGCACAGCTCTGTTTCGCTAAGGCGATCAAGCTCAGAGCCTGTCATAGATTCAATCTCTTCATTTGCAATGCCAAGATCTTTCGCAATCGCGAACGCTGTTTTTTGGTTATCCCCAGTTATCATGATCGTTTGGATACCGGCCTGTTTGCACTGTGCTATCGATGCTTTTACTTCTTCTCTTGGCGGGTCGATCATTCCGGTTAAGCCAAGAAAAACCAGGTTTTTTTCCAAATTTTCGCTTGTCATGCTGCTATTGAAGGTGGGAATTTCCTTGTAGGCCATCGCAAGAACACGTAATGCTTCGGCAGACATCTCATTGGCCACGCTCTTAATTTTATCCCCTTCAACGGTAGTCACACGGATTTTTGGTAAAATGCTTTCCAATGCACCTTTTGCCATTACAAAGTACCGGTCATTATGGCGATGAACGGTTGTCATCATTTTACGATCGGAATCAAAAGCAATTTCAAAAATACGCTCATATTCTTCATCAAGAAGTTGTTTTTCAAATCCAGCAGCATTAGCAGCAGCAACAAGGGCGATTTCAGTCGGGTCGCCAGAATGTTCCTCTTCAGTAAAAACGGCATCATTACAAAGGGCCATTGTTTGAAAGAAGCGAGTGTACTCCTTTTGTTTAATTAATGGTGAGTCCATAGCCAGGTAATTACCGTTAATATAGGCTTTCGTTACCGTCATTTTGTTTTGGGTCAGCGTACCTGTTTTGTCGGAACAAATCACACTAATAGCACCAAGAGTTTCAACTGCTGGCAGCTTTCGAACAACAGCCTGTCGTTTGATCATTCTCTGTACGCCAATCGCCAGCACGATCGTAACGATGGCAGGCAACCCTTCAGGAATAGCTGCAACCGCCAAACTTACTGAAATTAGGAACATATCAAGAACATCTCTGCCTTGAAAATAGCCAATCAGGAAGATGACGATTGACACAATGACGGCACCAATTCCGAGAACTTTCCCAAGCTCTGCTAACTTTTTTTGAAGCGGTGTTTGTTCTTTTTCTTGTTTCCCAAGTAAATTAGCGATTTTTCCGATTTCGGTCTGCATTCCCGTGTTGACGACAATTCCCACCGCCCGCCCGTAAGAGGATAGGGTGGACATAAAGGCCATATTCCGTTGGTCGGCAACTGGCAATTCCTCGGTTGCGATCCAATCAGCATTTTTATCAACAGGAACGGACTCCCCGGTTAATGAAGATTCTTCAACCTTAAAATTGGCAGTTTCAATTAAGCGTATATCAGCAGGAATAAATCGTCCCGCATCAATAATTATGATATCACCTGGTACTACATGCTCTGATGGAATTTCAACCGTCATTCCATCTCGTTTGACGATGGCTTTAGGAGTTGTCATCTTTTTAAGTTCTTCCAAAGCCTTTTCTGCTTTAGATTCCTGAATGACGCCAATAATCGTATTCAGCAGGATCACCAAAACAATGATAATGGCATCACTATACTCGCCAACAAACGCGGAAATAAGAGCTGCTCCAATTAAAATATAGATTAGCAAACTGTTGATTTGCCTAAAAAATAACGTGAAAATCGAATCTTTTTTATGCTCGTCAAATTCATTAGCTCCAACCTGATCTAATCGTATGTTTGCCTCTTCACTCGTTAGACCTATTTCCGGGTTAGTTGCTAATTCAACGGCTACTCTTTCCGCGTCTTTTGTGTACCACATACGTCACACTCTCCCTAGATAAAAATGGACTATCTATCCCAATTTAATTAAACCACATATAGGTAAATATTTCTAAAGTGGAAAATGAAAATTTTTATACAAATTAGTCAGTCACCTTTCCGTATATTACCATTTTAAAGTTTCCTATTTTTAACCGATAGTAATGATGAGCAACAATTCCCTAGCAAATGTTGTTGTTCATCATAATGTATTCCTCTATTTCGTCCATCTAAAAAATAGGTGGACTTTTTTTATTTGGGCTTTCATTCATTCATCATACTTGAATAGTTTTTCTATACCTATTAAAGTAAAATGGAATGATAGAAAAGTGGGTGAAGATTTTGGCAGTTCGAAATTATACGGTTGGGATGGCTGGGCATATTGACCATGGAAAGACATCTCTTACGAAGGCGTTAACGAATGTTGATACAGATCGACTTAAGGAAGAAAAAGAAAGAAATATTTCAATAGAATTAGGTTATGCACCCTTAAAAATTGATGATGAATTACATGTCTCTATTATCGATGTACCGGGTCATGAACGTTTTATTAGACAAATGATTGCCGGTGTGGCCGGGATTGATTTAGTCATTCTTGTTATTGCTGCTGATGAAGGTGTTATGCCGCAAACGAAAGAGCATCTTGAAATCCTGTCCTTTTTAGGCATTGAAAAAGGTATTATAGCGATTAGTAAAATTGATCGCGTTGATGAAGAATTATTAGAACTTGTTCAAGAGGATATTAGAGATAATTTGCAGGGGACGGTGTTTGAATCAGCTCCTTTTGTATTAGTAGACAGTCTTTCAAAGAAAGGACTGGAGGAATTAAAACAAGAAATTAAGAAAGAATTGCAACATATAGAAATGCGTGATGCAAGGGGACCATTCCGTTTGCCAATTGACCAAGTGTTTTCGGTTCAGGGTCAAGGAACAGTGGTACGTGGTACCGTTTATGAAGGGGTCGTCGAAAAAGGCAGCTCACTACTGGTTTTACCGCAAGGAATTCCAGTAAAAGTGCGGCAAATTCAGGAGCATCATGAGCAAACAGAAGTAGCTAAGGCTGGACAAAGGGCGGCCTTAAATTTAGGTGGCATCACCAAACATGAAATTGCACGTGGAGATGTTTTGGTATCATCTGAGCATTTTCTCGTTACGGATACACTTGATATTACGACAAAATTTGTGGGTGACTTGGCATCGCCGGTCAAGCAGCGGGCACCGATTAAGTTACATACAGGAACAACCGAGGTAATGGGGAAAATCGTGTTTTTTGATAGAAATGAAGTGGTTAATGAAGAAAATGAAGTCGTTTGTCAGCTGCGTTTGGATCACGCAATAGTTTGTAAACGCGGGGACCGCTTTATTTTAAGAAGACCTACACCTGTCGAAACAATTGGTGGGGGCTGGATTATTGATCCGAAAGGCAGTAAATATCGTTTCGGCGAAGATACAGTTAATATGCTTCTGCAAAAAAAGGAAGGCACACCAAATGAACGGGTTCTTTCTATTCTAAAAGAGAAGGCACTCATGACATTTGAGGCTTTATTGAAATTTTCATCGATGGATAAAGATGATTTAATCGCTATAGTGAATGAGGAGAAAGGCACGACCATTTTTGAACTAGCAAACGGCGAGTATGCCCTTTATTCTGATTTTGAATTTATTAAAAACAAGATCGAGGAGAAATTAACGGATTATCATGAGGAATTTTCACTTCGTGCTGGCTTCAATAAAGCCGAAATTGTTCATTCCTTATCCAATCTTTATCCGCAACGTCTGGTTGAATTTGTCCTTGAAAAATTGGTGGAAGAAGGTTTCCTAAATAAACAAGAGCAATATATTCAGCTTTCAACCTTTTCACCGCATTATCCAGAAAAATGGAGCAAGCGGATGGAAGCAGTGGTTGCTGCCATTCAAAAAGACGAAATTGAAGTACAGACATTGGAACAATATATAAAAAATGAAAAGATTCCGGAGCAGTACAAGGATGACTTCAAATATTATTTAATCCAATCAAATAAAGCAGTTGCTTTGGATGAAAATCATCTTATCTCAATAGAGACTATTCATAAAACAACAGAACTATTAAAGTCAAA
Source organism: Caryophanales bacterium (assembly GCA_012840465.1). Taxonomy (GTDB): domain Bacteria; phylum Bacillota; class Bacilli; order Bacillales; family Bacillaceae_J; genus Schinkia. The sequence goes on from DULJ01000077.1 coordinate 16,712, forward strand.
AACCGATGAAGAATTTACGGTTAAGGATGCTAAAGATGTTCTTGGGCTGTCTAGAAAATATTTAATTCCATTACTAGAGCTATTAGATACATTAAAGCTTACTAGAAGAGTAGAGGATAAACGGAAGTGGGTGTAATGTAGTTTGTCAACAATGAAGATCTTACTTCTCACACCGTATTTACACACCAATAGAGGCAATTCAACAACTGCCAAAAGAATGGCCTCTAGTTTAAAACAAAATGGAGTAGATGTCACAGTATTTGCCTATGAAGAAGACGAGTGGAATGAAAAAATAGAAGGCCAAGCCGCTAATTGTGACCTAATCCATATCATCCATTTTTACCGTTTTTCAAAATGGGCAAAAAAGACGAATTTTCAGTTGAATAAACCATATATCATGACGAACGGCGGTACAGATGTAAATCTTGATTTAGATAACCTAGGTAATCGTGCAGAAATGTTGGATATATTACAAAATGCAAGGGCGATTACCGTTTTTACTGATGATGCAAAAGCAAAACTTTGTCATGCCTATCGTGAAATGAGGTTACGAATTGAGGTCATTAAGCAGAGTGTTTGGTTTCCAAATTCTGAGGAAGATACTACTGCATTGAATTTAGTACCAGGGGAGCCTGCACTTCTCCTTCCCTCTGGATTAAGGGCGGTTAAGGATGTTTTCTTTTTAATCGAAGAGATTGCTTGGCTACAAAAGAAGTATCCTAAATTGCAGTTTTTGATCGCCGGGATGGTTTTAGATGAAAACATTTATGAAACATTAAAACAATATATCGAAAAATATAGCTGGATTCACTTTTTGGAAAATGTTCCGATTGAAAACATGGTATCATTATATAAATGGGCACATATTGTTTTAAATACGTCTATTTCAGAGGGTCAATCTTCGGCTATTTTAGAAGCGATGCAAACGGGTTGTGTTGTTTTAGCACGAAATAACCCCGGCAATGCAAGTATCATCGAAGACGGGATAAATGGCTATTTATTCAATGACGGAAATGAGTTTTTGGAAAAAATTGAACTGGTTTTAACCGAGCATGAAAAAGCGCAATGGATCATTGATAATGCTAAAAACTATGTACAAACCAATCATTTTTTTGAAGATGAAATAGGGGCATTTATGAAGCTTTATCAAGATTGTTTACAATAACCTAAACTAGTGGTGAAAACAATGAATTTAAACCATCTAAAAGCATTTGAAAAGTTGATACAAGTAAAAAGCTTTCAAGAGGCGGCAAGGCAATTATCAGTATCACAGCCGGCTATAACGCTCCGAATTCAAGCCTTAGAGGAACATTTTAAAACAAAGTTAGTAAAGCGCACAGGCGAGGGTGTCCAGTTAACCTCTCAAGGTGAAGTGATCTATCGCAGGATTAAAGAGATCCTAAAGTTGTGGGAAGACTTGGAGGCTCAATTTTTAGGAGGAGAACCAGTTGGGAAACTTGTCATTGGTGCCAGTACAATCCCTTCTGAATATATTCTTCCAAAGATCATCAAAAATTTTAAATCCACCTACCCAGATGTGGATTTTAGTATGAAAATATCAGGGAGCAAGGACGTTGTGGATTGGTTAAAACATCGCTCTGTTGATGTTGCCATTACCGGCGAACCACCGATCACCCCCTTGCTTTATACAAAACCAATTGTTAGTGAGAACTTAAGTATTATTGCCCCTATAGAATTTATTGAAGAGGATATTAAGCAGTTTCGAGATTTATTTGATGCGGAATGGATTTTACGTGAAAAAAACTCCGATACGCGATCCTCGCTTGAAAAAACGATTGAATCATTGGGCTTTTCAACAGAGTTAATGAAAATTGTAGGTGAGTTGGGGAGTACGGAAGCTGTTATTGCCGCAGTGGAGGCTGGTCTTGGAATTACCGTTGTATCTTCCTATGCAGCAGAACGGGCTGCTAAATCTGGTCGAGTAAAGATAATAACTTTGAAAGATTTTCAAGTCACAAGGAATTTTTATTTTTCTTGTCTTGAGGAAAATAAAAATTTTCCAGTCATTTCTGCGTTTTTAAGTTTTATTGAAGATTCCTATAAAGTCCACAATTAAGGAAGGCTGACACAGGCAAATTCGTTTTTTAACGATTTTTTCTGAGTCAGCCTTATTTTTATTTTACATATAAAGATTTCTTATTTAATTCATTCACTTCACCGATAATTCGGGCAGCGCTTATGTTTTGTTCGTGAAGCTTTTGCACATAAGCTTTGGCTTCTTCTTTTGGCAGACTTACTAAAAGTCCCCCTGAAGTAATCGCATCACATAAAATGTATTGGTTACTTTCAGTAATCGATGGTGCGAACTCAACATCATCCTTCAACCATTCAAAGTTGGATTTCGAACCACCAGGAATGACACCTTGTTCGGCTAGATTGTATGTTCCATCTAAAACAGGGATATCTTCATATGTAATCGTCATACTGACGTTACTTCCTTTTGCCATTTCACATGCATGACCTAGCAATCCAAAGCCTGTCACATCTGTAACAGCATGGATTTGGAAACCTTCTAATGCTTCAGCTGCTTTTTTATTGAGCATGGCCATAGTTTCGATTACTTTTTCTTCTTGTTCTGGTGTTACAACACCACGCTTAATGCCTGTAGTTAGAATTCCGACTCCGATTGGTTTTGTAAGAACTAACACATCCCCAGGTTTTGCCCCTACATTACGGAAAAACTTTTCGGGGTGAACATAGCCAGTGACCGCCATTCCGAATTTTGGCTCTTGGTCATCGATCGAATGTCCACCGACAACAATCGCCCCGGATTCCTTCACTTTTTCCGCCGCCCCCTTTAAGATTTCTGCAAGCATATCCGCTCCAAGCTTTTTCACAGGGAAACCAACGATATTAAGTACAGTTTTAGGTTGACCACCCATTGCATAAACATCACTTAAGGCGTTAGCAGCCGCAATCTGTCCAAACATAAAAGGGTCATCCACAATGGGTGTAAAATAATCGACAGTCTGAATTAAGGCTAATTCATCTGATACACGATAAACCCCAGCATCATCCGATGTATCTATACCAACTAATAAATTTGGATCATGTTCTCTTTCTGGTAATAGTCGCAACACTTGCGACAATTCGGCAGGGCCGATTTTGCAGCCTCAGCCAGCTTTTGTAGACATAGCCGTTAGGCGAACTTTTTCTTCCACAATATGCACCTCCAACCTATAGTATAGTATATCCTTGAGGATAAACTCTAATAAAATGACTTTTAGCCTGAAAATACGGGCAGATGATTTTACTGCTAAATATAGTTTGTATAAAATATTGGGTAAAGCCTCTGGCGAGCTTTGCGATTTTCAGCGGCATTTGATAAATTAGGAGGGATAGTAGATGACTTATAAAATTACAATTGAGTTTTGTATGATGTGAAACTTTGCTCCAAAAGCTGCGAGTTTCGCAGAAGGATTAATTACTCATTTTCGCTCGGAAATTTCTTCGCTTGAACTTATTCCAAGCTCAGGTGGTATATTTGAAGTAACCGTGAATGGTGAAAAACGATATTCCAAGAAGGAAACAGGCAAATTTCCAAATGTCGACGAGTTTATTGCGGAGTTGGAAGCGATCGAGGAAAAATAGAAACTATAAAAAAGTGCCAATTCGTAGTGAGTTGACACTTTTTTGGTTGATTTTTACCGAAACAGCATTTATGCCTAAATAATTTATTCAATATCAATAAACTTTTGCTTTCGCCGACTTTTTTTCGGTATATGGACTTCAAGAATCCCATTTTTATAATAGGCTTTTGTATCCGCACTTATATCATATGGAAGAGGAATGACCCGTTCTAGTCTTCTGAACCTTCTTTCCTTTTTAAAATACTTTTTCTTGTCATCGATCGTTTCAAGTTCTTGGCGATCATCTGCGATAATTTTTAAACCTTCATGGACGGCTTCAATTTTAATTTGATTTTGACTGAAACCAGGAAGCTCTGCTTCAACTACAATTTTATTTCCCATATCATATAGGTCGACCCGAAACTGTTGAGGGAAAAAAGAAGTAAATGGGTCCTCCCAAAAACGGTTAAACACCTCATTTAGGTCTCTTATGACAGGCAAAAAGTCATTTTCTTCATTCTTGCTCATAACAATTTCTCCTTTACTCAATTTCTCAATATAAAGGTATTCAAATCGTTAGGAAAATGACTAGGCTCCAGGAGTATTGCGGATTATGGTAATATTGGCAAAAATGATATAATATGACATGAATTTCAGGAGTGGAGGCACAAAAAATGAAGCAATTTTTACGTTACTTACCACCTGTTCATGAATTGCAGAAGTCTCGCGTCTATGAACAGTTGTTACAAAAATATAATGTAGGCAGTGAACGCTTAACAAGTATTTGTCAAGAAGAGTTAAATGGGATAAGAGAACAGCTTTTACAAGATCAATGGGTTGATGAAAAGCCGGACTTAAATAAGGAATATTGGACAAAACAAATTTTGGCAAAAGTAGAAAGAGCGGTTGAACAGTTATCACAGTATTATCTAAAAACGGTCATTAATGCGACTGGAACTGTTTTACATACGAATTTAGGACGGGCTCGTTTAGGTAAAAAGCAAATCGAACATGTTGTGAGGATCGCTTCTAATTACTCCAACTTAGAGTATAGGATTGACGAAGGGAAAAGAGGGTCACGTCACGATATTATTGAAGGTCTTATTCAACAAGTGACAGGCGCTGAAGCAGCAATGGTTGTGAATAATAATGCTGCCGCTGTTTATCTGATTTTAAGGGCACTTGCGAAAGATAAAGAGGTTATTGTATCAAGGGGGCAGCTTGTCGAAATTGGTGGTTCCTTCCGGATTTCTTCAATCATGGAAGAGAGTGGGGCTAAGCTTGTTGAGGTCGGAACAACCAATAAAACCCACTTGTATGATTATGAAAATGCAATAAATGACGAAACAGCGCTGATTCTAAAAGTACATACGAGTAATTTTAAAGTAGTCGGCTTTACCGAAAATGTTGAAAGTGAAGAGTTGGTTGAACTTAGTGGGAAACATGATAATGTGATTTTCTATGAAGATTTAGGAAGCGGTGTTTTAGCTGATTTTCAAAAACACGGGATTGGTGAAGAGCCTGTCGTGAGGGATGTTATTAAGCTTGGAGCAGACCTTGTTTCATTTAGCGGAGATAAATTGTTAGGTGGGCCCCAAGCCGGGATTATTGCCGGTAAACGTGAACTGATACAAAAATTAAAAAAACATCAGCTTGCTCGAGTGCTTCGGGTTGATAAAATGACATTTGCCGCCCTTGAAGCAACATTAAAAGCTTATGTTTTGGGAGAACAGGCGATGATGGAAATCCCAACACTACGTGATATTCTCCAAACGGGAGAGGAAATTGAAGCTCGTGCGCTATTGTTTCAACAGCAATTGTTGGAACAGAACCCACATTATACGTGTACGCCGGAAAAAGACTTTTCACAAGTTGGTGGGGGGACAATGCCAGAAGTAAAGCTCCCAACAGTCGTAGCTACCGTTACTCATTCTTCGCTAACTTCAGAAGAACTGGCAGTTAGGCTGAGATTATGTACTCCGAGCATTGTCACTCGTCAAAAGGATGAAAAAGTATATCTTGATTTTAGAACGATCACGGATGATGAGCTGGTATTTATCATTGCTGCTTTTTTAAGAATTGATAAAGAAAATTAATTCGGGCCGATTAATGCATTTTACATGTCATGCCCTTGATTATTCTTTTGACGGGTATGGTTATGATTTTTAACTTTTTTAGAGCCGCTTAATGGTTGTGGTTGATTTGTTGGTTCTTGTTGGTTCTTTGGTTGATTAGTACGTCCAGATCCCATTGTCTTTCCCTCCTTTTATGTTTAGGATGGATTGCCTTAATTGGTTTTATTCAAGTATAAAAATCCTGTTTTTGTACACAATAAAGCTAGAATGCACCGAGACGTATTTAATTGAAAATAAGGAGTGGAATTTTAATGCCATACAATAAAAACAAACAACAAGCATTCCAGGCTGCTCAGCAAGGTGTTGACCATGCCGTTGATATTCATAAAGATCTAGTGCGAAATGATCCGGATTATGGGCACCATTTAAAAGATCTTAAAAATGAAGTTAATGAAGCGTTCCAGCAAATAGAAAATGCTTTAGAAGTAGCTTCAGAAAGCCAATTAGATCAACTTCAAAAATTTCAAAGTGATCTCCAAACAATCGTTAGCCATGTCGATTTCGAGGATTAAATAAAAACCGCTTCTCTCAACAAGAAGCGGTTTTTATCGTTATTGATTTTTCTTACGCTTCTTGTTGTGCTGCTTTTGTGTCTCTGTTAATGGTTCATTAGATAACTCCTCATTAAAACCCGCACCTGTTCCTTGAGCTTTAGCCGCGTTCATTCCCGGGATCACGTGATTCGCTTTTCTTTTGGCCACTTTTACTCACCTCCACTACTATGTTTTGAAAAAGTGTCATAAATATACAATAATTCATCATTATGTAAACTTATGTCGCCAAGAATCGAATCGGTATTTACTTATGCGAAAAATTCAATTAAAATGAGAGAGTAATTAGATGGGAGTCATATTGTCGGCCTTTTTTTGACAATTACGACAATATGCATAACTTTACAGGGGGGTACATATAAATGGCAAACAATGATGTGTTTAAAGCACGGAAAACGTTTGAATCAAATGGCAAAACGTATAACTATTACGATTTAAGTGCGCTTGAAGGCGTGGCAAATATTTCGAAATTGCCATACTCTATCAAGGTATTACTTGAATCTGTTCTTCGTCAAGTTGACGGACGTGTCATCACTAAAGAGCATGTTGAAAACCTTGCAAAATGGGGCACAAGTGAATTACAAAATATTGATGTTCCATTCAAACCAGCTCGTGTAATTTTACAAGACTTCACAGGTGTACCTGCAGTTGTGGACTTAGCATCTCTAAGAAAAGCAATGGCAGATATGGGTGGAGACCCTGCGAAAATTAATCCTGAAATTCCGGTTGACCTCGTTATCGACCACTCTGTACAGGTTGATAAAGCTGGTACAGCTGATTCATTAGAATTCAATATGGATTTAGAATTCCAACGTAATAACGAGCGTTATCAGTTCTTAAGCTGGGCTACAAAAGCATTTGATAACTATCGTGCTGTTCCTCCAGCAACAGGTATTGTTCACCAAGTTAACTTGGAATACCTTGCTAGCGTTGTTATGACGAAAGAAGAAAACGGTGAAGTCGTAGCATTCCCTGACACATTAGTTGGTACTGACTCACATACTACTATGATCAATGGTATCGGTGTTCTTGGATGGGGCGTTGGTGGTATTGAAGCAGAAGCAGGAATGCTTGGACAACCTTCATACTTCCCAGTGCCTGAAGTAATCGGTGTTAAATTAGTTGGTTCACTCCCAAATGGTACAACAGCTACGGACATTGCGTTAAAAGCAACTCAAGTACTTCGTGAGAAAAAAGTAGTTGGTAAGTTTGTTGAGTACTTTGGACCAGGTCTTGCACAAATGCCACTTGCTGACCGTGCAACTATTTCAAATATGGCTCCAGAATATGGTGCTACATGTGGCTTCTTCCCAGTTGATAAAGAAGCACTTAACTACTTACGTCTAACAGGTCGTTCTGAAGAGCAAATTAACTTAGTTGAAGCTTATTGCCGTGCAAATGGATTATTCTATGTTGCTGGTGAATCAGAAGATCCAGTTTACACTGATGTAGTTGAAGTAAACCTTTCTGATATTGAACCAAATCTTTCTGGTCCTAAGCGTCCACAAGACTTAATTCCATTAACAAAAATGCAAGAGCAGTTCAAAAAAGCTGTTGTTGCACCACAAGGAACACAGGGTCTTGGCTTAACAGAAGAAGAGTTCAACAAAGAGGTAACTGTAAAGCTTGCAGACGGTACAGAAACTACTATGAAAACAGGTGCAATTGCTATCGCTGCAATTACAAGCTGTACAAATACATCAAACCCATATGTACTAGTTGCGGCTGGATTAGTTGCTAAAAAAGCAGTTGAAAAAGGCTTACAAGTACCAGCTTACGTTAAAACATCTTTAGCACCAGGTTCTAAAGTTGTAACTGGATACCTACAAAATTCTGGTCTATTACCATACTTGGAGCAACTTGGCTACAACATTGTTGGTTATGGTTGTACTACATGTATTGGTAACTCTGGTCCATTAGCACCAGAAATTGAAAAAGCAATTACTGACAGTGACTTAACTGTTACCTCTGTACTTTCAGGTAACCGTAACTTTGAAGGCCGTATCCACCCACTAGTGAAAGCTAATTACTTAGCATCACCACCATTAGTAGTTGCTTACTCCCTAGCTGGTACAGTAGATGTTGACCTTCGCAATGACTCTTTTGGAAAAGATAAAGATGGCAACGATGTTAAGTTTGCTGATATCTGGCCTTCTTATGAAGAAATCCAAGCAGTTGTTGAGAAAACAGTTACACCTGAATTATTCCGTTCAGAGTATGCTGAAGTATTTAAGAGCAATTCACGCTGGAATCAAATTGAATCTCCAGATGATGCTTTATATAATTGGGATGAAAATTCAACTTACATCCAAAATCCTCCATTCTTTGAAGGATTAACAAAAGAATTAAGAGAAATCAAGACATTAACTGGTTTGCGTGTAGTTGGTAAGTTTGGTGACACTGTTACAACTGACCATATCTCACCAGCAGGTTCAATCGCAAAAGATGCTCCTGCAGGTAAATACCTACAAGAGAAGGGTGTAAGCCCACGTGACTTCAACTCATACGGTTCTCGTCGTGGAAACGACCGCGTTATGACTAGAGGTACTTTTGCAAATATCCGTATCCGTAACCAAATTGCTCCTGGTACAGAAGGCGGTTGGACAACTTACTGGCCAACAGGCGAAGTTACATCAATCTTTGATGCAGCTATGAAGTATAAGGAAGATGGAACTGGCTTAGCAATTCTAGCTGGTAAAGATTACGGAATGGGCTCTTCTCGTGACTGGGCTGCTAAAGGTACATTCCTACTTGGAATTAAAACAGTTATCGCTGAGAGCTATGAGCGTATCCACCGTTCAAACCTTGTGTTAATGGGTGTTCTTCCTCTTCAATTCAAAGAAGGCGAAAATGCTGAATCACTTGGTTTAACTGGGAAAGAAACAATCGAAGTTCAAATCGATGAAACTGTAAAACCACGTGACTTTGTTAAAGTAACAGCTACTAAAGAAGATGGTTCCAAAGTAGAATTCGAAGCACTTGCTCGTTTCGACTCTGAAGTTGAAATCGACTACTACCGTCATGGCGGGATCTTACAAATGGTTTTACGCGAAAAATTAGCTAAATAATAATAGCGTAAGCTAAAATGAAGATGCAGTATTGTCAATTGGCAGTACTGCATCTTTTTGATATAATGTATACTGGATGGGGTATGAGGGAAAGGGTGTGGGGACGTGTTAAACGATGCCATCAAATTGGGACCATTTTTAATCAAATACTATTATTTGTTCATTTTTATTTCAGGATGTCTCGCTTATATAATGATGCGGTATCGTTTACGATTGAACCTTCCTTTGCGTGATGTTGTTTTGAACCTGATCACAAATGGTGCGATCATTTGGATTTTCGTATGGAAATTTAGTTATATCATTTTTAATACCACAAAGGCAATTTCGAACCCACAGACCATTTTGTTTTTTACAGGTGGTAAAAATGGCATGATCTTGGCCACTTTTATGGCTGTTGTTTATTTGTTTGTGAAACTATGGAATAATAGTAACAAGAAGGTCGTAATTGATGTTATAATTGTTGGAAGTTTTAGTTTTTTCATAAGTTTTTATTTGATCTTGCAATTTTCAGGATATAACACCCTGTCATCATTTATTAAGTTTTTAATATTATCTACTTTGTTTTTATTATATTTATATAAGGATATCAAGCAGCAGGAAAGGAAGGAAACAATGAAGAAGGTCATTGCGCTAATTGTTTTTATCGGGTTGATTGGCTATACTGTTTATTCAACTGCCTTCACTGAAAAAACAGCAGTGGAGGGATTGGAAAAAGGAAATCTTGCTCCAGACTTTGAATTAGTTACCTTAAATGGGGACAAGGTGAAACTATCGGATTTCCGTGGGAAAAAGGTTTTATTAAATTTCTGGGCTTCCTGGTGTGGTCCATGTCGTGCGGAAATGCCGGACATGGAAGAGCTTCATAAAGAGGGCCGTGAAGATTTAGTCATATTGGCAGTCAATGCTACTCAAACTGAAAAAAGTAAAGAAAGCCCTGCGGAGTTCATTAAGAAATTAGAATTAACTTTCCCAGTCGTTTTAGATGAAAAAGGGATTGTAAGTAAAACCTATCAAGTTATTGCCTTACCAACAAGTTATTTTATTGACAGTGAAGGGAAAATCAACGATAAATACACAGGTACATTAAGCTACGAGCAAATGATCAATGGAGTTTCAAAATTGGATTAAATGATTAAAGATGAAGCTCACTATACGCGTGGGCTTTTCTTTTTTCATGGAATGGAAAGGCCGATAAAACTCGGACAAGTATTGTGAATTAATTCACAAAATAGCCATAGACAAGATTTAAAAATGATGTATAATGAAGATAGCGCTTACAAATGTCATCGCTAATGAATAAGATAATATGTGAAAAAATGTACAAGAGGGATAAGCACCGAAGCTAAGCAACAGTTCTTTTTAGGTTGAATTGTGAATAGTTTCACAAGAAGGGAAGGAAAGGAGGGATAGTCCGTGAAGAAATATGTATTTTTATTTTTAGATCCAAAAAAATCTCAAGCAAACTGTTTATGTGAACAAAAGGTAGAAGCTGATGGAATGTACGATGCATTTACTAAAGTTCAAAAAATTGCGAATGACTATGTTAAAGACACTCATATTCCACTGAAAATTGAGCTGAAGGAAGTCCAATACTTTGATGAAGTTCAATATGTAGATGCTTTGTAGAAGAGGAGGAACTCATATTAGCAGAACTAACTATACCAACAATCATTGAACAAGCCGCTTTTTGAAGATTCATTCAGAAAGTGGCTTGTTTTTTTCTCGTTATTTTGTAGGAATAAAAAATAATAGTATCCTACATTTTACGTATAAATTATCGAATTCGATATGTTTATAATGAGGATAACTATTGCATAAAGTTTAAGAAACTTAAAACAAAGGATGAGGAGTGGGGAGAATGAAAGATAATAATGTTGCTATGATTAACGGCGTAAGAACTGCATTTATGAAATTACGATATAATTTATCAGTTAATCAACTATTAAATGCCGCTGCCTCTTCCCATCCAGATAAAGAAGTTATTGTTGATGGCAAAAAAAGAATGACATATGGAGAGTTGGAGAAAGAAGCGACTAATTTAGCTTCCGGATTATCAATGCTTGGTATTAGAGAAGGTGACCGTGTTGCTGTAGGGTTGCCAAATTGGTATGAAACAGTTGTTATTTACTTTGCATTGGCTAAAATCGGTGCCATTCTTGTACCCTTTAACTATCGTTTAAAAATGGCAGAAGCAGAATATATCCTTCAAAATTCAGGGGCAAGAGCATTGTTTCTTCCAGAGGAATTTGATTGTATGAACCAGTATGAACAATCTATGAAAATAAAAAATCACCTGAGTTCCTTGGAATATCTACTTTCCGTTCGTTTTGAAAAAGAAAATACAATCAGTTATCAAAAGATTCTTGAAACTGGGAAGCAAGAAGAAATAATTGAAATAGAGCTTGATAGTAACAACGACGTTTATACGATTCTTTATACATCAGGAACAGCTGGAAAGCCAAAAGGAGTGATGCTCACACATAAAAATATCGTTCAAACTGCAGTGGTTGCAGCTGATTGGATGAAGTGTAAGAGTGAGGATGTCTTTTTAATATCCATGCCTTTATATCATGCGATGGGCATCAACCTTTTGTTCCGGGCGATTGTATCTAACGGTTCCGTAATTTTAATGGATAAATATAAACCTGAACACGCTTTATCACTTATAGAATCAGAAAAAGTGACCGTACACCCTGGGGTTCCAACTATGTTTATCTTAGAGCTAAATCATCCAATGTTTTCATTGTTCGATTTATCATCACTAAGAACAGGGGAGATTGGTGGCTCATCCTGTCCAATTGAAATCGTTCATCGAATTAGGATTGAGATGAACTGTAATATTTTAGTAGGGTATGGGTTGACAGAAATGTCTCCGACTTTGACACTTACTGATTTTGAGGATGACGACACAATACGGTCTGAAACAGTTGGTAAGCCGCTTCCGGGAGTAGAAATTAAAATCATTGATGATTTTGGAAATGAAGTAGGTAAAGGTGAAGTTGGGGAATTAATTTGCCGCAGCTTTGGGCTGATGAAAGGGTATTATGCAATGCCTGAAAAAACAAGGGATGCTATTGACGAAGATGGTTGGTTTTATTCCGGTGACCTAGCTATCATTGACGAAGAAGGGAATATCCGCATCATTGGTAGAAAAAATGAAGTGATCAGAAGAGAGGGGGTTAAAATTTATCCGCAAGAAATTGAGGATATTTTTCTTACTCATCCTAATGTTGCCGAAGCAGCTATGATTGGAATTCCAGATTTAGTGCGGGGTGAAATCACTTACGCCTGTATCCGGCTACGACGGGGATCTCAAAATTCCGAGCAAGAACTTAAAGATTTTATTAAAAATAAGATGGAAGACTTTAAGATTCCAGACAAAATTATTTTCATGGAGCACTTTCCAAGGATAGCTACAGGGAAAATAAGAAAAATAGATTTGCAAAGTCATATTAAAAGTGTAATACTTTGAATAATTATAAAATTCGGAATCTTAGCGCGGCCATTTGTCGAACTAAGATTCTTTTGTGGGGGAGGGATCCCGAATGCAAATTGATAAGCGTGAAAAATTAATGAAAAAGGTCGAAAACCATTTAAGAATGACCGCTCGAAAACTAGTAAAGTTCGATACTGAAGGGGAGACACTGCAATATTTAATTGATTCCTTCCGCTCCGAATTTCAGTGTGATTTTGTAGGCATTATTATGAAAGAGGATGACTTGTTAGTTTCAAAAGCTAACAGTGGTGATGCGGTTCTGTTTATTCATTCTTTACCACTACATGTAGGTGAATGTTCCAGCAATCTTTTTTACATACCATTAACTTTTGAAGATATGGTCAATGCAAATGATCGATGTGCTTTTATTGAGTTACTAAAAATAGAAGAAATGAACACGTGGTTTACAGTTCCATTAATAGAGGAAGGTGCTAGCTTTGGCTTTTGTATTATCGGGTTTAAAAATAATATTCGCTTAATAAAAGAGATGGATTCCATATTTATTGAGTTTGGCAAAGATGTGGCCACGGCGATAAGATTGGTAAGTAAAAAGGAATCTGAAAAACGGAAAATTCTCGATGTTGAATGGATTAGCCACAACCTTTCTCTTAATTCATCACTTGAAAAGGTCGTAGAAAAGGTCGTCGATCGGGCTGGAAAAGGGACGAATTCAAAGCTTGCCTGTATTTATTTATATAATGAGCATGATAATAGCTTTACTTATCAGCCACCCTCCTATGGAGAAATGAATACAACCGAAAAAATTAATATTAATAATTACGTTTTGAATGACTATTTTCCGTACATAGAAAAGGTTGGGGGTCCAGAGTTAACAGTTCCGTTGGTCGTTGATTTAAAAACGATTGGTGTTCTTCACGTTGAACAAAAAGTTAAAGGGAAATTTTCCGGAGAGGATTTGGAACTTCTTGAACTGCTTGCCAACCATGTAGCTTCCCTGCTTGAAAATGCGAAGCTATATAATGATGAAAAGAATCATAAAAAAAGATTGCATTCTTTACTCGAGTATCAGCAAAAGTTAATCTTGGAAACTGTCAAACCGAAAAGCTTTGATGGAATAACAAAAATTGTCAGTCAATATTTTGGTAAAAACGTGATCTTATTTGATCGCTTTATTAGGCCGATATCCTATCCTTTACAAGGATCAAAAACGGACGACCTTTCCGATTTTTTTGAAAGGGCAACCGTTGAAATCGTTGGAACGAGTAAAAGTGGTGGTTGGCTTCAGTTAGAAAATGGTGAGGAATCAGAAATTATCGTATGGCCGATCAATGATGGTATGGATTTATTGGGTTATTTAGCGATTGAAAAAGACAAAGATGGTATTGATGAATTCGATCAAATCGGCATTGATCTTGTGTTAAATATATACTCCTCGCAATTTGTAAAGCAAAAATTGATACTAGATGCAAAAGAGCAGGTGAAGGATAGTTTTATCAATAAAATTTTGGTTAAAAGCATTAAGGAACCTGATAGCGTAATCCAATATGCCAATTTATTTAATTGGAATTTATTTGATTACCATCGTGTTGCTGTTTTATCACTATTGCTTGAGAAAGATAATGCAGCTGACGAAAACATTCTTGAAAAAGAAGCCCGAAAATCAATCCTTTGGGAACGATTGAAAAAGCGGATTACAATGCACGACAATGACATCCAGGTAGCGAATAAGAAGGATGAATTTATTCTTATTGTTCCAATCGCAAAAGAAATGAACAAGCCTAAAGTGTTTTGGTCCAGCTTTTATGAACGAGTAAAGAAGTGGGCAAAGGAAGATGATATTAATAATCATGTGTTTATGGGGATAGGTGGAATAACAAAACAGCTTGAGGATTATTATAGCAGCTACCAACAGGCACTGCAGACTTTAAACGTTGTAAACAACAGATTCAGAGATACGAGTTTTGCTTTGTTTGATGAATTAGGTGGATATGCCTTATTACATGAATTGAAAAATTCTTCCGTTACAAATCTATTTACTAGTAAATATATAGATCCTTTACTTAAATATTCAAAGGAAAAAAACGCTGATTTATTTTATACTTTAAGGGTATTTTTAAATAATCACGGCAATCTTTCGAAGACATCAAATGATCTATTCATCCATAGAAGCTCGCTTCTTTACCGAATTGAAAGAATTGGAAGTTTGTTAGAAATCGATTTAAACGACCCAGATCACCGATTTAATATGATGCTTGCTTATCGATTATATGATTTATTCTACAGTGCGGAATCTTAAAAACACCAATTCGGTGTTTTTTTTTAGTCTTTTAGTAAAAGTATAGGAAATTTCAAAAGTAAATTTCCTATACCTTGTACGTGTTTTAACAGAGGACAATATTTTATAATAAATTTACAGAATATTATAAAATAAATCACGGTAGGGAGTAGGGGTAAGATGAATTACGAGTTTGTAAATTGTGAAATTGAAGATAAAGTAGCGGTTGTAACGATTAATAGACCACCAGTAAATCCGTTAAATACACAGATTTTTAAAGAATTAAGTTCGATTTTTGACGAACTAGATATGGATGATTCGGTGAATGCCATCGTTATTACAGGCAGTGGAGAAAAGGCCTTTGTAGCAGGCGCGGATCTTACGGAGATGGCTGGACTAGATCTTGTAGGAATGATGAAAATGAATAAGGTTTCAAGAGCAGTTTTCACTAAAATAGAGAATGTTTCCAAACCGGTAATTGCGGCAATCAATGGCCTTGCACTTGGCGGTGGATTAGAACTAGCCCTATCTTGTGACTTGCGAATTAGTTCTGAAAAAGCAAAGTTTGCCTTTCCCGAGATAGGGCTTGGTATTATCCCGGGTGGTGGCGGAACCCAACGATTACAAAAGATTGTTGGTCAAGGGATTGCAAAAGAACTATTATACTTTGGTGATATGTTTGATGCGAAGCGGGCTTTAGATCTTCAAATTGTAAATAATGTTGTTCCGGCTGATGAGGTCGTAAGTACGGCAAAAGAATGGGCTGGTAGACTTGCCCAAAAATCGGCTGTGGCGCTACAAATGTTAAAACTTGCTGTGAATACAGGCAGCAATGTAGATGTTGAATCTGGGCTTATCATCGAAACGACTTGTTTTGGAAATGCATTTTCAAGTGAAGATCGTAAAGAAGGGATGCAAGCGTTTGTAGAAAAACGCAAACCCATTTTTTTAGGAAAATAACAAACAATCTGGGACGGAGCACCCGATCTTGGACGGAATACCCGACCCTCTGTCCCAGTAAAAAAGGAGGAACGAGAAAATGAATTATCAACTTTCAGTACCTCAGGTATTAAAACAGGCTTATCTTCAAAATCCTA
This sequence comes from Caryophanales bacterium, assembly GCA_012840465.1. Taxonomy (GTDB): domain Bacteria; phylum Bacillota; class Bacilli; order Bacillales; family Bacillaceae_J; genus Schinkia. Next base: position 32,885 of record DULJ01000077.1, read on the forward strand.
AAAAAGAAGTTATTTTTGATGGATACAAACGTGTTAGCTATGAAGAGTTGTTTCAAAGTGTACAATTAATGGCGTCGGCTTTGGCTTCAAAAGGCATTGCCAAAGGAGATAGGGTTCTTGTCTGTCTCCCGAACTGGCATGAGTTTGTTACGATATACTTTGGTCTGGCCCAAATCGGTGCAGTTCTCGTCCCATGCAATACAAGATATATGAAAGAGGAACTCCAGTATATTCTTGAAAATTCCGGAGCTAAAGCCATTTTTCTGGCCGAAGAGTACGGGCATTTTGAATTCTTGAAGCCCTTCTTAAATAAAGACGGTAATTTTCAACATATTTTTACTGTACGTTTTAAAGATCCCGCATGTACTTCATATGAAGAGTTATTGGCAATGGGAGAGAATTCAGAACCACCACATGTTGAAATTGACGCCAGTGAAGATGTCTTTTCCATTTTATATACATCAGGGACTACAGGTCATCCAAAAGGGGCGATGCTTACACATAAAAATTTTGTTCATACCGCTACTGTTTCAGCAGAATGTATGAATTGTACAAATAATGATGTTTTCTTAATCGCCGTTCCTGTTTTCCACTGCTTCGGAATGATCCCCGGAATCCTAACTGCGCTTGTCGTAGGTGGAAAGCTGGTCTTTATGGAAGAATTTAAAGCAGAAAAGGCGTTGGTATTAATAGAACAAGAAAAGATTTCCGTCCATCATGGTGTCCCAACAATGTTTATTTTAGAATTAAACCACCCAGCCTTCGAACAATTTGATTTATCTTCCTTACGCACTGGTATCATTGCGGCTGCTCCTTGTCCGGAAGAAATTGTACGTAAAATTAGAACCGTTATGGGATGTGACATCGTTGTCTCTTACGGGATGACAGAGTCCTCGACAACTCTTACAATTACAGGCTTTGAAGACGATGATTTTTTACGTTCTGAAACGGTTGGCAAAGCGGTACCTGGAGCGGAAGTGAAAATTGTTGATAATAACCGGGTAGAACTGCCATCTGGTGCAGTAGGTGAAATTGCTGCTAAATCATTTGGGATCATGAAAGGCTATTTTAATAGTCCTGAAAAAACGGCTGAAGCCTTAGATCAAGACGGCTGGTATTATACAGGTGATCTAGGAACATTAGATGAAAATGGTTATCTCCGCATTATTGGTCGGAAGAAAGAACTGATTATCCGTGGCGGGTTTAACATTTATCCACGGGAAGTTGAAGAAATTATATACAAACATGAAAGCGTTTTAGAAGTGGCAATTGTTGGCTTACCTGACACGGTGTTAGGTGAAATAACATGTGCAGCCATTCGTTTAAAATCAGGAAAAACTGAAGATAAAGATTCGCTGAAAGCTTATCTAGCTGATAAAGTAGCTGATTTCAAAATACCAGATCATTTTATATTTGTTGAAAAATTACCGGTAACTGCCAGTGGAAAAATTAAGAAAATAGCGTTAGAACAAGAGTTAAAAGAAACGCTTAAACCATTGCTTCGTTAAATCCTTCGCTATGAAGGGTTTTTTTATTGCTATTTAATTCCTTAAAATTAAGGAATAATCAATGTTACTTTCCTACAGTTTGTATATATAATTATATAGTTGTTTTTTATATAATTTTCCTAAAGATGAAATTTAGGGGGAGATTTAATAATGAAGATTAAAACAATTGGAGTCGTTGGTGCAGGATCAATGGGAACTGGCATAGCTAATTTAGCTGCTATGAATGGATTTAATGTAATTTTGCGAGATATTGATGAAACATATCTTCAAAATGCATTAAATAGAATGGATAAATTTATGGGAAAAAGTGTTGCTAGAGGGAAGATGACAGAAGAACAAAAACAGCAAACACTGGACAGAATTAAACTGACAACCAATCTAAACGATATGGCGGAAGCTGATGTTGTGATTGAAGCAGTTATCGAAGATCTAGAACTAAAGAAAGAAGTGTTCTCTCAATTAGATGAAATTGTGAAGGAAAATGTTATTCTGGCGACGAATACATCTTCAATGTCGATTACAGTAATTGCTTCTGCGACCAAGCGCCCTGATCGTGTAGCAGGAATGCACTTTTTCAATCCAGCTCAGTTAATGAAACTGGTTGAAGTTGTACGCGGCTACGAAACTAGCGATGAAACAGTGGAAGAATTAAAGGCGTTATCAAAGGCATTAACAAAAGAACCGATTGAAGTGAAGAAGGATGTACCAGGCTTTATCGTAAACAGGATTATGATTCCACAATTCATTGAAGCAATTAAACTATTAGAAGAAGGCGTTGCTACAGCTGAAGATATTGATAAAGCGGTAACACTCGGATTGAACTATCCAATGGGTCCATTTACGTTACAAGATTACGCGGGAGTTGACATCGGACTTCATGTGATGGAATATTTTAAACAGGAATTTAATGATAATCGTTTTGCACCCCCATTACTACTTAAACAGCTTGTACGTGCAGGCCGCGTAGGTCAAAAAGCTGGTGCTGGTTTTTACGATTATAACAAATAACAAAGAGGATTATTTGGAGGTTTAGTTTCTATGAAAAGTACAGAGTATTCATTTACAGTTCGATGGGGTGATACAGATGCAGCGGGGATTGTCTTTTTTCCGAATTTCTACAAATGGATGGATGAAGCAACACATGATTTTTTAGGTCAAATCGGATATCCCTCATCAAAGCTTTATGAACAAGAAAAACTGGGTGTTCCACTTCTAGAAGCAAAGTGTGAATTTAAATCACCACTCTTGTTTGAGGATGAGGTAACGATTGTGTCAACTATTAGTGAATTGCATGATAAAGTTTTTAAGTTGAACCACGATTTTTATAAAAAGGGTGTAAGAGTTGCTGGTGGGTATACGCTTCGGGCATGGACTTATTTTGGCGGGGAAAGACCAAAAGCCGTATCAATACCAGAAGAAGTAAGAAAAGCTTTAGGTTAAAGTTTCTGAAATATTTAAATTGGGCGATTTTAGGAGGGAGTTTAGGTGGATTTCAAATTTTCGGATGAACAATTAGCGATCAGGGCGATGACCCGTGATTTTGTAAATAATGAAATTATGCCTGTGTCACGAATGTATGATGAAGAGGAAACATTCCCGACGCCGATTTTTGATAAATTAAGAGAGTATGGACTATTTAATTTAGCGATTCCTGAAGAGTATGGCGGGCCGGGAGTGGATAAAATCTCTCAAGCTTTAATTGTTGAGGAAGTTTCAAGAGGCTGCGCGGGAATTTCAACTTCAATGGAAGCGAATTCATTGTCATCCTATCCAATCTTGGTAGGGGGAAGTGAAGAAGTAAAGAAAAAGTATTTAACCCGGTTAACAGATGGCGGAGAATATGCAGCGTTTGCGCTTACTGAGCCTCAAGGTGGCAGTGATGTAATGGGGACTAAAACGACTATTGAACGCGTAGGCGATGAGTATGTGATTAATGGAGAAAAATGTTTTATTACTAATGCCAGCTATGCTCATTTCTTTGTTGTCCTAGCAAAAATGAAGGGTGAACAAGGTCCGAATCGTTTTATAGCCATTGTTGTAGAACGTGATACAGATGGTTTATCTGTTGGTCCGAAGGAAAAGAAGATGGGGCTAAAAGCATCCAACACGGCCTCTGTAATGTTTGACAATGTTCGTGTACCCATTTCCAATCGAATTGGCGAAGAAGGCGAAGGGTTTAAAGTTTTTATGAAAGCCCTATCATTTGCCCGTCCAATGGTTGGAGCCCAATCCGTTGGGTTAGCACAAGGAGCCTATGAGGAGGCTGTGAAGTTTGCAAAAGAACGGAAGCAATTCGGAACCACGATTTCTAACTTTCAAGCGATTCAGTTTATGCTAGCCGATATGGCGATGAATATCGAAGCTGCGAGATTACTAGTTTATAAAGCTGTCTATTTATTACAGGAAGGAACACCATCCATTACGAATGCTTCATTTGCAAAGTGCTTTGCATCGGATACAGCGATGAAGGTTGCGACTGATGCAGTCCAAATTCATGGTGGGTATGGCTTTATTCGCGAATACCCTGTTGAAAAGTATTTTCGTGATGCGAAAATCCAGCAAATCTATGAAGGCACAAACCAAATTCAACGTGTCGTTATCGCGAAAGAAATCCTTAAAGACTAGATAAAACGAAGTCCAATTCTTATTGAGGATTGGACTATTGTAAATTTCGGATGGGGAGGGGATTATCATTAGTCCATTACAACTAGTGAATATCGTGCTATTTCTAATCGTAACTGGTTATGCCATTTCTTTGTTTGCAACCTTAGTGAAAACGAGGATTACTTATATCAAACTAGGGAAAAAGGCTGAATTTAATCGAACTGTTCAAGAACGCATCGATGATATTCTTGTTAATGTGTTCGGACAAAAAAAGCTATTAAAGGATAAAAAGAGCGGAACAATCCATGTAATGTATTTTTACGGATTCCTGCTCGTTCAATTTGGTGCGCTTGATCTTATTTGGAAAGGAATTGCGTTTGATTCCCACCCTCCATTAGGTCCGCTTTATCCATTTTTTACGTTTACCCAAGAAATTGTTGTATTAATGATTTTAGTCGCGACGGTTTGGGGCTTTTATCGCCGTTATATTGAAAAGCTGGCACGCTTGAAACGTGGTTTTATGGCAGGTCTAGTTTACATGTTTCTCGGCGGATTGATGACGGCAACCTTGCTGGCAAACGGAATGGGAATGATTTGGCACGGACATGATTTATCATGGTCAGAGCCGATTGCTTCAGGAATTGCATATGTATTTAGTTGGATTCCGCAGGGAGTTGCAGCTGCATTATTCTTTGTTTTTTGGTGGATGCACTTATTCTTCTTACTTGCTTTCTTAGTTTATATTCCGCAAGGAAAACATGCTCATTTGATTGCCGGTGTGGCTAATGTATATTTGGGCCGCAATAGTAAAGTTGGAAAATTGTCATCGATCGATTTCGAAGATGAAACCCAAGAATCTTTTGGTGTAAGTAAAATTGAAGAATTTACCCAAAAACATTTGGTGGACCTTTATGCCTGTGTCGAATGTGGAAGATGTACAAACATGTGCCCGGCAACCGGAACAGGTAAAATGTTGTCACCAATGGATTTAATTGTGAAGATGCGGAATCACTTAACTGAAAAAGGGGCGGCTGTTACATCGAAAACACCTTGGTTGCCGGCATTTGCTTTTTACAATACAAAAGGAAATCAATTAGCAATGCAGGGTGCTGCAAATTCAGAGGCAGCGGCCACATTAGAATATGATGTGAGTTTAATTGGCGATGTGATTACCGAAGAAGAGATCTGGGCTTGTACAACATGCCGAAACTGTGAGGACCAATGCCCGGTCATGAATGAACATGTAGAAAAAATTGTGGACTTGCGTCGCTATCTCGTTTTAACAGAAGGGCAAATGAAGCCAGATGCCCAGCGTGCCATTACCAATATCGAACGCCAAGGAAATCCATGGGGGATGAACCGTAAAGAACGTGAAAATTGGCGCGAAAGCCGAGAGGATATTCAAGTTCCAACCGTTAAAGAAGCAGAAAAAGCAGGCGAAGAATTTGAATATTTATTCTTTGTTGGCTCGATGGGTTCTTTTGATAACCGTAGCCAAAAAATTGCTCAATCCTTGGCACGGGTGATGAATATCGCTGGTATTAAGTTTGCAATTTTAGGAAATAAAGAGAAAAACTCTGGGGATACACCTCGCCGTATTGGGAATGAGTTCCTTTTTCAGGAATTGGCTCGAGATAATATTGAAACGTTTAAAAAGCATAACGTGAAGAAAATCGTAACGATTGATCCACATGCCTTCAATACATTTAAAAATGAGTATCCTGAATTTGGACTGGAAGATGTGGAAGTGTTCCACCATACCCAATTACTCGATCAATGGATTAAAGAAGGCAAACTGAAACCGACGAAGGAAGTTAATGAAGTGATTGCTTACCATGATTCCTGTTACTTGGGTCGCTATAATGGCATTTATGATCAACCACGTGATATTTTAAAATCAATTCCGGGAGTCAAGCTTGTGGAAGCAGCTCGTAACCGTGAAAACGCAATGTGCTGCGGTGCCGGTGGTGGCTTAATGTGGATGGAAGAGGATACAGGGACCCGTATTAACGTCGCGCGTACCGAACAAATATTAGAAACCAACCCAACCATGATTGGCAGCGGCTGTCCATACTGTTTAACGATGATAAGTGATGGTACAAAGGCAAAAGAAGTGGAAGATCGTGTTTCAACTTTGGATATTGTGGAAATTTTAGAAAAGGCTCTGTAATGTATATTGTTTTCTTTTTTTTTCACTTTGTATGAAATAATCAAGTATTGGAAATAATTTTAAATAACAATTATTTGAAAATTTTAAATGGAGTGAAGAAAATGAGAAAGTTTAAAAAGAGATCTTTCAAGGAATTAGTGATGGAAAATAAAAGACAATTATTAAATGATCAGGAAGCACTTAATAAAATTGAAGAACGCTTGGAGCAGAGGGCACAAGCTAAATTGATGTAGACGCTAAAGCGGGAAAATGTAATTTTATTTTCCTGCTTTTTCTTTTATACTATACCCGGATAATATGAGTTTTTTCAGATTATAGTATAAGAAAAGACATCGTAATTTGTCATCGTGGGCAAATTACGTGTTTTTCTAATATAAATTGAAATTTTGGCAGATATTAAGATAGAAAGTAAAAAAAGTGCAGGAGGTTCTTGTTATGAGTGGATCAAAAGGAAATCAACAATTTGTGCCTAACCACATTGGTACACAACCAAGAAAATATGGGAATAACAAAGGGGCAAAATATCAAAATAAAGGCGGAGAAGAACCGGCGGTTATTCAAACAAAGGGTGAATAACGAACCATTCCTTTTTGGAGTAATTTTCTGATCAAATGGAAGAATAATACGATAATCAATACTTAACAAGGAGAGAAGAAAAGATGACAGTGAACACACCAAAACCAGATGATCGTAGTGATAATGTAGAAAGATTACAGGATATGGTCCAAAATACAATCGAAAATATTGAAGCAGCACATGAAACAATGCAGTTTGCTTCCCCAGAAGAACGGACAAAAATTGAAGAGAAAAATAAACGCCGGGAAGAATCGATTGCAGATATGCGTGAAGAAATAAAGGACGAAGCGGCAGCGCGTGAAAATGGCTATAAGTAAGCAAATTTAGGACAGGGAATTCCTGTCCTTTTGCTATGTGTATGGAAGTGTTTGGTAATGAATAATGTTTAAAACTGATAGTATTCTTCACTATGTGATAAAATAAAAAGGGACAATTCGAGTTAATAGAGAGAGAGGGAGAGACAGTTCATGTTTGTTTCAGAAGTAAAAGTAGATGTTCGTTATGCAGAAACAGATCAAATGGGGGTCGTATATCATGCCAATTATTTAGTATGGTTTGAAATTGGCCGAACTTCTTTAATAAAAGATTTAGGCTTTAGTTATGCACAAATGGAAGGGGACGGTTTCCTTGCCCCTGTTATTGATGCTAACCTTTCTTATAAAAAATCAATGCATTTTGGTGAGACTGCATTAATTAGAACATGGGTCGATTCCTATGATGGTTTTCGCACTGTGTACGCCTATGAAGTTGTAAACCCTGATGGAGAAGTTGCTGTTACTGGTCAAACCCATCATATTGTGGTTAAAAAAGACTCATTTCGTCCGGTACGCTTTAAGAATTATTACCCCGAGTGGCATGAAGCTTATGAAAAGGCCAAAAAGCAAGAGGAAGATTGATCCATTCCATATGGTGCCTGTCCCCGTATGGCGGTTGGTACACCAGTAGTAACATCAGTGGTGCCTGTCCCCGTATGGCAGTTGGTATATCAGTAGCAGCAACAGAAAAAACGAGATCTCATTTTTTTTTGAAATCTCGTTTTTAATACTAATTAATTATAATGAAATTCTACTTCATCTCGTTGGTTATTGTAGGCTACAGTCAAATTATGATTATCAAAATACCATTCATCTTCACACTCAATATAGAATGTAATGCCATCGTTCACGACTTGGATAGTGGATTCTGTAGGCTTTTCCACTATCATGCCTAGTGAGAATCCAGCTTGAAGATTACTTTCGCCACCATATCTTGCATAAAAACGAACGAAGTCACCCTCTGCTAGTTCCATTTCACGTTTGTACCAATCCACAGCTGCTTTAGTTATCATAAGTTGCATTTTCGTTCGACCCCTTCCAAAATCATGTTGTACAATACTATTATAAGATTCCAAAAATTAGATGACTGTGACATTTGTCACAATGTTGTAGACGTTCACAGTAATGAAATAAAATTGTAAAAAAGTGAAAAAAGCCGACCGAATTATTTAGGTTGGCTGTGTGTCTATTTAATTATCCATCTGCACTTCGGCACATTCCGGGCAACGTCCGTAAATTTCGAACTTATGCCCGGTAATTTCAAAGTTTTCCATCTCATGGTCGATAATACTCATTGGGCATACATGAACCTGCTTTGTCTTGCCGCAATCGGTGCAAATAAAATGATGGTGGTGGTGAACGGATCCGCATGTAAATCGAAAATGCTTTTCTCCGTTCATATCCGTTGCTTCTAAAATATTTAAATCCTCAAATAAATAAAGGTTCCGGTAAATGGTATCAAAGCTAAGACCAGGAAACTCCTCTTTTAAATATTCTAAAACCTCTTTTGCAGTCAAATAGCGGTTATGGTCAGAAAATAAATGAAGCATTTTTTCGCGTTTATCTGTGTGCTTATAGCCGCTGTCCTTCAGAACTTCGATAGCTTCCTCAATATTCAATTACTCCACCCCCTGAAACTTTTTTCCAAAACTTATTTTTAACCTTTTCCAGTATATTGCAGTAATTAAAATCAGAATGGAGAAGATTACAATCGTTCCACCTGGAGCGATGTCTAAATAATAAGCTGCAATTAAACCACCAACAACGGCCAATTCCCCAAAAATAATGGAAAAGATCAAGGTTTGTTTAAATCCTCTTGCAATTCGAATGCTTGCTGCCACTGGTAATGTCATTAGTGATGAAACAAGGAGGACACCAACAATTCTCATTGATGCTGCAATGACAAGGGCAACCATAATAATAAATATAAAGTGAATTGATTTCGCATTTACCCCTGAGACGGCTGCATGTTCTTCATCGAATGAAAGGACAAAAAGCTCTTTAAAAAATAAATAGATAGCTAAAACAACAACGATTGTAACCGCGAGTATTGTCCATACATCCAATCTGCTTACAGCTGTTACACTACCAAATAAAAAACTAAACAAATCCGTATTAAAGCCATTGGCTAACGAAATAAAAACAACACTTAATCCGACCCCGCCAGATAAAATAATCGGGATCGCAAGTTCTTCGTAATGTTTATATACTTTACGCAGTTTTTCAATAAACAGTGCTCCAAAAACAGAGAAGAGCATTCCCATATACATCGGATTTAACCCCTGAACGGAAGCAATCTTTTTTTCTATTAACATACTTGCTGCGATTCCGGCTAATGTAATATGGCTTAAGGCATCAGCGATTAGCGATAATCTCCTTACAACAATAAAAACACCAATTAGTGGAGCAATTAAGCCAATCATAATACCTGTTAAAAAGGCATTTTGTAAAAATTCATATTGGAATAAATTCGATATCATGCGAACGAACCTCCATGTATGTGATCGTGCGTTAATACATGGATATCATGCCCGTAAAAGCCTGAAAGCTCAGCGTTTTCCATATGTAGAAAATCCTCGGACTCCCCATGGAAATGTAAGGTTTTATTTAAACAAGCAACATGTGAAGCATGGCTTGTCATTGTTCCAATATCATGTGAAACCATAATCAATGTAATTCCTTTTTGTTTATTTAATGTTGCCAGCATATCGTAAAAGTTTTCAACATTTTTAATATCGACACCAACGGTCGGTTCATCTAAGATAAGCAATTCAGGTTCACTTACTAAAGAGCGGGCAATGAAAGCTCGCTGTTGCTGACCTCCAGATAGCTCCCCAATATTACGGTGGACAAATTCATCCATGTCAACAGCTGAAATAGCCTCCAGCGCTAATTGTTTATGTTTTTTAGTAAATCTTTTGAATAATCCAACCTTAGCAACGAGACCACTAAGGACGACTTCTAATACAGTCGCTGGAAAGCCAGTATTAAAGCTGTTTGCCTTTTGTGATACAAATCCGATTAAATGGCGATCTTTCAGCTTGGAGATGGGGGTTCCAAAAACATTTATATCACCTCGGTCTGGTTTTAAAATACCTAAGATCAACTTTATCAGCGTTGATTTACCGGAACCATTCGGACCGACAAGTCCTAAAAACGTACCTTTTTGTATTTGTAGTGTAATATTATCTAACACTTTCTTTTCATCGTAGCTAAATGAAACCTTTTGTATATCTACTGCCAACTCTTTTGAGTGGTCATTCATAAAATTATCACCTTGCCTGTAGAATTAGTGATGCTCACTTTTTTGCTTTTTTTCTGGGACAGGATCGAAGCCACCCGGGTGGAATGGGTTGCACTTCATAATGCGAATAGCTGTTAAATAACTGCCCTTGAACACACCAAAGCGTTTAAAGGCTTCCAATCCATAATGCGAACAAGTTGGATAAAAGCGGCATGATGGCGGCTTTAGTGGAGATATAAATTTTTGATAAAAACGAATCAATCCAATAAACAACCAACGCATTATTCATTACCCAACCTTCCGTTTATTTCGTAACCATTACGATTTATATTAAAAAAAATAACGCAAAATGTCAATAAGAAAAGCGGAAGCGCCTTGCTTATCGCCGTACAAACTGGAGGGGCTTCGGTCTTAAGATAAAGGAAACTTGAATTGCGTTAGCAATTCTTAGTTGACTTATCGTAGGGAGGAGGCCTGAAGTTTGCTAGGCGATAGGCGCTGAAGCTAGACAATAAGAAAAGCGGAAGCGCCTTGCTCCTTGTCCATTTTGGCCTATTTTTATTCAATTATTTTCAATTCAGGCATTAGTTGTGTCATATGCTGGGTAATATCCGTATAAACACTTGAATCTTTATTGTATACATTTTTCAAAGGTACAACTGTATATTTTGACACTGCTGTTTTCCGTACAATTGTCGGCAAGAAGGATGGATTTTTAATTTCGATATTAACACCGTTACCGTTAATTGTTTTTTCTACATCTAATTTAAGAATTCCGCCGATTTCCTTATAAATCCCTTTTTGACCGGATAAAAAGTTTCCTAACGAATAGATTACAAAAGTTTTTTGACCATCCTCTCGTTCAACCCATTCAGCGGGTTGCAAAACATGGGGGTGGTGTCCCAAGATAATATTCGCACCGGCATTTGCAAGTTCTTTTACAAGTTGCTTCTGGTTTTCATTCGGTAGACGTTGATATTCGTTACCAAAATGGACGCTAACAACGACAGCATCCGAAATGGCTTTCGCCTTAGCGATATCACTTTTCATAGCTTCAATATCTATTAGATTAACTAAAAAATTTTTTCCTTCTGGTATCGGGATTCCATTCGTTCCATAGGTATAAGCTAAAAACGAAAATATTATGCCATTTGCTTTCAATGTTCGAATCGTCTGTTGATCCTCTTCATTTAGATAGGAGCCTGTATAAAGCATTCCAATAGTATTCCAATGCTGGATCGCATTGTTTATTGCTTTTTCCCCGCGATCCAAGGTATGATTATTTGCCATCGATACGATATCAATTCCTGCATCCTTTAATGCATCCCCGACTTCTGTAGGACTATTAAAGGTTGGATAGGTGGAAAGACCAATCTCTTTTCCACCGATCATCGTTTCTTGATTGGCAAAGGAAATGTCAGCACTATTAATGTATGGTTTCACATCGGCAAGTAATGGCTTGAAGTTATAGCTATCACCAGCTTTTACATCTTTGTAAACAATTCCATGGATTAAAATATCCCCAATCCCGGCAAGGGTTGCTTTCGTTGGTGGTAAGGCCTTAGTATTGGATGTAATCATTTTTGTTGAATGACGATGAGCCACTTTTTTTGGAGCAGCCATAACTCCGGAAACATGATGATCTTTGATAATATACATTTGTAATAACGGAAAAACTGACAAGAAAAACAAAGTCATTGACAAAATTGATATATACATCTTTACTTTTATCTTCATTTATAAAAAAACTCCTAGTTTTATTCTAACTCTACTATAATATAAAAACAGACGACTTTTACTAAAATAGATAAAAATATTATTTAATTCGACATTAGTTTTTTTGTTCAGATAATGAATGTAAATAAATTGACATAATATAGCCGTTGATTTTTTAGGACTTCGTATTAAAATAAGGGTATAAAGATGAAGGAGAGAGTAAAATGAAATTCCCTAAAAGTATTATTTTAGAATCAGTTGTAGAAAGAAAAAATCACCCAACTTATGGTCTTGAATTTGTTCAAGAACTAGGAAATGACGATGCTGGATACGATGAAATGGTTGTAGTTATTTTTAAATACCAAGATAAATATTACAGTGTGGAAATCCAACATCTTGATGGTGATAATAACTACGACCATTGGGGAGACGAAGTGAACTGTCCTGAAGTGATGCGTAAAGAAGCAGTCGCGTATTATTGGGAAGAAGTAAAAAAAGAGTTAGCGATGAGCTAATAACTATATAGACTGAATCAAAATTATATGAATTGTACAAGCTAACGCTTAAGGTTGTTCAATACTTCACTTAGTCGTTAGCTTTTTCATTTTTAATAAAATTTCAAAACAAATCTTTTGCATAAAATAAATGATACAGTTATAATATACACATAGGGGTATAAAAAAGGGATAAAGAGGTGAAAGAAAAGTGGTAACAATAACAAATGCAGCCATTGAAAAAATTAAAGAAGAAATGGCTTATCATAATCAAGAAAAAAATGGAGAAATGTTTCTACGGTTAGGAATGGGACTTGGCTGAGGGGGTCCACAACTTCGTCTGGCTCTGGAAGAGTCAGCTTTACCAACAGATGAACAGTTTGAACAAGATGGCATTAAATTTTTAGTCAATAACAATGATAAGCAATACTTTAATGGTCTAGCGCTTGATTTCCGTAATTCATGGATGGGCGGAGGCTTTACATTAGTGGATGCTGCCGGTAGTGAAGTCGGCGGGAAGTGCTAAGGAATATTAATTAATAGTAGTTTAAAATGTGAAACCACCTTTTTCGAAAGGTGGTTTTTTTCTTTTATCCGTCGATTGATCGTATTTTGACCACACTGGTATTTTACATAAAAGGTGTTGATTTTTATCACTTTTCAGAATATTATAAAAGTTGTATAAAGATTGGGAAATAGTAGTGAATGGGGATATGAAATGTTATTAAATAACAATCAAATGCTTTCCATACTCGAATCAATGGAAGATCCGATTATTGTTGTTTTAAAAGATAGTACCATTGCCTATGTTAATCTGGCATATTCACGGGCATTTAATGTTCCTATCGAAAAACTTATTGGAAAAAAGCTTGCGAATATAGAAGCCAAAGCTCGAATTCTTGAAGTTCTTAAAAACGGTAATCCATTAATTAATGATTATAGTTATGTATACTCATTAAAAAAGAATATTTATGCCAATATAACTCCTCTTGAGGAAAATGGAAAATTGATTGGTGCTGTTACGATTATGAAAGACATTAATGAAATTTTGAAATTACAAGAAGAGCTAGAGAAATATAAAAAATATTCAATACAATTAGAAGGACAACTTGACAAGAATAATTTTGTATTATTGGAAAGTCAAGTTTCAGTCATGCAAAGTGCAGTTAATATTGCTAGAAAAGTAGCGGGTTCAGATGTAACTGTAATGCTGAATGGGGAAAGTGGCGTTGGAAAAGAAATTTTTGCAAAGGCAATCCACCAAACCAGCACCCGGAAAGACAAACCCTTTATACCAATAAATATGGCTTCAATTCCGGAAAATTTATTGGAAAGTGAATTGTTCGGCTATGAAGAGGGGGCATTTTCGGGTTCAAGAAAAGGTGGCAAAAAAGGTTTAATGGAATTGGCAAATGAAGGAACACTCTTTTTAGATGAAATAGGGGAAATATCAATGAATATCCAAGCTAAATTGTTGAGGGTGATTCAGGAAAAGACATTTCATAGATTGGGAGGAACAAAAAACTATCCGTTAAACGCTCGTTTAATTTGTGCAACAAATCGAAATTTGTACAAACTAATAAATGAAGGGAAGTTTAGGGAAGATTTGTATTATCGGTTAAATGTAGTCCCAATTGAGATTCCACCATTAAGAGAGCGCCTACAAGATATTCCTTATATTGTAAGCAACATACTAAATTCATTAATTACTAAATACAACAAACCGGTCACGTTTAATGATGAAATTTACGATGTCTTTAAGAGATATGATTGGCCAGGGAATATCCGTGAATTAACAAATGTTCTAGAAAGAATGATAGCTGTGAGCACAAAATCATATTTAGTGACAGAGGATATTCCAGAAACTATTAAAAGATCTATTCATAATTATCAATATTCCTCTTCTCAAGTACGAATAAATGTCCCACCTAGTGATCAAGATTTAAACAAGCTTCTTGAATCAACTGAAAAGAAAAAATTAATTGAAGTAATGGAAAGTAGCAAGAACCGTACTGAAGCAATAAAGAAATTGGGAATTAGCAGAAAAGCATTTTATTCTAAGTTAAAAAAATATGGAATTACTTAGCCCTATCAATAAAATTGTTTCCTTTTTACATGGTTTTGTAACTATCGGAAATATGTTTGTATCTATTTGTAAACAACATTCTTCTGAAATGATTAAATTATTAAATGGCATGATTCTTGCAAAGTATTTAAGATGAAAAAGGATTTTTCCGAAAGTACTAAATTAGAAAAAGGTGAAAAAGGTGAAGGTGAAAATTAAAAGAATTGAATCAAAGGCAAAAATAACTGTACAAGAATCTGCAGGCATGGCAATTATCACTATTTATAGGCCCCACTTAAAGAACGCGCTCACTTCAAAAATGTGGCAAGAGTTAAATGTCGTTGGTAAAAAAGTATTAGAAAATCCGAAAAATAAAGTTGTATTACTACGAGGTTCAGGCACTCAATTTACAGCAGGTTCTGATATTAAAGAATTTCACCAAATGTCTTTAGGCGAAGCTGAGGAAGCATTTGTGCAGATGGAACAAGCAATATCCACATTTGAAAACTTACCGATACCTACTGTAGGGGTCATAAATGGTCCTGCTATGGGAGCCGGGTTAGAATTAGCACTAGCTTGTGATATTAGGATCGGTTCTGAAAATGCAAAGATGGGAATTCCAGTTGGGAAACTAGGTATTACGTTGAATAATAAGTTTGCTAAAAGGCTTGTAGATCTAATTGGACCAACTAGAACAAAGGATTTAGTTTATACCGGTAGAATTTTTAACGCGGAAGAGGCATATGAGTATGGTATGTTAAATTACTTAGTTTCAGAGAAACAATTAGATCGATTTGCAATGACTAAAGGTAAAATCATCTGTGAGCAATCATCATCATCTTTGCTTGCTATTAAAAGGGCGGTAGCAACAAATATTAATACGATCCAAAAATTTTGGGAAGAAGATACGAAGTTTGTTGATGCCTATGATTTTCCAGAGGGTGTTGCTTCCTTTGTTGAAAAAAGAAAACCAAAATTTAAACCTAGGAAAACGCAACAATATTAGTTTGTTTATCGATTTAACCAAAAAGAGCTAGGAGATCCTAGCTCTTTTGATATTTACTCTTCTGTTCTGTTCCCTTGAGTAACAAAAATACACAATGGAAACAAAGTTGTTTCGAAGAAGAAACAATAGGAATCATAAAAAAAATGAAAATCCCACTATATCGGTAATTTAAAAGTTGGCACAGAAGTTGCAATATATAGTGTGAGCTTTCAAAAGAGGTGAAAAAGGAGTGACAAAGGTGTCAAAGGTAAAGTATTCAGTTGAGAACAAAATTGGTTTTATTTCTATTGATTCACCCCCAGTAAATGCTCTAGATAGGGAGGTGTTAGAAGACTTATCAGCAGTGTTAGATGAAGTTAATCATGATGTGGATGTAGTTATTATTATCGGTGAAGGAAACAAAGCTTTTGTCGCAGGTGCTGATATAAAAGAATTTCCTGAACTTAGAAAAGAAACCGGTGAAGCGATCTGTGTAAATGGTCAGTCCGTTTTTCAAAAAATTTCAGATTTAAAACAACCTGTAATAGCAGCAATTGATGGTTTTACTTTAGGAGGAGGTCTTGAACTAGCGCTAGCCTGTGATTTCAGAATTGCAACTAAAAAGTCTCAGTTCGGATTGCCAGAAGTAAAATTAGGGATTATTCCCGGATATGGTGGAACGCAGCGATTACCTAGGTTAATTGGACTTGGAAAAGCAAAACAGTTGATTTTTTCAGGGGAGTTTTTACAGGCAGATGATGCATATCAGATAGGATTAATAGAAGCTATTACGGAAGGAAATGTAAAAGAGGAAGCAATCATGTGGGCCAACAAAATTTTGCGAAATGGGCCGATTGCAGTGCAAGCAGCGAAAAAAGCTGTAAATCAAGGGATCGAATTAAGCTTGGCTGAAGGGCTATCACTTGAAGCTAAACTTTTTGGTGATATTTGTGAAACGAATGATAAAAACGAAGGTGTTGCAGCATTTCTTGAGAAAAGGGAAGCAAAATTCCAAAAAAATTAGGAGGGATTAATATGATAAAAAATATTGGTATCGTAGGCTTTGGGACAATGGGGTTTGGAATTACTCAAGTGTGTTTAGAAAAAGGATACAAAGTAATAGCAGTTGAGAAGAATTTAGACTTCTTCGAAAGAGGGTTGCGGCAATTGGAGAAGAATTGGGATCGAGCAATTAGTAAGGAAAAAATAACAGAAACAGAAAAAAGTGAATATTTGAATTCATTAGTAACGACTACGGATTGGACAGAATTAAAATCCGTTGATTATGTTATCGAAGCTGTTACAGAAAATATAAATATAAAAAAAGAAATCTATAAAAAATTAGATTCTATTATAAAGCCGGAAACCATTATTGCAAGTAACACTTCAGGGTTAAGTATTACGGAAATGGCGAGTGGTGTTTCAAATCCAGAGAGGGTCATGGGATGTCATTTTTTTAATCCTGTTCCCGTAATGAAACTAGTTGAATTAATTAGAGGTTATGATACGAGCCGGGAAACGTATGAAGTTTCAAAGAACTTAATGGAATCCCTTGGAAAGGATCCAATTGATGTAAAAGAATCTCCGTTATTTGCTGTGAATCGAATTCTTGTACCAATGATTAATGAGGCGATATTTGTTCTACAAGAAGGAGTTACAAGTGCTGAAGATATTGATAAAGGTATGAGATTAGGTGCAAATCATCCGATTGGTCCCCTTGCGTTAGCAGATTTAATTGGACTTGATACTTTATTATTTGTTCAGGATTCATTGTTCGATGAAACCCAGGATTCAAAATATCGGGCTGCACCATTATTACGAAAACTCGTTCGTGCTGGGCATCTTGGTAGAAAAACTGGAAAAGGCTTTTATGAATATAGTTAATTTTTAGATTTGGGGGATGTATGGATGACATTGACAGTTGGACATTTAATGGAGTGGTCCGTTGAAAATTATCCGAATAAGGTAGCACTTGTTTACGAAAGAAAAAATCAGCGCTGGACATATGAAGATCTCAATAGGAAAGTCAATCAATTTGCTACTTCGTTAAAAAAAATCGGTGTTGGGAAAGGCGATGTTGTTTCGACTTTTTTATACAATACTAGTGAGTTTGTCATTACCCTATTTGCGTCAGCCAAACTTGGCGCAGTCTTTAATCCAATAAACTATCGCCTTACTTCCCATGAATTGAATTATATTTTGAATGATGCTAGGTCTAAAGTCATTGTATATGAGGATATCGTTACTGATACGGTAAATAAAGCGAAGGAACTTGGGACCAATGTAGAACATTGTATTCAAGTTGATCAAAATACTTTATCGCAAGAATTAAATTTTTATAGCTTACTAGAGCAAGGTAGTGAGACTTTATTATGGGAGGATCATGTCACCGAAAATGATCTCTATATCATGATGTATACTAGTGGCACAACTGGTAGGCCGAAGGGGGTTCTTCATCGACATCGAGATATGGTCCATCATAATTTCTTAATGATGCAATGTATGGGACTTACAAAGGATGATATTGGTTTATCCATAGCACCTTTGAATCATACGGCAGAACTTCACACCTCTTTTTTACCAAGAGTGCATGTCGGTGCGACAAATGTAATATTGCACTCCTTCAACCCGAAAGAAGTACTTGAAACGATTGAAAAAGAACATATCACCCATATGTTTGCAGCGCCGACTATGGTTAACATTTTATTAAATGATGACAATTTTGACAAAGTTGATATTTCTTCCCTACGATTACTTGGATATGGCGGGGCTTCAATGGCTCCGGTATTGATAAGAGAATTTGAACGGCGAACATCTGTAGATTTGGTACAAATGTATGGCACTACTGAAATGGGACCTGTTATGTTGGTATTATTTGCTGACGAGCAATTGAAGAAGGCCGGTTCAGCAGGGAAAGCGATCATGACCCATAAAATTCGAATTTGTCGTCCGAAAGATGATGGAAGTCCTACTCACCCGGATGATCAATGTGAAGTTGGAGAGATAGGTGAAATTTTATTACAGGGCCCTTGTATGATGAAAGAGTATTATAACCGCCAAGACGCAACAGAGAAAGCGCTCGCATACGAATGGTATCATACAGGTGATATGGGGTCTTATGATGAAGATGGTTATATATGGATCAATGATCGAATGGATCATATGATCAATTCTGGTGCAGAGAATATTTATCCACGGGAAGTTGAAGATCGTTTACTAGAACATCCGGATGTATTAGAAGTTGCCGTTGTTGGTCAACCAGATGAACGGTGGGGAGAAATTGTTGTTGGGTGTGTGGTATTAAAACAAGGAAGCCGAATAACAAGTGAACATTTAGATCAATATTTAATTAATGAAGGGAAATTAGCGAAGTATAAACGCCCGCGAAAATATAAAATTCTCGAAAGTCTTCCTAAAACACCTAGTGGGAAAATCCAAAAATTTATATTAGAAAAAAAATTACAAGAAATGGGGGAATATTAGATGTATTTTGAGTTATCGGATGAACATTTAGAAATAAAGGAAAGTATTCATCGACTTGCCCAAGAAAAAATTCAGCCAAGAGCGATTGAAATTGATGAAGCAGGAGAATATCCAACTGATATTAAAGATTTATTAGCTGAGTATGGCTATCTCGGGGTGAATATTCCAGAGGAATATGATGGTAGTGGTCTAGATTTATTAAGCTTTTGCGTCATAGTTGAGGAGATTGCTAGAGTATGTGCATCCTCATCACAGGTTGCAGTAGTTCAGGAGTTAGGCTCGTTGCCTATTATGATTGGTGGAAGTCATGAATTAAAAAAGCGCTTTCTACCAAGTATAGCCACTGGGGAAAAAATAATCTCCTATGCTTTGACAGAGCCTAATGCTGGTTCAGATGCACAAAGCTTGCAAACACGTGCTGTTAAGGAAGGAAATCATTATATTCTCAATGGACAAAAAATGTTTATCAGTCATGGGAATGTAGCAGATTATTATACAGTCTTTGCTAAAACCGATCAAGGGATTACGGCATTTGTCGTTGAAAGGGATACACCCGGGATTGAAGTAGGAAAGTTGGAGAAAAAAATGGGAATCAAAGGTTCCCCTACTTCGCAAATTTACTTTGATAATTGTAAAGTTCCTGAAGAAAATAGAATTGGTAACGAGGGCGAAGGCTGGTTATTTGCGATGAAGACATTTGATAAATCTCGTCCAACAGTCGGAGCACAGGCACTTGGTATTGCGCAAGGTGCACTAGATTTGTGTCTAAAGTATGTTCAAGAGAGGGAACAGTTTGGTAAACCAATTTCTTCTTTTCAAGCCGTTCAATTTATGCTTGCAGATATGAAAACTCAAGTTGAAGCTGCACGTGCTCTTGTTTATCGAGCAGCGGCAAAAGTAAATAATCTGAATTCAACTGGAAAGGATCAAGAAATCATTCAGGCAGCTTCGATGGCCAAACTATTTGCATCAGATGTAGCAATGAAGGTGACAACGGATGCTGTCCAATTATTAGGCGGTTATGGTTATATTCAGGAATATTCGGTGGAACGAATGATGCGAGATGCGAAGATTACTCAAATCTATGAAGGAACAAATCAAATTCAACGACTTGTTATAGCAAAAACGATGCTAGGAGGTAGATGAAATGGCTAATAATCAAAACATTCCTTTTCTTTTTATCCACGGAGCAGGTGGAAGCTCTACAAAGTGGCGCAATGTTCCTCCATTTTTAAATGAAGATTCGGCAACCTTTCTTGATCTACCAGGACATGGTCAAAATCGTTCAATATGTGCTTCAACAATAGAAGAATTTGCAAGTGTTCTTAGTAAGGATATTCAAGATGATGTAATTGTTGTCGGCCATTCAATGGGGGGGCTAATCGGACTAGAGCTAGCAGCCATCAATGAAAATGTAAAAGGTTTAATACTGGTATGCAGTCACTATGAAATGCCTGTACATCCTAGTTTACTAGAAAAGCTATCAGAAGGGATTTTTCCGTTGAACTTTTTTCATGCATCCTATGCTAAGAATGTGGATGAGGAATTACTTAGAGAAGAAATGGAAGAGTTGGAGCTTTTGTCTCTTCGGACTGCATATTCGGATTTTGAATGTTGCAATAAATATAAAAATGGTAAAGAAGTCTTGAATCAACTAAACATACCCATTTTAGCGATATATGGTTCAGAGGATCGGCTCATTTCCAAAGATGCAAGGGAAAAGTTGTTACATGAAAAACATAATGCTTATACTACAACAATCGAAGGTTCAGGTCACTATGCCGCTCTTGAAAAAGCCCAGTTGTTTACTCAACAGATTGTGAATTTTAGAGAGAAGCTACAATACAACTATCAAAATACAAAATAGGAAGGAGGAGTATTTAATGGCCTTTTATTTTGGGAAAAGAAGAGGGGACGGAGCGGAGCAGCATTCCGCTCTTGGTCCACTAAAGGTTAGACTACCTTTCATTCACTATGGTATGGAATTTCCGGACTGGGTTCAAGGAGCAATTTTGTGTGTTGTACCGATGGGGATTACTGCCATCATGATGGATGTATTAGGAATTCCGTTTGAACTGGCAATAGCCTTTGTTATTATTAACAATTTTCTATATTTGCTTCACACTTCATTCGGTGATCCATCTGTAGCAGGGTGGATTACGGCAGGAATTCCATTATATGTTGGTTTTTTAACAGGATTTCCCGAAGGGCCGGAAAGAATTCAAGCATTGATTGCCTTGCAGCTTTTGGTAGCAATCATTTTCCTGCTTATGGGATTATTTAAAGGTGCCGATATCATTGTGAGAAAAGTGCCGGTGTCTTTAAAAGCTGGTATTTTGCTTGGTGCTGGATTTGCATCTATTTTCGGTGAATTTGCTGAAGGTGGAAGAGTTTGGACTATGCCTATTACAATCTTATCGGGTGCTGCCTTTGCCTTTTTTATGATGTTCTCAAAAACAGCGGCACCATTACGTCAGCGTTATGGGATTTTCCGTTATATTGCCCAATTTGGGATAGCTGTTCCTTTTGCAGTTGCCTATATTTTTGGATTGTTAATTGGTGAAGTTCAAAAGCCGGAAATTTCATGGAGTTTAGTTCCAGTTCCAATCGGCGAGATTATTAGTAACTATAGTATTTTTGCTGTAGGATTTCCACCTTTAGATTTCTTTGTGAAAGCGCTGCCTTTAGCTTTAGCTGCCTATATTATCGCATTTGGTGATATTCTAGTCGTTAGTTCATTATTAAAAAGTGCAGAAAAAGTAAGAAAAGATGAAAAGATAACATTTAGTCCAGGCAGAAATAGTCTAATTGTTTCCATTCGAAACTTTATTGAATCAATCTTCATGCCATATCTCCCTCTTTCTGGTCCACAGTGGACTGGAGGGCAGGCTTTAGTTTTAAACAGATATATGAATAGTAGCAGGAAACAGGTAGACAGTTACTGGGGAGGAGCAACCGGTATTTTCTGGGGAATGAGTATTGCTCTTATGATTGGTCCAATTGTCACCTTATTTAAACCTGGTGTAGCGATTGGAATGTCATTAACAATGCTTATTCAAGGTTATTTATGCGGATATTTAGGAATGGAAATTTTAAAGGAAGAAAGTAATCTCCAAAGAGGAATTGCAATTATCATTGGTGCGGTGCTAGCTACAAAAGGGGCTGCATGGGGACTTGGAGTAGGGATTGTCCTTTGGCTAATCTTAGAGAAAAATTGGGTAAACAAAATGGAGGAAAATGTTCAAGAAGATGAAGAAGTGAGTTGATTTAACTAGGGGGACGGATTTGTCAATAATCTTTTTACGATTGGAATCTACTTTTTCTGCGGTATCCATTAGTTAAACCAAATCAAAGATATAAATAAACAGAAAAGGGCTTGATCTTCCTCGGTATGGTCAAGCTCTTTTGTTTATGGAGCACTACCTACATTAATAGTTTATATTATTGATTATGTTTCGGAATATGAAAAGTGAGTATTTTATTCTGAAAAATTAGAATATATAGTACTTATAATCACTTAAAGGAGGATATAGCCTATGAGAAAAAGTAAAGGTTTTAAAGGGATTGCAATGGTATTAATTAGTTTGATTTTATTTGTATCTGGATGTTCTTCAAACACATCAGGAAGTAATGAAAATTCAACTAAATCAATTACGCTAAACGCTGTTAGTTTCCTAGCGAAGGACAACCCTTTAACTGCTACTATACCTGATTGGATTAAGGCTGTTGAAGAAGCTACGGAGGGAAGAGTAAAGGTTAATTGGCGCGGAGGGGCTGATGTTATTCCTATTTCAGAGCAATTTGAAGCCCTAAATTCTGGGGTTATTGATGTGAATTTTACTTATATTGGACAATATCAAACACAATTGCCAGAGTCCCTAAGTATCGCATTATCGCAACTTACCCCATGGGAAGAAAGGGAATCCGGTTTCTATAACACGATGGTGGAACGTCATAAGGAAATTGGAGCAACTTATTTAGGAAGATGGTTAACAGGATCACCTCGCTTATGGTTAAAAGAACCTATTAACTCCATTACTGACTTGGAAAATATGAAAATTCGTTCAGCTCCAAACTATAATCGTTTTTTTGATGATCTCGGAATTGCTTCAGCTATGATTGATCCAGCGGAGGTCTATACTTCTCTTCAGACTGGAGTTGTTGAGGGCTTTGTTTTCGGAGGATTATCTGGTCCAAGAAAAGAGGGATGGACCGATTCTGCCAAATATGTATTGGATATTCCGTTCTGGACACAAAACTGTACAATCCTGATGAACAATTCTAAATGGGATGAAATCTCTAAGGAAGACCAACAGGCTATTATTAATGCTACAGCACAGTATGAAAAAGGAATGGTGGATTATTATAAAAGCCTAGATGTAGAAGAAAGGAAAGAGTTAGAGAAAATCGGAGTTGAATTTATTTCATTACCAGACGAGGATAAACAAAAATTCTTAGAGATGGCTTATGCAAGTGAGTGGGGATTTATTGAAGCAGAAAAGCCTGAGTTAGTTGATACATTAAGACAGCAAACCACTCAGAATGAGTAAGGATTATTCGTAATGATCTCGCATCAATCGAGGTGAAGGGGATGGAACAAAAAAATATAATCAGCACTATTTATACAAAATTGATCATTATTATGAGTGCTTTAGCCAATATTCTCATTGCAGGTATTTCTTTGCTTGTTTTAGCAGAAGTAATATCGTTGTTTTTCTTTGGAAAACCAATTCGATGGGCAATTGAGGTCACTGAATATATGCTGGTATTTATTACTTTTTTAGCTGCAACAAAACTATTAAAAGAGGAAAGACATATACGCTTTGAATTAGTTATTGCCAAGCTAAAAGGAAAGTATTTAATTACCTTTGAAGTTTTAAGCTCGATAATCGGACTGGTTGTATGTGTCATTATATTATACGCCAGTTTCCATACTGTGCTGGATCTATATGGGAGAGGAATTAAAACGGAAACTCATTTGGAGATTCCACGATATTTGCTTATCTCTATTATTCCTTTTTCATTTTTCTTATTGACTATCCAGTATGCCCTTCGTCTAAAAACATGGTTAATGGAATTTAAGTCAAAAGGCGCGGCTTCATGAATCAATAATGGATAAAGTTCAAATTCCAGGTAAGCTAAGAAATACTAAAAATTGTTTACATCGCTTGCCTGCTATTTTTAACTTCATTCAGCAGAAGTCTCCCACTTCCATAACTGTTGAGATGAAAGCAAGTTAGTATTTTAAATTCAGTGGGGGGACAAACTCCTGCTGAATAAAGTTAAAGCCTCCGGCGGATGCCTCAGATTTTAAAAGGTAGCTTTTCGAGCAGATCAAAGACTAAGAACGCCACATCCTGTGGCAACGTCTTTGTGACCCACGTCCTGTGGGCC
>DULJ01000104.1 GCA_012840465.1 Caryophanales bacterium
CGGTGACCGTGCCCGTGCCGGTGTTGTCCACGCCCAGGCTGCCCGTGGGGTTGCTGATGGTGACCGGGCCGCTGCCGGACAAGGTCACCGTTTGGCCGTCGGCGACATCGGTCAGCGTCACCGGGTTGGTGCCGGTGTTGACCAGCGTGAAGTCGCCCACGGGCGCCGGCACCGTGCCGCCGCTGGAGACGGTGATGGTCGAGGTGGCGGGGTCGATGGTGCCGTGGATGACCGGCTTGCCGGCAAACGACGCCACCAGGTTGCCCGAGGTGTCTTGCAGCTTGCCGCCGCTGTCGAGCAAGGTATAGCCGACGGTGATGGCGCTGCCGGGCGCTGGCGCTGGGGCCAGCGTCAGCACCACGGCTTTGGAGGCATCGTCGGGGACATCGACTGCGGTGACGGTGTGGCCCGTTACCGTGAAGTCTGTTGGTGCCGGGACGTTGGCGCTGTCCAGGCGGCTTCTGTCCTGGAACACCAGGGTGACGGTGTTGCCGCTGACCGTGGCCACGCTGAAGACGGGCGCATCGCTCTCCGTCAGCTTGATGGTGAAGTCCTCGCCATAAGTGTTGTTGTCCGCCTCGCCGTCATCGGCGATCAGGCGGATCGCATAGCTGTACTTGGCGGCGGGGTCCAGCGTGATGCCTGGCTTCAAGCGCAGCTTGCCGCCCACGACCTCGAACAGCGCGCCATCGGCGCCGCCCAGGGTCAGGGTGTGGCTGGCGTTGTCCACGTCGGTCACGGTGACGGTGCCGACCTCCACTGCGCTGCTGACTTGGCCATCGGCGCTGATGCCGGCGGCATTCAGGGCGATGGTGGTGCCCGACAAGGCGATGTCCGACGGCGCGTCGTTGACCGGGGTGATCTGGATGGTCGAGAACACGGGGGAGCCGATCTGGGCGTTCTCGCCGGTGACGGCCACCTGCACCACCCTGTCCGTGGCGCTGGGGTTTTGCGAGGTGTTGCGGTACTGGATGGACTGCAGGGCCATGCCGTACAGGGCTTTGTCGAGTGTGCCGCTCAGGGTCAGGACGTGCGTGGCGTTGCCGCTGACCGTGAAGCCCGCGCCTTGCAGCGCTGCCAGCGTATTGGCGTCGATGAACAGCGACTCGTCGGCCCCGGATGTGCCGTCGGCCGGGTTGGTCAGCGTGGCCACCATCTGCGTGACCTTGCCCGACACGCCCGAATGGATCACGGCGTTGGTGTCGGCGATGGCGACGCCGGTCGCATCCTCGACGAAGGTGGTGCTGTAGCCGCGCCCCGGCGTGCCGCTGCCGTTCAAGTCCTGCACCGGCGCCCAGACGACTTGTACCGTGCTGGTGGCCACGATCGACTCCAGCGCGCCCACGCCGCCCGTGGTCAGCGCCACGTCGGTCACGCTGACCGAGATGGCGCGGTCGCCCTCCGCGGCGCTGTCGCTGGCATTGTGGTAGCGCAGCGTGCGCAGCGCCTCCTCGTAGTCCGCCCAGGAGCCGACGCCCGTGATGGTCAGGGGCGAAGCGTCGGAACTCCCGTTGCCGCTGATGGCCAGCACCGCGCCGCTGGCCGTGCTCAGGCTGGCGCCTGCGGTGGAGGACAGGGTCTCGAATTTGGTGGGTCCCAGGTTGTTCAGCGCGCCGCTGGCGATGAAGACCTTGGCCGAGGTCAAAGTGTCGGGCGTGCCGTCGGCGAGCTTGTCCACGTCGGTGATGGCCACGGTGCTGCCCACGATGGCCACCGCCTCGCCCAGCGGGCGAAACAGCGTGGTGAAGCCCGTGCCGGCGACGGCGCCAGCGAGATCGA
>DULJ01000133.1 GCA_012840465.1 Caryophanales bacterium
AGGTAGCCCTGGGACAGCAGCAGACCCCGGATTACCTCCGAGTCGTGGTCGTTCATCTGACACCCCATGGTTCGCAAGTAGAATTTCTTCATGGCAGCTACTCCTTTGAATATAGTAAGTGCCCCCCTAATTATACTATTACTCTCCCTGCTTGACCAGGCGGGGCCGGAAAAAAGCAACCGCCCAGCCCAGTATGCTTTATCCATCCCTGGGCATAATTAGGGCTAGGGAGGGTTTCCATGCTCATCACCTTAGCCCGCACAGTGATCCTCTATACTCTAGTTATGATCACCATGCGCCTCATGGGTAAGAGGCAGATTGCCCAGCTTGAGCCCTTTGAGCTGGTGATAGCCATTATGATCGCCGAACTTGCTGTCATTCCCATGCAGGACCGGGACATACCCCTCATCAACGGCGTTATCGCCATTTTGACCCTGCTGTTTATCCAGGTCACTTTCAGTGTTCTAAGCCTCAAGTCCCTGTGGTTTCGCTCCCTTTTGGATGGTGAATACAGCATCATCATTGCCAATGGCGTCATCCAGGAGGCGGAGATGCGCAAAGCCAGGTACAATCTCCATGAACTCCTGGAACAGCTGCGCCTGAATGCGGTGTTTAACCTGGCTGATGTGGAGTATGCGGTTCTGGAAACCAGCGGCGATTTAAGCGTGCTCCTCAAATCCCAGGCCAGACCAGTAACTCCCCAAGACCTGCAGCTGGAAACCAGGTATGAAGGTCTGCCCCTGATCCTGATCTTAGATGGCCAGGTGATGCACAGGGAACTGGAAAAAGCGCAGCTCAGTGAAGGCTGGCTCCGCACAGAGCTGGAAAAATATGGAGCTAAGGATCCCGCGGAGATTCTCATCGCCACGCTTAGTACCACAGGGGAACTCTTTGTCCAGCGCAAAGAGCGTCCTCGGCGCAGAAAACCATAAAGGAGGGGCCCAGGAACACCATGAAGCTGTGGCTTGCCATGTTCGTAATCCTAGTTGTGATCATCACGGGCGGGCTCTACCTAGAAAGCGCCATTCTAAAAACCACCAACCAGATCTCCCGCTCCCTGAATGTGGTCAAGAACGCGGTGAGCAATGGTCAGTGGTCTGCGGCGCAGCAAGACGTTACTGCACTTGAGCAGCGCTGGGCACGATGCAAGGATGTGTGGAGCCCCTTCATCCACAACCACGATTTGGATACAGTTACCCTCCATCTGGCCCGCCTCAAGGCCTTTCTGGAAGCGCAGGAGCAGGGAGCGGCGCTGGCGGAGATCACCCAGATCGAGATCCAACTGCTCCAGCTGCGTCAACAGGAAGTGCTCAGTCTGCAAAACGTGCTTTAAGATTCTCGAAAAGAGTAATACTTCTGCACTTGGGCCGTCACCAGGCCCACAAAGGCGCCGGTAGGCAAAGCGAAAAAGAGCAGATAGGGCAGGTAACCAAAAATGCCCACCGTTTCAATGACTATTGAGGCCACTAAGAGCTGGGCCACGTTGTGGGTTACAGCCCCCACCAAGCTGATGCCCAAAAGGCTGAAAAACCGCGAGGCATACTTATAGACCAGGCCCATGATCAGGGCGCTGGTGACGCCTCCCGCGAAGCTGAAGAAGAAGGTGGGGGTCATAAAAGTGCCGGCCATGAGCGACCCTAAGGTAGTACGCAGGATGGAAATGAGCACCGCATCCCTGGTTCCAAAGTTGACCACCACATAGAGGCTGACAATGTTGGCCAGCCCCAACTTGAAGCCTGGAACGATGAGGTCCGTTGGCATGGGAAGAAGTCCCTCGAAGATGTGTAAGGCCATGGCCAGGCCCGTTGCCAGGCC
>DULJ01000135.1 GCA_012840465.1 Caryophanales bacterium
AGCGCCCGGTATTCCGAGGCAGGGACAACCTCCTCTTCGGCTGCCGTTGCGACCAATGCACCCTGTGACGCAAGCTTGCGCCACGCGAACAGCTGGTTAGGCGCAATGCCATGACGACGGGCGACCAGACTGACCGTTGCGTCCGCCTCGTAGGTTTCGTGGACAATCGCAAGTTTCTCCGCGGTACTCCAGCGTCGACGCCGCTCAGGGCCGGAAAGAATTTCCATCTTAATGCTATTACCAGTCATAATGTGAACAGTAGTCCTATCACTTATTTAAGTGGCAGAAACTGTCCGGGCAATTAAGGGGCTATTCCACACTCTCCTTCTCCCAGATAAGGGATGATAAGTGGAAAATTCCAGTTCTGAATGGCCTAATTTAACGGGGGCACGTCATTAACTTATATTATTTCGAGGATCTATTCTCGAGGTTATTCGATCTATATATAAAAAAGTCTTATGCGGGAGCAGGCTACGTATAACAGGATATAATAGTGCAAGATATGCAAGCGGTGTTGGATTGAATTCGTTCACCGCAGACAAACCTATTTTCAAGCGGTTCCAACCAACAGTCCAAGTATTTTTTTTCGTTGGGGCTACTCTGTAGCAAATCAGCATGTCGCTTAGATTGTGAAATCTCAAACCACAACGGGCAGCACGAATCCAAAGTTCATAGTCTTCTTGCCTGCTTGGTAACTCCGAATTGTATGAGCCAATCGCCTCTATTCTGTGTCGACGCAACATAACGGACGGATGAATCACTGGGCATGACCAAATCAGACGTCGAATATCGTTATTGTTTGAAGGCATATGCCGGCAACCAATTAGATCGCCCTTTGCGTTGATTAAATGCGCAGACGAACCTAACACATCGATATTAGGATTTTCCTGCATAAATATGGTTTGAACTGCGAAGCGGTTAGGCATAACAATATCATCAGCATCGATACGAGCTACTAGGTCATATCTACACACACCTAATCCAGTCCGGAGCGCGTTTCCGAGACCAGAGTTCTTAGCAAGGCGAACAATTTGCAGGACCTCACCCAATTGCTCTATCCACTTACCGACTACCTGTTCAAGAGCTAACGGTATAGGACCATCTAAAACCAAAACGATATCATCTGGGCGTTTCGTTTGTTTATGCCAAAGACTAGACAAACATTCATCCAAATAGGATGCTTTCTCACTCGCGTATATTGATAGCAACACGGAAAATTTCATTTTTTAAAGCGCTCTGGATTTATAAATTTCTCCAACCGCCTCAAATTATCGACCCCATCAAAGTGACAAGCGGTCAAATCTTGAGCGAACAAGTCATGGTTTTCAAGGGCACCAAGTTGAATTCTTTCACCGCCGGATCCGTAATGCTCGCGTTCGATATCGTAATCGCTATGTCTTTCAACTACATCATCACCAAGTTTTAAATGAACTAACCATCCGGCATCATAATGTCGCTCGAGCACGCTTGGCATAAACTCATGGGATGAAGCAGTAAACAGTCTTGATGGCGCGTATTTCACCAAAGGGTACTTCACAAGCATTGGATTCGGTGCACAATTTTCAGCCGCTAGCCGTGCTCGAGGCCCCCCCATCAACGCAAACAATCCATTAGAAAGCCGACTTCCGGTCCAATAGCCGTCGATATCATGCTTCGCCTTCCTCAATGACTTATAAAGCATGCTTGCGTCATCGACGGAAGCGATCTCTTTTGATGAAAACTGATATAAATCAACTAATGGGGCATAAAGATAGGTCTGCCCGCTTTTATCCAGAGACTCAACGTACTGATTCAACGAATTTTGCAAGTAGTCAGAATTCAGAAATAAAAGCTCATCCGCATCAACAAATAGTGCCCAGCGCCCTACCGCATGCTTATGAAACAGATAATTAATCCACGTTATACCATAGAATGCTTTTTTATAGCTCTCCGATGTTTGATATAGATTAACATCATCTTGCTTCTCTAAATACTGCAATGTTCCGTCAGTCGAACCGTTATCAACAACGCAGAACTCTCGCACCCCGAGGAAGCGCAAATGCACAAGACAAGCAGGGAGCCGTTGAATTTCGTTTCGTACCGCAAGCAAAGCTACAACATTTCCAGAGCATTGAAATTTCGCTACCTTCACTTGATTTAGCTTTACTCGGCGCGACTTACAAGCAACTATACGTAAGTGATAATAACGGACTGCACTTCGCAAGGGGGTTATAAAGGGAGACAACATCTCATTTAAAAAGGGCAACTTCATTCTTGTCCAATGCAAAAATTCCCTAAAAGACATCAAATCACTCCCTCGAACGCAGGGTATTGATCGTTCTATACAGAAAAAGGCATCGACCAATTAGTTCCTTTTCATGCATTTTAGCCTCAATTTACTTTTACAATATAGAAACCTTCTGAGAATACTCAGAACCAATCACCTGCGGAAATCAACCCCAGCTCAGCAAGCTGTGCGCTACCATTATACCGCAATGATATCCCATCCTTAAAGTAAGTAGGATTCTCGTGCATTAGATACTGCTCATACTCGCGCCCACCTGAAAAATGCTCCCTGCGCCGCATCTCCTCTTCCGCCTTTTTTTTAAGGGTAGATATCATCTTAAAATGGAACAGCGCGCCGGTCGCGGTCACGTGATTGTGCAAGTGCGGCAAGCTCAAATAGTAGGGTCGTGCATCATGAGTGGACATGTTGTAGTGAAAGTACCACTTCCATTTAATTAGAGGTATCTTGTTAAGCGCAGGGGCTTCACTTGGCTTCTCGAAAAACTGTGTGCGTAGACGAGGTCCGCCACGTATCCATCGCCCACCATACCAAGCTTCTGTTTGAATATATCCGTCACGGTCAAAATACGGACATACCTCAAACGGATCCTTTCCGGGAAGAAGTATTGTTTCATTTAGAGGCTTATCGCTATAGGCATCAATCATTACGGCATGAAAGGATTCTTTTCCTTCATCATCAAGATGCTGTGTAAGAGCCCTTAGGGACCGGCTCTCTACGTTGGGATAAACTAAAAATTCATCTGGATCCACAACTACACACCAGTGGCCGCAGCCATATCTCCTTAAAAGATCATTGCACCACAGCATACCGAAGCGCGCCTTTTTATAACTACTTGCAGTATGAAATGCGGTGACATCAGGCTTGGAACGCGCCCAGTCTAAAAAACCATCTGAAGAGTTATTGTCTACAAAAATGAAGTGATTAACACCCATTTCTCTGTAGTACCTGTAGAAAAAATCAAGACGGAACAGCTCATCACGCAGACAACAAAACAAAATTATGTCGCTGTCCTTTATCTTTTTCAAATTATTCTGACACATTGTCAACTGTCTACCAGATCTCCAATCATCAAAAAATAATTTGGCATAAGCCCCAGATCGCCTAATGAATCTTTTTAATGTACTTAGCATCTTTCTTAGTCATCCCCTTCTCTGGAGAGATTCAGCGCCTCTTTAATGGAATTGGTTATATACAAAGATGCGTCACGCCCTCTATCTAAGTCACCATGACCTGAGGAACGCTTTCCCTCTTCTTTCAAAGACTCGACAATAATTCGTTCTCTTGGTATTCGACCCGAAACACCTGTCACCAACTGAAAAACTCGTTGTGCAAACGATATAGTATCTTGATTGCCCCTCAGTAAGTTTTGCGATGGAATAGGCAGCGAATTTATTACCGATTCATCGTTATGAAGCGCCAATACAATCAAAGCATTTGGATCTCGAGTGAGAACATCGCAGATTTCGACGTTATCCCCGGGGGACCAAAAGATTACTGGAACCTCATCTACCCGACTTCTGAGACGTACTAGATAGAGAGCTGGATTAAGATCACGAATTTTATAATCAGCTTCCTTTAATCCGCAAAATTCCGATGGATTGCTTTTACCAAAATGCACCATAGCGGGATGGAATACATTTCCAAACGTTTTAAAAATAGGGCTGTTGAGAGATGATACGATCTTTGCAACTTTTTCCCTACCTCCAAAAACCACAACATACGGCTTGTTAAAACTTAATAACGCCTCTATTTGGCGCTCTGGAATGGAACTGTAATAGAACATCTGTCCTGGGACAGGAAACATAACTTGACTTTTTAATATGTAAGACACGACATTTGTATCAACACTGCCAACCTCTAACGGACGCCCATTATCAGAACTTATGGCAAGATCGTAACTCGCCTGCCTCAACTTAGATGCCTCACGAGGAACCTTTCTAAAGAAAAAACCAGGAAGCTGTTTCAAGTACGGTATGTGGTCATCATAAAAAACTACAGGTTTACCACTTGAAGAAAAATGAAACTTCGTTAAGCAAAAATTTGCGATATTGTCTGAATCGACCAATTGTCCAACCAATGTTGGGAAAACCATCTCATCAGGAATAAAGGTTCGCTTAAAAAAGCTCACCACTGACGGATTCATTTTCAAGTATGTGATTATTTTTTTACAGGTATCTGTACTCAAAGCCCACCATTGCGATCCAAACTTAACTTCTAAGCCAGCCGGAACTTTTCGCCGAACCTTAAGTGCTCTCTGTAGCGTTACACATAAGTCTTGAACACGAGACTTTCGGGGAGAGGGAGCGAACGGAAAATACAAGCGGTAACGCTCTTCCCTAAGGCCATCCAGAATCCATTCCGGCCCAGCGACTTCAATAAATTCCTTTCCTTTGTTCTCTGTCAGAAAGCGTTCGAGTTGCTTTATAGGCTTGGAGGGAAGACATGCTCCACTTAAGAGGACGACGTACTCGTAGTCTTGCTCCGCATGGCTGAGGAAAAGCTCCTCAAGGCTATTCACCACAGCCTGGACGAGAGTATAACTACCCCAACGGCAGGCGATTCTTTCTTTTACAAGCTTTATGCGGGAACTATCCCCCACGGCTTGAACGAGCTTTGAGTAACTCTCAGCACTACTAGCCGCGTCATAATGGATCAAAACACTCGATTGATCACCCGCTCGAATCAAAACCTCAGCTTGTTCGGCAAGAAGGTCTGGATTGTTATGAGCAAGGATAAGGTATAGAATTTTCATCGGTTACCAGACTTTTCAACTCGTTGGCCCATCATTAACCGATATAAGTTGGGCTGCCCATATCAGTTACAAGGCAATCGAGGTTATCCAAAAGACTAATTTGAAGGCAGCTACACAGATTCAAAGGCCGAACAATCATCGCTTGTGCTTCATGGATGTCGCCGAGTTCTGCGAGTGAGAACGGCGAGCGTTGTGAGAGGTCTTGTACCAAGACGCACTCGCCGTTGCAAACCTCAAATTGATCCGAAGGTAGTAGCCCACGACTCAAAGGTCGAGCGCCTGTGGGCTTGTTATCGCACTATTGCAAGAAGAACTTTAACCGTTGTAAATATTCCTCAAAAACGACTTTTCTTGGAGTTATCAAATCTCAATTCAAATATAGTGCTTAATTAGTTTTGGTTCCTCCCCCGAAACTGGGCTGGTTTACCCAGCCTGTAGAAGCGGCTGAATGTGCGTGCATATTCTCTTTCGGGGTCGATGTACCAGAGTTCGGAGGTAATGCCGTTTGGCACGATAGGTCCCAGACGTGGATGATCCAGGAATGTGCCGACGAGGCATACGGCATCCCGACGATCAATACGCCAGTTGTCGATCAATGGTGCGTCCGCCAACTAGGGTCCGGACCCATTAAGGGGTTCCGTCACGCGGCTTGATATGATTCACGGCCTCCGAAAGGAGAACAGCGATGAATCGGGATCATTTCTGGCTGACCGACGAGCAGTTCGCGAAGCTGAGACCGCACCTTCCCACCGACACCCGTGGCAAGCCTCGTGTAGATGACCGGCGGGTGATCAGCGGCATCATCCATGTCATCAAGAGCGGAGGGCGTTGGGTTGACGCACCTTCCGTCTACGGTCCGAGGAAGACACTCTACAACCGCTTCCAGCGCTGGGCAGCCAAAGGGATATGGAGCTCCATATTCCACGCCCTGGCCAATGCCGGCGGACCACCTGCTCAGCTGCTCATCGATTCCTCTGCCGTCCGAGCCCACCGCAGTGCGGCGGGAGGAAAAAAGGGGAACTCAACCAGGCGATCGGCAGATCGCGCGGCGGCCGCACCACCAAGATCCATGCCCTGACCGATGAACTTTGCAGGCCTGTTGCCTTCCTCCTGACCGGAGGCCATGTCGCCGACTGCAAGGCCGGCGAAGTGCTCATCCAACGCATGCCGCCGACATCTCTACTGAACGCTGACAAAGGGTATGACAGCGACGCCATCCGTCGTCAGGTCAAGGAGCGCGGCGCCTTTGCCAACATACCGCCGAAGGCAAACCGGAAGTGGAAGAACTGCTTCTCGCCCTATCTCTACCGCGACCGCAACGCCATCGAGCGCATGTTCTGCCGCCTCAAGGACTTTCGTCGCATCGCTACCCGCTATGACAGGCTTGCAACCAACTTCCTGGCCGCCATCTGCATCGCCGCAACTGTCAGCTACTGGTTATGAGATGCTGTAACGGGGCCTGCGCCACGCCACCGGCTGACGCATCTTGAAATTGCCCGCAGCAAGCTGTCGTTGTTCCCGTATCGGTCTCAATCGGAGGAATATGGGATGAAGCTGTTCATAGGA
>DULJ01000078.1 GCA_012840465.1 Caryophanales bacterium
TAGGCCCACAGGACGTGGGTCACAAAGACGTTGCCACAGGATGTGGCGTTCTTAGTCTTTGATCTGCTCGAAAAATTACCTTTGAAAATCTGAGGCATCCGCCGGAGGCTTTAACTTTATTCAGCAGAGGTTTGTACCCCCACTGAATTTAAAATACTAACCTGCATTC
Source organism: Caryophanales bacterium (assembly GCA_012840465.1). GTDB lineage: Bacteria > Bacillota > Bacilli > Bacillales > Bacillaceae_J > Schinkia. Next base: position 170 of record DULJ01000078.1, read on the forward strand.
ATCTCACCACTTATGGAAGAAGGAGACTTCTGCTGAATGAAGTTAATCTTCATTCAACTAAATATAATAGAAATATTTATTATTTGTTTGCATTTTCTTTATTTCATTTGAATGTACTAAATATTCCAAATGAGATAATGTTTCCGCAAACGCAAATCTATGTTGGATCGGCTCTTTTAATGGTCCAAATAATTCCTTTGAAATATCCCAGGCGGAGACAACATTGTCACTACTTTCCTGCCTACTCTTTAAAATATTTGTCACGAGTTCGAGTCGATCCCCATGATGAGCAATGATTTCATCCACCCTTTTACTAAGGTTGGTTATTATTTGTCTATGTCCAGGCAAGGTCATTTCTGCCGGTAAGTCTCTAATTTTTCGTAATGAAGTTAAAAAATCATTTAAAGGGTTGGGTACAGAGTCAGGATTGAGTGCAATATTGGGTGTGATTTTTGGTAATACAAGGTCATTTGCAAGAAAAATAGCTTCTTTTTCACTCCAAAATGTCATTAAACCCTCAGTATGACCAGGCGACCATATCGTTTTAAACTCATAATCACCTAATTGAATTTCATCCCCAGCTGTTAATAATAAAATCTTACTTGGATGCGGGGACACAGCTTCGTATCGCCTTATATGTTCGTCTTCAATTATTAATGCTATATCCTCAGGAATTCCATAGTCTAAATAAAACTGCTTTTTCCGTGACGCAAACGTTGTATTCTGCCACATTCTTTCTATATTCTTTTTCTCTAGATCTAGTAATATCACTGGTGCTCCAGTTAATTTTTGAAGCCATCCTGCACCACCGTAGTGGTCCGGATGATAGTGAGTAACGACAATTTGAGAAACTTCATTATATTTTATATTTAATTCCTCAAAGACCTGAAGCCAAGCTGTTTCACTTTCGTTATTATGAAACCCACAATCCACTATGGTCCAACCATTACTACCCTTAAACAAATAAATATTTATAGCTTTAAGTGGCACTGGGATGCTAAGGGAAAATTTATATATGCCTGGATATATTTCCTCCACATTTGAATTCATGTTTAGTTCTCCTTAGGTTATTGTACAATTCTCTTCTACCCCTATAAAATTGCTGTTTTATGCCTGCTCGCGTGGCAATTAATATTAACGGCCACAGGGAGCCCAGCAATATGTGTGGCGTAGACTTCGATATGAACGTCAAGTGCTGTTGTTCGACCGCCCATTCCTTGCGGGCCTAAGCCAAGTTGATTTACCTTTTCTATTAATTCTTCCTCTAACTGGGCAATATCCTCACGAGGATTTCTTTCCCCAATTGGCCGCAGCAATGATTTTTTAGCTAAGTAAGCTGATTTTTCAAAGTTACCACCCAAACCTACTCCAACGACCATCGGTGGACATGCATTTGGACCCGCTAATCTCACTGTCTCCAAAATAAACTCTTTAACCGTATTTATTCCATCAGCAGGCTTTAGCATGGTTAATCGACTCATATTCTCACTTCCAAAACCTTTAGCAGCCATATGAATCTTACATTGTTCTCCATCAACTAGTTCAACATGAATAACTCCCGGCGTATTATCCCCCGTATTTTGCCGTTGCAATGGGTCTTTAACGATAGAATTTCTTAAATATCCATCTTTATAGCCTTGGCGAATCCCTTCATTGATCGCATCATAAAGGGAGCCTCCTGTAACATGGCAATCCTGACCTAATTCAACAAAAAAGACAGCCATTCCTGTGTCTTGGCACATAGGTAATCTTTCTGTTGTAGCAATTTCTGCATTTTGGATTAATTGGTCTAATACATCCTTTCCTACATCAGATTCTTCCTGATGTAGTGCACGCTTAAAGGCAGACACGACATCTTCACCTAAATCGTAGTTTGCTTCAATGCATAGATTCTTGACAGCATTTACAATTTGGTCGTATGTGACATTACGCATATTTCCTTCTCCCCCCTTTTACACTCTTTTTCTAGCAACATAAAAGGTCCCAATCGCTTTCGCTACAAGCTCTTCACTTTCATCTAAAATATCACATTCTCCGACCACTGTTTTTCGTCCCCAATGAAGAATGCTGCTCTTGGCATGAAGCTGTCCTCCATGCCCTGGCTTAAAATAGTTCATTTTCATTTCCAACGTATAGACATTCTTGTCATCAGGCAACTTATCAATAATTTGCTTCGCTATCGTAACATCCGCCAATGTATAAAGTGCACCGCCCTGAGCATGTCCGTAGCGATTTTCATTGTGTAATCCTAGGTGCATCACCGCTTCATTTTCAGCTACCCACTCGATTCCAAGTGAATGTCCCAAAAAGTGAAAGCCGCTCCCCCTTGTCTTGTTCAAGGAATTGGTCAAGTGCTTAAGCAGTTCTAATTCCTCGATACTGCAGCGCTCTATGTTATCGTAGAGTTCATTTAACAAAGCTTTCTTGCGAAGCATGTCGGTTCGTTGTGCATCTTGATATAACAAGAGAGACTCTCTCCTTCTTTCTTTTATTTAACGCAAACGCCATTTTGTAATAATTCATTTATATTTTGAATTTCATCCAAATTTAAAATTTGATTAACGTAGCTTTCAATCTGTTGTACTGGCAGCTTGCTTGCCAGTTGATAAAACTTAGCAATCATTTCATCTTTTGATGGTGGATTTTCCGGGTCCCCCTTTGGATATTCAGATTGCTTTTGAATGACTTCACCGTTCGTCAGCTTTAATTTAACTAATGAGCCCCATTTTTCTGGATAGGCATCATGAATTGAAGTCTCAACACCTACTTGGACTTTTTTCATGAGACCACGAATAATTGGATCATTCAAAGAATCTTCAGTGAAATCCAAGAGTCCGCCTTGGCGCTTCACAAGTGCTAGCGCTGTACAGAATTGCAAGCTGAATTTTGATGCGTACACAGTAGTAGGATCTGCATTGTTGGTGATATCTAAAGCCACCTGGTATGTGCCCACGGAAATGCTTTCAACATCGTCTACTTTTAAATCGTGTTCTTTTGCTAGGTCAATGACTATATCCATCGTACTGTGTGTATGACGGCAAGATGCGTGAATCTTAAAGGAGTTTTCGATAATTTTAAATACTTCTCCTAATTGATTTGTAACTTTAGCAGCATCATAGTGTTCAGACATAGCCTCAAAAAATCCACGTCTTCCTTCCAATATCCTTCTTGCCCCTGTAAAGCCTTTTTCAGAAAGAAGTCCTGAAATGACACCATTCATGGCTGCTTTACCAGGATGAAGCTGTTTACTCATTGCCCCATCTTCAATAAACTCCCACAAACCGGCCGCTTGTGTCCCAGCAGATCCTAAAGTATTGATGATTTGTTCCGTATTTAGATTCAATAATTTAGCAACCGCGGCGGCGGCACCAAAGGTACCACACGTAGCCGTATTATGCCAATAATAATAATGTGACGGAGAAACCGCTTCTCCAACTCGATAACAAACATCATAGCCAATCGCTACTGCTTCAATTAAATCCTTACCCGATTTATTTTTCCATTCTGCAACAGCTAAGGCAGCAGGAATAACAACTGTTGCTGCATGAATAATAGATGCTTTATGAATATCGTCTAGTTCTACGATATGGCTCGCTGCTCCATTTACGAAAGCTGCTTGAGTGACAGATGTCTTTCCTCCGGTGATAAGTGTTGCCTGCGGGGCACCGCCCATTTCCTTTACCATGTCGTCAATGATTTTGATTGGTGGCATATCCTTCCCTGCAACCGCTGAGCCTAACCAGTCTAAAATACAAATCTTTGTAAATTCTACTACTTCATTAGGTAAATCTTCAAATTTATTTTTCACAATAAAGTCTGCAATCGTCTTACTTAAAGAATTCAAAACGAGTCCCTCCTCAAACATTTTAGGTAATCCAGTATCTTGGATCCAATTTTTAAGCTTATCATTATCTTACTTTGTATGGAAATTTACGTCAATAACCTTTGCAAATTTTCATTTTATAAAAATCCAATCCACCGCCACCAAGTTACAGCTGTTAGAACAATAACAACAATATTGATAAGTGTTAACCATAACCCTGGGAGTAGAAACTCTTTTTGTTGTATTTGCCCCGTACTGTGGACGATAATATTAGGGGTTGATTCCACTACTAAAATATAGCCATGTAAACAGGCAAGCGAAGCTGTAATGCTAATTAATACTGGGTCTGCGCCAGCCTTTATAGATAATCCAATAAAAATTGGGATTAAAGTGACGACTGCGGTAGAAACATTTGCGACGACAAGGTGCAAGATTTGAGTAATAATCAATATTGAAATAACGGCAATTAGTGGTGAAGAAAGCAAATGTAACATCAAACCTGTGCTTAAGCTGTCACCAACAAGTTCGGCAGCACCAGATTGATTAAAAGAAAATCCAAGCGATAGCGTAACTCCCATTAAAATGATGGTATCAAAGTTAATCTTCACCATATTCTCCCAACTTGAGCAACCGATGCCTGGAAGTGCCATTAAAATTACACCAATTAATGCCGGTATACTTGGATTCAAGCCATGCCATGATTCTGTAAACCACATCCCCACCATTAGAATTAAAATGGCGATGCATTTTTTCTCTTCAACCGTAATCTTCCCTAATTCGGACAGTTTCCCTTTCATTTCTTCTTTTACATGTGGAAATTGTTCATTTTCCTTTGACAAAGGGAATAATTTAATTAAAATACACCAAGCAGCTGGTATCATTAACAACCATATCGGAGCAGCATACAAAAACCATTGGATATAAGTAATTTGAATACTTAAAAATTCTTTAATCAATTCAACAGTTAATATATTGCCGATCGCGGCTGTCATTACAGCAGTACCACTAATCGTTCCACCAAAGGCAACTCCAAGCAAGATCATCTTTTGCAAGTTTCCCTTTCCTTTTTTCCCAATTGTATCTAGGGACATTTGGGCAATCGGAAGCAATAAAGTTGACCTAACTGCAGCAGCAGGAATAAAAAAGGATTGGATTTGTGGAATCAATAGTATACTGGCTAATAATCCTTTCGCATTTCCTCCCCACTTCGCTAATATATAGTAGGCTAGTCTTTTTGTTAGCAGGGTATCATTTACACCCTTTGCCAGCATCATTCCAGCTATAATAAGGAATACTGCTGGGGAGGAAAAGCCGCTAAAAACTACGTCAATTGGAACGACATCAAATAACAAGATCAGCACTAATAATATGATCGCCGTTACCCCTAATGGAATAGGCTCAAAAGTCCAATAAAAGACACCTATTGCTAATATAGCCAGCATCATTTTAGCAGGGTGTGTATAGTCTTCAGGAAGGATTCCATAAATAGTCCCCATTAATAGCGCACCTAAAATTAAAAAAAGCAGTTTAGAGGCATCAATTGGAAAAACACGTTCTGTATTGGATGATAATTGAGGCGCCTCCCTCATTTTGGGAGCATTCATCTTCACTCCTTCTTTCTGTTTAAGATCGCGAATATTTTAATAGTTCCTTAGCCTTCTTATATACGGGATAATCGACTAATTTATTTCGAACCGAAATGGAGGCAATTCCCTGTTTTTCAGCTTCTTCGAATGCTTTTACAATTTCAAGCGCCTCGTCTATTTTATCTTCACTTGGAGTAAAGAGGCGGTGAATGGCGCTAAGCTGCTTTGGATGAATAGCCAATTTCGCTTTAAATCCGGCTCTTCTCGCTCTTGCTGCTTCACTGTTCAGGCCTTCCTCATTAGATAAGTCCGGATAAACGGCATCTACTGGACTAGCAATTCCTGCCGCCTTGGATGAATTAACAATTTGCGATCTTGCATAAATTAGTTCTTCACCTGTGTCCGTTAATTCACAACCGATATCAAGTGCATAATCTATTGATCCGAATACTAGACGTTTAATAAGATAATGGGCATTGGCAATCTCGTATGAAAAATGAACACCCGCTGCCGTTTCAATTAAAGGCAAAACCTCAAAGCTCCGCTCAATCTGCTCAAATCTTTCTAATTGGTCAAGCACAGTACAACATATCAACTTCATGTTAGCAGCGTTTTCAGCCTTTGGTACAACAATGCCAAAAGCCCCTGCTTTCACAGCTACTTCAACATCCATTTCCCAATATGGTGTCGTAATACTATTAATCCTAATATAGACATCCTTTCCAGGCTGATGATTTAATAAAAATTGCTTTGCTCTTTCCCTTGCCGCATCCTTTTCATTAATGGCGACTGCATCTTCCAAATCGATGATGATACAGTCTGCATCACTATTAGCCGCTTTTACCATCATTTTTTCAGATGTTGCTGGAACAAATAAATAGGATCTTTTAACACCCACTTCAATTCCTCCTGTCTATTTAATAAGTTCTGTCAGCATATTTCCTACTCTCATTATATGATTCTCTACTAATCTTTGTAATTTGAGTGGGTTCATCTCCTCTAAAGCTTTAAGTATTTGTTTATGTTCCTGATTAGATATAGACATCATATCTGGATGTAGTCTCGGTACATGGGCAGGATAGCCTTCAATATATTCCTTCGTAAGCATTTTTATCTTTGTCCAATTGCATCCTTTTTGAAGCACTAAATGGAATTCCTTGTTATGCTCGACAAATTCATCCACTTGATTATTTATAATATCTATATCCATTTCAATAATTAATCTTTGAAGCTGTTGCTTATCTTCCGTTGTTAAGAAATTCATTGATTTCACAACGATGATGCCTTCAAGAATAGACCTTATATAATATAACTCTTCAACATCATCTTTTGTTGTCCCAACCACTTCCGCTCCTTTGTAGGGATGGATTAAAACAAGGCCCTCTCTCTCAAGAGAGCGCAAGGCTTCTCTGATCGGCATTCTACTTACACCATATTTAGAAGCTAGTTCATCCTGAACTAGCCTCTCCCCTGGTTTTATTTCTTGCGTAAGAATATCATTTCTTAGCAAGGCAGTAACTTTTTCTTGTAACGTATTAAAGTCTTTCATCAATGAACTCCTTTGACAAAATTAACAATTTATTTTGTAAGCATTAAGGAAAGTTGAGGGAACATGATAACGATAATTAGCGTAACTACAATCAGTGTAAAAAATGGCATAACTCCTTTTACCACTTCGCCTACTTTTTCCCTTGTGATCCCGCTTACAACGAATAGATTCAAGCCTACCGGCGGTGTGATCATTGCTAATTCCATATTTATTGTCATGATTATAGCAAAGTGAATGATATTTATGTTGAAAATTGCCAAAACTGGCAATAAAATTGGAAGTATAATTAATATAATCGCCACAGATTCTAAAAACATTCCTAAAACAAAGAACATTAAATTGACACCCAATATGAACAACCATTTATTTGTAGAACTTTCTTGAATCCATGTAGCAAAATTTTGCGGAACTTGTTCTGTTGTCAAGAACATACCAAAGATCATCGCAGATGCAATAATTAGAAAAATCATAGCTGTTACATTAATTGACTCTTTTACAACTTCTCTAAATTTAGATATCGACAATTCCTTATATATAAACACTGAAACAATAATACCGTATAGACATGAAACAAATGCCGCTTCTGTTGGTGTTACCATTCCTGAATAAATTCCACCTAGAATGATAACAGGCAGCAGAAAGCCCCATATTGCTTTTTTTGTTTTTTGCAAACGAACTGTCATACTCTCTTTTGGTAATTGACCATAATTATTTATTCTAGCATGGATAATTGCCGCTGTTATTAATATTACAGTTAATAAGATTCCAGGGATTATCCCTGCTGCAAATAATTTTCCCACAGATTCTTCCGCAACAGAAGCATAAATGATTAAAGGGATTGATGGAGGAATTAAAATTCCAAGCGTTCCACTTGCTGCAACTAATCCCATTGCGTAGCGTTTACTATAGCCAGCTTTCACCATTCCAGGAATCATGATACTCCCAATAGCTGCTGCAGTAGCTGGGCTTGACCCTGAAATTGCTGCAAAAATTGCACAAGCCAAAATTGTTACAACAGCTAACCCGCCACGGACGTGCCCAATCCAAGATTTTAAAGCTTCAATTAAATAATTAGAAATTCCACCTTTTGACATAATAACACCTGCAAAAATAAAGCCGGGAATTGCCATTAAGGTTGATGAATTTAGCGAGTTAAACATCTTTTGGATAACAGTATAAAGAGTAAAATCTACCATTGAAAGTGCCAAAATACTAGAAAGCCCAAGGCTTATTGCAATCGGTACCCGAATAATACAAAGGATTCCAAATGTTAGGAATAAAACTAAAACTGCACTCATGCACTTACCTCCTCATCATCTATTTGTTTAGAAGAACTTTTCATTTCTTCATAAAGTGCTTCGACTTCACCCATTAGTTCCTTTTTATCCCCTCTTGCTGCACGATAAGCTTTAATAAAGAAGTAAAGTCCAAGTAGCCCCATTCCAATTGGAAGTACTAGATAAGTGATCCAGATCGGAATTCCTACATCAATAGTTGTAATACCCTGCTCCCTTGAAAGCGTTATCAACTCGATTGAAGAATAAGCAAGGTAAATAGAATATCCTCCACCGATTACGTTTGCTACTGTTGCAAAAATTCTCTTCAAACTTTTTGGAAGTAGATCGTAAACTAACTCAACTGAAATATGACGATTATCCTTTAAAGCCATTCCAAAACCAAGAAATATAGCCCAAACTAGTAAGAATTCATAAATTTCAGTTACCCAGGAAACCGGTGAATTCATTACATACCTCATAAATACACCATATAAACTTACCAACACACCAGCGATAAACAACATACCCGCAATTACTTCTTCGATTTTATCTAGAAATTTTAATTGCCCCATACCTGCCCCACTCCTTTTTTGAAATTGGATACAACTTTCCAATTGGATACAATCTATTAAATTATCTGATTTTAATATACTAGAAATCGCTAAAAAAATGAAGGTATTTTTTAATTTTTTTATAAAATATTGTGTTCACAACGTTTTTTGTATCTGATATAATAAATTCATAATTTTTAATATTTTCAAAAACAGATAGATTGTATCCAATCTGCCTAGAAGGGGACTTTGCTCTAAATGACTATTTTCATATTGGTCATAACTTGGATATCATTTTTGATTCGTTTTAAAAAAGAAGGAAGATGGGACAAACATTTAGGAAAATACATAATTGTCCTTTTTATACCTTTTCTGAAAACGAATCCTATAAAGATATAATTTTATTATTAAAAGGAGGATATTTAATGAAAAAAATTAGAAGTTTAATGTTAGTGGTACTATCTTTAGTAGTTTTATTCAGCTTAGCAGCATGTGGTTCATCAAAAACAAATAGTGAAAAGGCTGGGAAAGGGGCTACTGCGGAAAACGGAATCCAAGAGTTAACTATTAAAATTGCCCACGTAGTTGCAGAAAATACTCCAAAACATCAAGGTGCACTAAAAATGAAGGAAGTAATTGAAGCAGAATCTGGTGGAAAAATCAAAGTTCAAATTTATCCAAACAGCTCTTTATTTGGCGATAAAGATGAATACCAAAACCTTGTTGCTAATAACGTGCAATTCATTTTACCAGATATGATGAAGCTTGTCGGTAATGACGAAGGCTTTAATATGGAATCCATGCCGTTCATATTTGAAGATGATGCGCAGTCCATTGCTTTCTGGGATGGAGAAAAAGGGAAGGAGATCTTCCATAGACTGGAAAAGGATGGTGTTCTTGGTTTAGTAATGTGGCCGAATGGTGGAAAGCATATTACAAATAATGTAAGACCTATTAAATCGCCAAAAGATTTAGCAGGATTGAAACTTCGTACACAAGGCGGACAATTACTTGAGTCAATGTATGAAGAATTAGGAGCTGGTTCTGCAACAATCCCATTTGGTGAACTATACACAGCTTTACAGCAAGGAACCGTTGATGGTCAAGAAAACACACTGAGTAACATTCAATCAAAGAAATTTGATGAAGTTCAAAAATATATGACAATCATGAATCATACGCGTGTTGACTATGTATTATTAACTAACACAAAATTTTGGAATGGTCTGAATAACGAGACAAAAGCTATCGTACAAAAGGGTATTGATGAAGGAACAGAGGTAGCAAGAGAGTTTGCTATAAAGTTAAATGATCAAGCATTAGAAAAGATTAAAGAAAATGGCAATACAGAGATTTACGTATTATCTGAAGCAGAAATTGCCGAATTCAAGAAAGCGCTTGAGCCAGTTTATAATGAATACAAAGAAAAAATCGGAGCAGATATCATCGAAGCTGCAGAAGGTAAATAATAAGTAACATATGATTGGGACACAGGGTCTGACCCCATGTCCCCATTTTTTATAGCTTATCCAACTCTTCCGCAATCAGTTGGTTTACCATTTGCGGATTGGCTTTTCCTTTGGTTGCTTTCATAATTTGGCCTACAAAGAAGCCGGCTGCTTTTTTGTTGCCGCTCTTATAGTCTTCAATTACTTTGGGATTGCTAGCAACGACTTCAGCAACGATACCACGAAGTTCACCTTCGTCTGAAATTTGTACTAGACCTTTTTCCTCAACAACTCTCTCAGGGTCGCCTCCGTTTTCAACTAACTCTTTGAAAATGTCTTTGGCAATTTTTGAAGAAATCGTTCCTTTCTGAATAAGGCCGATTAATTTTGCTAATCCTTCCGCAGTTAGCTTAACATCATGCAGTTCTACATTATTAGCATTTAAATAAGCTGAAAGCTCACCCATGATCCAGTTTGATGCTTGCTTTGGATCCGCTCCCGCTGCAACCGCTGCTTCGAAGAAATCAGAAGTTTCCTTTGAAACGGTTAAAACAGTAGCATCATACGCTGGTAAGCCTAGTTCACCAACATAACGCTCACGGCGTGTATCCGGAAGTTCAGGAATTTCCGCACGAACACGATTCATCCATTCATCATCAATTCGAATATCAACTAAATCTGGCTCAGGGAAGTAGCGATAATCATCGGAGCCTTCCTTGACACGCATTAAGATTGTTTTCTTCTTTGCATCATCGTAACGGCGTGTTTCCTGCTGAATGACACCGCCAGCTAGTAGCACTTGCTCTTGGCGTCTTTCTTCATATTCCAAACCATCGCGCACGAATGCAAAAGAGTTCAAGTTCTTTAATTCCGTCTTTGTCCCGAATTTTTCTTGGCCAACGGGACGAAGAGAAATGTTCGCATCACAGCGTAAAGAACCCTCTTCCATTTTACAATCAGACACACCTGTATATTGAATGATAGACTTTAATTTTTCCAAGTATGCATAAGCTTCTTCAGGTGAACGCATATCAGGCTCAGATACAATCTCAATTAGCGGTGTACCTTGACGGTTTAAATCCACTAATGAATAACCGTCGCCTGTGTGTGTTAGCTTACCGGCGTCTTCTTCCATATGAATTTGCGTAATCCCGATTCTTTTCTTTTCACCATTCACTTCAATATCAATCCAGCCACGCTTCCCAATTGCGTTTTCAAATTGGGAAATTTGATATGCTTTCGGATTGTCTGGATAAAAGTAGTTTTTGCGATCAAATGTTGTAGTCGGCGTAATTTCACAATTTAATGCCATGCAAGCTTTCAATGCAAACTCAACTGCTTGACTGTTGACTACTGGAAGTACGCCCGGATGCCCTTGGCATATCGGACATGTATTGCTGTTAGGGGCTGCTCCAAATTCATTTGGACAATCACAAAAGATTTTTGTATTTGTTTTTAGTTCAACATGGACTTCAAGTCCAATGACTGTTTCAAAAGCCATTTCTCGTTCCCCCTTACAGATTCGGTCTTTGACGTGTAAAATCAGTTGCATGCTCATAAGCATGTGCTACACGGTAGACCGTACTTTCATCAAAGTGCTTTCCAATGATTTGTAAGCCGATTGGAAGACCTTCACTTGAAAATCCGCATGGAACGGAAATTCCCGGCACACCTGCAAGGTTCATAGGAATCGTTAAAAGATCTTCAACGTACATTGTTAATGGATCATTTGTCTTTTCCCCGATTTTGAAGGCTGGTGTTGGATTGGTAGGTCCAAGGATGACATCATATTTTTCAAACACTTTTTCAAAGTCATTTTTAATTAAGGTACGAACCTTTTGTGCTTTTTTATAGTAAGCATCATAGTAACCAGCACTTAACGCAAATGTTCCAAGCATGATGCGTCGTTTAACTTCCTCACCAAAACCTTCACTACGTGAGAATTTGAACAAATCAATAATATTCTTCGCATTATCGGAACGGACACCGTAACGAACACCGTCAAAACGTGATAGGTTCGCAGAGGCTTCTGAAGATGCTAATAGATAGTAGGTTGCAACAGCATATTTAGAATGTGGCAATGAAACCTCTTCCCAAACAGCACCTTGAGCTTCAAGTACCTTCAATGCATTCATGACTGCTTCTTTAACATCTGCACGAACGCCTTCACCAATATATTCCGTTGGAACGGCGATTCTTAAGCCGTTTACATCACCTGTTAAGGCTGATAAGTAGTCAGGAATTTCAACGTTAGCTGATGTTGAGTCCATTTTGTCATGACCAGCAATTGTTTGTAATATGTAGGCATTATCTTCGACACTTCTTGTAATTGGACCAATTTGGTCTAATGATGAGGCATAAGCCACTAATCCAAAGCGTGATACTAATCCATATGTAGGCTTCAAGCCGACGATGCCACAAAAAGCAGCTGGCTGACGAATAGAGCCACCTGTATCAGATCCTAATGCAAATGGTACTTCACCTGCTGCAACTGCCGCCGCTGAGCCGCCACTTGATCCACCTGGTACATAGTCAATATTCCATGGGTTTTTTGCTGGATAAAAACCAGAGTTTTCGTTTGATGAACCCATTGCGAATTCATCCATATTACATTTACCAATAATAATAGCTTCAGCATTATGTAACTTTTCAGTAACAGTTGCATCGTAAACAGGGTCAAAGTTTGCTAAAATTTTGCTGGCACATGTTGTGCGAAGCCCTTTCGTAACGATATTGTCCTTCACACCAATCGGCATTCCGAACAATAGACCGAACTGATCCTTTGAACCAATTTCGTTATCAAGCTTTGCAGCCTGCTCTCTTGCTGCTTCTTCATTTAATGTAATAAATGCTTTTACTTTATCTTCTACTTCGCCAATCCGCTTGTAAGACTCGTCTACAAGGTCAGTAACTGTAATTTCCTTTTTATGTAACATTCCCTGTAATTCTGAAATTTTGTTCTCAAATAAAGACATGCTTTGCCCTCCTCTCCTTATTCAATAATAGATGGAACTCTAAATTGGCCGTCTCTTTGTTGTGGTGCATTTTTCAATGCTTCTTCTTGTGTCAGCCAGTTACGTGCAGTATCTTCTCTTAACACATTTTTAATGTCTAAAACATGGGTTGTTGGTTCTACCTTTTCCGTATCAAGTTCGTTTAAAAGCTCTGCATATTCAATAATCGCATCTAAATGCTGCGTGAATTTTTCTGCTTCTTCCTCTGTAACCGCTAAACGGGCCAAATGTGCAACGTGCTTTACTTGTTCTATTGAAATTCGTGACATACTATTCCCCCCAATCTTATGTAAAAATGTAATTATAGATTAGTCTACCAAATTAGACATAATACTAAGTTAAACAATACATTGATAATACCAAAAATTAATACATTTGTTCAAGATATGTCGAGATTTGCTTAGGATTGATGATGAAAACGAATCAACTAGTGGATGGAACACTACCTATAAATATGAACAAATGGTTTTTCCTCGCCGCCATTCCTCCTTATCAGTGCTTCCTGCCCATCAATGGAGGTTATATAAACCTGAACAGATATATAGGATGGAAAATGATCGAGCATGAGTCCTGTAATATATTCCGTGAACCCGATGATTTCCGCTTTCCCGTAGAACTGGATTGGAATTTCAATTGTCATTTCCTGCAATTGGTCATCTACATAGTAGCCGCGACCCACTACGCCGACAAAGTTCGGAAAATACTGGTCAATATCGCTTTTAAAGTTAATCATTTTCATATAGTCATCGTAATAGGAGTCTTTTCCCTCTTGTGATGGGAACAGAACGTAGCGTTCATTAATTTTCTCCCATTTAGAAATTGAATTACTGTTTCCACTGATATAGGTTTTTGCAAAGAAATTTCCGGGAACTACCGATTCCCTCGGCTTTTCCTGGAATAGCACAATGACGATTGGAATGCCATCTAATGCCTTAATTCCACGTAGTCTTTGCAACACCTGTGTAGCAATTGCTTTTCCTTGCTTTTCAATTTCACCTGGGGATATTAGTTCCTCTCTTGGATACCCCATTGTTGGCTCATTAAAATTATAAACAGATTTTAATGCCAATCCAATGACGACTCCACCAAGCTCTACCTTATTTTCTGCATCTTTTTTTAGGTAGTTATGCTCCATCACATGGGATAGGAATCTCGGATTTTCCCGAAACTGCTCAGTTGTTGCCGTTTTTTCATTTAACGGCGGATTCAAACCCTCCGTATTTTTTTCACTTTGTCTCCCAACCCAATCCTCTACCATATCAGAAGTTACATATTGTCCTTCTTGAAAATAATAATTATTTGGATCAAAATGCTCCTGTGCTACTCGCATTAAACCCATTTCGATCTCATCGATATCCAAACGATTATAAATCGTGTAATTTACCAAACCTCTAGCCTTCCCAGTTTTGAATGGCAAAATTGTTCGATAATACTCATCTGAGATTTTATATTTTGGAATAATCGCTTGTTCCGTAGTTTCTTCTGTTTTCTGAACAATTTCTTCATCTTTTCCAAAATTAGGGGCACATGCAGTCAATACTAGTAAAAGACCTAGTAACACTTGTAAACCTTTTTTCATTTTTGGGGTCCCCCCTTTATCTCTTTAATTCTTGAAGCATTCTTGCCTCATCCCAAACTTCTAATCCTAGCTCTAATGCTTTAGCCAGCTTTGAACCAGCATCTTCCCCAGCAATGACAATATCCGTTTTTTTACTTACACTGCCTGTTACTTTTGCTCCGAGTGCTTCTAATTCCTTTTTTGCGTCGTTTCTACCCATCTGCTCGAGCTTTCCGGTCAAAACAATTGTTTTCCCCGCAAAAACCGAATCAATTTCTTCAACATTTGCGATTTTCGGTCCTTTATAAATCATATTGACATCATAGAATTTCAGCTCATCGATTAATTGACTAACTTCGTCCTTTCCAAAATAAGTAACAATAGATTCCGCCATCTTTTCGCCAATTTCATTGATAGTAATTAAATCCTCCATTGTTGCTTTTTGCAAAGCATCCATAGTTTCAAACTGCTGCGCCAATGTTTTAGCTGCTTTAGCCCCAACATGACGGACCCCTATGCCAAACAACAATTTTTCCAACGAATTGGACTTCGATGTTTCAATCGCATTTAATAAATTATCAACTGACTTTTCGCCCATTCGTTCAAGCTTTAAAAGTTCATCGCGATCAAGCTTATAAATATCGGCAACATCTTCAATTAAATTAGCCGCAAATAATTGAGTGATAACCTTTTCCCCTAAGCCTTCAATATTCATGGCATTCCGGCTTACAAAGTGAATGAGGCCCTCACGAATTTGAGCATGACACTTCGGATTAATGCAACGAAGGGCTACTTCATCCTCTAATCGGACCAACTCACTGCCGCATTCCGGACAGCCCGTTGGCATCGAAAAATCCTGTTCGTCCCCTGTCCGTTTTTCCTCAACAACACTTACAACTTCAGGGATAATATCGCCTGCTTTTTTAATAATAACAAAGTCACCGATTTTAATATCTTTTTCACGAATTAAGTCCTCATTGTGTAAGGATGCTCTTTTCACTGTCGTGCCCGCTACACGGACAGGCTCTAAAATGGCTGTAGGCGTTACAACACCGGTCCTGCCGACACTTAGCTCAATATCAATTAGCTTTGTCATTACTTCTTCGGCCGGGAATTTATAAGCAATCGCCCAACGCGGGCTCTTCGCAGTTGTTCCTAGCTGCTCTTGTTGTTCAAATGAATCTACTTTGATCACAATACCATCAATCTCATATGGAAGGTTCGGACGTTTCTCTGTCCAACCCTCTATAAACTGAATGACTTCATCAATATTAGCGCATCTTCTTCGTTCAGGATTTATTTTAAAACCAAGACGTTCTAGAAAGTCAAGTCCGTCACTATGTGAATCAATCAAAAACCCCTCAGAAGAACCAATGCCATAAAGGAAAATATCCAAATTTCGTTTCGCTGCAATTTTCGGATCAAGTTGCCTTAAAGAGCCTGCTGCTGCATTTCGCGGATTTGCAAATAACTCTTCCCCGTTAGCTTCACGCTCTTTATTCAATGTTTCAAAAGAGCGCTTCGGCATATAAGCTTCCCCGCGGACTTCAATATCAACATTCCCTTCTTTCAATCTTAACGGAACCGTTTTAATCGTCCTAAGGTTCGTTGTAATATCTTCCCCAATCACACCATCACCGCGGGTAGCCCCTTGTGCAAACAAACCGTCCTCATACCGAAGGGAAATCGCCAGTCCATCTATTTTCAACTCACAAACATAGGTAACTTGCTCGCCGACATCCTGACGAACGCGGCGGTCAAAATCACGCAAATCCCCTTCATTAAAGGCGTTTCCGAGACTGAGCATCGGCACTCGATGCTCCACTTTTTCAAATGACTCCAAAGGTTTGCCGCCGACACGCTGGGTTGGGGAATCTGCGGTTACAAGTTCAGGATACTTTTCCTCTAATCCTAATAATTCCTGCATCAGCTTATCATATTCAGCATCAGGGACTGTCGGTTTATCGAGCGTGTAATACTCATAGCTATATTGATTTAACAAATCCCTTAATTCACCGATTCGTTTTTTATCTTCTCGTAACGTCATATAGTACCTCTCTATCCGCCGGAGGCTTTAATTTTATTCAGCAGGGATTTAACACCCCACTGAATTGCATACTGGTTTTCTTTCATCCCACCACTTATGAAGTGGGGGGATTACGCTGAATAAAATTAAATCTTTATGATTGGGGCGAATTGTGCTAACAGCCGCTTGATCCCGGTTGGCTGAGGAAAAGCAATATCAAGCTCTTTATCCGCTCCATCCCCTTTGACACTTACGACTGTACCAATCCCCCATTTTTTGTGCTCCACTTTATCTCCAACACGCCAGCCTACTTGATCGCCACCTGTTTTCGTTGCAACAGGACGCACAACTGATTGCTGAATTCTTGGTTTTGACACTCCAAATGGCGTCGTGGTGGATGGTTGTCTTTGTATTTGTTTAGCAAACTCTTCGGCAAGGTTTTCAATTAACTCAGCCGGGATTTCACCGATAAACCGTGAAACAGGGTTCATTTGCGTACGACCAAATAAAGTTCTCATCCGGGCGTTTGTAAGGAATAATTCATTTTCAGCACGTGTAATTCCAACATAGGCAAGGCGTCTTTCCTCTGCCATTTCCTCTTCATCCATTAAGGAACGGCTATGCGGGAATAAACCTTCCTCTAAGCCCATTAAAAATACGACTGGGAATTCGAGACCTTTTGCTGAGTGAAGCGTCATTAACATAACAGAATCCTGACTGCCTTCCTCATCTTTATCCGCCTGGTCAATGTCAGAGATAAGCGCTAAATCTGTTAAAAAGGATACTAAGCTCTTATCTTCATTTGTTTTTTCGAAGTTTTTTGTAACAGATAAAAATTCATCTATATTTTCAAGTCTACTCTCCGCTTCTATCGTTTTTTCAGCCTTTAGCATGTCGCGGTAGCCTGTTTTTTCAAGAACCTCTTCTACTAGTTCAGTCACTGATAAAAATTCCTGCATTTGATTCCAGTTGCGAATCTGATCACGGAATTCTATTAATGTATTTATAAACCTTGCTGAAAGGCCCATGAAGTCAACTTCATTTAATGCCTCATTAACAGACATACCCGCATTTAAGGCATATTCGCCAACCTTGTCCAGTGTTGAAGCACCGATCCCTCTTTTTGGAACATTGATAATCCTGGCTAAGCTTATATCGTCATCAAGGTTGGCAATCAGACGTAGATACGCTAGAAGGTCTTTAATTTCTTTGCGGTCATAGAACTTCATCCCGCCGACAATATTATATTGAATGTTTGATTTAAGTAAAACTTCCTCCATTACCCGTGATTGGGCATTTGTACGATATAAAATCGCAATATCCTGGTAGCTATGTTTTCCGCTCTCGACGATTTCTTTAATTTTCCCGGCAACGAAATGACCTTCATCTCGCTCCGAATCCCCACGATAATAGACTAACTTTTTACCTTCATCATTTTCTGTCCATAATTTTTTTGGTTTACGATTTGAGTTTTTTTCAATCACTTTATTAGCCGCATCCAAAATTCGCTTCGTCGAGCGATAGTTTTGCTCCAGCATGATGACAGTTGCATTTGGATAATCCTTTTCAAACGATAAAATATTAGCGATATCCGCACCGCGCCAACGATAAATCGATTGATCAGAGTCACCAACCACACATAGGTTTTTAAAACGTGCAGCCAATGATTTCACGAGCATATATTGCGCTCGATTTGTATCCTGGTACTCATCAACATGGATGTATTGAAACTTACGCTGATAAAATTCAAGCACTTCCGGAACACGATCAAAGAGCTGAATTGTCATCATAATGAGATCATCAAAATCCAATGATTGATTTTTCTTCAATCTGTCCTGATAGGCTTTGTAAACATCACTTACCGTATTCTTATAGTAGTCACTGGCACTTTTTTCATACTCTTCAGTTGTAATAAGCTCATTTTTTGCACTGCTAATTGATCCTAAAATCGTCTTCGGTTCAAATTTTTTCGGATCGATATTTTTTTCCTTCAAAATCTTCTTAATTACTGATAACTGATCGCTTGTATCAAGAATTGAGAAATTACGGTTAATACCGATTCGCTCAATATCCCGGCGCAAAATTCGAACACACATCGAATGGAAGGTCGAAATCCAAATTTCTTCTGCCGTTGACCCAACAATATTGGCAACGCGATCTTTCATTTCACGGGCAGCCTTATTTGTAAATGTTATCGCAAGGATATTCCATGGGGCAACATCTTTCTCACTCATTAAGTAAGCAATGCGATGTGTCAACACTCTTGTTTTTCCACTACCAGCACCTGCCATAATGAGCAAAGGACCTTCTGTCGAACGTACCGCTGCTTGCTGCTCAGGATTTAACCCGCTTAATAAGCTTTCACTTGTTTGCAACACGAACACTCCAATCTTAGAAAAGCGCAAGCGCCTTGTTTATCGCCGTACAAACTGGAGGGTCTTCGACTGAGATAAAAGAAACTTGAATTGCGTTAGCAATTCTTAGTTGACTTATCGTAGGGAGGAGACCTGAAGTTTGCTAGGCGATAGGCGCTGGAGCTAGACAATGATATACAAAACTTTATACCTTCTTTACAATTGACACCACTTTTAATCTTGGTGGTGCTAATCACAAGCTTCCTATATTGATTTACTTTTTTTTACCACATCTACAGTTTTTAAAGCCTTTTTCAAATCATCATAAACACTATTGCCGACAATAATGGTATCGGCATATTGTGACATTTCCGCAGCTTCCACTTCATTTGTAATGCCTCCGCCATAAAATAACTGGGTGTTATGTAATGCTGCTTTTACATTTTTGACAACTTCAGGGTCCCCATAGGAGCCACTATATTCTAAATAAAAAATAGGAAGATTGTAAATCTGCTCAGCCATGCTTGCATAAGCCACAATGTCGTCCACATCTAAATTCGTAATAGCTTCCGTTTGCACAGCAACTTTTGAATCGGCATTTAATATACAATAGCCTTCTACCATAATTTCATCCCAATTCATAATCGCACCGTATTCCTTTATAGCCTCATGATGCAATCCAACAATCCATTTGGTATTCGTACTATTAAGTACGGTAGGGATGAAATAAAAGTCAAATCCTAGTGTAATTGATTCAATATTTGATACTTCTAAAACACATGGAACCTGATATCTTCGTATTCTTGAAAGCATATAGAGCGTATTATCAAGTGTGACGCCATCCGTTCCGCCGATCATAACGGCATCTGTACCGGATTCACAAATTAATTCCAAATCTTGGTCTGAGATTTCTTTATTGGGGTCTATTTTAAAAATGTGTTTCCATTGTTTAATATCATACATAAATTGGATCCTCCTGCTTACATAACTAAAATGTATTATATCAAATTTTTATTATGAAAACTTAGTGCAGCATATATATCCGTAAATAAAAAACAGAAAAAGCCGACTCACAATTAGAAATCGACTTATCTTCATACACTATTTACTTTTCAAGCTCGACATCTTCATTTTCTTTTTGGATCCGATCCAATGCCATCATATAAGCATCGTTTCCATAATTCAAACATCTTTTTACTCTCGAGATTGTCGCCGTGCTTGCTCCTGTTTCCGTTTCAATTCGGTGGTAGGTAAAACCTTCTCTTAGCATTCGTGCAACTTCAAGTCTTTGGGCTAATGATTGAATTTCATTCACTGTACATAAATCATCAAAGAAACGATAGCACTCTTCAAGATTTTCCATGGAAAGAATGGCTTCGAAAAGCTGATCAAGTGATTTCCCTCTTAGTTTATCTATTTGCATGTCTTCCATCACTCCTCGTGTTCTTTAAAAGAGACCACTTTTTCTAGACCTGGACTAGTTGGAATCACATTTACCCATGTTTTACCTGGAACAAGTCTGGCTTCCTTCCCATTAATGAAAGGGGTAATGCGACCATTAACATTTTTCCATTGCATTTCCTGCCTAACCCCTAATTGGATTAGGTAGCCTTTTCCGCTTCCGTCAAGGTCGATATCCCG
This sequence comes from Caryophanales bacterium, assembly GCA_012840465.1. Classification (GTDB taxonomy): domain Bacteria; phylum Bacillota; class Bacilli; order Bacillales; family Bacillaceae_J; genus Schinkia. The sequence continues at coordinate 20,997 of DULJ01000078.1, forward strand.
TCGTCCTGCACTATCAACTACTCTGTGCGGTGCCTCTATGATTAAAATGTTATCCACAGTAATCGGTGTTTTCGTTTCACGGTCATTGTCTTCCTTACCGTTTACAAAACGTTGATACTTCGCTAAATTCTTATCATATATAAAGCTTGTTTTATACGAATTTGAATAGCTTACCGTAACTTCGTTAGCTTCTTCCCCACTAACAGCTTTCATTTCCTCTACCGATAAAAATGAAAAAGGCACCATTTCTTTTGTTAGCGAGAAATTTCTCTTTTGAGCACCTTCTATCAATTTATCAGCTGTCGTATACACGTTATGAGGGGCACTGCGAAAGCTGGCCCGATAAAAAAACTGGTCATCTGCATACCCTTTACGAACGATGCCACCAATATAATCAGTAATTTCACGATATTGAAGCAAATCAAATGCCTCCGGGCTTCCACCATAATTAACGTAAATAGCCCCTAAACCTTTGCTCAAATAAATATAATAATCCCTTGCACTGCGAACAGGTCCGACAACTTCGGGTAGTTCACTTTGAAAAACAGCCAAAAATCTAGTAACAGCACCTTCAGCTAAAATTTCATAGACGATATCTGCCTTATGTAGTCCTGACTGTGGGCGTGCCTTAGGGTGGTTGTTAACCATCACTGCAAATGGACGCTGGTTAACATTATTATATGTACCTATCCCCGTCAATGGATAATAACCGGAAAACGGTATGTTTGATTTTTTTAAAATTTCTCCTCTTAACTGTGGATCAACATATTCAATAGCAGGTTGATCAACAGGGGTATTTGAAGTGCTTTTGCTACAGCCGGTTACGAAAATAGTAGCAATTGCTGCAACTATGCATAATAATTTCATCGGATTTCCCATCTAATCCACGACCCTTTTTAAATGAAAGACGTAACATCTATCAATTATAATACTATCGTAATTATATCCTTTCTCGACGATAGTATAAAAAAGGACATCGACTTCCGCCATTATGGACGGCAAGTCGTGTCTTTCTAATTAATATCATGTCTTTCTCTTTTATACTTTATCAGTTTAACGCATAATCGAAGGAAAGAGTATAGTTTTTTTCATAACATCGAAAATTCCTTGAGGCGTAACCCGAATATAGGGTAAATGGGTTGATGATAAAAATAACAGAGTATATACCGGGTCAATAAACTTATAGCCTCTCTCTTTTAATAAGGTAAACAATGTATTTTCCTCTTTAATTAATTTTTCAAGGCTTTTAGAAGACATAATCCCGTTAAGCTTCAATTCAATTTCATGAATAACCTCACCATTCTCCACGAGGACAAGACCACCGCCGATTTCTTTCATTCTATTAAATGCAATCAACATGTCTTTTTTATTCTTCCCAATTAATACGATATCACCCGTATTGGAATAAGAGCTTGCAAATCCACATACTTTGTCGGCAAAACCTTTGATAACGGTATTAATTCTCCATTTTCCTTTCTTGTCAACAAGCATTAAGAAGCTTTCATCATGATCCAGTGGCAGTTCATCGACAGAAACGTCAAAACTGATAGAATAAGGCTTTGTTATAACTGAGTTGATCATTTCTATTCCAAATGGCATTGAAAATTGTAAATCATCCGCTGTTAATTCCCAATCTATTTGCAACGGTTCTAGATCATACTGCTCCCATGGAAATTCAGTAATATTTACGATCTGCTCGCCGTCTCTTCGCACCCATTTCCCTTTTGCAATTACGGAAACCGGACTAGGATTTCTAATATCATCTAATATATTTAAGTGTGCGACTCTTCCGGGTCCAATCATACCATGAACATGCTCAAGATCATAATGCTTAGCAACATTATAAGTTGCCATATTATAAGCATCTATTTCTGGGATGCCTTTATCAAGTGCGATCTTTATCATTTTATCCAGAACACCATCCTTGTAAAAGGCAGGTGGTGAACCATCAGTCGTAAATGTTAGTCGATCAAAGTTGTCGATTCCAAGCTCCAAGATTTCTTCTAAAATTTTTGGTAAGTCAGGTCGTATTGATGAGTATCGCAGCGAGGCTGTATAACCTTGGGTAAGCCTCATTAATACATCTTCTCCTGTCATTGACTCATGGTCACAATCGACACCCATTAGGCGCATTTTTGTGAGTGTTTTTTCAGATGCACCTGGTAAATGTCCTTCAATTGGTTTTCTTAATCTTTTCGTTTCCTGCATCCAATGAAGAAGTAAATCATCCCCATCCAAAACCTTTGGCCAAGAGGTCAACTCCCCTCCCTGCATGACCAAATCATGTTCAAGCCATTCTTTAATATTTTCAGGTGAAAAAATTTGTTCCTCCCCTGGAATCTCTGTCTGCGGGTCATATCTGCACCACCAATACATAGAGCTTGGCAGGTCATTAAGTTCCTCAATTAAGGAAAACGCTTTCCTTTTGGGTAACATTAGTACAAACATTAGGTTGTCATTTATCAATGTTGTTGTTCCACTTTGGGATGCATATTGAGCAAAGGTTTGGGGATTATATAATTGAAAAGGATGAACATGCGGCTCAATATAACCAGGAACAATATATTTGTTTTCACAATCTACAATTTCAGTTTGCTCATAAATCTCAGGGAGATCGCTTCCTACATATACAATGCGGTCTTCGTAAATCCAAATATTGGCCTGTAGCCACTTACGTAACGCTTGATTTAAATAGGTCGCATTCTTTAGTACGATTGATGGTGACTTTTTTCCATTGAGTATCGCAATTTGTTCACGGATAAGCTTTGTCCTCCATCGATAACGATCAGGCATAGTGATCCTCCATTCTCATAACACATTCGTACCCTTATCGTACCATATTTCTTAATTTAACGCACTAAAGAGTCTTAAGAATTTTTGACAAAATAAAGGAGGTACATTTTTCTTTATGGTTAAACCTAATATCGGTACTATCAACGCTCTTATTCGCATGACATTCGGTTTTGCAATGCTGGCATGGGCCACAGCAAAAATGGTAAAAAAGCCTTGGCGTGATTTCTATTTCTGGGTTGCGATCATGTCCGCCATGAAAGTAGCGGAAGGAATTACAAAATTTTGTCCATTAACCGCTCTTTTTGAGCAATACCAGGATAAACAACAGGACAAAGGCCATGGCGAGGAAACGCCATTGGCATTACCTGACGACATTGATGAAGGCAGTACAAATCCAACATAAAAAGTTAAAGTGGCTAACCAATCGGTTAGCCACTTTGATCTAATTCTAGTTCTATTGATGTGCCTTTGCATAAGCAATCGTGCGGTAACCAATGTCCTTGCGATAAAATAGGCCATCGCAATGAACTTTTTCTAATTGTTTATAGAGTTGATTCTGTGCCTCGGCAAGGTCATTTCCCTTTGTCGCAGCAAGAAGAACACGTCCACCATTTGTTACAAAAGAGTCTTCTATTTTCTTCGTTCCTGCATGGAAAACAAAAATGTCCTCAGACATCGCATCTAAACCGTGAATCACATGTCCTTTTTCATACTCGTTTGGATATCCCTTAGCAGCGAGAACAACGCCTATAACCGCTTCATTCGACCAGCTTAGTTCAACCGGCTTATCATCTAAAATATCATTAATAAGCTCTGCTAGATCATTTTCAAGCCGCGGTAAAACAACCTGTGTTTCCGGGTCGCCAAAGCGTGCATTAAATTCAATAACCTTTGGTCCTGCTGCTGTCAGAATAAGCCCAGCATATAAAATTCCGGTAAAGTAACGACTTTCAGCAATCATCGCATTAGCTGTTGGTTGCAAAATTGTATTAATGGCAATTTCAAGTACTTCCTCGGGAATTTGCGGTACAGGTGAATAGGCGCCCATTCCACCAGTATTCGGGCCTTGATCTCCATCATAGGCACGCTTATGGTCTTGAGAGATAACCATCGGATAAACCTTATCCCCTTTTACAAAAGCCATGAAGGAAAACTCTTCACCTTCGAGGAATTCCTCAACAACAACCTTGCTACTCGCTTCACCAAATTTCGCTTGGTTCATCATTTCATCAATAGCACCAATTGCTTCCTCTAATGTTAGCGCAACAACGACCCCTTTACCCGCTGCTAAACCGTCGGCTTTAATGACAATCGGGGCGCCTTGCTCTTCAATATAGGCTCTTGCCTCTTCATAAGAAGTAAAGGTTTCATATTTCGCAGTAGGAATATTGTATTTTTTCATTAAATCTTTAGCAAAAGACTTACTGCCTTCAATAATTGCAGCTTCTTTACGCGGTCCAAAGGCTCGCAATCCTTCCTCCTCAAAGCGGTTAACAATCCCCTCTGATAAAGGTGCTTCCGGGCCGACAAACGTTAAGGATATACCCGCTTCTTTCGCAAAAGCAATAAGGCCGTTGTGATCATTTTCAGCAATGGCTACAAGTTCTGCAACGTCCGTCATGCCGTCATTACCAGGTGCTACATATACTTTTTCAACGCTTGCACTTTGGGCAAATTTCCATGCAAGTGCATGTTCACGCCCACCGCGTCCTACAACAAGTACTTTCATTAGCTGACCTCTCCTTAATGTTTAAAGTGACGAACTCCAGTAAATACCATGGCAATTCCGAACTCATCACATTTCTTAATGGAGTCTTCATCACGAATGGAACCACCTGGTTGAATAATCGCTGTGATTCCAGCTTTCGCTGCTTCTTCTACTGTATCAGGCATTGGGAAGTAAGCATCTGAGCCCATTGCAGAACCATTTGACTTTTCACCAGCTTGTTCAATCGCAATCTTGGCTGAGCCAACACGATTCATTTGGCCAGCACCAACACCAATTGTCATATTTTCCTTTGCTAATACGATCGCATTTGACTTAACATGCTTGACAACCTTCCAAGCTAACTCAAGATCCTTCCACTCTTCTTCAGTTGGCTTGCGTTTCGTTGGAATTGTGATTGTTGCTTGTTCTAGACCAAATGTATCCTCATCTTGAACAAGAAGACCGCCATGGATTGAAGTCATTTTCTTCTCAACCTTTTTATTTTCTGCAAAAGAAAGTGTTAATAAGCGTAAGTTTTTCTTAGAAGTTAAAATTTCTAATGCTTCCTCGCTAAAGGAAGGAGCAATAATAATCTCTAAAAAGATCTCTTTCATTTTTAGGGCAGTGGCTGCATCCACCTCTCGATTTGTTGCGATAATGCCTCCAAAAATAGATACCGGGTCTGCTGCGTAAGCTTTATCAAAAGCTTCTTCAACAGTTTCACCAATACCTACTCCACATGGATTCATATGCTTTAAAGCAACAACAGCAGGTTTAGTAAATTCTTTAACAATACTTAAAGCAGCATCCGCATCATTAATATTATTGTATGATAGCTCTTTTCCGTGAAGTTGATTTGCCGCAGCAATTGAAGATTCCGAGCTTAATGGTTTTTTATAGAATGTAGCTTTTTGATGTGGATTTTCCCCGTAACGTAAGTCTTGGTGCTTTTCAAATGTTACAGTCAGTGATTCCGGATCCTCTTCACCAGCTTGGTTCGTTAAGTATTCAGAGATCACTGCATCATAAGCAGCTGTATGACGGAAAACCTTTGCTGCTAGCTTCCGTTTAAGATCAGCACTTACATCGCCAGTTTCTTTAATTTCTGCTAATACACGATCATAGTCAGCAGGGTCAACCACTACAGCAACATCGCCATGATTTTTGGCTGCGGAACGAAGCATAGTTGGACCACCGATATCAATATTTTCAATCGCATCTTCGAATGCAACATCCGGTTTCGCAATCGTGGCTTGGAAAGGATATAGATTTACTACAACAAGATCAATTGGTGTAATATGGTGCTCCGCTAACGCTTTTCTATGTTCAGCATTATCACGAACTGCAAGTAACGCACCATGAATATTTGGGTGAAGCGTTTTTACACGTCCATCCATAATTTCCGGGAATCCTGTTACTTCGGAAATTCCAATTACCTTCACTCCATTTTCTTTCAAAACCTTGCTTGTACCGCCAGTTGAGATAACCTCAATACCATTTTCAACTAGAGCTTGCACAAAAGGAACGATTCCCGCTTTATCTGAAACACTGACTAGTGCACGTTTAATTGCCATTACTATTTCTCCCCCTTAGAAAGACACGACTTTCGCCCATAATGGCGGAAGTTGATGTCCTTTCTTATACTGATATCACTAAAATTTACACATTCCTATTAGTGGAACATAATTTTTGTATAACATTTGGATATAATAAATGCTCAACTTGATGGATTTTAGCTTCAAGGCTTTCTCGTGTCTCATCTTCATCCATCCTCACCGCTTCTTGAGCAATAATCGGTCCTGTATCCATGCCTTCATCAACATAATGAACCGTCACACCAGTAACTTTCACCTTTGCTTGGAAGGCTTGTCCGATCGCATCTTTTCCAGGAAAGGATGGCAATAGGGATGGATGGATATTTACAATTCTTCCTTCGTAAGCCGATAACAATGTTTCACCGATCAAACGCATGTATCCAGCAAGTACGATTAATTCTACTCCGCTGTCATTAAGCTTTTGTAAAATTTCTTTTTCATAATCCACTTTTGAAGCAAAATCCTTAGGCGAAACCACCAAAGATGGAACATCCACTTTATCTGCCCGCTCGATTGCATAAGCGCCTGGTTTATCACAAACCAATAAGGCAATTTCATAGGACAGCTGATTAGCCTGTGCGGCATCTACTAATGCCTGAAAGTTAGAGCCGCTGCCCGATGCAAACACCGCTATTTTTTTCATTATAGGACGCCCCCACTAAAGGAAACTCCTTCACCGTTTTTAACTCGACCAATCTTATATGCCTTTTCACCAAGTGTTTCAAGTGTCGCTACAACATCATCTGCTTCACTTTCGTTAACAACTGCTACCATACCGATTCCCATGTTAAAAACATTGAATAGTTCTTTTTGTTTTAAGTTTCCGGTCTTTTCGATCAAATCGAATATTGGCAATATTGGCCATGTGCCGTAATTGATTTCTGCCGCTACGCCTTCCGGAAGCATTCTTGGAATATTTTCAATAAAGCCACCGCCGGTAATATGAGCTAAACCTTTTATATTAAATTTCTTGATTAATTCTAAAAGTGGTTTTACATAAATTTTTGTCGGACGAAGCAATTCTTCACCTAATGTACCGCTTAAACCCTCATATGTCGCATGAAGATCAAGTTTACCATCCTCAAGAAGTACCTTACGCACTAATGAGTAGCCGTTACTATGGATGCCGCTTGAAGCGATCCCAATTAACACATCGCCCGCTTCAATTGTTGTTCCTGTAATCATCTTTGACTTTTCAGCAACTCCAACTGCAAATCCAGCCAGATCGTACTCATTCGCATCATACATGCCAGGCATTTCTGCTGTTTCGCCGCCGATTAAGGCAGCACCTGCTTGAACGCAGCCCTCCGCTACACCTTTTACGATCATTTCAATTCGCTCAGGAAGTGCTTTCCCACAGGCAATATAGTCTAAGAAATAAAGTGGTTCTGCCCCTTGAACAACGATATCGTTCACACACATTGCCACACAGTCAATGCCGATCGTGTCATGCTTATCCATCATAAAGCTGAGCATTAGCTTCGTACCAACGCCATCTGTACCAGAAATTAAAACTGGCTCTTTCACATTCACTTTTGAAAGATCAAACATACCACCAAAGCCACCTAAACCACTAAGCACCTCAGGACGGACTGTTTTTTGAACATGTTTTTTCATGCGATTAACAGATTCATAGCCTGCTTCAATATCTACACCGGCATTTTTGTAAGCATTTGACATGTCTTTTATCTCCTCTTCCAGCTATTTTTTTGCAACTTACAGGCCCCTACTTACTGCGTCGGGGCCTTCGTTTTTTTTTGAGCCGTCTTATCAGAATTTGTGTCTTCATCAAGAAAGACCTCAGTTGGATATTTGCCTGTGAAACATGCCAAACATTGACCGCAGTTTTCCTCATGGTTTTGTCTTCCAATTGCTTTTAACAGCCCTTCTTTTGATAAAAATTCAAGAGAATCTGCACCAATTTCCTGACGGATTTCTTCTTTTGACATTGATGCAGCAATTAACTCTTCTTTTGAAGTTGTATCGACACCATAAAAACATGGAAACTCGATTGGTGGTGCGGTGATTCTTACATGAACCTCAATTGCACCTGCATCACGAAGTAGTTGAACGATTCTTCTACTCGTAGTCCCGCGCACAATCGAATCATCAACCATAACAACCCGTTTCCCTTCAACAACACCGCGTACTGGTGACAATTTCATTTTCACACCACGCTCACGCATTTCTTGTGTAGGTTGAATAAATGTCCTGCCAACATAACGATTTTTTATGAGTCCTAATTCATATGGAATGCCGGAAGCTTCCGCATACCCAATGGCTGCTGAAATACTAGAATCAGGTACACCTGTTACAACATCTGCCTCTACTGGTGCTTCTGCTACCATTTGTTTACCTAAGCGCTTGCGTGCACTGTGAACATTAATGTTGTCAAAATCGCTGTCTGGACGAGCAAAATAAATATATTCCATACTGCAAATTGCACGATTAGCATTCATTGTAAATCGTTCAGAACGCAAGCCGGTATCATCAATGATAATAAGCTCACCTGGCATTACTTCACGCTCATATGTTGCCCCAATAACATCAAACGCACATGTCTCAGATGCTAATACATAAGCACCATCAAGACGTCCAATGGAAAGTGGACGAAATCCATTTGGATCAAGAGCAGCCAATAGTTTTTTTTCAGTCATAATAAGGTATGCATAGGCTCCTTTTAAAATGGACAATGCACTTTTTACTTGATCCTCCATATTTCCGAAGCCAACACGTCTAATTAAATGTGCTAATATTTCTGTATCCGATGTCGTTTGAAAAATAGAGCCTTGGTATTCTAATTGACTCTTTAACGCATCCGCATTCGTGAGACTTCCATTATGCGCCAAAGCTAAACTGCCGGTTTGTGAGTTAAATAATAAAGGTTGAACATTTTCGTAGCCTTCTTCTCCGGCAGTAGAGTATCGTACATGACCAATAGCTGCTTTTCCAGTTAAACTATCCAATTCACCTGTTCCAAACACTTCCGTTAAGAGGCCTGGGCCTTTGGATATTTTTAACGTTTCACCATCTGTTACGACTATTCCAGCACCTTCTTGGCCGCGATGCTGAAGGCTGTGTAGTCCGTAATAGGTTAAACGCGCTGCATCAGGGTGTCCCCAAACTCCAAACACGCCACATTCCTCCTTATTCTTTTGATTTCAGCAAGCATGGTATAGCTTCTTTCCAAGCACGTTTAAGTTGCTCGGTTTCAACTGATAACAACTTTACTTCTTTTTCATCGACGAAAGTTAAAACACCCGTTTGGGTAACTTCTCCAATTAAGCTCGCGTCTTTTACAATCGCTTCAAATTGTTCTTGGTTTTCCTTTTTAACTGTAACGATGAAACGTGATTGTGTTTCACTAAATAAAGCTGTTACAGCATCACCTTTGATTTGGACATCGGCCCCTAGCTTATCATCATTCATTAAAGATTCCGCAATAGCAACAGCTAAACCGCCTTCTGCAATATCATGGGCTGATTGAACAAGTCCTGATTTGATTGCAGATAATAATTGCTGCTGGCGCAAGGCTTCCACTTCAAGATTAAGTTCTGGTGCCTTACCAAATATTTTTCCTTCAAGCATCTTTTGTAATTCACTACCGCAGAATTCTAGCTTAGCTTCGCCAATTACATAAATTTGATCTCCAGCTACTTTGAAGTTTTGAGTCGTAATATGCTCAATATCTTCAATTAAACCAACCATACCAACAACAGGTGTTGGGTAAATGGCTTCCCCATTTGTTTCATTGTAAAGCGAAACGTTTCCGCCGATAACTGGTGCACTTAACGTTTCACATGCAGCACTCATTCCGTCTGTAGCTTTTTCAAGTTGCCAGAAGATTTCAGGTTTTTCTGGATTTCCAAAGTTTAAGCAGTCAGTAATCGCAAGTGGCTCACCACCGGAGCACACGATATTACGTGCGGCTTCACTTACAGCAATTTTTCCGCCTACTTCTGGATCAAGATATAAGTAACGTGAATTACAATCTGTCGTCATCGCTAATGCTTTTCTTGTGCCACGAATCCTTAGCACAGCTGCATCAGATCCCGGTGCAACTACTGTATTTGTACGAACCATATAATCATATTGATCATATACATATTCCTTGCTTGCAATTGTTGGCTGGCTTAATAATTGAACAAGCGTTTCTTTATAATCTGTAACTGTTGGACTGTATGGAGCCATGCTTTGAAATTCACCATAGTAGGCAGGCTCTTTAGATGGCTTATGATAAACCGGTGCATCTTCTGCAAGTGCATCTACTGGAACATCAGCAACTACTTCCCCTTTGTGATATAAGCGCAGCATTTTATCATCAGTTACTTTTCCAATGGATGTTGCTTCAAGACCATATTTATGGCAAATATCAATAATTTCCTGTTCACGACCCTTTTCAACAACTAAAAGCATACGTTCTTGTGATTCAGAAAGCATCATTTCATAAGCCGTCATGCCTGTTTCGCGCTGTGGTACTAAATCTAAGTTCATTTCAATACCAGAGCCTGCTTTACTTGCCATTTCACTAGATGAAGATGCAAGTCCAGCAGCACCCATATCCTGGATACCAACAAGGGCATCAGATTTAATAATTTCTAAGCAAGCTTCTAGAAGCAGCTTTTCCATAAATGGATCGCCTACTTGAACAGCTGGGCGTTTTGCTTCAGATGCCTCGCTTAATTCTTCTGAGGCAAATGTTGCTCCATGGATACCGTCGCGGCCTGTTGATGCTCCGACATAAAGAACTGTATTGCCAACGCCTTTTGCCTGACCTTTCTTTATATCTTCATGATTGATTAAGCCCACGCACATCGCGTTAACGAGTGGGTTTCCTTCATATGACGGATCAAATTGAATCTCGCCGCCGACGGTTGGAATACCAATACAATTTCCGTATCCAGCAATCCCGTGAACAATCTCTTCAAAAAGGTATTTCATACGCGGTGTTGTAAGCTCCCCAAAACGAAGTGAATCCAAGATAGCAATGGGGCGTGCACCCATTGAAAAGACGTCACGGATAATTCCGCCAACACCAGTTGCTGCCCCTTGATACGGCTCAATTGCTGATGGATGGTTATGACTTTCGATTTTAAAAACGACGGCTTGTTTGTCACCGATATCAACAATACCAGCACCTTCTCCTGGTCCTTGTAATACACGTTCACCTTTAGTTGGGAACTTTCTTAATACTGGCTTTGAATTTTTATAACTGCAATGCTCTGACCACATAACAGAAAATAGTCCTAGCTCTGTATAATTGGGAAGGCGTCCAAGAATTTTTTCGACCATTGCAAATTCTTCATCATTCAATCCCATTTCACGATATATAGCTTCTTCTTTAAGTTGCGCTGCTGCTGGTTCAAGAAGTAATGACATGTGCTTCCCTCCATTTTTTCAAGATTGATTGAAATAGTTTAAGTCCGTCTGCACTGCCTAATAATTCATCAACGGCACGTTCTGGATGAGGCATCATGCCTAATACGTTTCCTTTTTCATTGATAATTCCAGCAATGTCTGCTTTGGAACCGTTTGGATTCGTACCATGGTAGCGGAAGATAATTCGGTTGTTTTCCTCTAATTCTTTTAATGTCTCATCATCACACTCGTAATTTCCTTCGCCATGGGCGATCGGAACTGAGATAATTTCTGATTGTTCGTAGCCGCTTGTGAACATTGTGTTGTTATTAACGACCTCAAGATCAACTGGACGGCACATGAATTTCAAATTATTGTTGCGTTTCATCGCACCTGGAAGAAGTCCAGATTCCAACAATACTTGAAAGCCATTACATACTCCTAGAACGGGCTTGCCTTCGTCCGCTGCTTTAATAACAGCTTCCATAATGTTTGAGAAACGAGCAATGGCCCCGCAACGTAGATAGTCTCCATAAGAGAATCCACCTGGTAGCAGAATGGCATCAAATCTACTCAAATCTGATTCTGTATGCCAAACATATTCTACTTCTTCCCCTAATTCATCCTTAATGGCATGATACATATCGATATCACAATTGGACCCTGGAAAAACGATCACTGCGAATCTCACTGAGCGACAACCTCCTCAATTTCATAACGATAGTCTTCAATGACTGGATTTGATAAAAGACGGTCACACATTTCTTTTACAGTTTGATCTACATCTTTAGTATTTTGATCAAGTGTCAATTCTAAATATTTACCAATACGTACGTCTGTTACATCCTTGTAAGACATGCTGTGTAGTGAATTTTTTACTGCTACACCTTGCGGGTCTAAAACACTTTCTTTTAATGTTACATATACCTTTACTTTAAACATTGGGTAACGCCTCCTAAACGTTTTAAAACTTCTTCATAAGCATCTGTTAAGTTTCCTGAATTATGGCAAAAATTTATATTATAATTGTCTAGCTACAGTGCCCAACGACTAGTGGACTTCGCTGAACAGGCACCTCCGCTTTTCTTATAGACCTAATCGCTCAAATATCATATCAACATGCTTGAGATGATAGTTATAATCAAAGCAATCTTCAATCTCAGCTGGGCTTAGCTTGCTTATAATTTTCTCCTCTGATTCGACTAATGTTCTAAATTGAACTTGTGTTTCCCATGCCTCCATAGCTTTTGGCTGCACAGTATCATAGGCTTCTTCTCTTGACATCCCTTTATCAATAAGCGCTAATAATACGCGCTGAGAATAGATTAAACCAAATGTTCTTTCCATATTTCGTTTCATATTTTCTGGGAATACCGTTAAGTTTTTCACGATGTTTGCGAAACGATTTAACATATAGTTCAATGCAATGGTTGCGTCTGGCAAAATTACACGTTCAGCTGATGAATGTGAAATATCTCTTTCATGCCATAAAGGTACGTTTTCGTAAGCCGTCATCATATACCCGCGAATCAGCCGGGCAAGTCCTGCCATGTTTTCTGAACCAATTGGATTACGTTTATGTGGCATCGCTGAAGAACCTTTTTGACCTTTAGCAAAAAACTCTTCAACCTCTCTTGTTTCACTCTTTTGTAATCCACGAATTTCAACACCAAATTTTTCAATTGAGGTTGCAATCAACGCTAATGTTGATATGTAATCGGCATGACGATCGCGTTGCAATGTTTGCGTTGAAATAGGTGAAGCTTTTAGGCCTAAGTTTTCACAAACATATTGTTCTACGAATGGATCGATGTTAGCGTAGGTTCCAACGGCTCCTGAAATCTTCCCTACTCGAATGCCGTCAGCTGCATTTTTAAAACGCTCTAAATTACGTTTCATTTCTTCATACCATAGGGCAAGCTTTAAACCGAAAGTAGTTGGTTCTGCATGGACACCATGTGTACGCCCCATCATGACAGTCCTCTTATGCTCTATTGCTTTTTCTTTTAATATCTGAATAAAATTTTCAATATCTTTTTGAAGAATGTCATTGGCTTGTTTCACTACATAAGATAGTGCCGTATCAACTACGTCCGTTGATGTTAAACCGTAGTGAACCCATTTTCTTTCCTCACCTAGCGTTTCGGAAACGGCACGTGTAAAAGCAACGACATCATGTCTTGTTTCAAGTTCGATTTCATTAATCCGATCAATGTTGAAAGAAGCATTTTCACGGAGCTTTTTTACATCCTCTTTCGGTATTTCACCAAGCTCTGCCCAGGCCTCACATGCTAAGATTTCAACTTCAAGCCACGCTTTATACTTATTTTCCTCTGTCCAAATTGCTCCCATTTCAGGGCGAGTATAGCGTTCGATCATTAAATACTTCCTCCATGATTCCAAATATTCAAGGCTTCATATTTAGCTAAAGCTTCTTCAATAGTATTTGCAAGAATATTGAGATGACCCATTTTTCGCTTTACTTTAGCTTCTGCTTTTCCGTATAAATGAAGCTTGCAATCTGAAAACTGATCAATTTTCTCAAGAACAGGCTGGACATGTTCTCCTAATATATTAACCATTACAACCGGCTTTAATAAATCCGGTTTTCCTAACGGCCAATCACATATCGCACGAATATGCTGCTCAAATTGCGATGTCTCACAAGCATTCAGTGTGTAATGTCCTGAATTATGTGGTCTTGGTGCTAATTCATTAATAAAAATCTCGCCATTAGTTGTTAAAAACATTTCCACCGCTAAAGTACCAATCATATTGATTGATTTTGCGAGATTAACAGCCTTTTCAGTCGCTTTCGCGGCGATATGTGCGTCTATTCTTGCTGGAACAATCGATTGGGAGAGAATGTTCTCAACATGGATGTTTTCAGCTACCGGAAATGTACTAATTTCACCGGATACGCTTCTAGTAACGATAACTGAAATCTCCTTTTCAAAAGACAGCCATTTTTCCAATACACACTGGCCATGTGAAAGAACCTTTTCAGCATCACTTATATCATTTGTTTCTTTTAAAACAGCTTGACCTTTTCCGTCATAGCCGCCTCTACATGTCTTTAATACAGCAGGCATTCCCAACTTTTCTAGTCCTGTCTGTAAATCCTCTATATTATTAACAAGAAAATACGGGGCAACCTCAGCTCCGCTTTCGACGATTGCCTTCTTTTCATTGGCACGATCTTGTGTTATTTTTATCAACTCACTGCCTTGCGGCAAATAAGCATTCTCTTCAAGCCATCCTAAGACACTATGATCCACATTTTCAAATTCATATGTAATCACATCGCTGACCTCTGCTAATCTCTTAGCTGCATCCAAATCATCATAAGGGGCTATAATTTCAATATCAGATACTTGCGCACATGGGGAATCTTCTGTTGGTTCCATAACCGCCACCCGATAGCCCATTTCTTTTGCGGCGATCGCCATCATTCGACCCAACTGTCCACCACCGATAATTCCAATGGTTTGTCCAGGTATTACTCTTTTAGCCAAGTTGATCACTACTTTCTAATACAGCATTTCGTGTCGCAATACGTCGATTTACTAAGCGTTCATCAATTTCAGGAAATTGTGTCCCTAAAATTTGAGCCGCGAGTAAGCCTGCATTCATAGCTCCCGCTTTTCCAATTGCTACTGTTGCCACCGGCACGCCACCTGGCATTTGTACAATTGATAGCAATGAATCAAGGCCATTCAATGACTTTGATTGAACCGGAACACCAATAACAGGTAATGTCGTTTTTGCTGCAACCATACCCGGTAAATGTGCCGCACCCCCGGCACCAGCGATGATAACTTTAATTCCTCTACCTTTTGCCGCTTCCGCATACTCAAACATTAAATCCGGTGTCCGATGGGCGGAAACTACTTTTTTTTCATAAGGAATTTGACATTCATCTAAAATAGCACATGCATGTTCCATTGTCTGCCAATCAGATGTACTACCCATAATAACCCCAACTAAAGGTTGCTCCATGGAAAAATCCTCCTATATCTCCTAATCAAATTCACATAAATAAAGTCCAGAGCAGATACTTTCATGAATGAGAAAGGAATCCACACCTGGACATGATTACATAAAGAAATAAAGCGAAATAGCCGTTCATTATGCAAGGGTCGTGTCACTGATGAAATATACCTTCCCCATAGTCCGATCATTTACGGTAACCGGGTAGAAACTTTCGGGCCTTATTCCCGATGATATATGAGGCGATGTTGGCTTTTCATTTTACCTTCTTAATTTTAACAAGCCATTCTTGAAAATGTCAACAAATATCGAACGATATTATTTTGTTAAGATTTTAATGTTCGGCTTTTACTTTAATTATCTACTTGTTTCAATTTTCCTTCAAACACTATTTTTTGCTTATGAACCTTTTGAATGATTGCTTTTCCTTCTTTTACTTCGATAAACACTGGCTCTTCCATTCGCCTTATCGGCTGATAGCCCTCTTTCTCCATTCTGTCCAAACAATCGGAAATATTTTCATTATCCTCAACTTCAAACCTTTTCTTTTTTGGAGGTTTATCACTCATTGACCTAGTCTCCCTTTTCAACCTGATTTCACCCAAAAACCATCATAAATAGTTGTAGGTTCATAGGCAATGATAAATGCTTTGGGATCGATTTCTTTAATTAATCCTTACCTATCAAATGGTTTGTTTATTCCCCTATTCTACATCATTCGACTATTTATGAAAAGGAACCCTCCTCCTCCTTTCATTGTAACCGGAAAAGTTCCGTTAATTAATACCAATTTGTCATAGATATCTGACATTAGACAATCACCCAAAACCGCAAATGGCATATGATGAACAATAGAATAGCAAAAGCAGAAAGGGGGCTTACATCCCATGGACCCATTTAAAAATTGGCAGGAATGGCATAAAAATATTGATACATTTTTGGGTGATGGTTTTTTAAGCAGTTTTGAAAACATCCTTCAATATAATCATTTCCCCCTTGTGAATGTATTTAAAACTGAAAATGAAATAATGGTAATAGCTAACATTCCTGGGTTAAATGATATCAATAGCGTCGATGTGTATATTGATTACCAGTCGCTCGAATTAAAAGGTGATATTAATTTACGTTATAAAGGCTATAACTTAGTTCAAGATGAGTTATTTAACGGTCATTTTGAACGTAGCATCGAGTTGCCATACCCTGTTAAGGACGATAGAATAGATGCCACTTATCAAAATGGTTTACTAATTATTCATCTTCACCGCCTAATACCCGACGATATGCGGCGACAAAAGATTTCTATTAAGAAAATTGAAGAATGAAAAAAGTGTCTGACCATTATGTGTCAGACATTTTTTGACCCATCAAAGGAGTTATTAAGACTAAAGCTTCCCTTTACGACCTGCAACATAATCCTACTTTAAAAGATGAAATGACTTTCTTATTACCAGGAGAAAAGGAACCAATTGGACTTTCATACTTACAACCAAAAAGGAAAAATGGGTATTTCCCAATTTAGCCGGAATTTTACCGTTTATTTTTCAAGCACAGTAAAATCAAATACAAATTTCATCTATTTTTAATGTTTATTTGCTTGGCAACGTCCTACTCTCACAGGGGGACAGCCCCAACTACCATTGGCGCTGAAGATCTAAACTATTTGCGAACAGCCGATTCATTCTTTGGAAAATTCTAAATATCTCTTTGGGCAATTTTGTAATCAATATCTATTGTGCCTCCATTTGGCGTAGGCACTGCCTTGAACTTATAATCGCTACTAAAGAAGCCAACAGTAGCTGTTATATGTCCCTGTTCTCCTGGAGCCAAAGTTCTGGCTTCCTTTCCATTTATAGTAATTTGAACACTAACCTTACCATTGTTTTTAACCCAAAAGTTAACATTTGTACCGTTGCTTTTTTTCAAGGTATATGTTGCTTGAAATTCAGTACCGGAATATTTACCACTTGCAACCTCCATATCAAATGGTGTGATAAGCCTATCATCGGTCTCATAGTCCGATGTGACATTAGTGTTTGCAAAGGAGAGTGATAGAATTATTGACATTTCTAGTAACTTTTATTATTTGTCTATTTTATTACATTAAAGGATTTGTTAAATATAAAAATACCGATTATAAACCTATTTTCCAACTCATTACCTTAGGTCTATTAGCATCGTTTGCACCGATGATTATTCTCCAATTTACCCCCATGGTTATCAACTACCAGCCTATTATTAATGGGGATATTGCAGGATTATTTACCTTTACTTTACCCTTAACACTTTTTTATTTAATTAGCACAGAGGAATTGTTTGATATTGATTTCTTTTTTAGTCGACTAGCTTACTATGCTTTTATTTCCTTAGGCACAGCAACACTATACTTATGGATTATTTCACTTTTACAACTTCAATTGACTGTATTTAAAATGGCCCAATTATTTATAATATTATATTTTGTATCTATTTTCATTCTTTATTTGAAAGAAGAATCAGATTATCTGATCCGTCAGAAGTTATTTTTCGAAAGATATAATTATCAGTCTACCTTATATCAATTTGTAAACTATTTGTCCAATTCAATGAAAAAAACGGAAATTGAAATACATATTTTAAACGAAATTAAATCGGTGTTAAAAGTTAACAGTGCTAATATAGTAGAATATGACATAAATAAACAACTTTTTTCAGCGGCTGTGCATTCCGATATTAGTTCGTATATTCATGCATTACCTAAACAAAAATTACCGATCGGAGAGTTAAAATTTATTGGCCAGACCTACATATCCGTTATCGGCGGCAATACCGAAAAATTATATCTTTTATTGTTAACAGGAAAAAGAAATCACACAAAATTTAATAAAAATGAACGTGAATGGCTAAAAACTATTTCTTATTTAATTAATTTGTCATTTGAGAATCTTCAGCTAGTAGAAGACCTTATTCAGCAAATAGAATATTTGCGATGTAAAAGAACAGCCCCGTCTTGGGTATTGCGTTTACTGTTTAACATTCAAGAACAAGAACGAAAAAGATTTGCTACAGATATACATGACTCTGCCTTACAAACTCAATTAATTTGGTATCGAAAATTAGAAACGTTCTATGATGAACATAAATTAACTAGCGTTCAGAAAAAAGAATTAGAAGAAATCAAGGAAGGATTTATGGATGTCATTTTTGAAATACGGCAAACATGCGATGAAATGATGCCCCCATTTCTAAAAGAATTTGGAATTAAAAGGGCTCTCCATGAATTGGCAAGTAAGGCGCAAATGAGAAATTTATTTTTAGTGGATCTTAATACATCGAAATTACAAGATAATCTAGATAACGAATACATCATATTAATTTATCGAATCATTCAAGAACTATTAAATAATGCAGCGAAACACTCCAAAGCGGATCGAATTCAAATTCATTTAGAAAATATCGAAAACACCATTACCCTACATTATAGTGATAACGGGAAGGGGTTTAATGTAAACGAAGTGAGTGAAAATCATTTTGGTTTGTCAGGTATTTATGAACGGGTAAAAAGTGTTGAAGGACAAATAGTGCTTGATTCAGGGATTGGACAGGGCGTTGAGGTAAAAGTTGCGATTCCTGTTGAAAGTCTTTTAAGAGAAGAGGTTGGAAAAGATGACAAAGATATTACTAGTCGATGATCACACATCTGTTCAAAAATCTGTATCAAAAAAGGTATTCCACCAAGAGCCATTCTCTTGTCTTATTACAAAAAGAGTAGCATCTCTGCTACTCTTTTTGTTTGCTTGGCAACGTCCTACTCTCACAGGGGGACAGCCCCCAACTACCATCGGCGCTGAAGAGCTTAACTTCCGTGTTCGGAATGGGAACGGGTGTGACCTCTTCGCTATCGTCACCA
>DULJ01000079.1 GCA_012840465.1 Caryophanales bacterium
AAACTGGAACCACGGTGGTAACCTATGAATACGATGCATTCGGTACTATCATCGTAGCAACAGGAACAACGAAAACTGGAAACGGAAGGCTACTACGCGAAGAAAATCCATTCAGATATGCAAGCTATTTTTATGATGAAGAAACAAAGCTTTATTATTTGAGGATGCGGTATTATGGCCCACTAATAGGTCGATATCTTACAAGAGACATCATGCCTTCGGCTAATCTATACGTGTACACTGAGAATAATCCAGTGAGGTTTATCGATCCATTAGGAATGTTAAGAGCAAAAAATGCACCAAAAAAACAAATGAATTTAAATAGCAAAAGTATTGAATCTCTTAGATCCAGTCCAAGGTTTAATTCACAGAGTACAACAAAAAAAGGTAAATCAAAAAAGAGTAGTAAATTAGTGTCAACAGGAATTGGGGGAGCGGTTGGATCCACACAATCATTTAGTGTATATTCTAAAGAGGTTAAAATAATATTACCACCTGATGAACTAAATGAAGCAAGATCATACAGATCTATAGAAAAATATATAAATGTAGTTGAGCCATTCAAAAAAGTTAGATTACGTGTTGGGTATTTAGACATTGCCAATAATATAGTATCTTCCAGTCAAGCTATAATTGACCCAGACCTTTCGATAAC
Source organism: Caryophanales bacterium (assembly GCA_012840465.1). Lineage (GTDB taxonomy): Bacteria > Bacillota > Bacilli > Bacillales > Bacillaceae_J > Schinkia. Next base: position 656 of record DULJ01000079.1, read on the forward strand.
ACAAAAGGTAGAAAAGCTAGCAATAATTGGGGTTGGTATTTATGTTACTGCACAGGTTACTGCTTTATCTGGTATGGTGGGTTTTGTTCTGGGAGGCGGTCCAATAGGTGCAGCTGTTTTAGGTGGGTTAGGTGGAGCAGGTATTTCGTATTTGGTTTCGGAAGGGCAAGATAGGCTTTATGATTGGCTAAATATTGAATAAAACTATAAATCTTAAAATACAACATATAGGAAAGAATTTTCTATATGTTGTATTTTTTAAAAATTATCGAGGGGATTCGATTTGAAAAAAAAAAATCAGTTTAAAAATTGGATAACTACAATAGTATTTTTGTTAGCGTCAATCATAGTAATAATCTATGTAACACAACAAAATAGGTATATCACTTATTTTTTCATTCCGTTATTTATGGCATTTTTAACTTATTTTCTGTTTTTTAGAAATAGACTATTACCCTTTGGTATTATTGCGTTAATTGTCTCTTTTTCAAGCGTACTTTTATCATTAATTTTTTCTAATAATATTATTGCTCTCATTGGTGGTTTTATAATATTGTACTTATTTGATAAATCCAAATAGCATAAGCTTCGCACAAAAAAATATGTAAACACTGAGTTGATGCAGAAGAGTTAAAGGAAAGTAAATAATTTTACATTATCACTAGCAAGTGCTGGGATTGCGGGTATATTGGTAGGTTTAGGTGTGCCAGTTTTAGTCGCAGGAACCCTTATCGTTATGCAGGATACCGTTATGATGAGGTAACAGGGTTATACCATTTAAAAACTCGTTATTACAATGCTAAAGTTGGCCGATTTATTACAAGGGATACATTCCATGGATTTGTGGATGAAGCGGGTAGTTTAAACCAATATGCCTATACCGAAAATAACCCGGTAATGTTTGATGATTCATCAGGTAATGCTACGAATCCATTAACAAAAGTAATTAATGGCGCTTTATATGTAGCAACTTTTGTTGTGATTC
>DULJ01000080.1 GCA_012840465.1 Caryophanales bacterium
AAAGAACATTAATCATCTTGAGTTTTTTGATTATGTTTCTCCGGAAGTTCAGAACAGTATTAGTGAAACTGGTCGTGTGACAAATGGAAAGCTAAGGTTTGCTGTTTCAAAGTTTGTCAATGAGCAAATTACTGATTTTGAGAAGGGAGAGCAGCTTGATGGCTAAAGAGGATGTCATTGAAGTAGAAGGTAAGATTGTCGATACTCTACCAAATGCTATGTTTAAGGTGGAGCTAGAGAACGGTCATACTGTATTAGCACATGTATCAGGTAAAATTCGCATGCATTTTATTCGGATTTTGCCAGGTGATAAGGTGACTGTAGAGTTATCTCCATACGATTTAACTCGCGGTCGGATCACATATCGTTACAAATAAAATAGCACTCCGTAACATAAGGAGGTTCAAAAAGATGAAAGTTAGACCATCCGTTAAACCAATATGCGAAAAATGTAAAGTTATTCGTCGTAAAGGGAAAGTAATGGTTATTTGTGAAAACCCTAAGCATAAACAAAAACAAGGCTAAACAAGAGGAGGTGCAACTTTAAATGGCACGTATTGCAGGTGTAGATATTCCGCGCGAAAAGCGTGTAGTAATCTCATTAACTTATATTTACGGTATTGGCCGTGCAACTGCACAGAAAATCTTAGCTGAAGCAGGTGTTTCAGAAGATACCCGTGTTCGTGATCTAACTGAAGATGAGTTAGGTAAAATCCGTGAAAGTATCGACCGTTACAAAGTGGAAGGTGACCTTCGTCGTGAAGTATCACTTAACATTAAGCGTCTAATCGAAATCGGTTCTTACCGTGGACTTCGCCATCGTCGTGGTCTTCCAGTTCGTGGACAAAACACTAAAAATAACTCTCGTACGCGTAAAGGTCCTCGTCGTACAGTTGCAAATAAGAAGAAATAAAGTAAAGGAGGGAAATTCTAAATGGCTCGTAAGACTAACACTCGTAAACGCCGTGTAAAAAAGAATATAGAAACTGGCGTAGCACATATCCGTTCTACATTCAATAATACAATCGTTACGATTACTGATGCTCACGGTAACGCTGTTTCTTGGTCAAGTGCAGGTGCATTAGGTTTCAGAGGTTCTCGTAAATCTACACCTTTTGCTGCACAAATGGCGGCAGAAACTGCTGCAAAGGCTTCTATGGAGCATGGTATGAAAACTTTAGAAGTTACAGTTAAAGGTCCTGGAGCTGGACGTGAAGCTGCGATTCGTGCATTACAATCAGCAGGCTTAGAAGTTACAGCTATCCGTGACGTAACACCAGTACCTCATAATGGTTGCCGACCACCAAAACGTCGCCGTGTATAATTAATCTGTATATATTTTGAATCCCTGTCTATAATGGGATATAATAACAATTTTTTATACTATCTTTGTACTATTTAGAAATCAATCTGATTTGTAGATAGTATAAGAAAGTACATCGCCTTCCGCCATTATGGGCGGCAAGTCGTGTCTTTCTAATAAGAGAAACGGACTAACAGATAATTAGGAATTTGTTGTGCACATTTGGGAATTGCCTAATGGGGAATTTCGGTTAGGGCTAACTTTGGGACCCTAGCCGAGGTTTCGACGTTTTGAAGGAGGGTTTATTGAATGATAGAGATTGAAAAACCAAAAATCGAAACGGTTGAAATCAGCGATGATGCTACCTTTGGTAAATTCGTTGTCGAACCGCTTGAGCGTGGATATGGTACCACTTTAGGAAACTCCTTACGTCGTATTTTACTATCCTCTCTCCCTGGGGCTGCTGTAACATCCATTCAAGTCGATGGTGTTCAACATGAATTCTCTACAATTGAAGGTGTGATAGAGGATGTTACAACTGTAATTTTGAATATCAAAAAGTTAGCATTAAAAATTTATTCTGATGAAGAAAAAACATTAGAAATTGATATTCAAGGTGAACGTGAAGTAACAGCCGCCGATATTACACATGATAGCGATGTTGAGATACTTAATCCTGATCTTCATATTGCTTCACTAGGAAAGAACGGAAACCTACGTATGCGATTAACCGCTAAACGTGGACGTGGTTATACACCTGCTGATGCAAACAAGCGTGAGGACCAACCAATCGGTGTGATTCCAATCGATTCAATCTTTACACCGGTATCTCGTGCAACTTATACAGTTGAAAACACTAGGGTTGGACAGGTAGCAAACTTTGACAAGTTGACTCTGGATGTGTGGACAGATGGTAGCATTCGACCAGAAGAAGCTGTTTCGCTTGGCGCAAAAATTTTAACCGAGCATTTAAACATCTTTGTCGGTTTGACTGATGAAGCCCAAAATGCTGAAATTATGGTTGAAAAAGAGGAGGACCAAAAGGAAAAGGTTCTCGAAATGACAATTGAAGAACTTGATTTATCTGTTCGTTCTTATAACTGCTTAAAACGTGCCGGTATCAATACCGTTCAAGAATTAGCAAATAAGACAGAAGAAGATATGATGAAAGTTCGAAACCTTGGAAGAAAATCCTTAGAAGAGGTTAAGGCTAAGCTTGAAGAGCTTGGACTTGGTCTTCGAAGAGACGAGTAGTTTTTTCAGCAGGTTGAAAAAACTAAAGCCTCCGGGCGCCCAATATACCAAGGCGTATTTGATTTTAAAATTCAACAAAGGAGGGACACTAGAGATGGCTTACGCAAAATTAGGTCGTACATCAGCTCAACGTAAAGCTCTTTTCCGTGATCTTGCTACAGATTTAATTATTAATGAGCGTATCGAAACGACAGAAGCGAAAGCGAAGGAGCTTCGTTCAATTGTTGAAAAAATGATCACTCTTGGTAAGCGTGGAGATTTACATGCACGCCGCCAAGCTTCTTCTTTTATTCGCAATGAAGTAGCAAACACAGAAACTGGCGAATATGCAGTTCAAAAATTGTTCGATGACATCGCAAAGCGCTACGAAGAACGTCAAGGTGGATACACTCGTATTCTTAAACTTGGTCAACGCCGTGGTGATGGTGCTCCAGTCGTTATTATTGAATTAGTATAATTTTATTCAGCAAGCTCGATAAAATCCGGGTACAAATACGCTAAGGCGTATTTGATATAGTTATTATTAATTCATCTAAAAGGGCGAGACAGAATCTTATGAATAAGATCCCGAGTCTATGCCCTTTTTTGTTATACACATCTAAAAAATAAATATAGTTTAGCGTATTGATGTCTAGCTCCAGCGCGCAGCGCCTAGCAGACTTCGCCCACCTCCCTACGATAAGTCAACATCGAATCGCTTTTGCGATCACGTGTTTCCTTTATCTCAGTCGATGTGCTTCAGTCTTTACGGCGCCAACCGGGCGCTTGCGCTTTTCTATCATAGTGGGTGATAAGCTTAATGTATAAGGAAGAAATTATTGCAGTTCAAAATGTAAGATTTCGATACTCTAGTGACGGAGATTGGGCTTTAGATGATGTCAGTTTCCCTATATATAAAGGGGAATGGCTTGCTATAGTAGGCCATAATGGATCTGGGAAATCTACATTAGCAAAAATATTGAACGGCCTCTTAATGCACGAAAGCGGTTCGGTTATTGTGGAAGGTATTGAATTAAATAAAGATACAATTTGGGATATTAGAAAAAGAGTAGGTATGGTTTTTCAAAATCCAGATAACCAATTTGTAGGAACAACGGTTAAAGATGATGTGGCCTTTGGGTTAGAGAATAATGGCATACCTCGGGAAGACATGATCGGGCGGATTGAAGACAGTATTGAACGGGTTAGAATGACTGACTTTCTTAATCATGAACCACATCGATTATCCGGAGGGCAAAAACAGCGTGTTGCCATTGCTGGTGTTTTAGCCTTGCAGCCAGCCGTTATGATTTTGGATGAGGCAACGTCAATGTTGGATCCACTCGGTCGTAAAGAAGTAATTGATACGGTTCGTAACCTGCAGCAGCAATTGGGCCAAATGAGCGTTATTTCTATCACTCATGATTTGGAAGAGGTGACCCAAGCAGATCGTGTCATTGTCATGAATCATGGACAGAAGTACGCGGAAGGAACACCTGAAGAGATTTTCGAGTTGGGCGATGAGTTAGTTTCATTAGGCCTTGATTTACCATTTACAGTTAAGCTTTCACAATTGCTCAAAGAAAAAGGTGTTAAATTATCAAAGTCCCACTTAAAACAACGAGATTTGGTGAATGAACTATGGACATTGTATTCGAAAATGTAGAGCATGTATATAACCCTAAAACACCCTTTGAAAGAAAGGCATTATACGATTTAAATATTTTAATCCCTTCGGGTACCTTTCAAGCGGTGATTGGACATACGGGGTCGGGTAAATCAACGTTAATACAGCATATTAACGGCCTATTAAGACCAACAGGTGGGAAGATTACAATTGGTGACCGGATCATTGGTCCAGAAAAACAAAAGGACCTGAGGAGCTTGCGCAAAAAGGTCGGTATTGTTTTTCAATATCCTGAACATCAACTCTTTGAAGAAACGGTTGAAAAGGATATCTGTTTTGGTCCAATGAACTTTGGCATGTCTGAGGAAGTTGCTAAAAGGAAAGCAAGAGAGGTTTTACAGTTAGTTGGGTTACCCGAGTCTGTATTGGAGAAATCGCCATTTGATTTGAGCGGTGGACAAATGCGAAGAGTAGCTATTGCTGGCGTATTGGCAATGGAGCCTAAGGTACTGATTTTGGACGAGCCAACAGCTGGACTTGATCCCCGGGGTCGAAAAGAAATCATGGATATGTTTAAAATGATGCATGACAAAGCGAAACTGACAACAATCCTTGTTACCCACAGTATGGAGGATGCAGCCCATTATGCTGACCATATTATCGTGATGGATAAAGGGACCGTGTATATGCAAGGAACAGCGTCGGAAATATTTCAAGATCCTGAAAGACTGAACAAGGTTGGGTTAGATGTTCCGGAGTCAGTTCAATTCATGAATTCTCTTTCTCTTGCAGTCAAGAAGCCATTGCCACAGGTCTTTACGGTAGAGGAAGTCGCGGATCATACGCTTAAGCTGTTAGCGAGAGAGGAGATGGAGCTCGGCAAATGAAAAATGTAATTATTGGACAGTATGTACCAGGGAACTCTTTTATCTATAGAATGGATCCTCGTGCTAAAATCTTAACTATTTTTTTCTTTGTCATTATCGTCTTTCTTGCCAATAATATTACAACCTATTCCATACTAGTATTATTCACGATTGCCAGCATCTTACTCTCGAAAGTTCCGATTGGTTATATATATAAAGGCTTGAAGCCCATTTTATGGATTGTACTATTTACATTGATTCTGCATTTATTTATGACAAAAGAAGGCGAGGTTGTTGTTGATTTCGGTTGGTTGACCGTTCATGAAGGGGGGATTAGGCAAGGGGTTTTCATCTCATTGCGTTTTATTCTCTTGATTATGGTAACTAGCTTACTCACATTAACGACAACGCCAATTGAGATAACAGATGGTATGGAATCATTGCTTTCTCCATTTAAAAGATTTGGTGTACCGGCCCATGAGCTTGCTTTAATGATGTCTATTTCTCTGCGTTTTATTCCAACATTAATGGAAGAAACAGAAAAGATTATTAAAGCGCAATCAGCCCGTGGCGTTGAATTTACAACAGGTTCTTTGAAGGAGCGCTTTAAGGCCATCGTTCCCCTGTTAGTACCTTTATTCATCAGCGCCTTTAGGCGTGCTGAAGATCTTGCCCTAGCGATGGAGGCAAGAGGGTATCGCGGCGGGGAAGGTCGCACTAAGCTTAGGGAACTAGTTTGGAAAGCTTCAGATAACAGTGTGTTTATATTACTCACAGCGATGACCATTCTATTATTTTTGTTGCGGTCATAAAGGTGATAAAAATGAACCGGTTGAAATGTACAATAGCCTATGATGGAACTAATTTTTCAGGATTTCAAGTACAACCCAATGGTCGAACAGTCCAAGGCGATATTGAGAAAGCTTTGTATAAGCTTCATAAGGGAGAGGAAATTCGCATCCACCCATCAGGACGAACGGATGCAGGCGTCCATGCCCATGGACAAGTGATCCATTTTGACAGTCCCTTATCGATTCCTATAGACCGCTATCAGATGGCTTTGAATACTTTGCTCCCTGATGATATCGTCGTCGATGCTGTTGAAAACGTAACTGCGGATTTCCATGCCAGATATAATGTCATGAAAAAAGAGTATCGTTATTTTTTATTGAATCAAAAAGAACGAGATGTTTTTCGTAAAAATCATAGCTACTATTATCCATATGCTCTCAATCTTGAGAGAATTATTGAAGCAGCGGAATATTTGTTGGGCACACATGATTTCACATCGTTTTGCTCAACAAAGTCCGATAAAGAGAATAAAATTCGAACGATTGAAGAGATTGAAATATGGAAAGAAAGTAATGAAATCGTGTTTCGCTTTGTCGGAAATGGTTTTTTATATAACATGGTTCGGATCATTGTCGGCACCTTATTAAAGGTCGGCCAAGGGAAGCTTGAGCCCGAAGATATTAAAGTTATTATTGAAGAAAAGAACCGTAAGGCGGCAGGCAAAACAGCCCCTCCACACGGGCTTCATCTGTGGAAAGTATGGTATTAGGAGTATTGCATTTCCATGTCTAGCTCCAGCTCCCCAGCGCCTAGCGTGACTTCCTTCACCTTCGTACGGCACTAAACGGGGAGCTTCCGTTTTTCGTGTAATAAACAACCTCCCCAGGTGTAACATTTTCTTGACATTGAATCCGTAAATGTTATATTATTACCTATGGTACATTTTCAAAGATCACGCCACGATTTTAGCCCCGAAACTTAATCGTGTGAAAATAAACTTTAGAAAATGAAATGAACGAAGGATTTTTTAGGAGGGAATATAATGCGTCAAACTTATATGGCGAAGGCTTCAGATATTCAGCGTAAATGGTTAGTAATCGATGCTGAAGGCCAAACTTTAGGTCGTCTTTCTAGTGAAGTAGCTTCCATTCTTCGAGGTAAGCATAAACCAACATTTACACCACATGTTGACACAGGTGATCATGTAATCATCATTAATGCTGAGAAGATTCAATTAACTGGTAACAAACTTGAGAATAAAGTTTATTACCGTCACTCAGGACATCCAGGCGGATTAAAGTCACGTACTGCTAAGGAAATGATTGAAACTCGCCCTGAACAAATGCTTGAAGGTGCAATTAAAGGAATGCTTCCAAAAAACACTTTAGGCCGTCAAATGTTTAAGAAGCTTAACGTATATAAAGGCAGTGAACATCCACATCAAGCACAAAAACCAGAAGTTTATGAACTTCGCGGATAATTTCTAAGGAGGTAAATTAATTTGGCACAGGTACAATATATCGGTACAGGACGTCGTAAAAGTTCAGTTGCACGTGTTCGTTTAGTTCCTGGTAACGGACGTGTGGTCGTGAATGGACGCGACATTGAAGAATATTTTAATTTAGAAACTCTACGTGTAGTTGCTAAGCAACCTCTAGTTGCTACTGAAAATGCAGGCAGCTATGATGTATTAGTTAACGTAAGCGGCGGTGGATACACTGGTCAAGCTGGTGCAATCCGTCATGGTATTGCTCGTGCATTACTACAAGCTGATCCAGAATATCGTGCAGTTCTTAAGAGCGCTGGCTTCTTGACTCGCGATGCTCGCATGAAAGAACGTAAGAAGTATGGACTTAAAGGCGCTCGTCGTGCACCTCAGTTTTCAAAACGTTAAGAAACCTTATATATCAAGGGTTTACCCTCTCTACTCTCATACAGTGGAGAGGGTTTTTTATTGCTCGTAATTGAGATTGAATACCCCTTTTAAAAACTCATGTATTTTTGGAACATATCTGCCGTCTTTTCTTTGGCACTATTAGTGACATGAGTATAGATATTCATTGTCGTTTGAATGTCTTTATGGCCAAGCCTGGCTTGTACATCTTTTATACTTGCACCAGCCTCAAACAATAAACTTGCATGAGTGTGCCGGAACCCATGGACCGTAATTTCCGTTAAGTGTTTATGTTTTAAATAGGTTTGTATTTGCTCTTTACGCCATTGTTTTATGATTCTAATGTGGTTTCTCAATACTGATAACACGCCTCGATTTGGCTGTTTTCGTTGTCTGTAATAGCCTCGTTTCTTTTACATGGGCTAGTGTTTTCCTAAAGTGTATTTTTATCTTTAAAGTTTATATCGGACCAATGTAGGGCGTAAATTTCCCCTTTTCTAGCCCCAGTAAAAGCTAATAAGCGTAAACCATCTTGTCATCTCCAATGGTATCTAGGAAGGATTTAAGTTCATCTTTAGAGTAGAACTTTTGCGCCTCGTCCTCTTCATCGTCAAAAGTAATTTCATTTTTTTGTTTTGGTAAAGTGACGTAATCCATTGGATTCACTTTTAAAATACTTTTGATTACTGCATATTTGAATACCAGGTTTGCACTTGGTTCTGCGGATAGTAAACCAACCCGTCGTTTTTAACGTCTAGAATTGTTTTGAACTTTGGCATAAAAAGAATATTTTCTTTAATCCAACGGCTACTTTTATTTACTCGTATCTTCAAGTCCTTCATGTTCCAGTAAACACCGGTTAACGACTGTTGTTTTAATTCTTGCAGTTCTACTTTGGATATTAAAACGGAATCAGTAGGAATTGGAATGATCAAGTTGATTGATAGTTGTTGCACACTAAATCTCCTTACATATCAAAAAAATCATCTATTTTTGCATTCGGATCTATTTTGCGAATGGTAGCCATGACCTTTTTGATCATTTTAGCCGTAGGCAATATACATCGTTGACTAAAGTATAAAAAAATATTCACCTAAGGTATTGTAATACTGTTACACGGTTGGCGTTGTCAACCATCATGGCAAAGTGAAGGGAAGTGAAGTAGAAGCACCCCAATTCTATACTTTGGAATAATAAATTAAATTGATGTCATGACATAGGCCATCATTGTATAAAATGTTCTTAAGAGAACAGAAAAAGATCACTGAGAGTGGTTACTCAGTGATACGAACGATAATAATGGCAAAAGTAAGAAAAATAATGATGATAGACAGAAGCCATACTTCTGTCGTTTCGATCGTTGTTTTTCTCTTGTTTTTCATAAATTAATATCTTCTTTTGAAGTAATATATTATTTCGTTTGTTAGATTATTACTGTTGTACAAGCTAATATTAAAATCCAAAAGCGCCTATGGTTGGCGCTTTTATTCATTCCTTGCATGCGTGCGGGAACAGGCAAAAACTAGTTGTTTGAGTTCAATGTGTGCTTGACTTCCGAGGCACGCGCGAAGGGAGGTGAACTATATGGGGATGCAAGAATTATCAGATGAAGAAATTATTTTTATAAATGACATAATTGAGAGGACTTGCAAGAAGGATAAGGAACTTAAAAACTTTATCGATAAGCATTTGTTCCCTAAACATTCCAAACTAGCCGTAACGAATACCTAAAAATAAAGAGTTTTCAGCTACCCATAAATTGAGGGTACTTAAGGGTGCTTTTTTTTCTAATATCCATGTGATATAATGAGTTTAAATAATAAATTAATTTGATATAGCGTAAAATAAAAGTAACCGCCAATGCTGGACACATTGACGGTTTGACAACTACTAATCGCAAGAAGAGCGATTGGCACAAACGAAGAGTTTTCTTTAAAAAAGTAACTTCCTAACCTTTGGCCGGGGCAGGGTGGTTACTTTTTTATTTTATCAATTAGTAGCACGATTAAAGTAACGAGCGCTATCATAAACATTGCACTGTTTAAATCAAGCATAGGCTTCACCTCCTAACTTGGAGGCTCAACGCCCACCCTGCTTATGTAGTTGTCAAATTATATTCTATCACATTTATCCTCTAAACAAACGAGAGAAAAACCTTGCCTGCATAGTCATTTATTCAATCGAATAGATATTTTATATCAATTTAATTTATTTTCGTAAAAGCAATTGTTGGACAATCCGTATGAGTGTCGTGCAAATTAAGAAACATATGAAGTTCTTCGGCTATACACCTTCAGCTGTTTTTTTTGTATGTCTAAATAAAGGAATTTAAGAAAATAAATTAAACAATAAAAACGTCTAGATATCACAACTATTGGTCTATAGTTCTTAAAAATAAAATATATTAATGATGAGATGGGAATTTAATAATAAAAAAAGCCAGTTCCATCTTTGGAAAAGGCCTTTTCATACTTTATTCAACGACGAATAGCGGTAATTAAAAGTGATTAATGTAGATTAACGCAGGGAAAAGTGAAATAATTCTGTATATACAATTTTCAGAAAATAAATTAAATAATTAGTCATTTTCAATCTACTTGTTGTATAGAATATAAACAAAAACCTTTTTTATAGATGAAGAAGCAGCTATACGTGAGGCCGAATTGTGGGAAACCGAAGCGCGGCAAGAAGGGATTAAAGAAGGAATACAAAGGGCTGCAAAACGAATGCTGCAGGAAGGTTTTGATGTTGAAACCGTCAAGCAAGAAATGAATTGAGTAATTCGCTAATATACCCAAGCGCCGATCAAGTTCATAGATTCATTTGTGTTCGAGCAACTTTAAAGTCACTTATTCCAGTCAGCGTATCATTGGGTAGTCCCCCACAGCTTTATAAAAATATAGATACAATGTTAATGGGCTATCTCGTCATAAATGAGATAGCCTGTTTTTTTGAGAAAAGATAGTAAATAAGCTACTTGAATGAATTTATTAACTCGAAAAAGTATTTTGGTTCATGAGTCTGATATAGATTGAACCATGAATGTAATGTTTCTGGTGCAAATACATCAAGCGCCTTCAACACATGCATTGCAAATTCCAACGGAGCTATGCCAGATGCAGTAATTAAATTCCCATCAGTTACTACTGGTTCCATTTTATAATACTTTTCTCCAATATAATTAGGACAAACCATTTTCAAATATTCTAGATTGTTGCTTGTATGACTTCTTGAGTCTAGTAATCCCATCTTTGCAGGTCCCACTGTTGAACCACAAATCGCTGCAACAACAGTACCTTCTTTTAAAGATTTAGAAACTTTTTTCAGTATAGGTTCGTTAATTTCCTCTATCCAAGTGTTTCCACCTGGAAGAACTATAACATCAGTACTTTCCACCATACACTCATCAACGGAAATTTCAGGTAGTATTTTCAATCCTCCCATTGTAGTAACTGGATTTTTATCAACGCCTACTGTAACTACCTTTAAAGGAACTAATTCCTTTTTAAAATATCTTCCTGAATTTAATTCAGCAATTAAACTCTAACTTTTCAGATATTTGTTTCGCAGTAATCTTCCTACCTGAATTCAACATCCATAGAATTTGCATCATATTATCGATTTTAGACATAAAACCTCACCTCTTCATTTACTCTATACGAACACATCCAACTAGAACAAGTATCCACTTTCTTGTTTATATTGAACTTTGCTTTTTCCTTTAATTGGCCAGATAGAATTGCTTTTAAAACGAATGAGAATATTGGACATGTTAGACAATATATCTTATATAAAAGGAAAGTGACACATATAAACGCTAGTACATCTCTAAGAAAAGGCGTGAAGCGTGATGAATGTGATTACAACATTGCTCGACAAAAGAGAAGCAAAGCGTATTGCCTTCGAGCGAAAAGTTCTGAGAGAGCTTTCGATTAATAAGTTAAAAGAAAAAGTGAATTTACTTTTTTCTCCTTATTTTCACTCACAATCCATTTTTTCAACCGCTATTGAAGATGGAAGTATTGATATTGCGATTGAGCTTTATATATTGGGAGCGAAGATGAGCCGGTTTGGTTACTTTGGGGAAACGGAGGGCCAGGTAAGAGCAAGGTGTGCTGATGAAATAAAGTACTATACCGATAGTCTATTTGAATATTTGCAGTATTGGGGTGCTGCCAGCGGAAATGACTTAGTTAATGAATCAATTTTTCTAGCAGTAGAGCAATTCACCTCTTATTGGTGGAATGAAGGCTTTCGAAAGGGGGAAATGAGATATAAAATGCGCCTGCATTAATTGACGTCCTAAATTTCTTTCATATTTGTCCATTTGGTTCCATATAGTGAAGTAGGAAAAGCTTCGGAGGGACCGAAAATATGAAGAGAAAAATCCAATTTTTAGTTTTTATTTTTGGATCAGTACTATTGTTTTTCTTATTTCAATACCAGTTTTCGATTAATAATACTTGGGATTCTTGGAGTTTACCTTTATCGGGGAAAATCATCATTGTCGATCCTGGACATGGATATCCTGACCCCGGCGCAGGTCCGGAAGGTGCTTTTGAAAAGGATATAGCCTTTAACATCTCCTTACTCCTAAGGGACTATCTCCAAGAAGCAGGTGCACTTGTTATTATGACAAGGGAAGATGACTTTGATTTAGCTGATAAGGATTTAAAGGGCTACAGCAAGAGGAAAACACAGGACTTGTTACGGCGTGTAGAGCTAATCAATAAGTCAGAAGGAGACTTGCTTGTATCAGTTCACCTTAATTCATTATCATCTCCTAGGTGGAGCGGTGCCCAAACCTTCTATTACCCGCGATTTGAAGAGAATAAGCTATTGGCGAAAATGATCCAAAAGGAAATGGAGGCGAATCTTGAAAACACGGTCAGACATGCAAAAGCCATTAATCACGTCTACGTCTTGAAGGAGGCGGAAATGCCGTCTGTATTAGTGGAAGCGGGATTCTTATCCAACCCCGGGGAACGGGAGCAATTAAAATCAAAAGCCTATCAAGATAAGATTGCAGCGAGTATTTATCAAGGTATTTTACGATTATACACAGAGAATCCGAAACTTAAAGAACCTTCGTCTGAATAGAAGGTTTTTTTCTATTGTCATTGTGTTATAATCGTAATGTTAAAGTAATTTTATTGGGTGGTGGGTTATTTGTTAACTAATGAACAAGTAAGAGACATACTAGGTAAGATTAAAGACCCTTATTTACATAGAACACTGGCCGAAACGAACGGCATCGAAGAAATAAAAATTAAAGAAGAAAAGAATCATGTTAGTGTTAAGATTGCAATTGCTCAGGCTGGTTCAAAGGATCAAATGGAAATCCAGCAGCAGGTTGTTCAAGCATTGAAAAATGCTGGTGCAAATACTGTTGGGATTCGTGTAAACCAACTCCCTGCGGAAATCGTAGCAAGTCTTGCTCCTGCAGATGAGCCAAAGTCTATCTTAGCTCCTGGAAGCAGTACAACATTTATTGCGGTTGCGAGTGGAAAAGGTGGGGTTGGAAAATCAACTGTATCCGTTAACCTTGCTGTAGCACTTGCTAGATTAGGTAAAAAAGTAGGCCTTGTGGATGCTGATATTTATGGATTCAGTGTACCTGATATGATGGGAATCACTGAGCGCCCGCAGGTTCAAAATGACCGTATTATGCCAGTGGATCGTTTTGGCGTAAAGGTTATCTCAATGGGCTTCTTTGTTGAAGATAATGCACCAATCATTTGGCGTGGTCCCATGTTAGGTAAAATGTTAAATCAATTTTTCACAGAAGTAGAGTGGGGCGAACTTGATTATTTATTATTAGATTTACCTCCAGGAACTGGGGACGTAGCGTTGGATGTTCATCAAATGATCCCGCATTGTAAAGAGATTATTGTAACAACTCCACACCCAACAGCAGCCTTCGTTGCTGCCCGTGCTGGCGCCATGGCGTTGAAGACAGACCATGAGTTATTAGGTGTTATCGAAAATATGTCTTACTTCGAAAGTAAGGTAACGGGCGAAAAAGAGTACATCTTCGGTAAAGGTGGCGGACAAAAGCTTGCTGAAGATTTAGAAGTAACATTATTAGGTCAGATCCAGTTAGGACAGCCTGAAATTGATGAAAATGATTTTGCGCCATCCATTTATGATTCTAATGATAAAATCGGTAAAGTTTATCTTGAAATCGCTGAACAAGTTGTTAAACTTGTAGGAAAATAAAACTTCAATCCACAAAAAATGTCAGGCTTTTGTGATAGGCCTGACATTTTTTATAAGGATTATTGGCCACCGCTACTGTTTCCACTATCACCGCCACTTTCGCTACCGCCGCCTTCTTTTCCTTGAGCTTGACCTTGTTTTTGGAGTTCTTCAGCCCCTTTAATTAAAAGGTCTTGCATTTTAGCTTTGAATAGTGGGCTACCCATCGTCTCTATCATGACGGTTTTCATTTGTTCCCGATACTTCTGCGTTTTCAAGGCATCGGTTATTTGTTTTTCCATTTCAGGATTTTTTAATATTTCAATCATTGCCTTTTGATAATCTGGATCTTTCATCAATTCCTTCATCAGCTTTTCATGTTCTTTTTGCATTGATTTTGCAAATGTTTCAGCAAACTTTGGATCATCAAATTGTTTTTTCCAAAAATCTTCAGCTTCTTTTGAGTTGAGAGCGCCCTTAATAGTTTCCTTAACTACCATTTCATCCATGATTAACTTTGCTTTTGTTTTATCATCATTTAGGACATCCTCAATAGCCTTTTTTCCTTCATCCGTTTTGAGGATATCGACGACCAATTTCTTAGTCCCCTCATAATCAGCCGATTGTCCGTTTCCTTGGTCAGCAGGTGCACAGCCATTCAATAAAAAAATTAAAAGAAGCACGAGGAGCATTGGGGATATTCTTTTCATAATTAAAAGGCTCCTTTCAATTGAGATTCCTATTTTTAGGATGATAAGAAATTCAAAAATTATACCTTTTCTTGTTCTAGCTTTTTAAGGAAGTGATTGATACAATTAAAAAGGATTGGAGGCTTAAAAAGGTGACGAGTCGAAATTGGGTTTATTTATTTTTTACAACACTAATCATCGGTGCAGTTAGCACAATCTTCGTTGGCTTTGCAGTTGAATGGAGCAAATATTTTGTTTTTTTTGCAACTTTTAATATTGCCGAAATTGTATCTATTGCAATTTGGTTTATCGGGGTTGGCTTTATCTTCAGTTTGATCAGCCAAGCGGGTTATTTCGCTTATTTAACTGTTCACCGTTTCGGTCTAGGGATGTTTAAGTCCTTATGGGGACCAGTACAAATTGTATTAACTGTATTTGTATTATTTGACTTTATCTATCTTCGTTATACCACCTTTGCAAAAGAAGGGGATGCACTACTTCCTTATGTACTTCCAGCTGTGTTAATCCTTATATACGGATTGATTGTTGCTTATTATAAAGTGAAACAAACGAATAAGACAGCTTTTATCCCTGCATTATTTTTTATATCAGCTATTACAATCATCGAGTGGGTTCCGGCTCTTCGTGCAAATGAACGGGACTGGCTGTTGTTAATGATTTTCCCTCTCGTAATTTGTAATACATGGCAATTATTCATTTTGCATAAACTGAATCAAAAAAGTAAAAAAATAGCTGATCGCATTTGATCAGCTATTTTATTTCCGAACTTTTAATTTCGGCATTAGATATTAATTCATCAACTGTTACGCTTTGAAGATTTTTGGACTTCAATCCTTTAATAATTAGCGGTAAAGCTTTATCGGTTTGGGTTGCGGAATCAGATGCATGAAGTAACACGATGTCACCTGCGCTTACATTTGGTACGACATTTTCTACAATTTTTTCGACTCCCGGGTTCGTATAATCCTTGGAATCGATGCTGTAATGAACAATAGAGTACCCATAGCTATCTGCAATCTTTAAAATTTTTTTATTAAAATTCCCATTGGGTGTACGGAGGAATTTAACGTCCTTGATCCCTAATTTCTTAAATGTTGTGTCTGCAAGCAGAATATCCCTTTTAATTTTCTTCTCATCCCAATCAGTGTAGTTGCGGTAATGGTACCCCATACTGCCGATATCATGTCCTTCTTTCACGATTCTCTCTACCACTTGTGGATGTCTTTCAGCCCAAGAAGCTGAAATAAAAAACGTAGTATTTTTAATTCGTTCATTTTTTAGCACGTTCAATATTTTATCAGCCTGTTCATCTCCCCAGTTTATATCGAACGTAAGGGCAACACTTTTCCCGGCCTTTTCCCCTTTATAGATTGCCATCGGACCTTCCTTAGTTGAAAAAACGGATTGTTGTTGATTGCCCATATACAAAATACTAGCCGTAAAAAAAGCAGCTATGATTACTATAAGAGCTTGTTTAAGCCTCCTACCATTAATCACATAAATAAATTTCATTAAAAATCCTCCTCCAACAAATGATTGCAATGGTAATAACTATGCGAAATTGGACAAGACTATGAATAATTTTTTTGTTGTGAGAAAAATTACCATTACAATCTAAATTCGAGGTGACGGTATGCTAGCATTTTTAGTCAATAAAAGAGAGATTAAGGAACTAGAGTATTTACTAAAGAGGGAAATGGAAGAAATCGTGCAGGACCTAAACGATTCAAGAATTGACCAAATCGTCAAGCAGGCAATGGAGGATCGTTATCAAGTGTTATTTAATCTCTTTAAGAGATTTGCTACCGAAAAAGATTGCAGTAAGTATATAAGAACAAAAAAGTTTAATCAGTCTTTATAAGTACTTGTTGACCGTAGAAAATGATCATGATATATTACTTTCACTGTTGAAAAGATACGTTTTTCTATTTAAAAAATAATGTTGACATTAATGAGAATTCTTGTTAATATATTAAAGTCCCAAGCAAGTTGTTAGAAAGTGAATAAAAAAACTTATTGACTTCTATGAACAATCTTGGTACAATTGAAAACGTCGCTGAGATTGATAGTGACAGTGTTTAAATGATCTTTGAAAACTAAACAAAATGTCAAGCGTGCAAACAAAGTTGAACATCAAGTTCAACAAACAAGTCAGTATTAATTTTGAGCAATCAAACACTTTTCGGAGAGTTTGATCCTGGCTCAGG
>DULJ01000081.1 GCA_012840465.1 Caryophanales bacterium
CCTGAGCCAGGATCAAACTCTCCGAAAAGTGTTTGATTGCTCAAAATTAATACTGACTTGTTTGTTGAACTTGATGTTCAACTTTGTTTGCACGCTTGACATTTTGTTTAGTTTTCAAAGATCATTTTGTTCGTCGTGTTTCCAGCGACAAGATTTATCATAACATCTCTTTTCGTGGAAGTCAACAGCCTTTTTAAAATTATTTTTCAGCTTTTCAGCGCTTGTTTAACGCCAGAATTTCATAATACCAAAAACAAAATAACTATGCAACACCTTTTTTAAATCCAGCTTTAAACACAAGCTCATTTTATGATTCAAGTTACTGAAATAGATATTGTTTTTTGGTCAGCAAAATTTATTCTATAATTTATTTTCATAGAAATCAACTACTTTTTCAAAAAAGTTTCAAATTTTTTAATTAAACGCTTATTTAAAGCAGGATCGAGGCCTCTAATGCCTTGGATCCAAAGCATAATTGAAACCCCAAACAAATAGTTGCCCCAATCCAATCATAGGTATCGGACATCTTTTTATCTATTCCCCATCCCCACACCTTTCTGTTGCAATTTCAGATTAATAAAAGATTATGCCAGCTCCAAAAGCCCCAATTCCAAGCATGTACTAACTGAAAGACTTTTTACACCAGTTTGAAAACGAACCTCAATCGTGCCTTCGCTTAACTTTACGATTTCACCATGGCCAAAGACCCTATGTTTAACTTCCTTGCCCTCCACCAACTTCTTCTGATCTTTAATGGTATTGGAATTATATGGAATGGTAGTGTTCCCCACCTTGATTTTCCTTTTGGTTTGAACATCTTCTTTGTTATTTTCAGCAGGCGGCGGATCGATTATATTTTTGACATAGGAAACAAATAATGAATCCTGAATCTTTTCCCCATCTCTTTCCTGATACCCAATCAGTTCTAGATGTTTTTTCGCCCTTGTCATACCGACGTAGAAAAGACGTGTTGCTTCCTCAATTCCATCGCCTTCCACCGTTCCCCCTGTATAATCGTCCGATGAAGGAATAATACCGTCAACTAAATCAATCATGAACACGTGTTCAAACTCAAGTCCTTTTGCACTATGAAACGTAGAAAAGATCACCGCATTCTGGCCTTTCCTCGATTTCGCTTTCTTTAGTTCTGCCTCAAGTGACTTCAGTCGACCCGCAAACTCCTCCATTGACTCCAGTCCATCTGCAATTTCCTCCAATGTATTGAGTATCCCGAAAAGGTTATCTTTACGAAAACCTAGACGTTCACACATTTTCTCAAGAGCCTTCTCGTAGCCTAACCGCTCACGGATGACCTGAATAGCATGGAGCGGCGGCATTCCTTTCATCTGCCGAAATGTCTCTTTACTTTTCATCAATGGTTTCACTTGATAATCCTGTATCCCCACAAAATTGATTAAGTTATCAAATACCGATTCATTGTTGTTAATTTTTTTTAATGCCGCCATTTGTTTTTTACTAATGTACCCATTAAATTTTAAGTGGATTTTTTCTAAAATATCTGACCGTTTGTCGGTAAAGGTCATCCGCATGAAGTTCAGGATATCTTGAACCACCCAATATGAAAAAAAGCGATTGTCAGCATCCTTCATAAAGAATGGGATTCCTGCACGGTCAAACTCATTCATCAAAGCGATAGATGAAGAATTATTCCGATATAAAACAGCCACTTCTCCCAGGTCCTCAATCCCTTGTATCTTCTGTACTAAATATTTCGCCTGATATATATAATCCGGCAAACTCCGGATCTGGATAGGCTCATAAGCAGGGTTTTCCGTAAACATGTTTTTATCGTAACGATGTTTATTTCTCTTAATAAATTGATTTGCTGCATTTACGATATCCTTCGATGAGCGATAGTTTTGTTCCATAAACAAAACCACTGCATTGGGATATACCTGCTTAAAGTTAAGCAAATAAGATGGCTCCGCGCCCCGCCAACTGTAGATGCTTTGGTCATCGTCGGCTACTACGCAAAGATTTCCATGCTTTTGAACCAGTTTCTCGACGATGGCATGCTGCACCATTGAAGTATCCTGGCTTTCATCTGTTAGGACATAATCATACCGCCCCTGATAAGAATAAAGAAGCCCATGATCTTCTTCTAAAGCTTGATTTGCAATCGTTAACATATCATCATAGTCTAGCAAAAGCTTAGGATTTCCCGATTTTTTAAAAGCTTCATACTCTAGTAAGATCCGCTCAGCTTCAGGAACATTGACCTTAACCGTCGACCACTTTTCTTTCGGCAACATTTTATTTTTGATATAGCTAATGTATGTTGTCAACTCATCCATTTGGTCCTCGGTGATATTCTCTCCGACAATCGATTGAAACAAGTTTCGTAAAATAATCTTCTTATGTAGGCTCTGCTCATTCCAACCAACTTTAACTCGCTTCCCTAAATCCACATCTAAATCACCTTCAATGATCTGATATGGGATTCCCGCTTTACGAAAATAATCCCGGACTACCTGAAAGGCAAGACCATGGATTGTAGAAAAGTCAACCAGTGGAAGTCCTGGAAAGAACCGTTTAAACCGTTCCTTCATATCATTCGCAGAGGCCCGGCTAAAAGTAACCGCCTTGATTCTAGCCGGATTTACCCCCTTCTTTTCAATCAAATAGCCGATACGCATAATAATCGTAGTCGTTTTCCCTGACCCTGGCGATGCTAGAAGGAGTAGCGAACCTTCAGTTTGGAGCACTGCCTTCCTTTGAACCTCATTCAGTGAAACACCTAACTCATACTTTTTACGTTCAAAAAAGTCATTACTGGCTTTCATTTCAGATTTCTCCAATCATTGCCCTCTCTGCAAAATTAGTAAAATTGCGATTTTCATCTAGAGGATAAGGACGCTCTTCTAGCGTCCCTACTTCATCTTTTATGAAACTAAAGAATTATCATTATGTTTTTGTTTTGAACCCTTTTTCCTCAAATACATTTTGCTTTCCGAAACAAACAGTCCAGCCAAAGTGAGAACCGTACCTATCGCCGCCATGCTCGTTATTTTTTCGTGTAATACTAGGATGGAAGTGACTACTGTAATGACTGGGATCATGTAAATATAAATACTCGTTTTAATGGCCCCTAACACTTTAACCGCAAAGTTCCATGTGACAAAACAAAGAGCGGAAGCACCCAGTCCCAAAAATATCATATTAAATAAATTCACAGGATCTGCAAAACGTTCCAAACCTAATTTGAATTCAAATAAAAATAAGGCCGGAATCATAAATAAGATTCCATAGAAGAAAAATCTTCTAGTAATTTGAATCGTATTATAACCGTAGTTACTGATCTTTCTAGTCAGCACCGAATAAAGCGCCCAAACGATCGTTGCACCCACTGCCAATAAATCTCCTAAAGGATTTAGTTGAAAATTCGATGTCCCGCTAAAACTAATAAGGCAAATACCAACCATTGAAACAACAAATCCAATAAAGAAGTTGATTCGCAATGGCTCATCTTTCAAAAATAAGTAAGTGAGAATTGCCGTGAAAAATGGAGATAATGAACAAATTACACCTACGTTCGAGGCCATTGTAAAGGTCAAGGCGATATTCTCTAAAAGATAATATAAAGTTACTCCGCATAATCCAGCACCCATAAATAACAGTTCATGTTTTTTATCCTTTACTTTCATACGGCGTGGATACACAATCATTAACACGATCAATCCCATTGTAAATCGAATAAAAAGAATCTCAATTGGAGTAAAGTCATTTAATAGAATTTTCGTAGAAATGAAAGTTGTTCCCCAGATAAAAATGGTTAGTATGGCCACTAAATGCCCAACAGTATGTTTGTTCTCCATCATCTTGTCCTTTCAACCGTTCGAATGGTTTTAAGTAATACCTATTATTTTATATCTTTTAAAGTTTATTAACTATAATTAAATGTTTATTTAAATCAGGAATCCATCTAAACTAATAATTTCGCCTCACAAAACACCGATTCATTGCATATTATTTACCGTATTAAATTTGGAGGTGTTAGCTTTGAAAGATGCAAAAAAAAGAAACATTATAATTCCGGAAAACCCTGTTTCTAAGTATTTATTCTCCAGTGTCTACGCAGCTTGGATATGGCTGATTATCCGACTTTATGTTGGATACGCATGGCTTACTGCAGGTTGGCATAAGGTCCAGAGCGATGCTTGGACGGGAGAAAATGCCGGTTCAGCCGTACAAGGATTTATTAAAGGGGCTTTAGCTAAGGCAGCAGAAGGAAAAGATGTAACTGGGTGGTATGCTGGTTTCTTAGAAAATACTGTACTACCGCATGCAAAAATCTTTGGTTTTCTCGTTGCGTATGGTGAACTTTTGGTTGGGCTTGGTCTTATTGTCGGACTTTTAACTGGAATTGCGGCTTTCTTTGGAGCGGTTATGAACGCCAGCTTTCTTTTCGCGGGAACACTAAGTACGAATCCTATTTTATTTATATTGGCAACTTGGCTTGTACTTGCATGGAAAAATGCCGGTTGGTATGGTTTGGACCGTTGGGTGCTGCCACTTCTTGGTACACCTTGGTACCGGGAATCATCCCAGAATAAAAATCATTCTGAGAATATATGAATGTATGCTGATCACGCGGGAGTGGGTCGCAGTTCCCACCCCCCGCTTCCCACCTTAATTAAACGTTTATTTAATCTATATCTTCAATTAAAGATATCCGCTTCCGTTCGGTTATGGATAGGTTGTTCTTTATCCCTTCATACAATATCAAAGAGACTTACTATTAATCTTCCTAACCCTCTTAGCAACCAAAAAATGATTCTAAATGGCAGGAGGAACAACTCAGGTATCCAGATAAGCACATCAATAAGGAAATCACCAAACGAATAATGATCATTGTGTTTCTTGTTTTTCCTCATTTTTTCCTTCTTTTTGTTCCACCATGTTTTCACTTTTGGCTTCACCTCTAATTTAAAAAATAACTTAGTAATACCTTTATATACGAAAGATCATTAATGAAGGTTTCATTCATTTTTATGGTCCATTCCGACTGACCTAACAAAGAGTTTTTGCGATACTATATCGGCTACAGCACAAATCGTTCCTTAAATCAAATTCGCCATTATTCTGCAAAGTAGGGATTAACGTGAATAAGGACTTCTCTAATATCAGAGTAATTAGATTTAATTGTATTTCTAATTTCACGAGCTACATCGTGGCCCTGTTTAATTGTTAAATCAAAATCTAAAGATATACGGACATCAATCAATTTATAATGACCATGTTCTCTTGCACGAATTTTGTCAATTCTCCTTACTTGGTCAAATCCATTAATTATCGCTATATATTCATTTAAAAGTTCAGGTGCTACGCTCTTTTCCATTAAAACATCAACAGAAGGTTTTAGTAATTCAAAAGCAATTTTTAATATAAGATAAGCCACTAAAATACTCGCTACTGGGTCCGCGTACAACAAATAGAACCATCCGTATGACTTCCCTAAGATTGCCAACAGAACTCCTATAAATGCAGCAACTGAAGCAAAAATATCTCCTTTATGGTCAAAGGCAATCGCTAAAATTGCTTTACTGTTCCATTTTTGACCTTGTTTAAACGAATAACGATATAAAATCTCTTTAGATATATATGAGATAAGAGCTACAACTAAGGCACTATACTGTGGAGCACTCGGTTCTCCAATAAATGATAAAATAGCCTCTACAAAAATATACAGAGAGACTAACAATAAGATAATCCCAACAATTGCTTCACTAATCACTTCGGCTTTGCCGTGTCCAAAAGGATGGTCCTTATCTGGTGGCTTATTGGATATGCCCACAACCGCTAAAACAGTCATTGAAGCTACAACATCTGCTGCGGAATGAATTCCATCTGCAAATACAGCTTCGCTATCGCCTACAAGTCCAAAAACTATTTTACCTACCATCAAAATTATATTAGATATAAGAGCTATCCAAGCAACCTTTTTACTTACTTTCTCCCTTTCATTAATCAACTGTTAACCTCCTATTAAAAAGCTTCCTATTGGGAAAAAAATATCCTTACTCCAGTTAAGGAATGAGGATACTAAAAAAGTAATTTATTTCAAAAAGATTCTTGATATTTTTCGTACGAAAACCTCTTTATTATTATTAATTCATATAACAAAATATATA
The DNA here is from genome assembly GCA_012840465.1 of Caryophanales bacterium. Classification (GTDB taxonomy): domain Bacteria; phylum Bacillota; class Bacilli; order Bacillales; family Bacillaceae_J; genus Schinkia. Next base: position 6,153 of record DULJ01000081.1, read on the forward strand.
CTTACAATACTATTCCTTCTTCAACTTTTCTGCTTCTTTACTTGATTAAACGAGATGTTGAAAATGGTTGTTACTTAATGATTCCTTAATTCTATTTCATATGTTTTGTGCAACAAATATCTTTGCAGTCCTTTTGAATGCAATATTGCCTTCTCTGCATAGCCTTTGGCATCCAATAAGTTGTTAAGCTTTTTTTCCCGTTCGGCTAATAAAGCATATTTCATCCACTTCGATGAAATTTTTTCAATGACATTATTAGCCCCATTGATATTACCATCTTCTAATAAAATAATGGCTTGATAGTAGGATTGATAGGAAGGGTTCTTAATTTGTTCAACTTGCGACCTTATAACTGGGATATCCTTGAAATATAAGGCTTCCCCAATTTTGTACATAGCTTGACGTGATGGCGACTTATACTTTTTTAACAGTTTTTCTGTTACATCTCTAACATCCTCATCAAGTCGATTTGCCATTGCATAAATGATATAGAAATTTGGATTTCGTTTATTTTTTAATAGAAACTTTTCAATCTTATCAATATTCGTTTCCAAAAGAACAGTATACAGCAACGGAAGCATAACACCTACTACTATTAATGCCAATACAGTGCCAACTATGAACACATTATCAACCTGAAAGAAATCTAGCACGAAAAGGCTAATTAAACTGATAACAAAGGTATTGACATATCTCAAGCAATCACCTCCTGAAAGTTACTTTTTCATAAAATCTATGCATATAAAAGTTGTAACCCCACTCCAACATCTTCTAATTTTGCAACTTTTGAAAGAGCTATTTTGGAGCGTAAATCTGTACAATGACATGCATGTAGTGCAGCTGGTTGCACTTTTTCTATATATTCAATTGTTTTATTCAACTGATTTATTGGTGGGTTCAAAAGGTGAAACCCTCCAATAATATCAGCCACTTTGTCTTCCTGACATACTTCTTTTGCGTATTCAATGATGTTACAAATTCCAGAATGTGCACAGCCCACAATAATAACCAGACCTTTTGAAGATTTATAAACGATAGCTGTATCATCTAAAATATAATCATTTATTTCCCCTTGGTCTGTGATAACCTGCCCAATATAATCCTGTCCCTCAAAATCAAAAGTCTTTTTAATTTCCCCTAAAAAAACTAATCGATTGGTAATCCATAATGGTTCTTTAGTTAAACGTATTGGAAAGTGGTGGTTTAATTTTTCTTGTGATACAATACTACCTATCTCTCCAAAGGGATTCAATAATTTGGAGTTAAAAACTAACGGATGTCCAACAATAGCAGGCGGATGGTACTTCATTTTTTCATTCTTTGCTTCCATATAAAATCGAATTAAGTGCGTTAGCCCCCACGTATGATCCACATGTCCATGTGACAAAACGACATAATCAAGATTCCGTAAATCAATTCCCATCCTTTCTGCATTCTTTAAAAAAGCATCGGAGTATCCAGTATCAAAAAGGATACGTTCACCATCTTCCTCAATAAAAAAGGATAATGCTGGTTCCCCTAAAAAATACCGATCAATAAGCGTATTATTATCTACTAAAACAGATAGTTTCATATAGCCTCTACCTCTTTTCTTAATCAATGATAACGAGCAAAAATAAAGCAGATGGAACAAACAAAATGTTTTTCCCACCTGCTATTGCATTCTTCGCTAAAAGAAGCAATCTATGTGTTAACTACATTCAAAAAATTATAGGAAAGCACGACAATAATTCCTTGTTTCTAGCTTTTTGCAACCTCTAATAAATATTTCGTCATTTCTTCAATTTTTTCAAAAGATGCTTTTATCTCTTGAACACTTGCAGCGTGCTCTTCTGTATTTGCAGCAATGCTATGAATAGATTCGTTTAATTTTTGAATTGTATGATGGACATGCTCTAATTGTTTATTAATTTCTAATGAAGATTGTTCACTATCTTTCCCCATCTTTTGTACTTCATTCGATACTACAGCAAATCCTTTCCCGGCTTGTCCCGCTCGAGCAGCCTCAATTGATGCATTTAAACCCAATATTTTTGCCTGCATTGCATTTTTTTTGATTAATGATAATACTTGATCAATGTTTTTAATATAGTCTGCTATTGAATCTGACTCTGAAGACAGTTCTTGAACATAATCTGAAATTTCATTAGATGCAACGGTGATATGGTCAGCTGCTTCTGACATTGTTTCAACAGTACTAAACAAATCTCCAGTAAGCATTCTCATAGTGTCTAATTTTTTATTAGAGGCAGCAATACTAATGGATCCAACAACTTTTCCATTTTCATAGATAGGTGATGCCGTCACAACATAGGCAATTCCTAAAAATTCAGATCCGATTTCCTTCTGAATTCTTATACCATCTTTTAATACCTGTGCTGCAGCGCTTTTTTTATAATAATCCATCGATTTTCCAATTTCTATTTTTAAATCAATTTCTTTTCCTGGTAGATATCCATATGTTTTTTCGGAACTACAAATAATAATACAAACATCCGCAGGGAATGCATTCTGGTAAATTTCCATGGTTTCAACCATGCTGTCTAAAATCTTTGCCATCCTCTTCACCTCATTTTCTCTATCGATTGTATGTAAATTTATTATATTTTAAAATTTAGATAATTCATATAAATATATTCTCGTTGAAATCTCCAGCACCTGTCGATTAAATTTTAATCTATAGTTTACATCTATTCTTCTTATTGCTGGATGACTTAGCGGTAGAAAGGTAATAATTATGGAGTAAAAAAGTGCCTCAGCAAAAGAACTGAATCAGTAAAGGAATTGGTTGGCTCAACCGGAGAACACTTATACATATAGTACCAACTTCAAATGAATAGAAATTGGCACTTTGTTTATAGTAGCTATTCTTTTAGCGTGAAGCTTTGGGAGGTTGGCAGACGTCACATTTACGTTGGTGATTATTTTTAAATTTCGTAAATGTTTTTTCAAAATTGTTACCACATGCACATTGAAATAGTAATTTTTGAGAAAAACCGTGGTATTCCGTTGTTAGCAACTTACTATCTGAATTCTTCTCAACAAATTCTTTAATTTGGTCGATCGTCCATCGTTTATTCATTTTCTCCTACCTTCATATCCTTTCTAGTCCTGGTCAAACCATAGTGGATCTTTAATATCAACATCGCCATTATAATTAATTAGAATCTCATCTCCCGCTTTTATATCTGTGTAAGCATAAAAGTCAAATGTGTGATTTTTAAAATTTATCTCATACGTGGCATTCGGTTCATAGGAATGATTAAACAACATTCCATAACCAAGAAGGATTGCAGAATGATTTATTCCATACTCAAAAGCGTAATCAGCAAGTAAGGTTTTCTCAATATGCTGATGCTGATCGTTTGGATAAGAAATGACAGGGGCTTCATGTATTAGCTCGCCTTTTTTTATATCACATGTAGCAAATACCCCTCTATTGAATTCACCATCACTTAGTGGAGATGTTTTTATCTCAATCATGTTGTTCGCCTACTTACTTTTATAATTTTATCTAAATGTAACAATAACATGGAGTTCTATGTTTTGCCAGTAACTTGAATGGTGATCTGCTTGGTGTCTATACTCACTTTCACCACTATTTTATTTTCTAATGGGTAAAGTCATCTCCAATTCAGGAATATACTTTACTTTTGCATATCCATCTTCGTCAAGTTGGAACACTCTATTCTCTTTATCTTGAAATAAATGTAGATATGGTTTAATAGTGATATATTCAGGCGTGGATTCAAAAGGTTGGTATCGATAATCTGACACCAGGAAATTACCATCCGTTTCATTCCACCCATTACCGCTTAACAATTTCAACTTTTCCCCTTTGTCATCAAATATATCCACTCCCATAGTAAGTAACGGCATGGTTAGTTTTGAATTTAGTGGTAAATCAATACGTGTAGTTATACTTGTCGTAATAGGTGTAGATTCAAATTTCTCCAATGTAAAATTAAAATTCTCATATTTTCTGCTTATATTAGGTTGCATAACTAAATAATTATCAATGTTCTTTTTTACCGGAATATCAATTTCAAACGGGTCTTTTATTCCATCCACTGTAACCATTAAATTCAAATTAAATTTATCAGGAAATAGTTTTCCACCTTGATTACGCAGATCGGAAAACTCTAAAATCACGGAGTTTCGATCTTTTCCAGGATGTAGATAGATACCAATTGAATTCGAATTATCAGGAGCAAAAGATTGAATTGGTCTTCCATCAATTGATAAATTTACACTACTAATCAATTCTCCCAAGGTTTTATTTGAAAATTTACTTTCTGAAGTTTCGTGTTCAAGACCAATTGATACACGCGTTCCATCATACATTACCACGGGTGCATTTAGCGTTAGATTATTATGAGTATCGCCTACATTTAATTTTGTTACTAGTCCTTTTTCATCAGCCGTTTTCAGGCCAAAGTCACCCGCAAGCATAAATATAGAAGACATTCCTGGAATTTGCTTGACGGATACCGCCATGGTCGGGGAAATAAAGCTTCCCCCCATCATAAAAACAAAGGCTGCTACAGCAGTGGACATCATTATAATAATTTTGTTTGGTCTGTTTTTTTTACGAGTCTTTATACTTCTAAACGATTTTGTTGATCCAGTTTCAATTTGCTCCATAATACAATTAGTAAAGTTTACTTCCACTGAAGTCTCTCGAATTAACTCTTCTAACTGATTGATTTCGCTATCTGTCGTGGAGCCTATGTATTTACCCATATACAGTTCCTCCCCTTTTTTTTGATGAATTTGTGTAGCTTTTTACGAATCCGTTCATATCTTTTTCGTATAGTTGCTGTCTTTATATCCATAATTATGCTAATCTCTTCAAAAGTGTATTCTTCAACTGCTCTCAACAACAGAATATGCTTTTCTTCTGAATTAAGCTGATCTAACAGTTCATGAATTACTTCTGTATATAAAGTCTCCTGCATTTGCGACTCTTGATTCTTAAACTGTTTTAGAACATTATAAAAGCGACTTCTCCTCTTAATTAAATTAATACAGTGGTTATAGGCTATTTTGTAAAGCCAGGCAGAATATGATACGTTATTAGTAAATTTATCTATATTCTCAAATCCTTTAATAAAAATGTCTTGAACAGCATCTTCAGCATCTTCTTTATTACCTAATAAAGAATAACAATATATGTAAATCTGCTTTTGAAATCGATTAATAATAATAGTGTATTTTTGCTTATCCCCTAGTTTTACCTGTTCTACAACGTACTCAATATTTACAGTGGAGGTATCTTCTGAAATATTTACCTTGTTCACTTGTTCATCACCTCTCTTTGCCTATATAACAATTAAATATACTGTTTTGTGACAATCTCTGGAAATTATTTTCTAATGACATGTATTCACGGAATAGTGTGAATGTTATTGGTGGAATGAAGATAATAAAGATTATGATGAGATGGTTGCTTTTAAATTTCAATCTTGTTTAGATTTATAATATATCTTAAAGTAAGATTAAGGGGGGAGTTACATGGAAAGTGATAATCAAATAACTTGTGAGAAAAGGTCTTATTCTAGGGAGTATAAATCTCACCAACATGAGTTTGGTCAATTTCTTTTTCCATTACAAGGCTCCTTGGAGATACAAACGAAGGGACAAGAGATCAATCTTAACTCAGATTACTGTTTTTATCTTCCTCCAAACTTGGATCATAACTTCCGAGCAATAGCTAGGAATGAATTTTTAATCTTAGATATTCCAACACGATATTTACCAGGGGATACAAGCAGCATGTATATACGGTTGGATAAACAATGGGCTTCTATCCGTTATTTGCTATTGGAAGAGGCGAAGAGCCAGGAGAACCTATCCTCCCTCAATAAAGTTAGTATTATCTCCCGAATACTCCATTTTTCTCATGATTTCATAAATACCTAATAGTTGACACCTTTGATCCCATTGAGGGATTGAGGATATATATTGAAAATCTTTAAA
>DULJ01000118.1 GCA_012840465.1 Caryophanales bacterium
AAGGATTTTCCCACGCTCATTCGCGCTTTTGCCTTGGTACGTAAGAAGCGTCAGGCGCGGCTTATGATTTTGGGCGAAGGCGAAGAGCGCCCCAAACTGGAGGCGTTGGTGCGGGAGCTGGGTGTAGAGAAGGACGTGGCGCTGCCGGGATTTGTGGAGAATCCCTACAGTTACATAAAGCGTGCCGGGGTATTTGTACTTTCTTCCCGTTGGGAAGGGTTACCGACTGTACTCATCGAAGCTTTAGCTTTGGAAACCCCTGTCGTATCCACCGACTGCCCACATGGCCCTCGTGAAATTTTAGAGGATAGAAAATGGGGCAGGCTCGTGCCTATCGGAGACGAACAAGCCTTAGCGCAAGCGATATTCGAAACATTAATACAAGCCAACCGATATGAAAAGGAAAAAATAAAAGAGCGAGCATTATTTTTTACAGTTGATACGGTTGTGAAACAGTATGCACAGGTACTTCAACTCAGCCATTAGTCTGTTTGTACTAAGAAGCATCATTCAAGGAGACCAAAAATGAACGATATTATAGCATTTTTTGCGGCTTTACCCTTATTTTTATTGAGTGTTGCTTGGGTTTTTAATCAGGCTTTATTGAAAAAATCGAATGGGCTCATTCTATTTGTCGCTTTTTTATTGCGATTTACTTTAGCAATTATTCATACTTATGTCATGCCTCTTCCCGATTCCCAGGCCGATGCGCTTATGTTTCATTACCAGGCTGTTGAGTGGGCTGACGAAGGTTTCCTAGCTACCATCAGTCATTTTACTATAGGAACGTTTTTGTATAGCTGGATTCTGGCGATGCTGTATAACATGTTTGGACCTTACCAGCTCGTCGGACAAGCATTGAATGTATGGCTAGGAATCTTAATCGTTGCCAACACCTGGCAGTTTACATGGGAAGTTACCAAAAGTAAAAGATACACTGCGATCGCCGCTTGGTTGGTAACGCTCTATCCGATTTTGAATTTATACAGTGCAATAACGATGCGGGAGAATTTTGTCCAACTTTTTACAATCATAGGGTTTAGGTATGCATATCGATGGTTTGAGAGAAAAAAACCCATCGATATGATGAAAATGTTTGTCTTTATATTTTTAGCCGGGTTATTTCATGCCGGAATTTTTGTGTTTTTTGCCGCATTGGGTTTGATCATCGTCATAAAGCAGTTTAAACGTTTAATGAAACAAAATAGTCGACTATCGATGCAGATGTTATTTGCGGTTGTAACGTTAGTATTTGTAGGCTTATTGATACTCTTATCAGACGTCGGTCGAGACAAATTGGGAATTTTGCTTAACCTAGGCTACTCGGTGAGCTATACTGCCAGTGAACGAGCTGGCTACTTACAAGACTTGCATATACATTCTCCGTTTGACATTGTCTGGCAGGCACCTATTCGCTTCATTTACTTTTTGTTTGCCCCTTTCCCTTGGATGATACATGAGTCCATTGATGTCATAGGTGTCTTAGATGGTGCTGTTTATTTAATAGTCGCGCTTTACTGTGTATGGCATTGGCGTGTATTAAAAAACAACAAGCGTCAGTTATATATAATAGTTCTTCTTCTGAGTGTGGTACTTGCTTTTGCTATAGCGACATCGAATTACGGTCAGGCAATGCGCCATCGTTCGAAATTGCTCCCGATTATGTTTAGCACAGCCGCAATGACAGCCTA
>DULJ01000082.1 GCA_012840465.1 Caryophanales bacterium
ATAAATCTACTTGCGGATGGATCCCCCTTCCCACTAAGTGGCTCACTTCGGTCATAAGTGGATCAATATCTTGTCCGGAGTGGATCAAAAAGATGGCAGAAGTGGTACTAACCTATGTCCTTCTTCAATTAGCTAAAGCACCTTGATTAAAGGTGTTTTTTATTATGGACTTTAGTCTGTTGAGCCTGAATAAGGCGAAACATAAAACCAACCTTTGGAAGGAGGTAAAGTTTTGTTGGAATTAATTCAAGGATTCGAAATTACTCATATAGTTGGGAATGTTTGGTATGTTGTTTTAGGGTTTATACTTTTCGATGTTGTCACAGGATTCTTGGCGGCGGCAGTAGAGAAAAAGCTAAATAGTTCAATCAATTACATAGGGATGATAAGAAAAATCGGTGAATTCGTTGGATTGGCTTTTTTAATATTTGTTGATGCTTATACAGGCTCTAATGGCTATATAATAAAAATTGGTGTCGGAATGATAGTTGCTTATGAAGGGTTGAGTATCATCGAAAACTTTTCCAGAATGGGAATTAATTTAAGTTGGTTAACAAAGTATTTCGATAAAAATAAAGTTGGAAAAGGTGATGATAAATGACTTTAACTTATTACAAACGCAACTTGGATAACATTAATAAATTAGCTGATCATACCAAAATCTTGGCATTAAAATGGCATGATTATCTTGTTAAAAATGACATTAACATATTAATTTATGAAACAATTAGATCAGTTGAAACGCAACGTGAGAATGTACGAAAAGGTGCATCTAAAACAATGAAATCATATCATTTAGTGGGTCAAGCTTTAGACTTTGTTCCTGTAAATAGTAAAGGTCAATCAGATTGGAATGGATACAATCAACCAAAAATTAAACAGGCAATTATGGAAGCTAAAAAACTAGGGTTTGAATGGGGTGGAGACTGGAAAAGTTTTATCGATAAACCTCATCTACAGTTCAATCATAAAGGTTATGGTACAGATACATTTGGTAAATATATTGAAAAAATTGAGAATGGAGAGGATGAACTCTTGAAACTTGAAAATTATCAATGGGATATGTTAATTACTAAATTAAAGAAATGTAAAAATGATGGTGAATTTAGTTCCGAACAATGGATTGATAAAGCGGTAAATCGGACAATGACAGTTAGTGAATTAGTCTGGTTACATTTTGTAATTGATGATCAGATTTAATCGAATTAGGGCAGCTTAGATATTAGGTTTATCTAGGTTGCCCATTTTTTCGTTAATGTAATAAAAACTATCAACTTTACATTCTAATATATAAAGCCAATGCTTTCTGAACATCATAAATTGCTTTATCTTTACCAAATCTCTTGTCAAATGGAGTTTGTGAGCCAGAAACCCAAATTTTTAATTCTGCGTCAAGATCGAAAGTACCAGCAGTTTCTACGCTAAAATGAGTAATATTCTTATATGGAATAGAATGATATTCAACTTTCTTTCCTGTTACCCCTTGTTTATCAACCATGATTAATCTTTTATCAGTAAAAATCATCATGTCACGAATGATTTTGTATGCCTTTTCGATTATTTCATTAGGTGCTAAAATCAATTCTAATTCCTTTTCAACCTCTTTTACATTAACCTCAGAAGCATTACCAAGCAAACCATCTAACAGTCCCATACTTCAAACCTCCCTAGTTTTGTCTCACTACTATTCTATCATTATGTTTCCAAAATTAGGAGTATTCTTGAATATGAATCTCCTTGTTACTACAATCGAATAATTCAGCTTTATTTACTAACTTAATTTTCGTACAAGACTTAATATCGAATTGATCCCCAATCAAATATTGTTCCTTATTTAATGGGCGCAAAAGATACCACATTGAATTATTATTGTCCATTATATAAAAATGTTTTTGTTTTTTTCTAAAAGGCTTAGTTTGAAAGTAAGCGTCAAACTATCCCCACATGGTTTGGCGCTTTTTTATATGCGATAATCTCCTAAAGATCAAATTTTGTGGAGGTTTTGCGATGAATAAATCTGAACTAAGAATTGAATGGGAACAAAGGA
>DULJ01000083.1 GCA_012840465.1 Caryophanales bacterium
AGTTCGTCTAAAGTAACGTCAAGCTGAGCTTCAATCTTCTTTTCAAAAATAGATTGAGTCGCTTCAAGTTCTGCTTGTTGGATTAACCATTGTTCCTGTTCAGCCTTTGATTTACGACCACGTTTTTGGGGTTCAGTTTTAATTTTTTCCTCCTTCGAAGGTGCTTAGTCTTTTGCTTCAAAGTGAGTTGCAGCAATAGCAACTGTATCATCCGAGATAAATCCTTCTGTGATTGCTTGATGCAGAATCGTTTCTTGAATTTTTTCAAGAACGTTTGACTTGCTAATGAGTGTAATCATTCTTGAATAAGCTGTTTCTGATGGAACAGAATCAGATACCAAAAAACCGCAATCAAGGCGGAAAATCATATCCTTCTTTAGTCTCTTAATTAAATCCTTAATGAATGGAATTCGTTCAGTTAGTCTAGCCACTAAGGAATAAATCATAGCTACATAGTTAAGCTCAACAGATCTACCTAATAGTATAGTGATTTCTTCGTTACACGTGCTAAGATAGGATCAATATCCATAGTAGAAAAAATAGCTTCAAATCGTTGGGTAGGTTCTAAATCGTATAAATCTTGGATGTCAAATAGGCTTCCTTGTCGTATAATAGTCATAGGGAATCTTCCTCCAGTCTTATAAGTTGGTGTAGTAACTACTTATTTCGACATTTTGGGGAGGTACTCCTTTTTTGGTGTCTCAAAAGCCTTGAGGCTCTAGGGGTTAGTTTATGAAATTGATTCAATAACCTCCATAATTATAATATTTTACTAGTTAAATCTTCCTGTTTTGTCTGCTAATAATGTATTTTTTGTATTTCATAGTAGGTTTTAGTATTTTAAAACTTCAACTTTATAGTCTCTTATACCAATATCTAATAGTTTTTTTTCGAAATACTTTTGAATCTCATCCTTGTCGTTATTTTCTCCCATTACTATAGTTAGAATCCTCTCACTTTGACCAACCCCCATACCGGATATACCATATTCTTCTTGAACTTCATCAAAAGTATTAGACTCAAATAGCGCCTCAACTTTTGGTTCTGCAAAAGGCTGGTATTTATTACTGAAAAAATATAACGACATCAAAACTATTGGTACCAGAAATATTAACTTTTTCTTCAATTCCAATCCCACCTAATAATTAAATAATCTCTTGATATTTGTCTATCTTTGTGAATCATGGCATTTCATGAACTACTTTATATTCATCCCCCCATTACACTACAATTGTATAATATATTCCAAAGATTACAATATTTTTGTGCCAAACTCATCAAAATTCAGGATAAATTCCTATAGTTCTGGGGTAAAATGCCAATTCGGATTCCAAGTTTAATTAGTTTTCAAATTCATCCCGGAAATATGGGAATTTATCCTTGACTTCAGGGAGTATGTCCCAAATCAATTGAATAATATTTTGAATGGTATAGAATAGAATAATGACAAATTATGTATTGATGACAGATGGAAATTAATTATTACTAAAATGAAGGTCATCATTTTTTACTTTCATAAAAATATATACTATATCGTACCTTCAGAATTGTGTTTGCGGTAAAACTTTTGTAAGAGGGTTGGTGATTTATGATATTACTTTTGATTCAATTCAGTTTTCTAATAAATCCAATTTTCGCAATTGTTTTTTGTATAAATCTAATATCGTTAATAAAAAAAGTCGCTAAAGACCCAAATGCAGATATCGAAAAACACGCCGTGTGGTTAACAATATCCGCTACGTATATAGCGTTTTCCTTAACCGCATTGTTAAACCTCATTTTGAATCGGCTTTAACTTTTTTCTGCAAGTTTCCTTCATGGAGTACTTTTTACAGCAAAAAAGACTACTCCCTATATATAAAATAAGAAGTAGTCTTTTTGATTTGATTTACAATTAAATTATCCGCCGATGGTGGCTAGATTACATCATCCCCATGCCGCCCATGTCAGGCATTCCTGGAGCTTCTTTCTCATGGATGTCAGCCACTACTGCTTCTGTTGTTAAGAACATAGCAGCTACAGATGTTGCGTTTTGTAATGCTGAACGAGTAACCTTAGTTGGGTCAACGATGACAGAGCCTTCTAAACCAGCGTTAGCTGCGATTTGACGAACTGGCTCTTCCAATGCACGTAATACGATGTTTTTACCAGTTTCTTCATCACCCACTAATTCAAGAGCAGATACTTTATTGTATACGTTAACTAAAGCTGTACCACCAGCAAGTTTTGCTAAGCGTTCTTGCAATTTTTCCTTATCAAACTCAGAAGTTGTTTCTTCCATTTGTTTGCGGATTTGGTTTACACGACCTGAAATAGTAGCAGATTCGCCAGCACCTTCTACGATTGTTGTATTTTCTTTTGTAACAACAACTTTTGAAGCACGACCTAATTGTTCAATAGTTGAGGCTGTACCAGATGAACAATTATTTTCTTAATTATAAAGACGGAGGTTGTAGCTCCTTATGAAATTATCAGGCATATCACTTTGTTAAAAGCTTAAATCCGCTGTTAAATTAGTCGTGTAATTTTAAGCATAATAGTGATATAATAAAGTTATCAAAGGAGTTGATCTGATGCCAAATATTAAGCCTGTTTCTGATTTAAGAAATTATAATGAGGTTTTAAAGGATATCTCTGTTGGTGATCCAGTCTTTTTAACCAAAAATGGCCGAGGTAAATTTGCAATTCTTGATATTGAAGAGTATGAAAAAAGTCAAGCTACCATTAAATTGCTTTCTAAACTTATGGAAGCTGAGAGAGCCATTAAAACGGGAGATGAATGGCTTAGCGAAGAACAAGTTAAAAGAAATTTGGGAGTTTAATTTTTTTATGCAAAAATTAAGATTGAATCCCATTGCCATGCAGGATTTGCATGATATCAAAGAATATATTACAAAAGAGTTTGATAATTCAATTGCGGCAGTTGATGTGATTACAAATATTATCGGATGTTATGAAAAACTAAAAGAGTTTCCGTTGCTTGGAATGGAATTATCATCCAAGATTGATATTCCAACAGATTATAGGTATTTGATTTGCGGTAGTTACATTGTTTTTTATAAAAGTGATGACATTTATGTATCCATTTACCGAATCTTATATTCAAGACGCGATTATATAAAGATTCTTTTTGATAAAAATAAACATGAAATTAGACATGAAGAGAATTAACCAAGTGATATATTTATTTGCTAATTTGCAATGTTAAAAACGACAAGTGCACTAATCACCCGTCAATATAGAAAAGTGAAATCTTAGTTACTATGTTCTTTTCGATGGAAAATAAATGGTATAATAAGAATTAAACAAATGATGAGGTGATGACATGGCAATTCCACAACAATCCAAACGCTATTCATACGCTGACTATTTATCATCGGTGCACCGGATCTAGTGATTGAAGTTCTTTCACCATCAACAGCTAAAAATGACCGATTAATTAAATATAATAGCTATGAAAAAGCAGGAGTAAAGGAATATTGGATTGTTGATCCCCCCCTATAATCAGTCAATTGAAGTATACACTTTGGAAAAGGGAACCTATAACCGAAATGGAATCTATTTTAAAGATGATAGCTTATCTGTTAATCTATTTGAAAGTTTCCAAATTGATTTAAGTTATATTTTTAAAAATTAACTGCAGGTATGTTAACAAAAAAAGACTACCCCAAAAGATAAATTTGGAAGTAGTCTTTTGTTTTTCACTGTAAAGTTATCCGCCAATGGTGGCTAGATTACATCATCCCCATGCCGCCCATACCGCCCATATCAGGCATACCAGCAGCACCAGCTGGTTCTGGAATGTCAGCTACAACTGCTTCTGTTGTTAAGAACATAGCAGCTACAGATGTTGCGTTTTGTAGTGCTGAACGAGTAACTTTAGTTGGGTCAACGATACCAGCCTCAACCATGTTTACCCATTCGTTAGTTGCAGCATTGAAACCAATGCCAACTGCTTCACTTTTAAGACGCTCAACGATGACAGAGCCTTCTAACCCAGCGTTAGCTGCGATTTGGCGAACTGGCTCTTCTAATGCACGTAATACGATGTTTTTACCTGTTTCTTCGTCACCTGCTAACTCAAGAGCAGCTACTTTTTTGTATACGTTAACAAGAGCTGTACCACCACCAGCAACGATACCTTCTTCAACTGCAGCACGAGTAGCATTTAATGCGTCTTCGATGCGAAGCTTCTTCTCTTTTAATTCTGTTTCAGTAGCAGCACCAACTTTGATTACAGCTACACCGCCAGCAAGTTTTGCTAAGCGCTCTTGTAATTTTTCCTTATCAAACTCAGAAGTTGTTTCTTCCATTTGCTTACGGATTTGGTTTACACGACCTGAAATAGCAGCAGAGTCGCCAGCACCTTCTACGATTGTTGTGTTTTCTTTTGTAACAACAACTTTAGTAGCACGACCTAATTGCTCGATCGTTGCAGCTTTAAGATCTAGACCGATATCTTCAGTGATGACTTGACCACCAGTTAAGATAGCGATATCTTCTAGCATTGCTTTACGACGGTCACCGAAGCCAGGAGCTTTAACAGCAACTGCGTTGAATGTTCCACGAAGCTTGTTCACGACTAGAGTAGCAAGTGCTTCACCTTCAACATCTTCAGCAATCATTAATAATGGCTTACCTTGTTGAACGACTTGTTCTAATACTGGTAAGATTTCTTGAATGCTAGCAATTTTCTTATCAGTGATAAGAATGTATGGATTTTCAAGAACAGCTTCCATTTTTTCTGAATTTGTTACCATGTATGGTGAAGAGTAGCCACGATCAAATTGCATACCTTCTACCACTTCTAATTCAGTTGTGAAGCCTTTTGATTCTTCAATTGTGATCACGCCATCGTTTCCAACGCGTTCCATTGCTTCAGCAATTAATTGACCTACTTCATCATTGTCAGCTGAAATCGCTGCAACTTGAGCGATAGATTCTTTGCCTTGGATTGGCTTAGAGATTGCTTTTAATTCTTCAACAGCAGCTTGAGTTGCTTTTTCAATACCTTTTTTGATGCCCATTGGGTTCGCACCAGCGGTTACGTTCTTTAAACCTTCACGGATTAAAGCTTGAGCAAGCACAGTTGCAGTCGTAGTACCGTCACCAGCAATGTCGTTTGTTTTGCTAGCTACTTCAGCCACTAATTTTGCACCCATATTTTCGAATGCATCTGGTAATTCGATTTCTTTCGCGATTGTTACACCATCATTAGTAATTAACGGAGAACCGAATTTCTTCTCCAATACAACATTGCGTCCTTTTGGTCCAAGCGTTACTTTAACTGCATTTGCTAATGCGTCTACACCACGTAGCATCGCACGACGAGCATCTTCACTAAATTGAATTTCTTTTGCCATTTAAGTAGTACCTCCTCAAAATTATTAATCAATTCTATTAGACAAGGGTGATCTACTATGTAAAAAGACTAGTAGATCCATCTCACGAAAAATCTCATTCATTCCGCGTTCAAGACCACTTAGCCTACAATTGCTAAAACATCATTCTCGCGAATAATTAAATATTCTTTACCTTCATATTTCACTTCTGTACCAGCGTATTTAGAGAAAATGATGCGGTCGCCTTCTTTCACTTCTAAAGCAACTTTCTCACCGTTATCTAATACACGGCCCGTTCCTACTGCTACAATACGGCCTTCTTGTGGCTTTTCCTTCGCAGTGTCTGGTAAAACAATCCCGCTTGCAGTCTTTTCTTCAGCTTCAACAAGCTCAATAACAACACGATCACCTAATGGTTTTAACAAGTGAAACACCCTCCTAAGATAAACTTTTAATTAATTTGATTTGTTAGCACTCGTTAGACTTGAGTGCTAACACAATTATTATAATAAATAATTAACTAGATTTTTGCAAGTAAAAACTATAATTTTTTTGTAAAATTTAACCTCCTTGAACATTATTAACGAAATGCCGAAAAATCAATCATCTTTTTATTGGTTTTAAAATAATTATGTTAAAATACAAGAGTAGTTCATTTCCATATACATAAAGGGGTATAACATTGAAAAGCAGATACTTGCTTACTATATTAATGTATATTTTTGTCCAATTTTCGGGGATCTTGTTCGGTGTTGACTTGCTGCTTCGAAACGGGGTCTCGAAGGAGGATGCGGTGGCCATATGGACGGTCATCAGCTTCACTGTTGGCCTACTAGTAGCCATTTTGTTGTTATTGCCGGACATCAAAAATCGTCGTAATGCCAACAATCGAGTGTCAAGGATGGCAGCTGCGGGCTGGGCGATCACTGGGGTCTTTTTAGCATTTTCGGCACAAATTGTGGCTGCACAAATTGAAATGTTGCTTGGGATTAAAATGGGCTCAGAAAATACAGAGGTTTTAGTAGAAATCGCGATGCAAACGCCGATTTTTATTATTGTTACATCTGTAGTAGGACCCATTTTCGAAGAAATTATTTTTCGACAGATTATCTTTGGCAGTTTATATAGAAGATTTAATTTTTGGGCTGCCGCTATCATTAGTTCCTTAATATTTGCAGCTGTCCATTTTGACTTTACACATATCATTATCTATACAGCAATGGGTCTTGTGTTCTCTTTTCTCTATGTAAAAACAAAAAGAATCCTTGTACCCATTGTGGCCCACGTCTCCATGAATACCTTTGTTGTATTAGTACGGATCCTGTTTGCAGATGATATGGAGAAGCTACAAAAACAATACGAACAGGTGCAAAGCTTTGTTGGAGGGTTTTTACAATGAGAACATCACCCTATACAATGGCACTCATTTACGTAGCAATGGGTGCCCTCTTTACATATTTAGCAATCCAAAGTGCCGAGGAGACGATTTGGAAGTTTTCTACGGTACTGTTAATGATGATTGCAACCTTTGATTTTTCAACAGCGATTCGATTTATTTTGTACAAAAAAATGACGGATAAAAGAAAATAAGAAAAGCATAGGCGCTGGAACCAGACAATGATGCATAAAACGACTGCCTCCAAATAGAGACAGCCGTTTTTCCATGTGTACTTTTGAGCAAACTAACTTAATGGGTAATGTTTTAGAAAGTAAATTAACGACTGTAGCTCAACCGCCAAATCAATATGATGAATTCTAATATCTTCCGGAACATTCAGTCTTGCAGGTGTAAAATTCAAAATTCCTTTTATCCCCGAGGTAACGAGGCGGTCTGTAATTTGCTGAGATACCTGTACAGGAACGGTTAAAATGGCTACTTCCAATTCACTGGTGATTTTACTTTCTAAATCATCCAAATGATAGACCGGAACGCCCCCGATATCTGTGCCGACTTTAGCCGGGTCAACATCAAATGCCATCACAATTTTGGAATTATTATTTTTCATAAAATTATAATGCAAAAAGGCAGTTCCTAAATTTCCCACCCCAATTAAGCACACCTTCACTACTTCATCTTGGCTTAATGTCTGCCTAAAGAAGGACAATAAATAATTGACATTGTACCCATAACCTTTTTTACCAAGGGCACCAAAATAAGAAAAATCACGGCGAATTGTGGCTGAGTCTACCTTTACCGCATCACTTAATTCTTTTGAGGATACTCGTTGCTTTCCAGAAGCATGTAAATTTGCTATAAATCGATAATATAACGGCAAGCGTTTAGCAGTCGCTTGCGGTATTTTGTTTTTATCAAAAGACATACCATACCCCCGTTCTCCTTAATCAATATTTTCCTTTCTCCGAAAATCTCCGCTTTTTCCTCCAGTTTTCAGGGCTAAGTATGTTCGGCCAATAATCATTCCTTTATCTACGGCTTTACACATGTCATAAACTGTTAAGGCAGTAGCGGTTGCTGCTGTTAAGGCCTCCATCTCCACACCTGTGCTTCCCTTTGTTTTAACAGTTGTTTCGATATGTAAAATGTACTCAGGAGCCTTTTCCTCCCATGAAAAAGAAATATCTACACCTTTTAGCATCAACGGATGACACATCGGAATCCATTCGGATGTTTTCTTGGCTGCCATCACTCCGGCTACTTGAGCAACAGCTAATACATCGCCCTTTTTCATTTTATTTTCTTTAATTTTTGTATAGATTTCTTCATTTACCTGGATGCTAGAATGGGCGATGGCAGTACGAATTGTTTCACTTTTCTCAGTGATATCGACCATTTTCGCACGGCCTTCTTCATTAAAATGAGTAAAGGACATCTTTATTCATCTCCCGACTTACACATATTTTAATACAAAAAAGTTTAGGATGATATTTATTTTTGTTTAGAAAAACACGTAATTTGCCCATAATGGCAAATTGCGATGTCTTTTCTTATACTATAATCCATAAAATTTTATACTTTCTTATAGTACAAAAAGGAGATTTGTTGCTCGTTTGACATTGTATACGCTAAACTATGATTTGAAGAGGTGAACCGATATGATACTACTCCAAGTCAACCAACTTACTAAATATTATGGTGCTGATCTTATTTTATCTAATATTAAATTAGAAGTACAATCAAAAGATAGAATTGCTCTTGTTGGCAGAAATGGAGCAGGGAAATCTACTTTATTAAAAATTATCTCGGAACAAATGTCATATGATGGCGGTGACATCATTAAGCCGAAAAATTTAACAATCGGTTATCTTGCCCAAGATACCGGCTTGGAATCTAGTCTTTCTATTTGGGAGGAAATGTTGACTGTTTTTCGCCATCTTCAAATAAAGGAAAAAAAGCTACGTGCCCTAGAAGCTAATATGGGTGATCCCGCCTATTTAAATGATAGCGAAAAATATGAAAAATTATTAAAAGAATATGACGAACTGCAAGTAACCTTCAAGGATGAAGGCGGTTATCAATATGAGGCCGATATTCGGACGGTTCTGCATGGGCTTCATTTCGGTGGTTTTGATTATTCGACAGCGATTGCAACCTTAAGCGGTGGTCAGAAAACCCGCTTAGCAATGGCAAAACTGCTATTAACAAAACCGGATTTATTAATTCTTGATGAACCGACGAACCATCTAGATATTGAAACGCTAAGCTGGCTTGAACAATATTTGCAAGGGTACCCCGGTGCTTTACTGATCGTCTCCCATGACCGCTATTTTCTAGATAAGGTTGTGACTCAGGTCCACGAATTATCACGGACCAATTGTCGTCGCTATGTTGGCAACTATAGTAAATATTTAGAGCAAAGTGCTGCCATTTACGAACAGGAACTAAAATCTTTCGAAAAGCAGCAAGAGGAAATCGCTAAATTAAAGGATTTCGTACAAAAAAATATTGTGAGGGCGTCGACAACAAAACGAGCACAAAGCCGCCGGAAGCAGCTTGAAAGAATGAAGGTAATGGACCGCCCACTTGGGGATGAAAAATCAGCCTCATTTTCCTTCGATATTGAAAGACAAAGCGGAAACGATGTGTTAATGGTTAATTCTTTATCCGTTTCGTATCAAGGGAAGGAACCGATTTTGAAGGATGTGTCCTTTCAGCTTAAACGTGAAGAAAGTGTAGCCCTAGTTGGACCAAATGGAATTGGAAAGTCCACATTGCTTAAGGCACTTACAAAGCAGCTTGAGACCCTTGCCGGCACGATCAACTATGGGTCCAATGTTACGATTGGCTATTATGATCAACAGCAGGCAAACTTAACTTCCAATAAAACGGTCTTAAATGAACTATGGGATGAATATCCGTTAAGACAGGAAAAAGAAATTCGAACGATATTAGGGAATTTCTTATTTAGCGGAGATGATGTTTTAAAAATAGTCTCTTCGTTAAGCGGCGGTGAAAAGGCAAGACTTGCGCTGGCCAAGTTGATGATGCAGAAAGCGAATCTATTAATTCTTGACGAGCCGACGAACCACTTAGATTTGGATAGCAAAGAAATACTAGAAAATGCTTTAATTGATTACCCTGGAACGATACTGTTTGTATCTCACGACCGTTATTTTATAAATCGGTTAGCAACAAGAGTGATTGAATTATCCACGGAAGGTCTTGAATCGTACTTGGGTGATTACGATTATTATGTGAATAAGAAAGCGGAAATAGAAGAACTGGCGCAGCTTGAAAATGAAGCACAATCCTCGTCCTCGTCAAAAGTGGTGCAAACACCCCCACTGGAATCGGACAAGGCAAAATATGAACAAGACAAAGAACAAAAAAGAAAAGACCGTCAGCGCCTACGTCGAATTGAAGAAATCGAACAGCAAATTGAACAAATCGAAATGAAAGTCACTGAAAATGATGAACGATTATGTGACCCTGAAGTTTATCAAGACTATGAAAAAGCAGCCGAATTAACTAGTGAAAATGAAAAATATCATGAACAGCTCGAAAAGTTGATGGAAGAATGGGAAACTCTACAGGATTAACGTTCAGAAGAAAATTCTTCTGGACGTTTTTTCTTGCGGAATTTTGTCAAACGCTTTCTTCCAAATGCGGGCGTTTTTAAATGTATTCACACTATCCACAGTGTTATGCACAGGTAAACCTACCTTTTTCAGGCATCTCACAAAGTTATCAACATTATCCACAGAAAAATGGCGAATTATCCACATTTTTTATAAACACCCACGAAACCTATTATGTCGGAATTTGTTGAAGTTATCCACCACTGTTACCAGTTGTGGATAAACTCTATCCACAGTCACTTTTATAAAAAAGTTCTGGATTTTGTTAAAATGTCTCAGGAATCAATGTAAAGCCCTCAATTACCGTATCTTCATCCACTTCAATCAGTAAACAACGTTTGCCATTATAGTTTACTTGTTTAACGTACTTCAAATCTTGTGGGCTGATTGAAATATTCGCGACCTTAGTCTCAATTTTGATTGACTTCGTATTATAATTTGGAACAACACTGCTTGCTTTAAATTCATGCTTTTCGTCATCAATAACTTTTTGAAAAGCTGTTTCTACTTTTTCAGTATTAACATCCTCTACCCCACTTACCTTTAAGACACGTTCAACATCTTTGTAATCCAATTTTGGAGTTTCTTCCTCTTCATTTTCATCAATGATTCGGTTAATTTCTTCATAAACATTGGCAAGGGTTGATGCGTCAACCTGGTCTCCCACTACTTGTTTGACAATCTCTTCGAAAATCGCTTTATCCTCTTGCGCAGTTATAATTTCTTCGCCATTTAATACATTCTCGATAAAATCCTCATCAGGTTGATTTGCTTTTTCAGCACAGTACAGAATGTGATTGACATCGCCTGAATGATCAGTGAAGCATGGAAACAAAAAGCCTGCGACTGGTGAAGCAAGGTTAATGATTGGATCTACGATTACACTGTATTTAAATACTCTCTCCACATAATCAAACATAAGCGTCTTTTTCGGCTGCACCGTTTTATTGATGCTACAGAGAATGAATCGATGAGAATAAACTTCGTCCTGTTCACTCACTTCTGCTTCTTCATTTTTCTTTTTCGTAGGTTTAGAATATTCGCAGCGAATGAAGGTTGCAACCATATCTTCTGTATGCTGTGCACTTTTAAACATTTTCTCGACGATTACTAGCATTTGTGCCTTCCAATCCTCTACATCATCCGCTTGCAAACCATCATAAAGAAGAAGTTGTGTATGGTCCTCGGCTTCACGTTGAAACTTTAATTCAAACAACTTCACATCCAATTGCCCTGTAAGAACCTTTTTGAAGTTGCTCAGGAATAACTCCTGCTGTTCCTGCTCTAGCATTTGAAACGGCTTACTTTCTTGATGATAAATGTCGCTGCTTTCCTTCATAACATACACATTAAAGATATCTTTGATTTTCATTCGATTATTATTAAACTTAAATTGTTTTCGAATATCTGCTACATCTTTTTTGTTCATAATAAAAAAATTCCTCTCCTTACAGCTCCAACCCCGGTATTCCATTTAAATCCAAACCCGCTCTTTTCCCTTTTTCAAATTCAATACTGCCGGCTGCTGCGATCATTGCTGCGTTATCCGTACATAAATGTAATGGTGGAATTACAAGATCCACCTCCGTGCTTTCGAATTCTTTTTCCAGTGCAGCCCGTAAGCCTTTATTAGCAGCAACTCCACCTGCCAGGAGGACTTGTTTGACTTTGTATTGCTCTGCTGCAAGTCTTGTCTTCGTTACAACCACTTCAATCACACTGGCTTGGAAGCTTGCAGCAAGATCTTCAGGTTTTATTTCTTCACCGCGTTGGTTTGCGTTGTGAAGTGTATTGATGACCGCCGATTTCAACCCACTAAAGCTAAAATCGAATGAATCCTTTTCCAACCATGCTCTTGGAAGGTCAATAGTTGGATTCCCTTCATGCGCCAAACGGTCAATATGTGGGCCACCCGGATACGGAAGGTTGAGTTGACGTGCTACTTTGTCATAAGCTTCCCCTGCCGCGTCATCCCTTGTTTCCCCTATTACCTCATAAGAGCCATGCTCCTTCATATAAACAAGCTCTGTATGACCACCAGAAACAACTAAAGCCAGTAGTGGAAATGTCATTTCCTTCACGAGACGGTTGGCATAGATATGCCCAGCGATATGATGGACTGGTACAAGTGGAATATTATGTGCAAAAGCTAGTGCCTTTGCGGCATTTACGCCTATTAATAAGGCTCCGACTAGACCTGGTCCTTCCGTAACTGCAATCGCATCGATATCCCCATATGTTATCGCGGCTTGATTCATCGCTTCCTCCAAAACAATCGTGATTTGTTCAACATGATGTCTTGAGGCAATTTCCGGAACTACGCCGCCAAAGCGCTTATGGCTCTCTATTTGTGAAGCAACAACATTAGCGAGAATCTCTCTGCCATTTTTTATAATTGCCACTGCTGTTTCATCACAGCTTGATTCTATTGCTAATATAATTTGTTCTTTATTATTCATATAAATTCACCCACATTACTACTGCATCTTCATAGTTATCAGTATAATAGTTTTTGCGAATGCCGCCCGCTTGGAAGCCGTATTTCTTATAAAGCTTTTGAGCTACTATATTGGAAACTCGAACCTCTAGCGTTAAAACTCTTAAATGTAAAGCCCAGCTAAATTCAATGACTTGCTTTAATAACGCATCTCCTAATTTTCTACCACGGTACTCTGGTAATACAGCAATATTTGTGATATGCCCTTCATCAAGAATAACCCACATTCCGCTGTAGCCGACTACCTGATTGTTCAGCTCCATCACTATATATTTCGCATATTGGTTTGTTGTCATTTCATTGTAAAAAGCTTCCTTGCTCCACGGCAAGGTAAAAGAACTAATTTCAATATTATATACTTGCTCAACATCTTCCACTGTCATTAAGCGGAATTGAACAATATCCTCCATCGGTGTTGCTCCTCATATTAAAATTCTGATTGGGACATGGGGTCAGACCCTCTCCCTCTGTCCCAATTTATCGTTATTTCTGCGCTTCCAGCCATTTTGCTTCAGCCTCTGCTAAGCGGATATAGTTAGGAACAAATGTGTGAACCTCCTGTGGTTCTTTCTCAATTCCAATGATCGCAAGTTCAGATGGCCGCGGATTAAACAAAGACGGGGAAGCGATAATCCCCTGATCCTGCAATACTTCCTTAATAACAGCTTCATAAAGTGGGACATCATTCCCTACAAATAGCACGTTCTTATCCTGTTGTTTCAGCTCACCAACCCAATCCCTGAGCAAAATAATTTGATCCTCTTTGATCGATTGAAATTGATCGCCATTCATCGCATAAAGTCCCGTATACACTTGGCCTCTGCGCGCATCGAATAAAGGGGATACAACTCCGTTAAAATGCTGTCCATTCCGGGCAAGCACTTCAAGACTTGAAACACCCACGATCGGAATCTTTAAAGTCCATGCTAATGTTTTCGCAATTGTAACGCCAATCCTTACCCCTGTATAAGAACCGGGTCCATGCGCAACAATGATGCGCTCTAATTGTTTCGGTTCGATTCCTACTTCCTTCATTAAATCACTGATCGCTGGCATAAGCCTTACAGAGTGATTTTTGCTAAGGTTTGTAATATATTCGCCAAGAATCGTAGTCCCATCGATTACGGCTACACCCATGATCTGGTTCGATGTATCAATTGCTAATGCTTTCATTCGAAAATAGCTCCTTACATAAATCTAAATACCTCGTCCCTACAGGTTCGAGGATTATTTTTCTATCAGTATCATTTACATAGTTAATGTTTATTTTTAAAATTTCAGCAGGCAGCATGTCTTCGATAAACTTGGCCCACTCAACGACAGAAACACCGTCACTATGAAAATATTCATCAAACCCTAGATCCTCATCGCTTTCCTCTAAACGATATACATCCATATGATATAAAGGTAATTTCCCGTCCGTATACTCTTTAATTATCGTGAATGTTGGGCTATTTACGGTTCGAGTTATCCCTAAGCCTTGTGCCAAACCTTTTGTAAATGTAGTTTTACCGGCACCAAGGTCTCCTTCTAACGTAATTACGGTTCCTTTATCAAGCCTTTGTGCTAATTTTTTAGCAAAATCCATTGTTTGTTCAGCGGAATTGCTATTACATATAAACTCCATCAAACGATCACCCTATTTGAAATGATTAAAACCTTGCTTTTGTAATAGCTTCATGTGGTCGCCTTGTTTTATTAAAACTTGTGCAGGACCTTCTATTACATACCCTATTTTAGTTATAGAATAATTTTTCTGCTCGCATTCTTTTTTAATCTTAAGCCAGTTTTCCTTCGAAACCGTTCCGACCAGTTCATAATCTTCACCGCCATTTAACATCCAGTGAAGCTGTTTGTCTTCACTAAAGCTTGTGATTGGGTCACTCTTCGGAAGTTTCTCTGCCTCGATCACTATTGTAACATCGCTTGCTGATGCGACTTCATTCAACTCGCTGGCAATTCCATCACTAACATCATTCAAAGCCACCCGAGGATACTTAGCAAGAATTTCGCCGATTTCTACTTTCGGCTCTGGTAGCTGATGCCTTGTGATTAAAGCCTGTTCATCTTTTGAAAAATTAAAATCGACTCCGTTTTTCAGCAAAAGTTCCAAGCCTGCCGCTGAATCGCCTAAACTTCCTGTTACAAAAACGATATCGTCCGCTTTTGCATTTTTCCGTAAAAGATGTTTGCCTTTATGTACCCGCCCTATTACAGTCACAGTAATAACAAGGCTATGCTTCGATGAAACTGTGTCCCCGCCGATTAAATCCATTTGGTAACGGTCAGCCAGTGCCTCCATCCCGTTATATATTTCTAAAAGTTCAGAATCAGACCAGTGCTTCGGTATCGCAATCGATACTAAGTAAAAATTCGGCACACCGCCCATGGCTGCTATATCACTAATATTACTAGCAAGTGCCTTATAACCAATATGGAAAGGCCTCATGGTCTGCCGATTAAAATGTACTTCTTCTATCATTGTATCGATACAAACAATTTCTTCAACATTATGATTTCCAGAATATAGAGCGGCATCATCACCGATCCCCGCAACTAAATGAGGCTGCTTATATTTTTTAGGTGTAATGCTATTTATAAATGAAAATTCATCTTGAACAGACAAATTTATTCCCTCCAAATCGAACACTTCCGGTGCGGGAGACAGAACCCAACCCTCTGTCCCGGAACCTGCGTCCCAGTTCCCAGTTCAAAAAACCCTTGGAATGGCTCCTAAGGATTTTTTCATTACCCTATTCTATTTTCGCATACTGTTTATTATTTTACAAAATAGACTTTTCTAATGCTTCAATAAATGTCGCAAGAATGTCTTTCGGATCCTCAATCCCTACTGAAATACGGACAACGCCTTCGGTAATACCCAGCTCCTCTCTCAGTTCATTAGATAAATTACGATGGGATGTACCTACTGGATAAGATACAGTTGTCTCCACTCCAGCCAATGTTGGTACAATTTTTACCCAAGAAAGTGATTTAAAGAACTTCGAAATATCACACTTTCCGGTAATATCAATCGTTACAATCGCCCCGTTCCCTTTTTCCGATACGAATTCAGGGTAATAAACTTTTCTTACACCCTTATGGCTTTTTAGACTGTCTGCTAGTTTTTGAGCATTTTTAACATGACGTTCCATCCGTAGGCTTAATGTTTTCAGACCTCGTGTTCCAAGCCAAGATTCAAACGGGCTTAAGTTAAGACCAAGATTTACAACCTTTGCCTTTGCTTTTGCAATTAAATCATTATGACCGACAACAACCCCTGCCGATACATCACTATGGCCGCCAATATACTTTGTAGCACTATGGGCTACGATATCGATGCCTTGTACGTATGGGTTCAATAAATAGGGTGTCGCAAAGGTATTGTCAATCATTGAATAAAGATTGTTTTCTTTTGCTATTTGTACAAGCTGGTCAATGTTTTCAACTCTTAATAATGGATTAGTTACAGACTCTGTGTAAATCAGTTTTGTATTCGGCTGGATGGCCTTCTTAATCTCTTCCACATTTTTAAAATTTACAAATGAAACGTCTATACCAAAGTCTTTTAGTTCCCCTGAAAGCAATTGGTATGTACCACCATAAATATCATTTGTTGCGACAATATGGTCGCCTGTTTTTACAACAGCTAAAATACCAGCCATAATAGCAGATAGACCTGATGATGTCGCTACTCCTGCAGGTGCACCCTCTAAATTTGCTACTGCCGCAGCTAACTCGTCTGTATTTGGATTCCCAGTACGGGTATATAAATATTTACTTTCACCTTGATAAAAGCCCTCTAATTCCTCCAAGTCTGAAAAGGCAAATGCAGAGGTTTGGTAAATAGGATTAACTTTACTTGCACTTGAGACATACTTGTTTTCTGATAAATGGACTGCTTCTGTATCAAAATGATGCTTCATTTTAAATCTCCTCACAAAGTATATTTATTTTTTACATTAAGCCTTTAAAGGGTGAAAGGTCAAATTATTTTCTCCTATATTAATAGGTTCATGTATATAATAGAAAGAGAGCAGAAAGGATTGTTGCGAATGAATACACACAGATCCTTAAAAATATTGATTATTGTCCTTGTGACAGCCTTTTTAGGAGAGTTTAAAATCACTCCTTTTACGAGCTCGTTTCGATTCGCCCTTGGGAGTGCCGGCTTCTTCTTCCTATTACTATTTTATAAAGATGTTCCTTACATACTGACTGGGTTTATTACAGGTGTTTTTACGACCTTTTTCCGAATAGCACTTGATGCAGCTGTTCATTATGAATCCTTTTCTTTTATCGAATCCTTACTTACACGGAGTCCAGCGATTGGTTATTATGTTTTCTTCGCATGTGTGCTCCATATTGTAACCAAGCGAAATGAACATTCTTTTTCTCCAATGATGCTCGGTGTGATTGGTATTTGTTGTGATGTGATTGCCAATCTAGGTGAAATTACTCTTCATCTGATCATTAATAATACAACCATCATTCCTACTGATATACGCTTTATTATTGGGGTTGCTATTTTTCGTAGCTTTTTCGTTGTTGGGTTATTTACGATGATTGAGTCTTATCGACTTAAGGCTATTTTCAATGAGCAACAAATGAGATTTGAGCAAGTCCAAACGATTTTATCGAATCTGTATATTGAAGGCTTTTATTTAAAGAAAACATTATCCGTAATCGAAAGCATTACACTTAAAGCCCATAATTTGTATCAGGATCTTAATAAGGACCCTAATTCCAGCGAGAATTCGAGAATCGCCCTTTCCATTGCGCAGGAGATTCATGAGGTAAAAAAAGATAACCAAAGGATCCTTGCTGGGCTCGAAGATGTGATTCAGCAGGAAAAGGCAATAAAGCCCCTCTCACTAATCGAGATTGTCAACTTAAGTAAAAAAGCCAACCAAAAATATATCGAATTTTTAAGAAAAGATATTGAACTTATCGTTACAGTTCATAATGGTGAGTTTAAAACCCCTCTTAGTTACCCACTCCTAGTTATCTTAAATAATCTAGTGGCGAATTCGATAGAAGCTATTGAAATGGATTCGGAAGGCTTCGTTAAAATTAACGTTAAGAAATGTAACTCAGAAGTAATTATTGAAGTGATAGATAATGGACCAGGTATTCATCCAGATGAACACGATGTTATTTTTGAACCAGGCTTTAGTACCAAATTCACTGAAACGGGGAAATTATCAAACGGAATTGGTTTGTCACATGTAAAGCTAATGGTTGAGGAACTGCAAGGCAACATCAGTGTCCACTCTACCAAAGAGCAAACGGCATTTACTGTTACTTTACCTTTTTTTAATTTAAAGGAGTGAGTCTCGTGAATTATTTTATTCTAGATGATGACATTTCTACTAGAAAGATTATGCATAGAATTATTAGAGAGGAATCGTTGGGAGAGGTCATTGGAGAATCGGATCAGCCAATCGAAGCAGAAGGTGAAATTCTGCTTTTGAAACCTGATATTGTATTAATCGATTTATTAATGCCCCTACAAGACGGGATTGAAACTGTTCAGCATATAAAAGAAAAAAACTTTTCAGGAAAAATAATTATGATTTCACAAATAGAAAATAAAGAGATGGTCGCAAAAGCATATCAAAACGGCATTGAGTATTTCATACATAAACCAGTGAATCGCGTTGAAGTAACAGCTGTCATCAACAATGTTTTGGAAAAAATAAAAATGGAACAATCTTTTCTTAAAATAAAAGAAAGTCTGAATCTCTTTCCATTTTCAAACGAACAAAGCAATCCTTCTAAACAAAATTCAAAGGTCATTATTGAAAATATTTTTTCGGATTTGGGGATACTAGGTGAGAACGGGAGCAGGGACATAGAAGAAATTATGAACCATCTTCTACGAAACGACATTGATATTAATAATATTTCATTAAAGTCGCTGTATAAAGAAGTCCTTGAAAACCAAAAACTAGACACAAGTGAAAATGCAGTGAAGGCTATGGAGCAAAGATTACGTCGGGCGATCATTCAAGCTCTTACTAATTTAGCTTCATTAGGTTTAACGGATTATACGCATCCAAAATTCGAACAATTCGCTACGAAGTTTTTTGATTTCCATGAAGTTAGGCTGAAAATGAATGAAATTGATGAAAAGAAGACCCGAAGGAATTCAAGGGTAAATATCCGCAAGTTTTTACATGCATTCTACGTTGAAGTAAAAGGGCAATTATCGTGGAACTAATTGCCCCTATTTTTAAATTAAAATAATAAAAGTTTTTTTCTGTAGTTTTTTGTTACTTCCTGTTATCTACCTGTTATAGTATACTTATATTTTGAAAACGCTTCAAAATTCAGAGAAAAGAAAAGGAGGATTACCAATGAAGAAAATTTTATCTTCAATTTTTGCTCTAATGCTTTTATTCGCATTAGCAGCATGTGGCGGTGGAAATAATAACAGCCAAGGCAAAACAGAAGGTGGCACAGCAGGTGATACAGCCAAAACAGATGAATATCTTCCAAGCCAATTAATCATTGCAACTGGTGGAACATCTGGAACATATTATCCACTTGGTGGAGGAATTGCACAAATTATTAGTGATAATACAGATGTAAACGCTACAGCCCAAACAACTGGCGGTTCTGTAGAAAATATGCGTCTACTAGGAAACCAAGAAGTGGATTTAGCATTCGTACAAAACGACATTGCTGACTACGCGGCACAAGGTTCAATGATGTTTGATGGTACAAAAGTTGAAAATCTTCAAGGTCTTGCAGCTCTTTATAACGAAACAATTCAAATCGTATTACCTGGAAACAGCACAATTACTAGCGTTGCTGACTTAAAAGGTAAGAGAGTTTCCGTTGGCGCACCAGGTAGTGGTGTAGAAGCAAACGCAATGCAAATTCTTGAAATTTATGGTTTAACGTTTGATGATTTAAAAGCACAGCGCTTATCATTCGGTGACTCTGTTCAAAGTATGCAAGATGGTAACTTAGACGCAGCGTTCGTTACTGCTGGAGCACCTACTTCAGCTGTTACAGAATTATCTGCAACGAATGGAGTTAAATTAATTACTCTTGAAGATGAAAAAATTGATGAATTAATCGCAAAATATCCTTACTATGTAAAAGAAACAATTCCAGCTGATATCTATCCAGGTGTTGGTGAGACACATACAGTTGCTGTAAAAGCAATGTTAGCTGTATCAAAAACTCTTCCAGAGGAATTTGTTTATAACGCAACTAAAGCTTTATTTGAGAATGTAAATAAATTAGTTGCTATTAACAAAAAAGCTGAATCAATTAAAGTTGAGGATGCTACAGAAGGGATCACACTTGATATTCATCCAGGTGCATTAAAATACTTCCAAGAACAAGGCGCGAAGTAATATTAATTTTATTCAGCTGAATAAAATAGTTATTAGCCCGAGGTAATGCCTTCGCCTCGGGCTTTCACCTGAATGAAAGTAACTTTTTTATATTTTATCGAGGAGGTAAAGTATGGCAGACAAAGAAAAAGACAAAAGTCAAAATCAAAATACACCAATGTCAGATGAAGAAATCCAAGCGATATTAAGTAAATATGATAAAGAACAAAGCTATCGAACTTATTCAGGCGTTTTAAAATGGATCGTCACCATTGGGGCTATCTCGTTTTCAGCATTCCAACTATACACTGCAATATTTGGTAATTTGGCCTCACAACTTCAAAGATCTGTTCACTTAACGTTTGCGTTAGGATTGATCTTTCTTCTCTATCCAATTTCAAATAAAGCAAAGAAAAATCGTTTACCATTTTATGATGCCATCTTAGTCATTGTAAGTATTTATGTTGGACTATACTGGACATTTGAATATGAAGATCTTATTCATCGCGCAGGGATGTATAATAATCTAGATTTTATCATCGGGGCTTTAGCAATTTTACTTGTTCTAGAAGCTGCACGTCGTGTTGTTGGTCTTCCAATTACAATTATCGCACTTTCCTTTTTACTATATGCCTTGTATGGTCGATACATGCCGGGATTTCTTGAGCATCGCGGCGTTAGTCTTGAACGTTTGATAAGTCATATGTATTATACGCTTGACGGTATCTTAGGTACACCTTTATCAGTATCAGCTACATTTATTTTCCTATTCCTATTGTTTGGGGCTTTCCTCGAAAAGTCAGGTGTGGGTCAATATTTTAATGATCTTGCCTTGCTAATTGCTGGTAGATCAACAGGTGGACCTGCCAAGGTAGCTGTTTTCTCAAGTGCCCTGCAGGGAACTATTAGCGGAAGCTCAGTAGCTAACGTTGTTACATCAGGATCGTTTACGATTCCAATGATGAAAAAGACTGGTTATCGTCCGGAATTTGCTGGGGCAGTTGAAGCAGCGGCATCAACCGGCGGACAACTCATGCCGCCAATCATGGGAGCCGCAGCCTTTTTAATTGCTGAATTTACAGGGATTCCTTATTGGGATATTGCCAAAGCAGCTGCTGTTCCTGCCCTATTATATTTTGCAGGAATTTGGATTATGGTTCATTTGGAAGCAAAACGGACTGGTCTTAGAGGTTTAACAAAAGAAGAATTACCGAATAAAAAAGAAGTACTTTCAAAGATTTATTTACTACTTCCAATTGTTGTAATAATTGCATTAATGTCAACTGGTTTCTCGCCAGTACGATCAGCTTTACTAGGAATTCTATCTGTTATTATAGTTGCTGCTTTCCGTAAAGACACAAGAATGGGAATTAAGGATATTCTTAAAGCGCTTGAAAACGGGGCAAGAACAGCCTTAGGTGTTGCTGCAGCAACAGCAGCAGCAGGTATCATTGTCGGTGTTGTTACATTAACAGGTCTAGGTCTTAAATTTGCAAATGGATTAATTGATTTATCAGGTGGGGTACTCATCCTTACATTAATCTTTACAATGATTGCTTCGCTAATACTAGGTATGGGATCACCAACTACAGCGAACTATATCATTACATCAACAATGGCAGCACCGGCAATTATATTATTATTATCTGATCCGGGTGTTGCAGAAATTCCAAAAACAGTTTTATTATCAGCTCATATGTTTGCTTTCTATTTTGGAATTATTGCAGACATTACACCTCCTGTTGCTTTGGCCGCCTTTGCAGCCACAGGAATATCGGGTGGAAATCCAATTAGAACAGGTTTTGAGGCATCAAGGCTTGCCATAGCGGCATTCTTAATTCCGTATATATTCGTGTTCTCCCCTGCACTATTCCTAATGGATACAACGGCTTTCGAGGCAATAACGGTAATCGCAACATCCCTGATCGGTATGACTGCGTTGGGTTCCGGATTTATGGGATACTTAATTACTAAAATGAATATCTTTGAACGACTTCTAGGCATAGCTGGGGGACTGCTCCTCGTTGATCCAGGTGGTTTTACGGATATGCTTGGTTTAGGTTTACTTGCTGCCTTAGTTGTGAGCCAAATAATGAAATCAAAAAAACAGGGACCTAAAGTCGCTAATGCTTAAGTATGTAAAAAGCTTGAAGAATAAATTCTTCAAGCTTTTTTTCTTATCTATTGCCCTGCCCCGGACCTCTGATAGTACCATCCAATCTAATATGGTCACCCTTGAAATTATTCACCCTTGCCCATCCCCCGAAAAGGTGGATTAAGGGATCTACCGAAAAACAAATACCTGTTAAATGGAGAATGGGCGCTTCCTTATGCAAGAATAGCGCCCTTTAATGGAATAACTTTATTGTCACTCAACAGTTCCTAATCGATCTTTCAATTCAGATGTTCTTTTCCATTGCACTATAAAAATACCCCTTTAGATAACCATATCCAAAGGGGTAAAATGGTACGGCTTTATTTCAAATCTACAGTAGGTTTACTCGGAATCTTTTCTATTTGAAGTAAGTGCAGTAAAAAGTCCAACCAAATTAGGTAGAATACTGAATGATAAAAACATCCAGTTATTCGTCATGATTGAGATAATCGTAAAAACAATAATAGACGCAGCAATGATGATTATGCCAAACTTCACACGAAAATGCTTCAACGGAACTGTACTAGACATGTTGTTGGACAAAATGACCCCAATTATACCCCAACTCCCTAAGTGCGCTAAAAGAAGGATACCTAAAACCATTGCAGAGCTTAATTCAATCCCAAACACGGTTAACGAAAAGAAAACATAAATCGCCCCTAATGTCACATACCATGAATAGGATCTCGCCTTTTGCCAAATATGGTAGTATAGCTCATCTAAACCTCTGTTTTTCCTAGCTTTTTTCCGTCCGAACCACCAGCCAAGGATCCCACAAATCATTCCCCCATACAATCCAATAATACCCCCGATAGAAACCTCCATAATTACATTCTCCCCTCTTCGAATATAAACACTTCTTCAATCGTGCAGTTGAAAGCTTTTGAAATGTTGTAGGCAAGCTCAATAGATGGATTGAATTTTCCTGATTCAATTGCAATGATCGATTGCCGTGAGACTCCAACTTGTTTAGACAATTCCTCCTGCGTAATCTTCTTTGATTTCCGCAATTCGCGAATTCTGTTTTTCATAAAGCCTCCTTTAAAGGTGTAAAGTAAACTTTACATTTGTTGATAAGTAAAGTTTACTTTACATTGTTCAGGATGTAAAGCAAACTTTATAATTTGATTTTTGATTAAAACAACAAAGAACCCTTATTAGGGGATGTCTGGGAGACATAACAAAAGGAATCAAAATAAAACTGTTAAATTACGACCATAATGAGCCAAACAATGGCTAGCTGTATGTCTTACATCGTAAATAATGTATTTTCCACCATTGAGTTCATCTTCATCAATAGAATCATCCAATGGATAATCCTTCGAAATTACAATACAAGCATCGAACCTACAGTTTTCAGGCGATGTTGTCTTGGGATTATCTTATGCAATTGCGAATAGGATTGCCGATTCAAGGAGATTTCTATTCCTAGCCCATTGTTTTAACCCTTCCATTACTTCAATATTGTCAGGACCATACGGACCAACCCGTCGTATATAAGCAATACGATAGTTTGGCAGTGTTTCAACCTTAAATTTCATAACTCTTCTTCCTCTCTTTTATTCTCATTGTTGGATATAATTCGAATGTGGCATGCTTTAAAATTATTCAAACCTTTTAAAAATCTCATTGGTATAAATTGCTTTAATTATTGCTACTTAAGGGTAAGTTAATACCATTAGTGATAAAAGAAAAATACCAATAATGCAGGGAGTACAGCATGATACAAGTAATTGCCGTTACACACGACTCTAAAAAGATGGTCTTTAAAAACCTCGATGAGTTGGATTTAAAGTTATATAAATGGTGTTGGATCGACTTTAATATGCCCACACATGAAGAAATAGATGAGCTGAACAGCTATTTTCATTTTCATCCCTTGGCGATTGAGGATTGTGTACATCGATTACAACGGTCCAAGCTTGATTATTACGATGACTTCACATTTTTTGTAACCCATGTTATTAATCCGGATGATTTCACAAAAGAAGAAATTAACTTTTTTGTCGGCCATAACTTCGTGGTTTCTTTTCATTATCGAAATTTTAATCAAATTAATCAAGTATGGAATAGGCTTATTTCAGCAGATATCATTAAAGATTGGGATCAATATCACTGTTTTTATGAAGTTCTGGACAAAATTGTGGATCAATACTTTCCAATTGTTTATAAAATTGAGGATGTGTTAAATGAAATTGAAGATAACACTACTAATAAATCAATGGATATTTTATTAGATGAACTTTTCGATATCCGCCACCAACTATTAACTTTAAGGCACACAATAAATCCAATGCGTGATTTATTATATCGAATGCTCAACTCACAGCATTTGGAAGGGATCAAAAGAAAGGTTCCCTACTTCTCTAATATTTATGACCATTTATTAAAATTATCTGAGATGGTGGACTCAAACCGTGAAATTACAATGGACATTCGGGATAGTTATATTTCCGTGAACTCACACCAAGCGAATCAGGTTATGAAAATCCTTACGATTATAACCTCCGTGTTTGCACCATTAACCTTTATTGCTGGTATATATGGAATGAATTTTGAATATATGCCGGAGTTGACAATGAAATATGGATATTTTATCTCTTTAGGAATGATGGGTATCATTGCGTTATTAATGTTTTTTTGGTTTAAAAGGAAAGGATGGTTTTGAGGATATAAAAAAGAGCAGATGAAATTCTGCTCTTTTTGTTTGCTTGGCAACGTCCTACTCTCACAGGGGGACAGCCCCCAACTACCATCGGCGCTGAAGAGCTTAACTTCCGTGTTCGGAATGGGAACGGGTGTGACCTCTTCGCTATCGTCACCA
>DULJ01000128.1 GCA_012840465.1 Caryophanales bacterium
CCGGATTGATCATCCTCGGGAATTTGATCATCGCGTCGGTCTTTTTCTTTGGTATATGCGGCAACCCGAGCCATTTCGACGATAAGGGGCATGCCCTCTCCGGAGACGTTTTCGGCATCCTTTACCAGGGAGGATACGTGATCCCCCTGGTAATCACATTATTGTTAACGGTGCTGACCCTTTCCATCGAACGCCTGTTCGCCCTGGACAGGGCTAGCGGCAAAGAGAAGAACGAGCAGTTCGTGGTGAAAGTAAAACAGAAGATTGACGAGGGCGACATCAACGGGGCAACCATGCTTTGCGACGAGCAAAAGGGCTCCATAGCAAACATAGTAAGGGAGGGGCTGGTACGCTACAGGGATGTGGAAGGCATCACCGGCATCACCAATGCGGACAAGGCCGGGCTGATCCAGAAGGAGGTCGACGAGGCCACCACACTGGAATTGCCCTACCTCGAGAAGAACCTCAACATCATCGCCGCCATTTCCACTTTAGGTACTTTGTTCGGGCTGTTCGGGACCGTGCTGGGCATGATCCGGGCATTCTCGGCAATGGGGCACGAGGGCGCGCCGGACTCTACGGCGCTGGCCGTGGGGATATCGGAAGCCCTGATGAACACCGCACTGGGGATCGGCACCGGGGCTTTGGCCATCATCACCTACACCTATTTCTCCGGAAGGATACAGACCATGGCCAACGCCATCGATGAAATAGGGTTCGCCATAGGCCAGTCGTTCGTAAAAAGGCATGGCGGACTGGCGAAGTGACAGGGACGCCTACACGGATTAAAATTAATTCAACAAAAAATGGCTAAAGTAAAAAAACATAACGTCTTTATCGACATGACCGCCATGAGCGATGTGACGGTGCTCCTGCTCACGTTCTTCATGCTTACTTCAACCTTCCTGCCACTGGAGCCGGTCAGGGTGACGGCACCCGCATCCGTACTGGAATTCAAGGTGCCCGAATACAACGTGATCAACATCCTGGTCGACCTGCAGGGAAAGGTCTTCGTCAGCATCGACCGCCCGGAGGTACGCATGGAAGCGCTGGAGAAGATGTCCGCCGAGTATGGGGTCACGCTCAATGACCGCCAGAAGAAGGCTTTCATGCTGCAACCCTTCATCGGCGTACCCATGAACCGGCTCCCCGCGTTCCTGGATTTGCCACTCAGGGACCAGGACGAGGCGATGAGGCAATACGGAATCCCCAGCGACAGCACGGACAACCAGTTCATCAACTGGGTGAGGAAAGCAAGGGAGACCGATAATGAAATGACCATAACGATAAAGGCAGACCAGTCAACCCCTTACCCGCTCATCGAGACGGTAATGAAAGACCTGGTAAAGATAAAGGCCAACCGTTATAGCTTGATAACCGTGCTAAGGGGAGCGCCGGAAGGGTTTTAAACAACGTTTAATGGATAAATTATGGCAAATATAGATACGGGCGGCGGCAAGGCCCAAAAAGGAAAACCCAAAAAGGTGACGCTGCGGGTGGATTTTACTCCCATGGTGGACATGAACATGTTGCTCATCACATTCTTCATGCTCGTCACCACACTGTCCAAACCGCAGGTGATGGAGATCGCGATGCCTTCGGACCAGAAAGTGGAGGAAAACCAGGCGCCCAAGGTGAAGGAGTCCAGGGCCATCACCCTGCTGCTCGGGGAAGGGGACAAGGTGTACTACTACCCGGGAAAACTCGACGAGAGCGCCTACAGCGATTATACCGTCTTGAAGGAAACAACCTATTCATCCAACACTTCCAACGAAGGGCTGCGCGGTATCCTGCTCGAACGCAACGGGGAGGCCGTGAACCGGATGAGGGAGCTGAAACTTGAACGGGTGGAAAAGGGGAACAAGATGCCGGAAGAGGAGTTCCGTGAACGCTCGAAGGAGATAAAAGGCGATGTGGACGCACTCACGGTGATCATCAAACCGATGGCGGCATCCAATTACAAGAACCTGGTGGACGCCCTCGACGAGATGCAGATATGCAGCGTCGGGAAATACGCCATCGTGGATGTCACCGACGGCGACCGTTTCCTCGTGGAGAACTATAAGACCAAGGGTGCTTTCGGAGCGGCAAACCTGGCGCCCCGAAAACAATAAACATAAAAATACGATATGGATAAATTCATAAACTTAAACTCCACCGGATGGTGCGACCTGGTATTCGAAGGGAGGAACAAGAGGTACGGCGCGTACAGGTTGCGCCAGGCTTCATCCAAAAGATATATCGCCGCATTCCTCATAGTGGTGCTCATCACGGCGGTAATCGCCGTGTTGCCCCAGTTGTACGGGGTGGTGGAGAACCTGACAAAAAAGGACCTCGGACCCATGGAAGAGACGGTGGAACTATCGAACCTGCCGATTGAGAAGCAGGTCCCCCAGGAGAACATCATAAAGCAGGAGGTGGCCCCGCCGCCGCCCCCCTTGAAGTCGACCATACAGTTCGTGCCTCCCGTGATCGCGAAAGATGAGGAGGTGAGGGATGATGAGAGCATGAAGACACAGGAGGAGATACAGTCCTCCAAGCTTCAGATATCCGTGGCTAACGTCAAGGGGACGGACGAACAACACGGGATCGACATTGCCGAGTTGAACCAGAACAAGGTGATCGTGGAGGAGAAGGCGGACAACGAAAAACCGTTCGAAGTGGTGGAAGAAAACCCATCTTTTCCGGGCGGCCTTTCAGAACTGAACAGGTTTTTATCGGACAACATCCGGTATCCGGTCATCGCCCAGGAGAACGGCATCGAGGGCAGGGTGATCATCAAGTTCGTGGTTTCCAGAACCGGGGATATATCGAACGTGCAGGTGGTGCGCGGGGTCGACCCTTCGCTCGACAAGGAAGCCGTCAGGGTAGTGCAATCGATGCCGAAGTGGATTCCGGGACGGCAGAGGGGACAAGCGGTCCCAGTCTATTTCACTCTTCCGGTTGTGTTCAGGCTGCAAAAGTAGCGTCACGTCAAAAAAATGCGCTATGGTACGATACAAAGTAAAAAGTAATATTTACATGAGAAGTTTTAAGTTGATCTGGGGCATAATGATGGTCGTTATCTACCTGTCGGTCGCCTATTTATTGGTTTTTACCCCTTTGTTCCGGAGTAATATCTCCATGGGGATAAGGATTGCGTTTGGGATTATCTTTACAGCTTACGGAATATTAAGAGGTTACAGGTTATGGAAAGAACAATGAAGCATATAAAACAAGCCCCTTTATTATTTATAATTACCGGAGCGCTATTGCTGGTATCCTGCCATCAAAGGAAGGTCCGGTCCGACACGGTGACCTCCGGCATAGCACAGGTAGCGGTGGATGAAAGCTTTGCTCCCATCATCGAAGCCGAGATCAACGTGTTTGAATCCCTCAACAGCGAGGCGGCCATCATCCCCGTTTATACTTCCGAACAAAACGCCTATGATTTGCTGATGGAGGACAGCATACGTCTGGTTATCGGGACACGTTTATTGACGGACCGGGAGCGAGGAATTATCGAAAAGCGGAGACAGCGCATACGCACCCAGAAAATCGCTATTGACGGGATTGCCCTGATCACACATAAAGGGAACAAAGACACCCTGTTAACAACAAACGACATAAGGAACATAATGTCCGGTGAAACCAGGAGCTGGAAACAGATAAACCCGGGCTCTCCCCTGGACTCCCTGGCCGTAATCTTCGACACGCCCAATTCGAGCATGGTCCGCTACATCCAGGATACCCTCTGCGACAAGCGTGCCTTCGGCAAAAATGTGAAAGCCCTGTCAACGGACAGCTCATCGCCCGATATAACCCGGGTGGGCTCACACGACAAAGTGATCGAATATGTCGCTTCGCACCCGAACGCATTGGGCTTCGTGGGCGTAAACTGGATCGCCAATCCTGTCGATACTACACATCTCAGTTTTATCAATAAGGTGAATATTGTATCCGTGAGCAGTACCACAAAGGCCACTCCCGACAACAGTTACAAGCCGCTCCCTTACCAATTGGCCCTGGAGGTGGCGCACAGGGAATCGCCGCGTGAATTTCCAACCGGCGGTTACCCCTTGATACGCGACATATACATTATCATCACGGATGCGTCCGGCGGATTACCCTCCGGGTTCTTCAACTTTATCGCCGGCGACAGGGGGCAGCGGATCATATTGAAATCAGGCCTCCTGCCGGCAAACCGCCCGCTCAGGTTGGTCCATATAACAGAAGATTGAAAAAATGAAACATAAACCGATAAAAATGAAAAAAAACCACTTGTCCCTCGCCATCTTTTTTCTCTTTACCTGCCTGGACGCATGGGGACAGGCCGGCAAAGGAGTGGATTTATTCCTCCTGGGTTGTTTTGATGATGC
>DULJ01000103.1 GCA_012840465.1 Caryophanales bacterium
CACCCGCACGCTTTCCGGCTACATAGACGGCGCGCGGACGTATGAGCGGCAAAACTGGTGGCTCGCCGGTGCCGCCGGCGTCGGCCCCATCTTCGGGGTGCTGCTCATCCTGACCCTGCCGTCCATCCTGCCGGGCAGGGTCGCGCCGTGGGTTGCCAGTCTGGTCATGGGGCAGAGTCAGGCCGATGCCGACCGCGCCATGATCCAGTCTGGCGATCAGGCCCGTTATGAGTGCATGATCTGGGCCGAGTGGGTCTTTGCGAACAATGTTGAGGCGCTGCAAAGCTGTGTCGAGGACATGCAGCAGTCCGGGCAGGATCAGTCCTGCACGATCACCGTGCCTGCGCCGAGGGAGTAGAGCGAGAGGGGATGAACATGGCGCGCGCCTTTCTGACGAAGGACGCTACTGGAGGTGACGATCTGACTCCTCGCTTGCAGACAACCTATTTGTCTCCCAGCTCACATTGAAGACGGGACGACGGTTCTCTGTTTCGGTTGTGGCGGTTTATATCAATAGCGGAGGCTATTGGATTCTGTGGATCGTTCGCATTGAAAAAAGACTGAAAATTATCGTCCCACTTCAATGTATCATTTGATAGGGCTTCTGAAATTTGCAGAGATTTTGGATATGTGTTGCTCTCTGTATTTGGCATTGGAGTCAGGTCAAGGCTTTTAAGTCTTATGTTCTCCTCATTTTTATGATCATCTTGCATTGATGGCGGTGGAGCCATGAATGCGGCAGTCATTATTATTCTAATTATGCCGGCAACTCGTGAGTTTTGTGATTGAAGGCGCGGTGACAATGTAGCCATGATCTGAAATAATAAT
Organism: Caryophanales bacterium; assembly: GCA_012840465.1. GTDB lineage: Bacteria > Bacillota > Bacilli > Bacillales > Bacillaceae_J > Schinkia. The sequence goes on from DULJ01000103.1 coordinate 829, forward strand.
ATGTATTGCCTTATTTCCCAAAAAGTAAATCGAATGACCGCGGGCAGCGCCTGCTACGTTGTTATCGGTTAAGGTAAGTTTCGGATTGGAATGCGTAATCCATCCATTGAGGGCGCAGGGTGTTTCTTGATATGATATTGGCTAAAATGTCTTGGCCCTCCTCATCTCCCGATTTCAGCATATTCGTAATGGCAGCAACAGACTTAACTTTGTCGTACATTTTAACCTACATGAAGGCGTTGAGTGGAGCTGGCTTCTCCTATGGCCGCGCCTCCCACAGGGCCACAAGCGCCGCTGGCTTTGGCCTGTCCTGGTATTTCGACAAGGTTACCGCCTCGAGGATCATCGGCGTCCCCCTAGTCGATGCACAGAACCAGATACGGCGGGGGGAGGCCATTGCGCAGATCGGTCCGAATCTGAAAACCTGGCGACGGTTTCTCAGAAAAAGCGCATTATTTTACCCAAGTCATGGCGTTTTAAAAATAGCGCGTTCCGCCCGGGACGGGCATATTTACCGAGGCGAGGCAGAAGGCCGGATTGGAACTGGCAGATGCCGAGGGTGTCCGCCAGCCCGGCAGAACTGCCTGGTTGACGTGGGTGGGGCTCGGCAACTTTCCCCTTTTCACATTAGGCTCAGGCGACGCATTCGGTCTCAGCGCAGCTGATGGCATGAGAGCGGCTCATGAGGGTGGATTCCAGCGGTTTGACGGCATCGCGTCTCGTGATGCGCTTGCCGAAGGCTTTTAGACAGCGCACCCTTGCTTTGAGCCAGCTTCGGAGGTGATGACCGGCCCATTGAACTGGCCCCCATTGCGCCAGTCGTTCCTGAAGAGCGGCTGCTTGATTAAGGGCAGGCTGCCGGCCCGCTGGATCGTCATCAGCTTCTCGATCTCGCCGGACAGGCCGGTGCGTCGCGCCGGGAATCGCTGCCGGTCAGTCGACAGCCAGGCATCGCGGACCATGGCCTCTGTCTTGCGGGCATAGCGTTGCATGTCGAGCCCATGGTGACGCGAGACGTTCCAGCCTCCGGCCAGTCCAAGCGCAAGCCCGGCAACAACGATCAACCCGACAGCCCCTACAGGTCGCGTTTCCTTGCGCAGGTAAAAAAAGACAAGAATCGTCAGCCAGGCGGTGCCAAAGGCAAGCCCGCCGACGACATCGGAAAACCAGTGCGCCCCCAGATAGAGGCGCGAAAAGGCGATCAGCAGCGCCATGGAAAGCATCACCAGCACCACCGGCAGGCGCCACGCCGCCCGCAGTTCGCGCCCGATCAGAAAGGCCAGGAAACCATAGAGAACAAGGTTGACGGTGCTGTGCCCGCTGGGAAAGGAAAACGCGCTCCAGCCGGAATAGAGCAGTTCGGTCGGGCGCAGCCGATGAAGCGCAACCTTGATGGCCGTGTTGAGCGCCGATGCGCCGCCGACCGCGCCCAGCCAATAAGCTGCCGAGCGCCAGTTCCGCTGCCACAATAGCCACAGCGACACCGCCACGGTTATGGCAAGCACGACGACGGTGTCGCCCAGTTCCGTGATGACCAGCATGATCGCGTCGCCCGGCCCGGTGCGCAGATCCTGAAGCGCCTGATAGATCGCGGTGTCCACACGCACCAAGGGGTCGCCGCTGACGATGTCCTCCAGTATCCCGAAGAACAGCCAGGCAGAGCCGGCCAGCACCAGGGCAACCAGCGTCACGACCCGGGCGTCGGGCCGGGTCGGGTCCAGAAGGTCAAGCACCATACGGTGCCAGCGGGAATCTCCGGCTGCCGCCTGCACCCGCAGCCATGCCGACAAACGCGACAGCAGCGGCGGACCATGGCGCAGGACAAGCTGGACAAGGCGGATCGCCGTCCAGATCACGATGACGGCCAGAACGGCCAGGATCGCAAGCGGTTTGGCTGCCGCACCAAAGAGGCCGAAGGCCGCGCCGACGAATACGGCGGGCAGGATATGCGACGGCGCCCAGACCAGCGCGGACAGGATATTGGCGGCGTAGAAGCGCCGCGCCGGCATTCTCAACGTGCCGGCGATCAGGGGAACAAAGGCTCTCACGCCCGGCGTAAAGCGGGCGATGAAGACGCTCATGTCGCCGTGCCGCGCGAAAAATTCTTTGCTGCGCGCGATCAGTTCCGGGTGTCGGTTAAGCGGCCAGCGTTCCAGGATTTCGCGGTGATAGTGATAGCCGATCCAGAAAGAGAGACCGTCGCCGATGATCGCGCCAATGGTGGCCGCGCCAAGCAGCGGCCATAGTTTTACGACTCCGCTTGGCACCAGCGCGCTGACCGCCAGGATCGCGGCCGTGCCGGGAATGAAAACGCCGATGGCCGGGAGGGATTCCGACAGCGCCAGCAGCAGTATCGCCGCATAGGCCAGATGCGGGTAGGCCGCGATGAACGCAACGAGATCGGCAAAGAAGGACGCTATCATGCCGCGCGGCTCCTGCAGGATAGGGGACAGGTTTCGCTCAAGGCGCGCCGTTTTCCGGTTGAGGGTCGGACCAGAATGGCGGCGAGGAACTGATCGTCGGCAATCGCCCCTCCTGAAGGCGATGCATGGTAATGAACCTGATCTCCTTCTGCTGCTACAGAGTATTGCAGCAGACAACAAGCCGCTGTTTCTGGGCGTGGGGGGGCGCTATTCGCACGCCCTGTCATCCGGGACCACGATGAGCGTTCGGCGCCCGAGATTGTCAATGCCATCAAGGCTGCTTCGCCGAGTATGTGCGGCAGAGAAAAAGTCCTGAAAATTGCACTCGCAACGGCGAAGCTAATTGCACCACAAACCGCGAAATGAATTGTCGCAGTAATGTGGATGGGCGGGTGCATGTCAGGGTTTCCGGTATTTCTTCGGTATTGTGGGATCAAGGCCGATCATGGACAAGCAAGGCAGGCGATGCTGCTGGCCGGACGACTTCAGTCCTTTTCCAAGGGCGCGGGGATGCGCGTTCTCGGATCATTCAACAGGCGGGCGCCCTTGTAAAAGCAGGGCAACCAGTTCTGCCTGCCGATTGGTACGGGTTTTCTGGAAGATATGGCGTAAATGAAAGGCGACGGTTGTGCGCGATATCTCAAGCTCATGCGCGATCTGCGCCAATGTCTTGCCTTGTATCAGCAAGGACGCCACCTGATGTTCTGATCTGGTCATGCCGAAGGAAATTGCGAAATTCCCTGGAGGGAGAGCCGGGTTTTCCGGTCGCCTCGAACGAATCCGTTCGATCTGGCGCAATCGTGCATCGACTGTTGCCAGCAGCAGGTCGTAATCAATCGGCTTGACCAGATAATCATCCGCGCCCCGCCGCTTGCCATCGACGACCTGTCGCGGGTCGGCAAGGGCCGACAGGAACACGAACGGGATTTCTGCGTGGTCAGAGCCCTTTTCCCTTAACGCATCAAGAACGTCATATCCGGACAGGCCAGGCATCGAGATATCGCAAAGAACAAGATCCGGGCGCGTTTCCGTCAATATCCTGATGGCCTTTGTGCCGCTGTCTGCTTCGATGACGGCATAGCCGGCCTCGGCCAGTTCATCGGCAATGTCGCAGCGCAATTGCCTTTCGTCCTCGACGCAAAGAATGACCGGACGTTTTACCGTCGTCGAAGAACGGATATTCATGTCTGCGCCTTGACGAAAGCGCCGGATTTTACGGCGACCGGATGGTGCTCTGCCCGCGGAAGCCGCAAGGCCAAGCGTATTGTTCCTGCTTTATGATTCCGCAACAACACGTCGCCTCCCTGCAAGCGCGCCAGGATTCTGGCCATGTAAAGCCCCACCCCTATGCCGGGAAGCCCCTCGGCGTTGTTTCCCCGAAAATATCGTTCAAACAGCCGGCTTTGTTCGGCGGGGTTTTCCAGTGCGCCCTGATTGGTGACGGCACATTCGACCTGTGCGCCGTCATTGGAAAGGGTTATGGAAACCGGCGTGCCGGCCGGTGAATATTTCAGGGCATTGGCAACAAGATTGGTCAGGATGTTTTCCACATGGACCGGGTCGCAACAGGCAATAACGGGGCCGCCGTTTCCGGCTTCGACCAGGATCGTGCGCCCGTCCATATGGCTCGCCTGATCGGAACAGACCTGCGCAATGATGTCGTTCAGGTCGCAGGGCTGGCTGCGGACCTCGACCTGGCCTGCATCAAGGCGGGCGGCGTCCAGCGTGCTTTCCACCAGGCGGGTCAGGCGGGCAATGGCCTGACGGGCATTTCCGCCCCGTTCCAGAACTTCTGCGGGCGTAAGTTGTTCGCGGCGGCGCATCAGGCGGTGAAGCGCAGAATCGATAATGGCCAGTGGAGTGCGGAACTGATGCGAAATCATCGTGCCGAAATTGCGGTAAAGCTCGGCCGCCGCCCGCTCGCGCATGAGAGCGGCGTCCAGTTCGTGGGTCCGGGCCTCGACAAGCTGCTCAAGATGGTCGCGATGATCGGCGATTTCCTTTTGCGCCTCTCGCCTTTCGGTCACATCCGAGATCAGAAGCAGCGCGCCCATGATCCTGGGACCATCGCGCAGGGAAAAACAGCGCAGGTCAAGATACAACGGGGCGGCCTGGCCTGATGGAAAGAAAGGCTGGTCGAACAGCGCAGCAGGCCGCCCGGCAATCGCGCTTTCAATCATCTGGCTGATGGCATCGACCTCGAAAAAGCCGGAAATATCGGCCAATGCACGGCCACGGGTATCGGCGCCGCACTGGCCGAACAGGTGTTCGGCCGCCTCGTTCCACACGGTGCAATGGCGCCCGGTATCCACCGCCACGATACCTTCGCCGCTTGACCCGATAAGCAGCGTCGAAAGCGCCTTTTCCTTGTCGAGCAGTCGCGTTCGATGGCGGGCATCGCGGATTGCCAGCAGGAAATGCCCGCAAAGAACGGCGCCCGCCAGCGAGATGCCGATCAGCGAGACGATGATCTGCCAAAGCTGCGCCCGCGAGGCATCCAGCGTCGTGCCGAGCTCGTCCCATTCGGCGACCATCGCCCTGTTGGCCGCCTTGGCCAGCGCGGTGTTGTAGGGCCCGAGGATTCCCCGGACCTGCGGCAGGTCATCCGGCGCAAGGCTGGCCAGAAGCGTGGCCAGTTCGGGCAGGTTGCCGCGCAAGGTATCAAGCGCATCGGCAAGGCCCAGATCCTCGGCCCGGCGGCGCTGTGGCCCGTCGTCCAGCAGCGCAAGGCGGCTGAGAAACACGTCATGGCGCAGGTCCATCTGCGCCCGGTCCACCTTGCCCGCGGCCCCGTCCGCGGCGGTCTCGCCCAGCCGCAGGCTGGAAATATGCGCCTGCGAGATCACCCACAGCATGTTCTGGGTCGCTTCGATCCGCATGTCCCGTTCGATCCGGGCAAGGTGCATCAGCGAAAATGCCAGCAGAAGCACGAAGATGACGATGGCAAGCACCGGCAGGGCGACCCCCAGCATCGCGCGTCCACGCCGGCTCATTCTATGTCCAGCCACCTGAGCTGCCAGACCCAGCGATAATCATAGCGGATATCCCGAAGCTCGGCATGCTGGTCGCGCGGATAGACGATCCACAACGGCCCCTTGTCCGAGGGCAGCAGCGGCTTGCCGTCCATCTGGTAGGCCACGATCACGCCAAAGCGGGCGAACTCTGCGATATCTATG
>DULJ01000102.1 GCA_012840465.1 Caryophanales bacterium
CACAGTGAGTTTGGGAATCTTCTTCTCCGGCGGCAGGTGGATGCTGTCCGTAACCACGATTTCCTTGATGGGGCTGTCCTGCAGGATTTCCGGTGCCGGGTGGGAGAACACAGCGTGGGTACAGCAGGCGTACACTTCCACTGCTCCCTTTTCGATCAGAGCTTTTGCCGCATTTACTATAGTTCCCCCGGTATCAATCATGTCATCCAAGAGAATGGCGGTTTTGCCGGCAACTTCACCGATAATGTTCATCACTTCCGCTTGATTGGGCCTGGGCCTGCGTTTGTCCACAATAGCAATCTGGCAGTTCAAACGATCCGCCAGCTCCCGGGCCCGCACTACTCCGCCCACATCGGGTGAGACCACAATCACATTCTGCAGCTGTTTGCGCAGCAGATATTCAGTGATAATGGGGATGCCCTTGAGGTTATCCACCGGAATGTCGAAGAAGCCTTGAATCTGCCCCGCGTGCAGGTCGAGGGTGACCACCCGATCGGCGCCAGCTGCGGTGATCAAGTTGGCCAGCAGTTTGGCGGTAATGGGATCCCGGGGTTGGGTCTTCCGGTCCTGCCTGGCGTAGGCGTAATAGGGGATCACCGCGCAGATCTCCCTCGCCGACGCCCGCCGCATGGCGTCAATCATGATCAGCAGCTCCATGATGTACTCCGCGGAAGGATAGTTCAAGGGCTGAACGATAAATACCTCTACCCCCCGCACCGTCTCCACATTTCTGACCCGGATCTCCCCGTCTTGGAAGCGGAGCAATTCTGCCTGGCCCAGCTCGATACCTAGGCAGCGGCAGATATCCCTGGCCAATTCCGGATTGGAATTGCCAGAAAACACCTTAAACCTTTTACCATGTTCCGTCACTTTACAGCCCCCCAAAGGATTTTACTTGCTTAGAAATGAAAACGGCCGGATGCGCTCACCTGCACCAACAGTCCTGTCCACAACCACCGCATACTCAAGCACAGCCCCGCTCTGCACTTCGGCCCCGGACAAGCGGCAGTTGGGGCCGATCACACAGTTGGCCCCGATTTTGCTGCCCCTTTGGATCAAGCACCCAGGATAGATTATCGTATCTTGTCCGATTTCACAATCCCATTCAATCCAAGTTGACTGGGGATCAACAATGGTCACTCCCCGCTCCTGCCAGAAGCGGCAGATACGCTCCCTTAAGATGGCTTCCGCTTGGGATAGCTGAATGCGGTCATTGATCCCCATGCTTTCGGAAGGATCTTTAAGCATAAAGCCTGCTACCCGATGACCATCGGCAATCATCAGCGGCAGCACATCAGGTAGGTAGTATTCAGCCTGCACATTGTCTGAGGTGATCTGGGTGAGATATTGGAAGAGCAGCCTGCTTTGGAACATATACGTTCCAGTGTTGATTTCCTGAATCAGGCGCTGTTCAGGAGTGGCATCCTTGTGTTCCACCACACCTTGCACCTGGTTTTGCTCATCCCGCAGAATCCGTCCGTAGCCCGTGGGATCGGCAAACCGGGCGGTGACAATGGTGGCGGCGGCCTGCTGCTG
>DULJ01000084.1 GCA_012840465.1 Caryophanales bacterium
CGGCGGATGCCTCAGATTTTCAAAGGTAATTTTTCGAGCAGATCAAAGACTAAGAACGCCACATCCTGTGGCAACGTCTTTGTGACCCACGTCCTGTGGGCCTAAAAAATCTGGGCGCAAATACGCCAAGGCGAATTTGATTATTGGAGGAACTTATGTCAGTTAAACAGGTCAAACTCCCATTAACAAAGGAACAAATAATTCAATTGCACTCTGGAGACCGTGTGGAGTTAACAGGGACTTTGTACACGGGAAGGGATGCCGCGCATAAGAGGATGATAGATGAGCTTGAGGAAGGGAAATTGCTCCCTTTTGATATCCAAGATCAAACAATCTATTATGTTGGCCCAACACCTCCAAAGCCAGGTCAAGTGATTGGATCTGCTGGACCTACAACAAGTGGACGAATGGATAAATATGCTCCAAAGTTGATTGAGCTTGGTTTGAAAGGAATGATCGGTAAAGGCAGACGTCAACCAGCAGTCAAAGATGCGATTGCAAGGCATCAAGCAGTTTACTTTGCGGCAGTTGGTGGAGCGGCAGCGTTAATTGCAAGATCGATTAAAAAAGCTAAGGTAATCGCCTACGAGGACTTAGGACCGGAGGCCATCTACCGCTTAGAAGTGGAGAACTTTCCAGCCGTAGTGATTAACGATATTTATGGTTCGGATTTATATGAAGAAGGAGAAACAAAGTATCGCATTTAAACTTATCTTTATTTCAATTTACAACTAGTGGAGGGTTACTATGTTACCGTTAGAAGGAATTACAGTAGTATCACTTGAACAAGCTGTTGCTGCTCCGTTTGCTAGCAGACAATTGGCAGATTTAGGAGCAAGAGTAATTAAAATTGAACGTCCAGGTGATGGCGATTTTGCTCGTGGCTATGATAAGACAGTAAATGGCATGGCCAGTTATTTTGTTTGGATTAACCGATCAAAAGAATCGATTACGCTAGATTTAAAAAAACCTGAAGGGAAAGAGATTCTATCAAAATTACTTGAAAAGGCCGATGTGTTTATTCAAAATTTAGCACCAGGTGCTGTGGATCGGTTGGGATTTTCACCGCAGGAGTTGCAAGAAAAGCATCCTCAACTGATTACATGTAGCATTTCCGGATATGGTAAGTCAGGTCCTTACCGTGATAAAAAAGCTTATGACTTATTAATCCAGTGTGAGGCTGGTTTAGTGTCGGTTACAGGTACTTCAGAAACACCATCAAAAGCAGGTATATCGATTGCTGACATTTGTGCTGGAATGTATGCATATAGCGGAATTCTTACAGCCTTATACCAGAGAGAAAAGACAGGGAAAGGAACGGTGCTAGAGATTTCAATGCTTGAAGCCTTGGCAGAATGGATGGGTGCTCCAATGTATTATGCTGGCTATGGCGGCAAGGAGCCAAGCCGCACAGGGGCAAGCCATGCAACGATTTACCCATATGGACCTTTCCCGTGTGGAGATGGCAAAAAAGTATTCTTTGGAATTCAAAATGAACGTGAATGGTTGCGTTTTTGCCAAGAAATTCTTCAGAAACCTGAATTGGCTAATGACCCGCGCTTTAATAATAACTCTAATCGCTTCCAAAATCAGCATATGTTACAGCCCATTATTGAAGATGTTCTTTCGGTGCTTACCGCAGAGGTTGTTATCGAGCGTTTGGAGAAGGCGCAGATTGCCAATGCCCGAATGAATACAGTAAGAGAGTTTTTTGAGCACCCACAATTGAAAGCAAGAGACCGTTGGAGAACGGTTGAGACACCGGTAGGTCCAATTAAAGCACTTATTCCGGCTGCCACTATGAAAGGGTTTGAACCAGTCATGAATCCTATTCCAAAGGTAGGGGAGCATACTGAGAAAATATTAAGTGAACTAGGATATGATACAGAAAAATTAAGTGAACTTCGAGATGAAGTAATTATCTAATCTAAAAATTTCAATGGAATGGACATAAAGAAACCCAGTTTTTTAAAAGTTGGGTTTCTTTACAATCCGTAATACTATATATTTTTAATTAAACATAAATGATATGGAGGTGGGTACAGATGAAGTCTAATTTGGATTTAAATATTAAATTAGAATTAGAAACAGCTCATACGAAGGTTACGAGGGTTTTGCGTGAAGCAATATTACGTGGAGACATCACACCTGGTTCAAGGCTAGTCCAAGAAGAATTAGCGAAGTCACTAGGCGTCAGCCGGATGCCTATTAGGGAAGCGCTTAGAAAGTTGGAAATGGAAGGACTTATTACGAATGAGCCGCACCGTGGGGCAGTCGTTAAGTCGTTTGATGTCAATGATATTGAGGAAATTTATGCTTTAAGGGCTCAATTTGAAAGAATGGCTGTTGAAAAAAGCGTACCATTGATTGGCCAGAAAGAAATAGAGAAATTAGGGCAGCTTGTTACAAAGATGGAAAATGCGAAAGAAGTAGAAGAGTTCGTAGAATACAATATTGAATTTCATAATTTATTGGTGAGCTACTGTCCATGGAAGAGGTTGTTATTTTTCATTGAAAATTTATGGAATGGATTTCCGCAACAAACACCTCATCTTTTATTAGATCATACGAAAAAATCCAATCAAGAACATGAAGAGATTTTAGAAGCTGTGAAAAAAGGGGATGCCCAATTGGCAGCGGAACTCTTATCGAAGCATATTAGTCGATCAGGAACAGATTTAATAGAAAAGCTAAAAAGTGGAAATGAGAAATAGCGGATATTCGAAAACGGTCTTGCATCTCTTTTAAAACATTATTTGCAGCGGGAATAGTTCGTTTAGCAGCTTGTTGACGAGATATTCAATTAAGTGTAAAACAAAGATATAAGATATCGGCATTAACTAAGTCACTGGGGGAGATAGGAAATGGATATCATGCAATTACATTACTTTATCGTTGCTGCTGAGCAGGAACATATGACAAAAGCGTCTGAGATTCTATCCTTATCTCAATCTGCTTTAAGTCGTTCCATTACGTCGCTAGAAGGTGAGTTGGGAGTTCCTTTATTCGATAGAAAAAACAGAAAAATCCTGTTAAACAGATATGGTAAGGCTTTTTTAGAAGATGCAAAAAAAATTGTAAACCAGGTAAAGCTCTCAAAAGAAAACTTAACAGAACTCGTACATCCCGATATTGGAAATATTGCCATTTCATTTGTCCATAGCCTTGGATTAAGCTATATTCCTACATTACTTATGGATTTTCAAAAGTCAAATCCTGGACATACTTTATCATTAAGAGAAGATAACGCGGAAGTAATCGTAAAAGATTTATTAACCAATGAAATTGATTTTGGTTTCGCTACACAATTCAAGTCATTTTCCGATTTAGTCTATCACCCTATTTTCAAGGAGAAAATTGTATTAATTACCTCATTGGACCATCCTTTTGTAACTAAGGAAAGTGTTAAAATGGAAGATTTAACGAATGAGGACTTTATCCATTACAATTCTGATACTGAATTAAGAAAATTAATAGATTCTCATTTTTCAGAAAAAGGTATAAAACTTAATGTTGCTTATGATGGACTAGAAATTAATAGTATAATCGGCTTAGTTTCTGCTAATATGGGTGTTGCACTTGCCCCTGAGTCTGTTATCCAAAATGTTAGTCATGTTGCAAATGTTCCTATTTTAAATTTAAATGCTTGGAGAACCATCTATTTAATTCATAAAAAAGAAGGTTTTATTTCTAAAGCTGCACTTTATTTCAAAGATTTCATTTTATCATATCATGAGAAAGATTGTGGTAAACAAGAAAGTAAGCACGAGTTGTGGTAAGAAACTGACTACAGCCGTGCTTCTTTTTTATTATAACAAGCTTCATTTCAAACTAACAAAGCAAATAACACATCAATTTAATGTGAAATATGCATAAAGTCTAGTGTTCAAGAATGCTACAATAAAAGAAAGTAGTTTTTTGGAAAAATAGTCTAAACATTGAAATAAAGGTGGATTCAAATGATACAACGTAAAATTAATAAAGTCTTAGTTGCGAATAGAGGGGAAATTGCTATTCGAATATTAAGGGCTTGTACTGAACTAGGAATTCGTACTGTTGCTATTTATTCTAAGGAGGATACGGGCTCTTACCACCGTTATAAGGCAGACGAGGCATATTTAGTTGGTGAAGATAAAAAACCAATTGATGCCTATTTAGATATTGAGGGAATCATTGATATTGCAAAAGCAAATCATGTTGACGCTATCCATCCCGGCTATGGTTTTTTATCAGAAAATATCAAATTTGCAGAGCGTTGCGAAGAAGAAGGGATTATTTTTATTGGTCCAAAGACACAGCATCTTGATATGTTTGGAGACAAGGTAAAAGCAAGGGCACAAGCAGTTTTGGCAGGAATACCGGTTATTCCGGGTAGTGATGGACCAGTTCAAAGCTTAGAGGAAGCTCGGGAATTTGCTGATAAAAGTGGTTTTCCAATTATTATTAAAGCATCTCTTGGTGGTGGCGGCCGCGGCATGCGGATTGTCCGTGATAAAGCATCTCTCCAAGAGGCGTTTGAACGAGCGAAATCCGAAGCAAAAGCAGCTTTCGGCAATGATGAGGTATATATAGAACGATTTGTTGAAAATCCAAAGCATATTGAAGTGCAGATCCTTGGAGACAAGTATGAAAATATCGTTCACTTATATGAACGTGATTGTTCCGTGCAACGTCGTCATCAAAAGGTAGTAGAAGTTGCACCTAGTATTTCTCTTCCTGAGGATTTAAGTGAACGAATTTGTGAATCTGCTGTTCGCTTAATGGAAAATGTTCATTATGTCAATGCCGGAACTGTTGAATTTCTCGTTACTGGTAATGAATTTTTCTTTATAGAGGTAAACCCAAGAGTTCAGGTTGAGCATACGATTACTGAAATGATTACAGGTATTGATATTGTACAATCGCAAATTCTAATTGCTGAAGGTCAGCCGTTGGACAGTAAAGAAATCGGCATCCCAAATCAGGGATTCATTAAAACACATGGTTATGCCATTCAATGCCGTGTTACAACTGAAGATCCTGAAAGTAATTTCATGCCTGATACCGGTAAAATTACCGCTTATCGTTCTGGTGGCGGTTTTGGTGTTCGGTTAGATGCGGGTAATTCATTTGCAGGTGCTGTTATTACACCGTTTTATGACAGTCTCCTTGTAAAAATCTCAACCCATGCTTTGTCATTTGAGCAAGCTTCAGCGAAAATGCTTAGGAATTTAAGAGAGTTTAGAATACGTGGTATTAAAACAAACATTCCATTTTTAGAAAATGTTATTACACATGAACAATTTTTAAGTGGTCAATATACTACTAGTTTTATAGATCAAACACCGGAGCTGTTTGTATTCCCAAAACGGCAAGACCGTGGTACAAAAATGCTATCCTATATCGGGCACACAACAATTAACGGTTTTTCGGGGATCTCAAAAGTGAAGAAGCCGTTTTTAAAAAAACCGCGCATTCCGAAAATTACCCAATCAGGGCAAATTCCTGAAGGAACAAAGCAAATTTTAACCGAAAAAGGCCCAGATGGTTTAGTGAATTGGATTAAGGAGCAAAAGCGGGTCCTATTGACCGATACAACTTTTCGTGATGCGCATCAATCCTTGCTGGCAACACGTATACGGACAACGGATATTCTCCGTATTGCTGAGCCTACAGCGAGACTATTGCCCAACCTTTTTTCGCTTGAAATGTGGGGCGGTGCAACATTTGACGTTGCCTATCGTTTCTTAAAAGAGGACCCATGGGACAGATTGGAGCAGCTGCGGGAGAAAGTACCGAATGTATTATTCCAAATGTTATTACGGGCGTCCAATGCAGTCGGATACCGCAACTATCCTGATAATGTCATCAAGGAATTCGTCGCGAAATCATCTGCCGCAGGAATTGATGTGTATCGTATTTTTGATAGTTTAAACTGGATAAATGGAATGACAACAGCTATTGAGGCTGTCCGCGAAGCTGGAAAACTTGCAGAGGCAACCGTTTGTTATACAGGAGATATCAGTGATCCGACTAGAACAAAATATAATTTAGAGTATTATAAAAATATGGCGAAGGAGCTTGAAAATGCAGGTGCCCATATTTTGGGAATTAAGGATATGGCAGGTCTTCTTAAACCAGAAGCTGCTTATACGCTTATTTCTGCCCTTAAGGAAACCGTTGATATTCCAATCCATTTGCATACCCATGATACAAGTGGCAATGGTATTTATACGTATGCAAGAGCGATAGAAGCAGGGGTAGATATTATTGACGTTGCAATTAGCACGATGGCAGGGTTAACGTCACAGCCAAGTGCGAATACGCTTTACTATGCATTAAATGGGAATGAGCACCAACCGAAGGTTCATATCGATTCATTAGAAAAGCTTTCGTGGTACTGGGAGGATGTCCGCAAATATTATAAGGATTTTGAATCAGGGATGGTTGCGCCACATACAGAAGTATACGAGCATGAAATGCCAGGTGGACAATACAGTAACCTACAGCAGCAAGCGAAAGCTGTTGGACTTGAAAGCCGTTGGGATGATGTGAAGAAAATGTACCGCCGTGTCAATGATTTGTTTGGTGATGTTGTAAAGGTAACACCATCCTCAAAGGTTGTCGGTGATATGGCCTTGTTTATGGTGCAAAATGACTTAACTGAAGAAGATATCTATAATCGTGGAGATACATTAGATTTTCCGGATGCTGTTGTTGAATTTTTTGAAGGCTATTTAGGCCAGCCCTATCAAGGCTTCCCGAAGGCGCTTCAAAGCATCATTTTAAAAGGCCGCGAGCCAATCAGAGTCCGCCCTGGAGAATTATTAGAGCCTGTCGATTTTAATGATTTAAAAGAGACACTCTCACATAAGCTAGAGCGAGAAGCATCAGACTTCGACTGCCTAGCCTATGCTTTATATCCAAAGGTGTTCGTGGACTATCATGATTTCTATGAGCAATATGGCAATATGTCAATGCTTGATACACTAACATTCTTTTATGGAATGAGACTCGGTGAGGAAATCGAAGTAGAAATTGAACAAGGGAAGACTTTAATAGTTAAGCTTGTATCGATTGGACAGCCACAGCAGGATGGCACAAGGGTTGTGTATTTTGAGTTGAATGGTCAACCTCGTGAAGTTATCGTTAAAGATGAAAATGTAAAATCGATGGTTGTTGTGAAGGCAAAGGCTGATAAGAACAATCCAAATCAAATCGGGGCAACGATGCCGGGAACGGTTATTAAAGTTTTAGTTGAACAAGGTGAAAAGGTGGCAAAAGGCGATCACCTTGTCATTACGGAAGCGATGAAAATGGAAACAACTGTTCAAGCGCCGTTTGATGGAGCGGTCAAATCGATTCATATTCAGAATGGTGAGGCAATTTTGGCTGGGGATTTATTAATTGAATTAGAAAAGTAAAAGTGCAAAACAAAACCGCTCAGTTATGAGCGGTTTTGTTAATATTTTAATCGATATTCCTCTTATTTAACACGACTAGAAAGTGATTTCGCATATGGAACAATCTTATTTATTTTCTCTATACTTACACCCGTTTCTACGCCCATTTCAGAGAGCATCAGGGCAATTTCTTCTGTAGCTAAGTTTCCAGTTGCCCCTGGTGAAAATGGACAACCACCTAGTCCACCTATTGAACTATCAAACTTGTCAATTCCTGCATTCATTGCTGCTAATGTATTAGCAAGTGCCATTCTTCTTGTATCATGGAAATGACCAACAAAAACCGCATCCGGGTAAAGATCCTTTAGTCGAGAAAACCTCTCATAAACTATTTTAGGGTTTGCCATCCCATTTGTGTCACCAACATCGATTTCATCTGCTCCTAATTCAACAAAACGGTTACAAACATAATCTAACTCTTCGAATGTGACCTCTCCTTGATAAGGGCAAGAAAAGGACATTGAAATATAAGCTCTTGTAAAAATTCCATGTTTTTTCGCAATCTCAAACATTTTTTCGGTTTCTAAAAGGGATTCATCAGTCGTTTTATTAATATTTTTTTTGTTAAAAGCTGTACTTGCACCAATAAAGACAGCGATTTGTGGTGCTTTTGCTTCAATTGCACGTTCCAGAGCTTTTAAATTTGGTGTTAACGCGATATAAGTAATCCCTAGTTCATTACAATATTGGCTAATTTCTTCTGCATCAGCCATTTGGGGAACCCATTTAGGATTTACAAAAGCATTCGTTTCCATACGGGTTAAACCTGTCTCAGAAAGCCTGCGAATCAATTCTTTTTTTGATTCAGTTGAAATGGGTTTGGGTTCATTTTGCAAGCCATCTCTTGGGCCAACTTCAATTATTTCAACGTTATTTGGAATAAACAAGGCGCACCTCCGCAAAATTTTAAAGATTAAGTTTTATTTGCAATTTAGTAAAAGAAGCCGCTTAGGCCTGGGGAAGCCTGCGACTTCTTAAGAAAAAAGTATAAAGAATTCGATTCTATAGGCAATGTTTTTAATAAGATCTTGGTAATCCCAAAACATGCTCTGCAACAAAGGATAAGATTAGGTTAGTTGAAATTGGTGCAACCTGATATAATCTAGTTTCTCTAAATTTACGTTCTACATCATATTCTTCAGCAAATCCGAAGCCACCGTGTGTTTGCAGAGCAACGTTTGCTGCTTCCCATGAAGCATCTGCGCAAAGTAGTTTAGCCATATTTGCTTCTTTACCACATGGTTTTCCTGCAGTAAACAATTCAGCTGCTTTGTCTCTCATTAAGGTTGCGGCTTCCAAATTGATGTAAGCTTTGGCAATTGGGAATTGAATCCCTTGGTTTTGTCCAATTGGGCGTTTAAATACAACCCTTTCGTTTGCATATTTTGTTGCACGATCGATGAACCAATATCCATCACCAATACATTCAGCTGCAATTAAAATGCGCTCAGCATTCATTCCATCTAAAATATAGCGGAACCCTTTTCCTTCTTCGCCAATCAAGTTTTCAACAGGAACTTCCAAATCTTCAATGAAGAGTTCTGTCGTTGCATGATTCATCATTGTCCGGATAGGTCGGATTGTAAGACCATTTCCAACTGCTTCTTTAAGGTCTACTAATAGAACGGATAAACCTTCTGTTTTCTTTTGTACCTGGTCGAGTGGTGTTGTCCGAACAAGCAGAATCATTAAATCTGAATACTCTGCACGTGAGATAAATACTTTTTGTCCATTTACGATATATTTATCACCTTTACGTACAGCAGTTGTTTTTAATTGAGTAGTATCTGTACCAGTGTTAGGCTCAGTCACACCAAAAGCTTGTAGTCGTAATGACCCATCCGCAATTTTTGGCAAATATTTTTGCTTTTGCTCTTCTGATCCATGTCTTAATAGAGTGCCCATTGTGTACATTTGTGCATGACATGCACCTGCATTAGCACCAGAACGATTAATTTCTTCCATAATAATCGATGCTTCTACAATCGATAATCCTGATCCACCATATTCTTCAGGAATTAATGCCGCTAAAAACCCTGCTTTTGATAAAGCATCGACAAATTCTTCAGGATAAGAATTTGTTTCATCTAATTTTCTCCAATATTCATCTGGATAGTCACTACAAATATTTCTTACACTTTTACGTAATTCATCATGAAAATCTTGGTTACTCATTAAAAATCTCCTCCATTAATGAAAATTTATCTTTATCTACCAACGAATTTAGCTGGGCGTTTTTCTACAAATGCTCTTACACCTTCTAAGCGATCCTCTGTATCGATGCAACGGTTATAGAAAACAATTTCTTGTTCTCTTGCTTGACTTTCTTCCATACTATATAGAACATCAATTGCTTGCTTAATAGCTTGAACAGCTATTGGAGCATTGTTAGCCATATCTTCGGCAAGTATATAAGCCTCTTCCATAAGTTGGTCAGTAGTAGTTAATCTGTTTAATAAACCTGCTTTATTAGCTTCTTCAGCAGAAACCATTTGTCCAGTACAAATCCATTCTTTGGCGATATGTACACCAATTCTTTTTGTAAGAAGTCGGGTCGCGCCACAACCTGGCATAATACCACGCTTTGCTTCAGCAAGGCCAAATGTCGCAGAGTCTGCAGCAATAATAAAATCACAATTAAGCGCCATTTCAAAACCACCAGCCACTGCATATCCATCTACTACAGCAATCGAAGGCTGTGGTAAATCTGCAATAGCATAGAATGCTTCTTCAAATAGTTTATGTTGTGCCTTCCATTGGTCTTCTGTCATTCCATTTCTTTCTTTTAAATCGGCGCCTGAACAAAATGCTTTGGAATTAGTAGATGAAAGGATAACCACCCTTGCATCTGATTTGGCAAGGTTTTGAAATGTTTCAAGAATTTCTTTAGCCATTTCAGTGTTAAATGCATTTCTCATTTCAGGGCGATCTAGTTGAACATTAACAATAGTTCCATCTGGTCCTATTCTATCAATCTTTAAATATCCCATTTTCCCACGTCCCTTTTAAAGTCAAAATATTATTGCATTTCTTACATTTAATTATAACGACGAACCTTTCAAATAAACAAAGCAAATAACACATTAATTTAATGTGTTATTTGCATAAATTCTTGTCATTAAGCATGCTACAATGGGTACATCAAAATAAATGATATTGGATCCAATTTGCCAATGTTAAATTTTCTAAATCTTCAAAACAGACTTTTTCCAAGGAGGACTAGCTATGAATATTTATGTGTTGTTAAAAAGAACATTTGACACAGAAGAAAAGATTGTATTGAATAATGGAAAAATTGATGACAGTGGGGTTGAATTTATCATCAACCCATATGATGAATATGCAGTAGAGGAAGCAATTCTTCTACGTGATGAACATGGTGGCGAAGTAACAGTTGTAACTGTAGGATCAGAAGATTCAGAGAAGGAGCTTCGTACAGCACTAGCAATGGGAGCAGATAAGGCTGTTCTTATCGATACAGAAGATCTTGACGAACTTGATCAATCTGGAACTGCGAAAATACTTTCTACATATTTAAAGGACCAAAATGCAGATATTATCCTAGCTGGTAATGTGGCTGTGGACGGTGGCTCAGGTCAAATAGGACCACGTGTGGCAGAAATGTTAGGCATTCCACAAGTTACAACGATAACGAATGTAACGATTGATGGAGGAAAAGCAATCATCGTTCGTGATGTTGAAGGTGACGAAGAAACAGTTGAAGTATCACTTCCAGTACTTGTGACTGCCCAACAAGGCTTGAATGAGCCGCGTTACCCATCTTTACCTGGAATTATGAAGGCAAAGAAAAAGGCTTTAGATACACTTGAACTAGATGATCTTGATTTGGAAGAAGAAGATGTGGAATCAAAAATTGAAACGGTTGACATTTACCTGCCAGCTAAAAAATTACAAGGAAAAGTCTTTGAAGGAGAAATAAATGAACAAGTTCAACAGTTAATTTCATCATTAAAGACAGAAGCAAAGGTCATTTAACTTCATTCAGCAGAAGTCTCTTACTTCCATAAGTGGTGAGATGAATGCAAGTTAGTATTTTAAATTCAGTGGGGGTACAATCCCCCTGCTGAATAAAGTTAAAGCCTCCGGCGGATGCCTCAGATTTTAAAAGGTAGTTTTTCGAGAAAGCTCGAAAAAATCTGGGCGCAAATACGCCAAGGCGAATTTGATTTGGGAGGGGTTATTATGGCAAAAAAAATAGTTGTATTAGGGGAAATTCGTAACGGTGAACTACGTAATGTTTCATTTGAGGCAGTGGCTGCCGCAAAACTAATTGCAGATGGTGGCGAGGTTGTTGCTACATTATTTGGTGAAACAATTGGGGAAGAAGATTTACTAATGATTCAACACGGGGCAGATCGTGTTATTAAAGTAGAACATCCAGCTTTGAAATCATATACAACAGATGCTTATCAGCAAGCGTTACTTCAAGTTCTAGATATTGAAAAACCAGATGGTCTAGTAATGGGGCATACAGCACAAGGCAAAGATTTATCACCAAGAATCGCTGCTAAATTAGAGGCTGGTTTAGTTTCCGATGCAGTGAATGTAGAAATGGATGGGGAAGAGGCTGTTTTCACTGTTCCAATATATGCAGGTAAGGCATTTGTAAAGAAAAAAGTAAAAGGGCTAGTATTAGCGACAATTCGTCCAAATAATATCACTTCGCTTGAAAAAGATGAATCACGTTCTGGTAATGTCGGTAGTATACAAATTGATATTAAAGATCTACGTACCATCATTAAAGATGTTGTCCGTAAGTCGACAGGCGGCATCGATCTAACGGAGGCAAAAATTATTGTTTCCGGTGGTCGTGGTGTAAAGAGTACAGATGGTTTTAAAATCCTAGAAGAGCTTGCTAATTTATTAGGTGCTGCAGTTGGTGCATCACGTGGTGCTTGTGATGCAGAATATTGTAATTATTCACTGCAAATTGGACAAACTGGCAAAGTGGTTACTCCAGATCTTTATATTGCTATTGGAATCTCAGGTGCTATCCAGCATTTAGCAGGGATGTCGAACTCAAAAGTTATTGTTGCGATCAATAAGGACCCAGAAGCACCAATTTTTGAAGTAGCAGACTACGGTATTGTTGGGGACTTATTTGAGGTTGTGCCATTATTAATTGAAGAATTAAAAGGTGTAACTGTGGGCTAAGGTATTTATCCTAACACGCCTTACTGAAGTGAATAGAGGTCAATCCAATCAGGCTGGTTAGATGATCAGCCTGATTGTCGCTATTTTATCGTATCAAAGTTAATACAGCTAGGGAGGGGATTCCGATTAATCCTTTACAAGTCATAAACATAGTCCTATTTCTAGTCATAACGGGCTATGCTATCTATATATTTACAAAACTAGTAAAAACGCGTATTGCCTATATAAAGTTAGGAAAAAAGGTTGAATTTGACCGTTCTGTAAATGAACGTATTGAAGACATTCTCATAAATGTGTTCGGACAAAAAAAGCTATTAAAGGATAAAAAGAGTGGGACGATTCACGTCATGTACTTTTATGGTTTCCTGCTCGTACAATTTGGTGCAATTGATCTTATTTGGAAAGGGATAGATTTTGACTCCCATCTTCCTTTAGGACCGCTCTATCCATTTTTTACTTTTTTTCAAGAAATTGTTGTATTTATAATTTTAGTGGCTACGATTTGGGGCTTTTATCGGCGATATATTGAAAAGCTAGCACGCTTAAAGCGCGGCTTTATGGCGGGTCTTGTTTATATGTTTCTTGGTGGTTTAATGACGGCTACTTTGTTTGCGAACGGAATGGAAATCATCTGGCATGGACATGATTTTACTTGGTCTGAGCCGATTGCCTCAGGCATTGCTTTCTTATTTAGCTGGTTGCCGCAATCTGTTGCTGTTGGATTATTCTTTGTTTTTTGGTGGATGCACTTATTATGCTTACTCGGTTTCTTAGTCTATATCCCACAAGGAAAGCATGCACACTTAATCGCTGGGGTTGCAAATGTGTATTTAGGACGAAACAGTAAAGTAGGGAAGCTAACGTCGATTGATTTTGAGGATGAATCACAGGAAGTGTTTGGCGTTTCGAAAATTGAGGATTTTACTCAAAAGCATTTAGTCGATCTTTACGCCTGTGTAGAATGTGGCAGATGTACAAGTATGTGTCCAGCGACTGGCACAGGAAAAATGCTATCACCGATGGATTTAATTTTGAAGATGCGTAACCATCTAACAGAAAAGGGAGCAGCGGTTACATCTCAATCACCTTGGTTGCCAGCCTTTGCGTTTAATAATACTAGAGGCAATCAATTAGCGATGCAGGCCACTGCTAGTGATGAAGCTGCCGCTACGTTGGAATATGATGTGAATTTAATTGGTGATGTTATTACTGAAGAGGAAATTTGGGCTTGTACGACATGTCGCAACTGTGAAGACCAATGTCCGGTTATGAATGAACACGTTGAAAAAATTATTGACTTGCGTCGGTATCTTGTATTGACTGAAGGACGAATGAAGCCGGATGCGCAACGTGCAATTACAAATATTGAACGCCAAGGGAATCCATGGGGCATTAATCGAAAAGAACGTGAAAACTGGCGGGAAGGGAGCGAGGATATTCAAGTTCCAACTGTAAAAGAAGTGGAAAAAGCCAGTGAAGAGTTTGAATATTTATTCTTCGTTGGATCGATGGGCTCATTTGACAACCGCAGTCAAAAAATTGTCCAATCCTTTGCCCGCGTGATGAATATGGCCAGCATTAAATTTGCAATTTTAGGGAATAAGGAGAAAAACTCAGGCGATACTCCGCGCCGCATTGGAAATGAGTTCTTATTCCAGGAATTAGCACGTGACAATATCGAAGCCTTTAAAAAGCATCATGTCAAGAAGATTGTCACGATTGACCCTCATGCCTTTAATACGTTTAAAAATGAGTATCCTGAATTTGGGCTGGAAGATGTAGAAGTATTCCACCATACACAATTACTCGATCAATGGATTAAAGAAGGCAAGCTGAAACCGATAAAAGAGGTAAATGAAGTTATTGCCTACCATGACTCTTGTTATTTAGGGCGCTACAACGGCATCTATGATCAACCACGTGACATATTAAAGGCAATTCCAGGTGTGAAACTAGTAGAAGCTAACCGTAACCGTGAAAATGCAATGTGTTGTGGAGCCGGCGGTGGCATGATGTGGACAGAAGAAGATACAGGCACGCGTATCAATGTCGCTCGCACAGAGCAAATTCTTGAAGCCAACCCAACGATGATCGGCAGTGGTTGTCCGTATTGCTTAACAATGATTAGTGACGGAACAAAAGCAAAAGTAGTTGAGGATCAAGTGGCGACCTTAGATATTGTAGAAATTTTAGAAAAGGCGTTGTAGTTAAAGAAGGGAAAAGGGGGAACCTTTTCCCTTCTTTGCGATGTCCCAATTCAATGCTGACTTTACTTGCAAAGTTATAGGAAATTACTACATTATTATAGTATAATCTGATTTGACCATTAATAATTCAAAATAAATAAGTTTGTATATTGGAGGATTTTGAAACTTTACATCGGAGGTAGAAATGACAAGCTTAAGACAACGAAAGATAGAACTATTTCAGCAAAACAATAAAGACAAAGCACGGCTATTAATATCATGTCCAGACCAACCTGGGATAGTAGCAGCCGTATCAAAGTTTTTATTTGATCATGGAGCCAATATTCTGCAATCGGATCAGTATTCGATAGATCCAGAAGGTGGCGGACGCTTCTTTATGAGAGTAGAATTTATATTGCTAAACCTATCTGGGCGAGAAAAACATTTAGAAAAGGAATTTTCGATTATCGGAGAAAAGTTTAAAATGGATTGGCATTTTGCCTATGCCTATCACATCAAAAGGATGGGGATATTTGTTTCCAAACAGGATCACTGCTTAATGGAGCTACTATGGCAGTGGCAAGCAGGGGATTTAGTAGCAGATATCCCTATTGTAATCAGCAACCACCCTGATCTTGGGCCAACGGTGGAGCAATTTGGCATTCCTTTTTATCATATCCCTGTGACAAAGGAAACTAAGCAAGAGGCTGAACAAAAACAATTAAAACTGCTAGAGGAATATAAAACAGATGTGTCTGTGTTGGCACGGTATATGCAAATTCTTTCACCAGAGTTCATCGCCGCCCAACCATTAAAAATAATCAATATCCATCATTCATTTTTACCGGCATTTGTCGGAGCAAGACCATATGAACGTGCTTACGATAGAGGAGTAAAAATCATTGGTGCAACTTCGCATTACGTGACAGATGATTTAGACGAAGGACCAATCATCGAACAAGGTGTACAACGTGTTGACCATAGTTACAATGCCGAGGATTTAAAACGAATCGGCCGCTCTGTCGAACGCAGCGTGTTAGCAAGAGCAGTAGCATGGCATTTAGAAGATCGAGTGATTCCATTTAAAAATAAGACGGTTGTGTTTGGGTAAATATTTTTTGCGGATATAAAAGGAAAGTACCGCCAATTTAAGGACAAATTCAATTGGTGGTACTTTTTATCACGTTGAACCCCATCGATTGCTCCCATAAATTCATCATCATCTTCTGTAGTAAATTATTTAATTGTTTAAGAGTCCCTTCATTTTGAAAACACATTTTGTTATTGTTTAGGAAATTATAAAATTCTCGACTTGTGGATAATTGTTCGGTAAAATGTTCGTATAAATAATAGGAGTGACTTGTAATGAGTAAACAAAAACAGCGAAAAAGTGGTGTAATAAAACAA
>DULJ01000105.1 GCA_012840465.1 Caryophanales bacterium
AGGTAGGCTGATTGATTCAACACAGCAGCTTGTCGATGAGTTCTCTCTCGATGAAGAATCTTCGGGTGATGACGAGGATAAAGACAAAGTCCCTGATGCTCTGAGCACAATCCTGATCAGTAATCGCCCTGTTAAACATAGCTCCCTTGAGTTTCTTGACAGGGACACCCAGAGGCTCGGCAGCCCTAAAGATGACAGTATTGAACTACAGGTATTCTGGAGCGGTAAAAACGAGTGCCCATGTTGTGGCACTACCATTCAAGGTCGTAGTCTGATGCGCCCTGCCCGAATCGGTACACCATTCACATTGAGTACCGTGATTGGCACTCTGCTCGAATTCTGCCCACAAGATCAAATGCCCGCTGGAAAGCCATTTCAGGGGCGGAAACTCATATCCTTTACCGATAGCCGTCAGGGCACCGCACGTATTGCTGTGAAGTTGCAGCAGGATTCTGAACGGAACCGGATTCGCGGATTGGTATATCAACGCTTGCTTCACTCACAGCCAGTCAATCCACTATCACCAGATCAACAAGACAAGCTGAGACTCCTTGAATCCAAAAAGGTCAGTGATAGTCTCGATGACTCTGAAGAAATGCTGCTAGAGATTTTGCAAGCTAAGCAAGCCAACGCATCAACTGGCGCAGAAATCAGCTGGACTGACATGGTCAATTATCTGGCCGGCACACCAGAGATTCAGATGGGTATGCTTGATTATTACAACAAGCTGGCACCGAATACTTTTGGTAAAGAGGACAGCGTCGCACTGGCCGGTATGCTACTTGCCCGGGAGTTTTACCGTCGACCGAAACGGGCCAACAGCTTAGAAACATTGGGGCTGGTTCAGGTCTGTTATCCCAAATTAACAAGTATTACCAGTAAGCCCATGGCGTGGCCTGCACACCTTGACGTTGATTCCTGGCGTACCTATCTGAAGATGTTGCTGGACTACTATGTCCGTGAAAATACCATCTTGAATATTGATCACCGGTGGCAGTCTCTAATTGGTGCACGCATTCGTCCTAAATGGGTTATGCCTCCGGTAATCGGAAAAAAACCAGAAAAATTACCTGGGCGCTTTGTACGCTGGCCCTCGGTTAACACGGTGAATGGCATTCAATCGCGGGCCATCTTGATGCTCTGCAAGGCATTCAATTGGTCTACTGAACATCATCAGGATCAGATTGACTCAATTCTAAGTGAAGCATGGCATGTGCTGACCCAGCAGATAAACCTGCTGATTATTTTCGGTGATGGCTCTCAGTTTGAGCTAAAAGATATTAGCTTCCGATTGCCGAATGAGGTTTATCTTTGCCCGGTCACAAGGCGATTCATTGACACACCGTTTGAGCGGCTAAGTCCTTACACCCCGCGAACCGACCGAGAGATGGTCGTCAAAGTGACGCCATATACCTTGCCACGCCTTCCAAAAAAATTGCTTTATGTTCCTGGTGATGAAGGTCTGCTGGCCATTCGTGAATGGTTAAACTCCGAACCTCAAGTTCAGCAATTGCGTAAAGATGCTCTTTGGTCAGACGTCATGGATCTGGTTATCGAAGGCGGGAACTACTTCAGAGCTGCCGAACACTCGGCACAGCAGCCCAAGAGTAAACTGGATAAATATGAGAGTGACTTCAAAACCGGCAGGCTTAATCTGCTGAGCTGCTCCACCACAATGGAGATGGGGGTGGATATCGGCGGTATCAGCGTGGTCGCAATGAATAACGTGCCTCCGCACCCCGCCAACTATTTGCAACGCGCAGGCCGTGCAGGCCGACGTCGTGAAGGACGTTCATTGGCCGTGTCTGTTTGTAAGAATACCCCTCATGATCAGAGTGTATTCAATAATCCACTCTGGCCGTTCAATACGCAAATGCGAATGCCTAAAGTATCGCTGCAAAGTCCTGATCTGGTGCAGCGTCATATCAATGCCTGGTTACTTTCTCATTGGCTTAAGCATGTAATTTCAGCTCAGGAAATTAAGTCGATGACGGCGGGGGCTTTCTTCCTCAAGGGCGAGCTGCCGATGTCACTCTCAAAACGCTTTTGTTTATGGTGCGAAAATCAGTCTGAGGAAACAGAGGCAGTAGTTGCAGAAGCGATCAAGAGCATTACTCGCCGCAGCATTCTCGACAATATGCCGCAAACC
>DULJ01000126.1 GCA_012840465.1 Caryophanales bacterium
GTTCCCTACTTCTGCTTTATCAATAGAATATTATATTTTAAGGCAAGAAAACAATAGTCTTTCTGCAAAAATTGGTATTGGTTATGAAAATTCTTCATTCTTCTACTCAAGAAAAGAACCCGTAGATATTTATTCGTTTTCTTACAATAACATTTTCATGCCTATAGCAATAACGTGGTGGTTTGATAATATAGGGCTAATCTTGCAATATAATGCAGTTGTCCAAAAGGGCGATGCAAAACTTACAGGCATAGATTACTCTTTTGATAAATCAATTCCAAATGTATCTATTAATAGTTTTTCTATAGGAATTAGATCAAAAATTTCTTTGTAATAAAGATTATATTCTTTAACACAAGGTTATGGAGTCCTTAATACAAGGTTTGCGAGCCTTCTTAACAAGGTTTTGAGGACTTCATAACCTCAAGTTAGCCTATTAATAACTTTGTGTTATTAAATAAGTGATTATTGGATTAAACTCTAACCCCCAAATTAATGAAATTAAGAGTATTATTCAGCAAAATATACTCCAAGGTTTAGTTGTTAAGGAGGATACTCCACAAGAACCTGGTTCTTAAACTAAGCAATTTTAACCTTTTAGAAAATGAGAAGCCTGTATTTCCCTCTACAGGCTTCTCACTTTTTATATAATTGAAGCCGAACCTCAAAACAAGGTAAAAAACATTTTCTTATTTCGTTTGGTAGATTAAAATAAAGTTTGTAAGTTTGCAGGCGTAATATTCTCCTAAATTTAATTTGAGTATGGAAATACTGATTACAATTATTTTAATCCTTTCTATTCTGATTATCTTTTCAACAGAAAAAGCAGAAAGGTTTTTGTATTCTCATATTATCCCATTCCTAACCAAGATTAAATTCTCAGACAAATACAATAATCATAATTATTCAAAATTCAACCCAAATCCTGATTTAGATGTTCTTCGCAATCTATATTGTCGTTTGCTTTTGCGAGAACGTCATTTCTTACAGCGTTGCGTTATAGGCAAAAGTGCTTGTGCTTGTAACCAAATAAATAACGAACACTTTATGTGTAGAAAAGCACAGCGTCATTGGAAGGATAAGGTTTGTAAACTCCTTTGTTGTGACAAAGTCAATGATTGAAATATCCTAACCCGATAGAAATAAGTAAATCCACAAACCGCTATTTAAACATTCTGTCCTTGATGTAAGAATAGTGTATATTAATTTTAGAGGACATAAATATAAATAGTAAATATAATATATATGAAAAATAATAGAATTTTTAGCATAATTGCCATAGTGGCAATTGCTATATTAAGCATTGGTTTCTTCTCGGCTTGCTCTGATAAAAATGAATTCGAATCAACCTATAAAAAGCCTCAAATATCTCTCAAGGCTACAGATCAAATTTGTGCAATGTATTTGATAGAGCATACATTCAATGATAGATTGGGTTTAGAACATAAATTAAATGGAATAATAGTAATTTATTGTGACGAATACGGAGTTTCTCATATGCAATTTGTTGGACAATTAGACGATATAGAGATAGATATTTATTTCTTCTCTCCTGGTCAAGAAGGTAATCCAAATCCTGATTTATACTCTTTGGTTATTGATGATATGTGTGTGTTAGCAATTTCAGAGAAAGATTTAGATAAATTTAAAAGAATCAAATAAGTCATTATATCATGAAAAAGTTACTAATAGGATTAATCTTTCTCCCTCTTTTCTCATTTTCTCAAAATTTTGAGAGTTTGTTTGGAACATATAAGGTTGAATTTGATTATATAAAGATGATTGAAACTGCAATTGAAGATAATAAGTATGTTAAGCGAAATACAGAAAATATGGAAAAAAACATAATAACTTCAAATAGTTGTAATATTGGTTTTCCAATTGCTTCAATTTCTAAAGATAATATTATTATTCAAATGAATGAAAAAGCAAACTCTACAATTGTCTTTACTTTTAAGAGTAAAAATGTTAGAAAAAGAAAAGGAGAATTTA
>DULJ01000085.1 GCA_012840465.1 Caryophanales bacterium
GATAGAGCGGTTTGAAGCGCCTGGACACGGTCGCATCCTTGGCGAGATGACAAAGAAACAGATCGAACTTTATCGAGCGCTTGGAGTTGAACCGTCATCGTTATAAATTCCGGGAATGCAGGTTGCATGATAATTCTGAAAATATTAAAACCGCAATAATTCTGCTAAAATGATAAAAGTGTAATAATCCTTATCAATAAAATTGGAAAGGTGAACAAGCCTTGAAAACATTCAAAAAAGTATATGTGGAAATTACGAGCGTATGTAATTTAGCTTGTAGTTTTTGCCCACCAACAGAGCGGCTTGCGAATTTTATTAAAATAGATCAATTTAACAATTTATTAGATCAGATCAAACCACATACAAGTTATATTTATCTTCATGTAAAAGGGGAGCCTCTCCTTCACCCGAGGATAGACGAATTGTTAGAGGCTGCTCATACGAAGGGATTTAAGGTAAACATTACAACAAACGGAACGCTCATTGCTAAGAATAGAGACAAACTATTAGGGAAACCGGCATTGCGTCAGATGAATTTCTCCCTCCACAGCTTTGATGGAAATGAAGGCTCCGCCAATCGAGATGAATACTTGTCTCAAATTCTTTCGTTTACACGTGAAGCTGCAGAAAGCGGGGTCATTATTTCGTTTAGGTTGTGGAACCTGCATCAGGAAAATGCCACGAGTGCGGAAAAGAGAAGAAATCGTGAAACTTTAGAAACGATTGAAAAAGAATTTAATCTTGATTATCGAATTGATGAAAAAGTAGTACCAGGCAGCGGGGTGAAAATCGCTGATCGAATTTATCTAAACCAGGATTATGAATTTGAGTGGCCTAGTTTGCAGGCGCCAGAGGATGACGGTAAAGGATTTTGCCATGCGCTTAGAACTCAAGCGGCTATTCTTGTTGATGGAACCGTTGTTCCGTGCTGTCTTGATGGTGAAGGTGTAATAAATTTAGGCAATATTAATCAAACTCCTTTCTCCGAGATTGTCGAAGGGGATAGGGCTAATAATCTTTACGAAGGTTTTTCAAGAAGAGAAGCAGTTGAAGAAATGTGCAGGAAATGCGGTTATAGAAAGCGGTTTGGAGCCATTTAGGAGGGGATTGCGAGATGATTGAAAAAAAAATTACAGTCGAAGATTTGGCGAAAAAATTTTCATTAAAGGTATTGGCTGGTGAGAATCATCTTCAGAATATAATAACGCAACCACGTGTACATCGACCTGGCTTGGAATTCGTTGGGTACTTTGAATTTTTTCCAACGGAAAGAGTTCAAATTTTAGGTGAGAAGGAAGTTGTCTATTTGCATACATTAACCGAAGAGGAACGGAAATTTCGAATCGGCAATATTGTCCGCTATCACCCACCATGCTTTATTGCTACAGCACCTGAAGAGGGACTTACGTATTTAAAAGAATATTGCCTCAAAGAGGGCATTCCTTTGTTAATGACAAAAAAGCAAGAGCAGACTTCAGAATTTATCATAAAAGTTGATGGCTATATGGTAAAGCAATTGGCACCGGAAATGACCGTACATGGCGTTTGTATGAATGTGTTTGGAATCGGAATTTTAATCCGTGGTAATTCTGGGGTTGGGAAAAGTGAGACAGCACACACTTTAATCGGTCGGGGACACCGTCTTGTGGCTGATGATGTTGTGGTTTTAAAAAAGCTAAGTTCACAAACTCTTTTAGGTACCCATGATGAGAAAACAAGGGAGTTTCTTGCCCTTCGCAGCATTGGATTATTAAATGTAGTTCGTATGTATGGACGTAAGGCGTTTCAGGATGAAACTAGAATTGCACTTGATATTAATCTAACGAAATGGCAGAAGGATGCTTTAAATAATGAATTGGAACAAGAACCCGAATTTGTAGACTATATGGGGATTAAAATTCCGTCATTGGAAATCCAGCTTCAGCCTGGTCGTGATGTGGCAGGATTAATCGAAGCCGCATCAAATAATTGGTATTTAAGACAGCAAGGCTACAGTGCAGCAGAGGAATTTTACAGTAGATTAGAGTCGGAATTCTCGGATTCGGACCCGAATAAATAATTTAAAAAATTCACAGGCAAAGCTTGCTTGTGAATTTTTTCGTATGTAAAGACTAGAGT
This sequence comes from Caryophanales bacterium, assembly GCA_012840465.1. GTDB lineage: Bacteria > Bacillota > Bacilli > Bacillales > Bacillaceae_J > Schinkia. Next base: position 2,119 of record DULJ01000085.1, read on the forward strand.
TCCCGCCCCTCTGTCCCGCCAATATCAATCATTCATAATAAATATCGGTAAAATGGAAAACCAGACAAGATGCGATAGATTAATAAAAGCATATACGGCGGTGATGCCATTAATCATAATATTAGAATTCTTGAGTTGCCGCACGTTAGCACTTTTCAGCCGGTAAAAGATATACAGCAAAAGAATAGCGGGTAATAAAACCTTTAGGCAAAAGCTAGCGGTATAATTTTGAACGGCTGAGTTCATTAAAGTATTTGCTTCTATATAATAGCCTGTATTCAGTAGCAAAAGTGTAAAAACTATATCTGTAACATTAAGTACATATAAAACTATCAGTTTGTTTTTTAAATTATCAAGTGAATAGTCTTTCACATATGCAAGCATCTAAAGCACCTCCCGAAACAGTATATCCACTTTATGTTTGAAATAGACCGTTGCAATAAAGTTGGGGTAAGATAAAGTAACGATTATTTTACGAAAATAATTTAATGTCGATTGCGGCAACGAGTGTATTAAAAGGGGTCTTCCTTGCAGGGTGGTTTTGTGGACCCTACACAAAATGCATGGATTAAATCTAAAGATAGGTGAAAAAAACAATGAATTTACTTGATAATGATTTATTAAATAAAATTATCGGTCGAAACTTGAATGAGGATATTTTACAAGGCCGGTTTGGGTTGGAAAAAGAAAATATCAGGGTTGATAAGGAAGGAAGACTTGCCTTTACTCCACATTCGAAGATTTTTGGAAGTAAAAAAGAAAACCCTTATATTAAGACTGACTTTTCAGAGAGCCAAATAGAGATGATTACACCTGCTTTTGATTCCATTGAAGAAACCTTTCATTTTCTGGAGACGATTCATGACATTATTACACTTGAGCTGAAGGATGAATATTTATGGCCGAGCAGTAATCCCCCGATTTTGCCAAATGAAGATGAAATTCCGATTGCTGATATGGAGGATGAAGAAGAAAATAAGTATCGTCTTCAGCTTGCAGAAAAATACGGTAGAAAAAAACAATTAGTGAGCGGTATCCATTTTAATTTTTCTTTTCAAGAATCGTTTTTAAGAAAATTACATAATGAGATAAATAGCGGGGAAGATTTTCGTGAATTCAAGGATCGTGTTTACTTAAAAGTTGCAAGAAACGTATTGAAGTATCGCTGGCTGTTAATTTATTTAACCGGTGTAAGCCCGATATTTCACCAAACTTATGCTGAAAAGTGTGTTCAATTGGGAAACCATTTTGATCAAGAAAGCTATTATTTTCCGAACATGAATTCATTACGAAACAGTGTGTGCGGGTATCGAAACGAAAAGCCACTCTATGTTTCTTTTGATTCAATCGAGGAATATGTTTATGGGTTGGAAAACCTCGTGCGTTCCCAGGAACTATTGAGTGCAAAAGAGTTTTATAGCTGTGTGAGGTTAAAATCGGCTAAAGGTCAAGACCAACTCCAAGCATTGCTTGAAAACGGAATCGATTATTTAGAATTACGGACAACGGACCTTAATCCATTTGATAAAATCGGCATTAGTAAAGAGACAATGACGTTTAATCATTTATTCCTTATTACTATGTTTCTGATTAAGGACGAACCCTTTGGTGAAGAAGAACAACGACTTGCTCAATTAAACCAAGATATTTTAACTCTGGAGGGGATTACAGCAAGGCAGTATAGATCAGATGAGTACGAAACAACCTTGCAAAAATCAGGTTTAGAAATCATTGAAAATATGGGGGTAATGATACAGCAGCTGACCGTAAATGACGAAACTTATGCAAGGTTGCTGGAACAAAAACAAAGGGTATTAGTAAATCCTGACCTAAGCTTTGCTGAACAGTTAAAATCTGAAATCAAAAATTCAACCTATCTAATGTATCACTTGGAAAAAGCAAAGAAATATGCGGAGGAAAGTGCAAAAAGTGGATACAAATTCTTTGGCTATGAGGATTTAGAATTGTCCACACAATTATTATTAAAAGCTGCCATAAAAAGAGGAATTCAGTTTGAGATTTTAGACCGTGAAGATAATTTTATTTTATTAAAAAAAGGTGAACACCACGAATACGTCAAGCAGGCAACGAAGACATCCCTTGATTCCTATATTACCTTTTTAATAATGGAGAATAAAATTGTAACTAAAAAAGTGTTGGGGCGGCACGGAGTAAGGGTTCCCAAAGGAAATGCATATAATCATCTTAAAGAGGCCTTGAATGATTTTGAGGTCTATCAAGGAAAACCGATTGTGATTAAACCAAAGTCAACTAATTTTGGTCTAGGAATTACAATTTTTACTACAGATTACTCTAAAGACGATTATTATAGAGCATTTGAAATGGCTTTTGAACATGATCAAACTGTTCTTTTGGAAGAATTTTTGACCGGGAAGGAATACCGTTTTTTAGTGATGGGTGATGAAGTGGTGGGCGTACTCCACCGCGTACCGGCAAATGTTGCTGGAGATGGCATCCAAACAATAGAACAGCTTGTCACCGAAAAGAATAAGGACCCACTGCGTAGCCGTGGCTATAAAACACCTCTTGAATTCATTCAATTAGGTGAAGTAGAAGAAATGTTTTTGAAAAACCAAAAGAAAAACCGTACTTATATTCCAACGCAAGGAGAAATTGTTTATTTACGGGAAAATTCTAATATTAGTACAGGCGGAGACAGTATTGATTTTACCGATGAAATTCCCGAATCATATAAAAAAATTGCAATCCGTTCCGCAAAAGCAGCAGGGGCAGTATTTTGTGGTGTAGACATGGTCATTGACAATATAAATGAGGAAGCAAAATCAACAAATTACGGGATCATTGAAATTAACTTCAATCCAGCCATTCATATTCATTGCTATCCATATAAGGGCAAGAATAGAAAAGCCGACGAAAAGATAGTAGATTTATTGTTTGGAAACAAATAAAAGTGGGACACGGAGTCAGACCCTGCGCCCCGTTTTCAAAAAATTTTTAAATTAGTTGTAGCAATTGTTTTGCTGCTGTTATATAATTTAAATAAATAAAATAATTTGTTATATAACAACAAAATTTCAAATAAAACATTAAAAATTTTGTGAAAAGGGGAAATCGGAAATGAATAAAATTGATGCGATTGCTCGGAGAATCTTTGGTTGGAAATTAAATAGATGGGATAGATGGTATGATCATGAAAGTCGTACGTTCATCCATGATTCAGAATTCCAGCCTGAAAAAAACCTTGATCATGCATTGTTAATCGTAGACAAACTACAAAAGTTCGGATTTACTTACAAAACAAACGGAACATCTGAGGTAAGCTTTAATGATGCAACGGGTACGGGAGAAACACTTGCACAAGCAATTACTAATGCGGCATACTCAATCATCGAAAAAAGTTCAACTGCGGACAGTAGCAGAATGTGGAGTACTTTGTGCTAATAAATAAGAGAAGAGGCTAACCAATAAGTTGAGGTCGTCGACTATTGGATAGCCTCTTTTTTATTTTCATTTCCACCCTTGAACATACAATAAAGGGCTTGCATATGATAGTAAAAAGGAGTTTTTTAAAATGGGTGTTGTTTCATTTTTACTCACAGCTATTATTGTTGTAATAATAGCGGCCGTGGCTGATAAATTATCCCCATTTAGTATGCCAGGAAGTTGGGCAGGATTAATAATAGCTGGCTTTAGTGGTGAATGGATAGGCTCAGTTATTTTTGGACCGTGGGGCCCGATGGTTTTTGGGGTATCGTTGATTCCGGCACTAGTGGGAGCGTTTATTGTTATATTTATCGTTGGTCTGATTGCTGACCTTTTTAAGTAGACGTATCCGCTTAATGTAATGAAAATCATGGTGTTTTAAACAAAAAATATATAATATTTATTATAGGAACAAATGGGAAGACGTTGACAGGAGATATCGATGTTTATTACAAATAAGCTTTTTGGCAACAATCAGAATCAAGCTAATCGATTTTATGTTTTGCTTACGGCCTTGCTGACGACGTTTGCCGGTGAATTTAGACTCGTCCCTTATGAAGGGGACGCTTTTCGTTTTGGGTTGGGAAGTATTATCTTTTTTCTTCTTATACTAGTTAGACCTCCTGCGGTTTCACTAATCCGTATTGGTGTAGTAACAGGGATCACAGTCGTATGTTTTCGGATGATTGAGGATTTTATCCTTTATGAAGTTTTGTTTTCAAAAAGCCTTTTAAAGCATGTCGCGGCCTTTTTATTCTATTTTATCTATGCCCTTGGTTTGCATATAATTAAAATCGAAAAGTATAAAACATTTCCCTTGATATTAGGTGCATGGGCATCCGTATTTGAGGTCATTGCAAATGGGACTGAACATTTCGTAAGGCATCTATTATTGGATCAACCGAGTATAGAGTTAAAGGATTTTGCACTATTAAGCGGCGTTGCGTTACTTAGAAGCTACTTTGTAGTAGGATTATATGGGTCCATCACTGTTTCCGAACAGAAAAAAAGAGTAGAGGAGCTGTTAAAGGTCGGCTCAGATTTATATGGTGAAACCTTATACTTACAAAAATCAATGAACCATATTGAAAAAATAACGGCTGAGAGCCATGATCTTTATCGGAAGTTAAAACAGGAAAATTTAAAACAATTAAGTGCACAAGCATTACATATTGCTCAAGAAATCCATGAGGTCAAAAAAGACTCCCAGCGAATATTAGCCGGACTTACAAAAATAGGAGAACAGAAAATGGATAACACTGTCTCGCTATCTGATCTGATGAATCTTGTTATAAGTGCCAATGAAAAATATAGTGAGCTTTTACAGAAGAAAATAGTTTTAAATGGAACTATCTCAAGTAATTATCAAACCGATCAATTAATTCCTCTTCTTGCTTTATTAAATAATATTACGGCCAATGCCGTTGAAGCGATTCATGAAAAAGGTGAAATCGATTTGAAAATATATGATGAGCAGGAAAGTACGTTTTTTGTGATTGCCGATTCTGGACCTGGGATTCCAAAAGCAGATCTCCCGACTATTTTTGAACCGGGCTATACAACAAAATTCAATGACCGTGGTGTGGCTGCCACAGGGATTGGGCTTTCCCATGTACAAGAGATTGTTCATACTCTTCAAGGCCAAGTAGAAGTAGATACTTCTGAAAACGGAACTATTTTTAAAATTAAAATTCCAACTACTATTTTGCGAAAGTGAGTGTTTAAAACTGCGGTATTTTATTGTAGATGACGATAGAGCTAGTAGAATGATGTTGAAGAATATTATTACAGAAGGAGAGCTTGGGGTTGTAATTGGAGAGGCTGAAAGTGGGTCGAAAGGTCTTAAATCAATTATTACGATGCATCCTGATGTAGTTTTGATTGACTTTCTAATGCCGGAGTTCGACGGAATTGAAACAATTGAATACTTGAAAAAAGAGGGATTTGAAGGGCAATTCATTATGATCTCCCAAGTTGTCAACAAAGAAATGGTGGCAGAAGCGTATGAAAAAGGGGTCGAGTTTTTTATAAATAAACCGATTAATCGTGTTGAGGTCCAAAGTATATTAAAAAGAACGGCAGAGCAATATAAACTAAAAGATTCCCTTCAAGCAATCCGGGAATCCCTCACAAAAATTGGACTCGGTACAATGAAAAGAAAGATTACTGTAAAGGACACGGTACTTTCAATATTAAATGATATGGGGGTTATTGGTGAAGCCGGCAGTGATGATATCATTGCCATCATTGAATTTTTGATGAACCAAACTGAAAAGACAGCCCAATTACCGCCACTGAAGGATTTATATGAAGCAATTGCAATGAAAGGCGAAACTGATAATGTAGACATAGCAAAAGAAAGCAAAGCAATTGAACAGCGCATAAGAAGAACAATCCAAGTTGCGATCAATAATTTAGCTTCATTAGGGGCTATTGATTATACTAATCCTGAGTTTGAGTATTATGCACCCCGGTATTTCGACTTTCAGGAAGTAAGAAACCATATGATTATGATTGAAGAAGGCAGAAATGAACAGGTGAAATACAAAATTAACATCCGTAAGTTTCTTCAAGTATTGTATGTGGAAACCATGAAAAAAGTCAGTCAGAATTAAAAATAAGAAAGGGAAATTTTTAGCTTATTATGTCGGATTAGGTCGGATTTGATAGGTTACCCATAGAATGAGTATGTAAACGAACTCAATTATGTAGTAAGCGTTTTCCATACAAAAAAGGGGTGACTTGTTAATGAAGAAAAAGTTTAGCTTTCCTCTTGCTTATCAAATATTGGTAGGTTTAATTCTAGGTATTATCGTAGGTGCAATCTTTTATGGAAACCCAGCGATTGATACTTACTTGAAGCCACTAGGAACCATCTTCCTAAATATGATTAAAATGATCGTAGTTCCAATCATCGTTTCTACACTAATTATTGGGGTAGCAGGAACTGGCGACCTTAAACAGTTGGGCAAACTCGGCGGTAAAACACTAATTTATTTTGAAATAGTTACAACAATTGCGATTATAGTTGGTTTATTATCCGCGAATATTTTCCAACCTGGAGTAGGCATTGATATGTCTGAACTTACAAAAACAGATATAGGCAGCTATGTTGAAACAACTGAACAAGTTTCAGGTCAAGGTCATGGTATTTTTGACATTATTGTAAGCATAGTTCCAACAAACGTTGTATCGGCAATGGCAAATGGCAATATGCTGTCAATTATCTTCTTCTCGGTAGTATTCGGATTAGGGGTAGCAGCGATTGGCGAAAAAGGAAAACCAGTGCTTGCATTCTTCGAGGGTGTAGCAGATGCGATGTTCTGGGTAACAAACTTTGTTATGAAATTTGCTCCATTTGGTGTATTCGGTTTAATTGGTGTTACCGTTTCTAAATTTGGTTTAGCATCTTTAGTTCCACTTGGAAAGTTGATGATCCTTGTTTACTTAACAATGGCATTCTTTATTTTAGTGGTGTTAGGTGGTATAGCTAAACTAGTTGGTATTAATATATTCCATGTTTTCAAAGTGTTAAAAGAAGAACTAATTTTGGCATATTCCACATCAAGTTCTGAAACGGTGTTACCGAAGATCATAGAAAAAATGGAAAAGTTCGGTTGTCCAAAAGATATTGTTTCTTTTGTTGTCCCAACTGGATATTCCTTTAACCTTGATGGTTCAACATTATATCAGGCTCTTGCCGCTATTTTTATCGCGCAAATGTATGGTATCAATCTTAGCATCAGTGAACAAATTACATTAATATTAGTATTAATGGTTACATCTAAAGGTATTGCTGGTGTACCGGGTGTATCATTCGTAGTACTTTTAGCAACACTAGGAACAGTTGGAATTCCGATAGAAGGACTCGCTTTCATTGCTGGTGTTGACAGACTTCTTGATATGGCACGTACAGTTGTAAACGTATGTGGTAACTCTCTTGCTGCAATTGTTATGTCAAAATGGGAAGGTCGTTTTGACAATACGAAGAAAGAGCAATACTATGCTTCTATCAAAAATGCAGCTTAATAATGGAAAGTAGTATTATGATTTGACAGTTTAGAATGAATAGTATATAAATATAATATAAATCAATTGAATAATAACCTCACTTTTCAATCAGTGGGGTAAAGGCGCGATAGTTTATTGAGGTGTGCTATCTCATTGGGAAACAGAGAGGGATTTGGGTAACCTGCATATATACGACCTGAGTTGATCTCGGGTCGTTTTTAATTTTTGCAGTTTTAAGGTACCTATTTGTAGCAACAATCTAGTATACTAATAATAGAAAATTTAAATATTTAACAGGAGGGAAAGATATGAGAAAAAAATTATCATTATTTTTTGCCATTTCACTATCAGCCATGCTTCTTTTAGCTGGCTGTGGGACAGGTGATAAAGCAACTGAAAAAGAAAATACAGGGGCTCTAGATTCATCAGCTGCAAATGGCGGGACTTTTAAGGTAGGACTTGAAGCAGGGTATGCGCCGTTTAACTGGACTCAAATGGATGAAGCTAATGGTGCCGTTTCGATAGATGGTGCTGCAGAGTTTGCAGGCGGGTATGATGTGGAAATTGCAAAGAAACTAGCTGAAGGTTTAGGAAAAGAATTAGTGATTGTTAAAACTGAATGGGACGGACTTGTGCCAGCTTTAATTTCAGGAAAAGTCGATGCCATTATTGCAGGTATGTCACCAACGGCTAAACGTAAAGAAACAATCGACTTCTCAGATAACTATTATAAATCAGATTTAGTAATGGTTGTTAAAAAAGGCGGGAAGTATGAAAGCGCTACTTCTATCCAAGACTTTAATGGTGCTAAAGTAACAGCGCAATTAAATACGTTCCACTATTCAGTTATTGACCAAATTAAAAATGTGAAAAAACAGCCTGCAATGGATAACTTCCCGGCAATGAGGGTTGCTCTTGAATCGGGAATTATCGATGGTTATGTTACAGAACGTCCGGAGGCTGTTAGTGCTTCATCTGCTAATGAAAAATTCTCCTTCGTGGAATTCACAGACGGATTTGAAGCAGATGACGATGACACAGCAATCGCAGTTGGTCTTGCAAAAGGAAGCGAATTAACTTCAAAAATTAATGAAATTTTAGCGGGTATCTCGGAAGAAGAACGTATTAATATTATGGATGCTGCTATTAAAAATCAACCTGCAGCACAATAAAGGTTTTGAAAGAGGTTGTCTCAAAATTGTCTAGCTATCATAAGTGGTGCCGGATAATTTGCACAATTGTACGAAGTGCTTGAGACAGCCTTTTGTCATGACTGGGATGGAGGGGAAGTATGACCTTAGAATGGGTTGTAAAAATAATAACAGAAAACTGGCCCATGTTTCTTCGCGGGGCTGGGGTAACACTATACATTTCGATTATTGGTACGATTATAGGCTCCATCATAGGCTTATTGATAGGTGTAATCCGGACGATTCCAATGGCGGACCGTGGCCCAAAGAAAATTTTATTAAAAATTATTAATGCCATACTTTCTATTTATATCGAATTTTTCAGAGGAACACCAATGATTGTACAAGCAATGGTAATATACTATGGATCCGCTTTAGCCTTAGGGATTGACGTGGACCGTATAGTTGCCGCTATTTTTATCGTTTCTATCAACACTGGTGCCTATATGTCGGAAATTGTTCGCGGCGGTATTGTATCGATTGATAAAGGACAGTTTGAGGCTGCTCAAGCCATTGGTATGAACCATATTCAAACGATGCTACATGTTGTGTTACCGCAGGTTATTCGCAACATCCTGCCGGCAACAGGTAATGAGTTTGTTATCAATATTAAAGATACCTCGGTATTAAACGTTATTTCAGTATCAGAATTATTCTTTGCAACAAAATCAATTGCAGGGAACAACTTCCACTATTTTGAGTCGTTCTTTGTGGCATGTATTCTATATTTTATCATGACGTTTACAGTTACTAGAATTCTGCGTTTTATTGAAAGAAAGCTTGAGGGTCCTGATAGCTATATGATGGTGCCAGGCAATCAAATGCAAGTTGAAACTGTGGAAGATGCCATTCGCAGAACAGACAAATATGATGGTAATAAATAAGCTGGCAAAGGAGTAGAAAAGGTGGAAAAGATCATTGATATTCAACATTTAAGTAAATCCTTTGGAGCCCATGAAGTATTAAAAGACATCGATTTTTCAGTTAATAAAGGTGAAGTAGTATGTATTATCGGTTCCTCTGGTTCGGGTAAATCAACACTGCTTCGTTGTGTAAATCTATTAGAAAAGCCGAGCGGCGGCCAAATCATTTATCGTGGTGAAAATATTTTAGACGACAGGCATGATATTCCTGCTTATCGTCAAAAGCTGGGCATGGTATTCCAACAATTTAATTTATTTAATAATCACAACGTTTTAAACAATTGTGTTGTTGGGCAGGTAAAAGTGTTGGGTCGATCAAAGGAAGAAGCGGAAAAGGTCGCCATGAAGTATTTAAAGATTGTTGGCATGGATCAATATGTGAATGCCAAACCTAAGCAATTATCTGGTGGGCAAAAGCAACGTGTTGCCATTGCCAGAGCGCTTTCAATGGAGCCAGATGTGATTCTTTTTGATGAACCTACATCGGCCTTGGATCCAGAAATGGTTGGTGAGGTTCTGAAGATTATGAAGGAGCTTGCAGAATCAGGCCTTACAATGTTAATTGTGACCCATGAAATGGAATTTGCACGAGAAGTATCTGACCGCGTCGTCTTTATGGATAAAGGGGTCATTGCCGAGGAAGGACCTCCAGAACAAATTTTTAACAAACCAAAACAAGAGCGGACAAAGGAATTCTTAAAACGTACGTTAAAATAAATCCGAGCCAGGGAGTTCTTCCAGATCGGTTCAGGGAGAAAAGGTAGTAAATAATTCACGTAATAACGTGCCGATTCGTGGTTGAATTTGCACGTTATTTTTTTCTTTCCGTATTTTTAATAAGCTTCAAATCTTTTCCGTACATCCCGAACAACTGATTGCCAATACTTGGGTTCAGTTGTTACTGCCTTTTTGAATGATGCAAACATTGCTTTTTGTTTATCAAGAAAATCTGGGGCATCCTGTAGAGGGAGCTCAGCTTTTTTGTCAGACACCAATTGTTGGACCTCGGGTGACCTTGGCCCCCATACAGCCTTTTCTTCCCCTCTTTCATCAATAAAAATAAAAATTGGAATAGAGCGTGATGTCCCATTTGTTAAATATTGATCCATTAGTTCCAGATGTTCATCACGAATAAGGAATCTCGTTTTGATCAATGCAATTTCGGCTATTCTTTGTACAACAGGTACACATAGTGCTGCATCACCACACCAATCCGCAGTAAGGGTCATCATTCGCAGGTTCTTATTTTTTAACCCTGAGAAATACTGAACATCTTCGTGGTTCAGTTCTAATTCCTTATAAACTCCCTCTAATTCAGGCCGATTTACTTGCATGTAATTCACGTACTCAGTAAAAGTCATCCCTTTTGAAAACCACTGATTTAATGGCATAAAAACTCAGTCCTCCTTGTAACTCTGATTTTTCCCATTCTAACATAGTCTTTATAATTACTAAATTTTTGTGCTCAAGGGAACACTTTTTGAAAATTTAGTGAAAGTGGAAAATTACCACCTTTATTTTGCGAAAATTGTATTGTGAAAATTCAATTAATTTAATATAATTTCACTAATACCTTCTTCTTTTTTATCTATGGGTTAGTTTCCAAATTGCACATTGTACGTAATAGCAAGTCGTTATCGTTGAATGATGTTGACACAAAACTTTAGAGACAAAACTGTATAAGTTAAGCAAGCCAGTATCGAATACTCCCGACGGAAATTTTTAGAGGAGGAATGGAGTTTGGTTGTTTGTGAAGAATGTTCTTTAGAGGTTATTCGTAACAGAAAGCAAGTAGGTCAATTAACAAAATCCCATAGATGAAAATGGAGGAGAGAAAATGACAAAAAAGAAATTAAATAAGCGAGTTATTAAAATGATTAAGTCACACATGAAAGAGCAACAACAGGTAAATTGGCAAAAATCCGCATTACGCCAGGAAAAGATAAGTTTTAAATAATTGTATTTGGAAAGCCCTTTCAAAGTGAATTAATACAAGTTGATTAAGAAGAAGGTCAGACAGTTCACTCGGACTTGAGTGGACTGTTTGTTTTTGAAGCAGGGGGACGGTTCTTCTGCTTCCTATTTTAATATATTGTACAATTCATTAAGCTTTCTAATTTCATAGGTTGGGATAATAGTAGTATTATTCGGATTCTTTTCGGGGCTAAACCAACAGGAGTCAGGTCCAGCAAGCTCGGCTTCTTTTATATCAGAGCCTAATGAATCACCAATTATCTATTGTACTATCATTTGAAAAGAAATGGCTATATTATGATTTATTGTAAATAGGATGGATTAAATCTAATGAATTCCATACAATGGTAAGAGGGTAAGAAACCATGCAAGTTCTGGGTGCTGGGTTTCACCCTAAAATACTTGGAGGAAAATTGTATCAATGCAGCTTATTATAACATTTTTGATTCTAGGGATTACGATTGTCCTATTTATGAGCAATCGGATTCGTGCTGATTTTGTCAGTTTATTAGCATTATTAGCTTTGGTGTTGACGGGAATATTGGAACCGTCAGAGGCCTTGGCTGGGTTTTCGAACTCAGTTGTTATCATGATTGCCGGTTTATTTGTTGTCGGAGCAGGTATTCTTCGTACGGGTCTTGCACAAAAGGCTGGTAATCTACTTTTACATTGGTCCGGTAACAGTGAGAAAAAATTATTTATTTTACTATTGTTAATAGTGATTTTTGTTGGGTCCTTTATGAGTAATACCGGAACTGTTGCGATTATGCTGCCGGTCGTTATCAGCATCGCAATAAGTATTAAAAAAGATGTTTCAAAGTTTCTAATTCCGCTTTCTTATGCGGCCAGCCTGTCGGGGCTAATGACACTAATCGCTTCTCCACCTAATTTGATTATTAGTCAAACACTAGCGGAGCATGGCTTTGAACGTTTGAAGTTTTTTGATATAACCCCAATTGGCATTATTGCAGCGACAACAGGGATTATTTATCTTTTTTTAGTAAGAAATATATTGCTGCCAAATGGGCAAAACAAAAAGCAAGTCGAAAATAATCAATTGTCCCCAAAGGATCTTATTCAAAACTATCATTTAGAAGGGATTCTCCATCGAGTTCAAGTTACGGAAGGGTCTCCGATGGTTGATAAGCTGTTATCTGATCTGAAAATTCCGGCACAATACCAGTTATGTATTTTGAAAATTGACCGCAAAGCCGGGGAAGGCAGGAGTCTTTTGCCGATCACATATCAAGAGATGGCTGGTCCGGCAAGTGTAATCCATGCCAAGGATATTCTTTACATTCAAGGATCTCGTGCACAGGTTGAAAAATTAGTGAACGATTATCAACTTGTATTAGAAACAGAAGAACTGGAAAGTAATCAGCTTGTATCAAGTCAACTTGGTGTTGCAGAGGTTCTTTTAACTCCTTATTCAAAATTAATTAATAAAACGATTCGTGAAATTAACTTTAGGGAAAAATATAATCTAAATATCATTGGCATTAATCGGAAAGGAACATTTATTTTAAAAGAAATGTCGAATGTCCATCTTCGTTTTGGGGATGCCCTTTTAGTGCAAGGGTCATGGGACGAAATTGACTTACTTTCTAAAGAAACAAAAGATGTCGTAGTTGTTGGTCAGCCGAAGGTGCATGCAAGTATGGCTTCCGCTAGTGGAAAAGCGCCAATAGCCGGAAGTATTCTGCTTTTCATGGTTGTTTTAATGATCTTCGAAGTATTTCCGCCAGTTATTTCAGTGTTAATTGGTGCTGTGTTAATGATCCTTACTGGATGTTTGCGGAATATGGACGACGCTTATGGTCAATTAAACTGGGAAAGTATTGTCTTAATTGCGTGTATGCTGCCTTTGGCGACAGCCTTGGAAAAAACAGGCGGAATGGTGTATCTGTCTGAAGGGATTATTCGTTTGCTTGGTGATTATGGACCGACCGGTGTTTTAATAGGCATTTATTTAGTCACAATGGTATTCGGACAATTTATAAGCAATACGGCAACGGCCGTTTTGTTTGCGCCAATAGCGATGAATGCTGCACTCGGTATCGGGGTTAGCCCATATCCGTTTTTAATTGCGGTTGCAGTTGCAGCAAGCATGGCTTTCGCCACACCTGTCGCATCACCAACGAATGCATTGGTCATGACAGCAGGTGGCTATAAATTCAGTGACTTTGTGAAAATCGGCATTCCGATGCAAATTGTCATGTTTATCGTAATGATGCTGGCAATTCCTAAAATTTTTCCATTTTAAAAAGAGGTTGGCCGCTTTTGTTAGCGGCCAACCTCTTTTTGAACACATTTTGCGGACAAGTTTGATGTCATGAATCTTATTTCTGTCCTCAAAAGTGATGATTGTGGACAAGTTTGAGGTCGTGAATCTTATTTCTGTCCTCAAAAGCGGGTATTGAGGACAAATGCGAGCCCTTGAATCAGATTTCTGTCCTCAAAAGTAAGTATTGAAGACACGATAGTGTCTCTAATCTTGAAGTCTGTCCTCAATCCGATTGGTGGGTTCGTTAGCCAAAGAACCCAACCCCGTGTCCCACCAAGAGCCCCTCGTGTCCCACTTACGAAGCTTTCTCCTCTAGCTCATCTACTCCACTACCCGAGCTTTCGTTCCAACTTTGTCTAATACTAAACCAACGCCTGTCCCAATTAATGTTACAACTAATACAACTGTTTTATAAGTAGCTTTCGGAATTAACTTTGAAAAATAATGGTCACATGCTGTTGTTAACCCGACAACTGTCGTAAAATAAGCAAGTGTAAAAATCAAGCCAAGTAACATTGTTTCATTTTGACCTAGTAATAGGGTTGCAACAGCAGAAAGAATTTCTGTTCCATTTTCAAATGTCCCTGTTCCTGCCATTCTTGCGCCAATTACACCAAGTACGCAGTCCAATTCACCACATTTGATCTATTCCTACTCATTGATTGCGGGTTAGCTGGTTATTATTTAACGAAAAATGACTTTCCAGTTGCACCGCTTGTATTAGGACTAGTACTAGGTCCGATGATTGAAAACAATATGCGTCGTGCATTAACAATTTCAAACGGGGAGTTCATGATCTTTTTACAGAAACCATTGTCATTAAGCTTCCTAATCGTAGCGGTATTGTGGATGGTAATTCCAATGATTTTAAAAAAGAGAGGCAAAAGTGTCATTATAAATGAAGAGGGTTAATCTAAGGGCAGAGTAGATGAGCGAAGTCATCTTCTCTTTTTTCATGCCTTGTTTTTGCTGATAAAATAGATTACCTTTATTCAAGAGAAGGAACACTAACGAATAGGGGTCCATAAATAATGAAGACTAAAAAAAGCTTTAAGGACTATCAATTAAGTGAAGAAATAATAAGCGCACTCGAAAGCTTGAATTATAAAAACCCGACTGAAGTTCAAACAGAGGTAATCCCACTTGCGTTAGCAAAAAGGGACCTAATTGTAAAATCCCAAACGGGAAGCGGGAAAACAGCCTCTTTCGGTATACCGCTTTGCGAGATGGTAGCGTGGGAGGAAAACAAGCCTCAAGCATTAATCCTTACGCCAACCCGCGAACTTGCTGCTCAAGTGAAAGAGGATGTAACGAATATTGGTCGATTTAAACGGATCAAAGCAGTTGCCGTATATGGGAAGCAGTCGTTTGCAAAGCAGAAATTAGAGCTAAAGCAAAAGGCTCATGTAGTAGTTGGGACCCCTGGGCGGGTGCTAGATCATATTGAAAAAGGGACACTTGTGGTAGAACAACTTAAATTTTTAATTATTGATGAGGCAGACGAGATGCTAAACATGGGATTCATTGATCAAGTTGAAGCGATCATTAGGAAACTGCCGACAGAGCGAATGACTTGTGTTTTTTCAGCGACCTTGCCTGCTGATATCGAGAATCTCTGCCGTAAATATATGAAAGATCCATTTAAGATTAATATTCAGGATAACGGGGTAACTACAGATAAAATTGAACATTCACTTTTAGTAGTAGGGCGGGAAGAAAAACTCCCCCTTCTCAAAGCTGTAATTACTATTGAAAACCCAGACAGTTGTATTATTTTTTGTGGAACCCAAGAAGAAGTGAATCATGTTCACAAGCAACTGAATCAATCAAAACTCCCATGTGAAAAATTACATGGAGGCCTGAATCAAGACGACCGGTTTGCAGTTATGAATGATTTTAAAAGAGGCAGGTTTCGTTTTTTAGTTGCTACAAACGTCGCGGGAAGAGGGATTGACATTGAGGATATTACATTGATCATCAATTATGACATGCCCCATGAAAAAGAAAACTATGTTCACCGCACTGGGAGAACAGGGCGTGCTGGTAAAACCGGAAAAGCGATAACATTTATGAAACCTCATGAAGAAAAGTATTTAACTGAGATTGAAAAATACTTAGGATTTGAAATTCATAGAATTAATCCTCCTTCTGAGGAAAGAGTCCAGCAGGCAATGTCGGCTTTTAAGGCCAAGATTACCGAAAGACCTACACTAAAAGAAGATAAAAGTGCAAAATTAAACCAAAACATCATGAGGTTATATTTTAATGGTGGCAAGAAAAAGAGGCTTCGGGCCGTGGATTTTGTAGGCACCATTGCAAAAATTGACGGTGTTACAGCGGGTGACATTGGTATAATCACGATTCACGAAAATGAAACCTTTGTTGAAATATTAAATGGAAAAGGTCCACTCGTTTTACGTGCTATGAAGACAACAACAGTAAAAGGCAAACTTTTAAAGATTCATAAAGCTAAATAAGCGGGACAGTAATCTGCCCCGCTTGCGTAAACATCATGATTTTCTCCATTGCGATCCAGTTGGAGATGCTCATCTTAGGGATGGAGAGCTCGACCTTGTGTCCCGTCCTAAATGAAATCGACTTCGACCCATTTGCGCACACTATTTATAAACCAAACCTTGGTGCTTTTCTTCAAGTCAGACATAGTTACTCTTCTTTCCTTGATTTTCCCTTTATTGATTAATGATTCCCGAAAAGTACCGGCTAATAAGCCACTAGCAATCGTTGGCGTCCACAGTTGACCATCTATCTCAAGGACAACATTCCCGTTTGTAAATTCCGTTAATTCTTCTGATTCATTCCAAAGAAGTACATCGAAGACATCTGGGGATTTCTTTTGGAATTGAGTATATACATCTCTATATGTCGTTTTATGATATAAGAATGGATTATCTTTTGTGATAGGTTCGTCTGCTAGTTTTACCTTCAGTGGTTCTTCTAGTTGGGTAATTGGGCTAGCTTCAATAGTTACCTTTCCACTTATTGATAAGAGGAGACGCACCTTCAATCTTCCCATCTTATTTTCTTTAGCAAAGTCTTGCAGTGCTTTATGAATGACGTCTCGATTAAAGGGAAATCGACTAAAGTATTGAGCCGAGTTTTGCAAACGCTTGAGGTGTTCCTCTAATAAGAAATATTCTCCGTCTTTTAATAATAAACTTTCAAGCAGTTGGAACTCTGGGCGCTCCTCCTCAAGGAATCTTGCTTTCTCAAGTATTTCATTATACTCTCCTTCCATAGTTGAATCCCATGTGACACCACCGCCAACCCCGTAGGTTGCCTGACCCGAGTGCTGGTCGATGACGACCGTTCTAATCGGTACATTAAAGATTGCTTCTTTTTGTGGTGTTATAAAGCCGATAGCTCCGCAATATACTTCGCGTGGGGTTGATTCTAGGTCGTTAATTATCTCCATTGTCCGGATTTTTGGTGCCCCAGTGATGGAACCGCATGGGAAAAGTGCTTTAAAGATGTCGACGAGTGTGGTATTTTCAGATACTTTTGCAGTTATAGTTGATGTCATCTGATGAACGGTTGGGTATCGTTCTATTTCAAAAAGTTTTGAAACATGAACCGAACCGGTTTCGGCAATCATTCCTAAGTCATTGCGAAGTAAATCGACAATCATGACATTCTCAGCGCGATTTTTTTCTGAATGATAGAGCCACTTGGCTATTGCTTCATCTTCTGTTATGGAATTTCCGCGTTTAGCAGTACCCTTCATTGGGCGTGTCGTTATCTGTTCTTCTTTTAAATGGAAAAAAAGTTCAGGTGAAGCAGAAATTATACTATGTTCTCCCGTATTGATATAAGCGCAATAATTTGAGGCTTGCGCTCTTCTTAATTTTTCAAAAAAGGCGATATCGTCTCCTTGAAATTGAGAGGTAAGTCGAATTGTATAGTTGACTTGATATGTATCACCGCTTGCAATAAATTGTTTGATAGCTGAAATCGCAGACTGGTATTCATCCATACTAACGGAAGGCTGCCATTTCGTAGTATTGTATGTGCCCGAGCTACTTAACGAATAATGCTGGGGCTCCGAAAATAGGCCAAACCATAAAAGCGGCATCGAATGTTCTTCATTTACATTCAAAGCTTTCTCAAAAGCAGCTGCACTTTCGTAGGATAGAAATCCTGCAGCATAGAATCCGTTGTTTACGGCATCCTGTACTAATTGCAGGCTCGGTAGCACCTCATTTATTGTGCGGGCAACAATGATCTTTTGCGGATTGCAAAACGTAAGCGGGTTGATTTCACCGGAAAAATCAACATATTCAAAGGATAAAAGTGGTCCGTGGTGTGTTTTGTTCTCTGTTTGCATATATTTAGTTCCTTTTCATTAGAGTTTTGTTTCATAATAACACATTTGAATCTTGGACAGAGAATCCGCCCCACCGTCCCAAGCCAGACCCTGTGGCTCAAAATTAAATGACATATTGTCATTTAATTGTTGACTTATGACACGGTGTCACTTAAAATCGAGGTATAAAGGACGTGACAAACTGTCATAATAAGAAATAAAGAAAATAATTTAAGGTTTCGACATCGTTATGACACATATGTACGTTACCATTAACGGAAAGGGTAAATAGTTCCGAATGAACAGGAGGTATTATTTTGCCCAAAATTACTTTTTTAAATTTGGCAGATGACAAAAGACAATTATTGATTGAAGCACTTGAACAAGAGTTTTCCAGAGTTCCATTATATCATGCCTCGATTTCTAATATTGTTAAAGCGGCGAACATACCGAGAGGAAGTTTTTATCAATATTTCGAGGATAAAGAGGATGCTTACTTCTTTTTATTAAAGGAACAAATACTTAAAAATAAAGAAAATTTTATTTTATCTTTGCAAAAGTGTGAGGGTGACTTATTTGAGACGATGACTGAATTGTATCGCTTAACTGTAATAGAATTATCAAAAGGTGAAAATATTAATTTTTTAAAAAATGTCTTTTTGAATATGACGCATGAAATTGAGAATAAATTTAATGAAATATTTCATGCAGACGGCGATATCGAACATTTTAAAAAAATAAGCTTGCTTATTAAAAGAGATGATTTGAATGTTGCCAATGAGAAAGAATTATTTCATCTTATGAAAATAGTCATAACGATCACATTACGCAATCTAATTGAAAAATTCGCACAAAATTTAACTGAAAAAGAAGCTATGAATAATTACTTAATTGAAATTGAATTATTGAAAAAAGGATTAAAGAAAATCTAAGACAGAAGGGATGTTTGTTGATGACTGTAACAATTTATGGGTCCCCGTGTGAGTCGTTTCGAAAGGCGAAAGAATGGTTTGAAAAACATAGTATTCCCTATGTTGAAAGAAATATTTTTAAAAATCCGTTAACAGTCCATGAGCTTCAAGAGGTACTTTCATTAACATCAGAGGGAACAGATGAAATTATCGCATCTAGATCAAAAATCTATAAAGATCTTGAACTAGATTTTGAGGATCTTTCCCTATTGGAATTATTAAATTTAGTTGAAAGTCATCCGGGCTTATTGCGAAACCCCATTATTATTGATAATAAAAAAATGGTAATCGGCTATAATGAAGATGATATCCGGAAGTTCCTTCCTAGGAAAGTTCGTAAACGCCAATGGCTACAATTATATACGCAACAATTATCGATGGTGGATGGTTAACATATGTTATTCATCTGCCTTTTTTGTCCGGTTCCAGCGTTTCGATTTGTCACGCAAAAAATCTGGGTGCAAATACGCCAAGGCGAATTTGATATATGATAGAATTTAGAAAAGAACGGTAAAGTGAGGGGTTAAATATGAACATACAAGAATACGAAAATGTTTTATCAATTCATCGGGTACCTGCATCAAAGCTTCGTTCTGAGTTTGAATCAGAAAATTTTTCATTTGAGACAACAGATGATCTTGAAAAACTGCCCAATGAAATGATTGGGCAGAACCGTGCTGAAAAGGCAATGAATTTTGGACTGACCGTAGAACAATCAGACTACAACTTGTTCGTTGTTGGTCCTGCAGGTACTGGCAGGATGACGTACACCTTAGATAGTGTTAAAAAGGTTGCGAAGCTACGAGAAGTGCCTACTGATTGGTGCTACGTCTATAACTTTGAAAATCCAGATATGCCACTAGTAATCTCTTTTCCAGCTGGGATGGGTCAAAAATTCCAACGGGAAATTGAAGTTTTATTAATTGATATAGAACGACTCATTCGCTCCGCTTTTACAAGTGAAGTATTTGAAAAAGAGAAACGGAGAATACTAGATGAATTTCGGGATGAAATCGAAGAGCTTTGGGAACAGACGGATGCCTATGCACTTGATAATCAAATCAAAATAGAACGGACACCTACAGGAATTGAAACAATCCCGCTCCTTTTTGGCCGTCCGGTGGAAATAAAAGAGTTTGAACAACTAGCTGACACGAACAAAAAGATGATTAAGGATAGAGAAAATCTAGTTGAGAATAAAATCGATGAAACCATCTATCAAATCCTAAAAATAGAAGACCAATTAAGAAAAAAGGTAAATCAATTTATGATGGAAACAGCTGCTAATGCCATTCAGGAGCTTTTTCAACCATTAAGAGAAACTTATAAAGAAAATAAAAAAGTTCTTGAATACCTTGAAGCCTATTTTCATGATGTCGTTACTCACTTTTCATTTTTTATCGAGGACAAGCCAGAAGATGAGCAGCAAAATATTATGAATGCACTGATGGGGTCTAAAGAACAATACCTTCGTCGCTACACGATCAATTTATTTGTCAGCCAAAGAAACTTAAATGGGGCACCAATCATTTATGAAACAAATCCAACCTACCATAATTTATTCGGAAAGGTTGAATACCATGGTTCATTGGGAAGTTGGGACACAGACTTCACCTTAGTGAAACCGGGAGCACTGCATCTCGCCAATGGTGGTTACTTAATCCTCCAAGCTACAGAACTCTTGCAACATCCGAATGCTTGGATTCGTCTAAAAAGAGCCCTGCAAACGGGTAGTATTCAGATTGAGAATTTAAATGAGGATAATGGTTTAATTCCAACAAGTGGAATTAAACCAGAGCCGATTCCGTTGAATCTGAAAGTTATTATTATTGGCTCCTATTATCTTTATGATTTTCTAGCAGAATTCGATGAGGACTTTCATAAGCTTTTCAAAGTAAAAGTGGAATTTGTGACACTAATGGACAAGGATCAAGAAAACAGCTGGAAAATGGCCCGTTTTGTGAAAAAATTCGTGGACCAAGAAGGGTTGCTCCCATTCCATCGCAGGGCAATTGCAAAGGTGATTGATTACAGTTCCCGCTTAGTTGATGAACAATCAAAGCTATCAACAAATTTTCACGAAATCACAAAGGTTTTAGTTGAATCTAGTTATTGGGCAAAGGTGGATAATGAATCTATTGTTGATGGCCAACACGTCGGAAAAGCGCTATCCGAGAAAGCACTTCGCTCCAATCATGTAACAGAACAGTACCGGGAAATGATTAATAATGGCACGATTATGGTTGAAACAGATGATTCGCGGATCGGGCAAATTAATGGTCTTGCTGTTCTAGGTACGAGGGATTCGGTATTTGGAATTCCAACGAAAATTACGGCTCAAACCTTTGTTGGAAAGAGCGGGATTATGAATATTGAAAGAGAGGCTGCTTTGAGTGGTCAAATTCATAATAAAGGTATGATGATTTTAACCGGCTTCCTTTCCGGTGAATTTGCAAAAAATCGCCCAATTCCATTATCAGCAAGCATCACCTTTGAACAAACGTATTCAACAATTGATGGTGATAGTGCCTCCAGTACGGAATTGTATGTCTTGTTATCTTCGCTCGCCGATGTGCCAATTAATCAAGGCATCGCAGTTACGGGATCAGTAAACCAATGGGGAGAAATCCAATCCATCGGTGGCGTAAATGAAAAAATCGAGGGCTTTTACCATATTTGTAAAGAGAGAGGCCTAACAGGCAAACAAGGTGTTATCATTCCAAAGCAAAATGTTCAAAATTTAATGCTTGAAGATGATGTTGTTGAAGCAGTCAAACAGGATCAGTTCCATATTTGGGCAGTCAGCCATATTGCGGAAGGTATTGAAATATTAACGGGAATTAGTGCAGGAAATGTTCGAAACGAAAAAGGAAAATATCCTGCAAACACTATTTTTGCAAAAGTTGAAGAACGTTTCAACAAAATGTATGAGTCAACGAAAAAAATAAAGAATGTATAATGTGGGTTACGGGGGGCGTATGAGCGCCCCCGTAACGAAATCTATTTAGTTACGCGAATATAAAAATATAAATCAGTTCCTTGTTTTTCCGGTTCGGTTATCAATTCATACCCATGCTTAACAACTTCCTCGGGCACACTGATGAAAGATTGAGGACAATCAGCGATCACTTGTAGTGTTTCACCAGTTTTCATTGTTTGTAACGCATCCAGCGTATACATGACTGGGTATGGTCAAGGTTCTCCACGGATATCTAATACAAAGTCTATTGCTTCTTCGTTCATATTTTTTCACCCTCCATATAAATTATTGTTTAATAGCAGGTTTGACAATGTAAGTTTCTTTTGGGGCGGGGGTTTTCAACCCTTTTCCATAACGATAATGCTTTTCCCACCAATTGGATAATAAAAACCATGCAACAAGCAAGCCCATTGTTCCAAACAGCGCCTGATAAGGTCCCCATACCTCAATTAAATTCAATTTAGGCCATCCTTCTGTTAAAACGCTGTAAAAACCAAGGTGATCCCAGGCGTATGCAAGTACTGTTGCACCAACAATATTCCCAAAACCGACAACCCAAAAGAGAACCTGACCTTCCATTGCACGGTACATCCAACCGGTTTCACAACCCCCAGCAAGAACGATACCAAGTCCAAATAAAAGACCACCAATAAAAGTACTTGGTGCTGCTGGTTTAATAACAGCTTCCATTCCAGATTGAAGAAAGATAAATGTAAGCATTACACTTATGCCAATTCCTACAGCTAATGCTTTGGTCATAGTGGCACGTCCGCTGACCCATAAATCACGAAATGCAGAGGTAAAACAAATTTGCCCTCTTTCTATAAGAATACCAAATCCAGCTCCAAATACCGCTGCAGTAGCTAATAACGCTTTACCATTTGCAACATATGAAACTAGTATAATAGCAAAAATGAAGGCAATGCCAATCCCAAGATAAACTTGAATATTACTATTTTTGACCTGTTTTGGTACGGCTTTACTTAAAGTTGGTTTCTTTCTTTGAAGATTGGGCTTTCCACGCCACCATGTTGTATTAATCACTTTTACTCCTAAGTATGTTCCAATGCCAGTTGTCACCATGAAAATCCATGAGTGGAAAGAAAACTGTGGGATTCCTGTGAAAAATGCTGCTAAATTACAGCCTAAGGCCAAACGTGCACCAAATCCGGCAATAAGTCCACCAATGAAAGCTTGAACTAGACGCCGTTTTTGTTGTGGAACACGAATTTTAAAACTTTTGCCTAGCAAAACGGTAATTAAGGCACCCGCAAACATTCCAATGATAATCCAACCATCGGTGCGGGTAAAGGTTGTTCCGTTCATGGTGACAAGATTAAAATAAGCCCAATCAGAAATATCGACACCGAAAAATTGAAGTAAATGGCCACCGAATCGGGTAAACTCACCTGTTACTGCCCATACAGTTCCGGTCAATGCAAAATATAAAGCACTAAGTACCCCAGCTAATCCAACTGCAACATAAGGATTCCAGTAATTCACAAAGACTTTCTTATAAAATGATTTAAACACTACGTTATCACTCCTTACTCATTTCTAAATCTTAATCCAATTCCATGTGTATTAACATATCTTATAATTATAATTAATAATTTTTATTTGTCGATAAAAATGCACTGTGTTATGGGCCAGAGTTCCCGACTCGTGACCCACATTGTCCAATAATTACCCACTATTCCTCTTTTTGAATAACCTTTATGATATTGTTTTATATGATATTATAGTGTTATACTATGGTAGTGTACTAAAGTGAAATAATAAAAAATAAAAATAAAAAAGGTGGTTTACTGAATATGAAGCGTTTTGCCTCTATTATTCTAGTAATGGCAGCAGTATTTTTGTTTGTTACAGGTTGCTCCTCCAACTCAGGTTCAACTACTGATAAGAAAGAGGGGACTCCAACTCAAGGCACTTCTGAAACAGAAAGCAAACCATTGGTAATCGGTATTGATGATAAGTTTGCACCAATGGGATTCCGTGATGAGAAAAATGAAATCGTTGGTTTTGATATTGACATGGCAAAAGCAGCAGCTGAAAAAATGGGGCTAGAAGCAAAGTTCCAGCCAATTGATTGGAAAACAAAAGAATCTGAGCTTAGCAGTGGACGTATTGACTTAATTTGGAACGGATACACTATAACTGATGAGCGTAAAGAGAAGGTTCTTTTCACAAAGCCTTATTTAGCAAACGCACAGGTTGTTGTTACCTTAGCTGATTCAGCTATTACAAAATTAAATGACCTAGAAGGTAAAGTAGTTGGACTTCAATCACTTTCATCTGCGTCTGATGCATTAAGTGTAAACCCAATTGCAGAAAAAATTAAGACAGTGACCGAGTTTGCTGATAATGTACTAGCATTGAATGATTTAAGAAGTGGACGTTTGGATGCAGTTGTTATTGATGAAGTTGTAATTGATTATTACATGGCTGAACAAGAGGGTATATTTAAAGTACTTGATGAAACGCTAGAACCTGAAGAATACGGAATCGGTGTGAAAAAAGGAAATGAAGAGCTTTTAGAGAAACTTCAAAAAGCACTTGATGAAATGAACGAAGATGGTACAGCAGCAGAAATCTCAACAAAATGGTTTGGTGAGGATAAAGTATTAAAGTAATAATGGAATTAACTTTATTAATAAATAGTAAAAAGGGTAGTCTCGAAAGTGCCAGGCACCGTACCTCTGAGACTGCCCTTTTTTTGGAGGAACACACATGTCTTTAGATTATTTAATCACAATCCTAAAGCCAATGCTCGAAGGGGCACAAATGACAGTGCTATTGTTTTTTATTGCTATTGTTACTTCAATCCCGCTTGGGTTTGGTTTAACATTAGCTGTAAAAAGCAGATTCAAGCCGGTGTCATGGCTGGCCCATACCTATATTTACGTTATGCGCGGAACACCGCTCTTGCTTCAGCTTTTACTAATTTGCTTCGGACTTCCCATGCTCCCTGTAGTTGGTGAATATTTAGTATTAGATCGGTTCGTGGCTGCATGTTTAGGCTTTATTTTAAACTATGCTGCCTATTTTGCAGAAATATTCCGTGGTGGTCTACTTGCTATCGATAAGGGCCAATATGAAGCGGCACAAGTTCTTGGATTGAATAAATGGCAGACAACAACCCGGATTATTATGCCGCAAATGTTCCGGATTGCCCTCCCTGCAGTAGCAAATGAATCCGTGACACTTGTTAAGGATACAGCGCTTTTATATGCGGTCGCGGTACCGGAACTGCTGCACTTTGCTCAGACTGCAGTAAATCGTGATTTTACAATCGTTCCATTCTTCGTGGCTGGTATCATTTATTTAATTATGACACTACTATTAACATTGTTCTTTAAATGGCTTGAAAAACGGTTTAAGTTTGAATAGGGAGGGGTGGCATCTATGGCAATCATTGAAGTATCCAACCTCAAAAAGTCGTATGGCACTTTGGAAGTACTAAAACAAATTACTTTTGATGTAAATAAAAATGATGTGGTAGCCGTAATTGGTCCTTCAGGTTCAGGAAAAAGTACAATGCTTCGTAGTCTTGTACATCTTGAGGAAATTAACGGCGGAAGCATATGTGTGGATGGGGACTATTTAGTAAAAGACGGTCAATATTCAAGCCCTCAAGAACTAAAAAGAATTTCAGCCAAAATGGGAATGGTCTTTCAACATTTTAATTTATTCCCCCATTTAACGGTTATTGAAAATTTAGAAATGGCTCCGCGTTTGTTAAAAAAAGAATCCGTTCAAGATATTCAAAAGAGCAGTGCGGAGTTATTAGAGAAAATTGGTTTAACAAATTGGTCTAGGGCCTATCCGGCGAGACTTTCCGGCGGTCAAAAACAAAGGGTGGCGATCGCCCGGGCGCTAATGATGAACCCTGATATTCTATTGTTTGACGAGCCAACTTCCGCTTTAGACCCGGAATTAACAGGAGAGGTTCTTCAAGTCATGAAGGATCTGGCGAAAGAGCATATGACGATGATCGTTGTGACGCATGAAATGGGATTCGCAAAAGAGGTAGCAAACCGCGTTGTTTTCATGGATAATGGCGAAATTGTTGAATCCGCCCATCCAACGGAATTATTTGAAAATCCTAAACATGAAAGAACAAAAGCGTTTTTAAACCGTAGTTTGAAATAGAATGACTAAGAAAGGGCTGGAGTTTATTTGTCTAGCTCCAGCGCCTATCGCCTAGCAAACTTCAGGTCTCCTCCCTACGATAAGTCAACTAAGAATTGCTTACGCAATTCAAGTTTCCTTTATCTCAGTCGAAGAACCTCCAGTTTGTACGGCGATGGTCAAGGCGCTTGCGCTTTTCTTATTTAAACCAGCCCTTTTCTTTTGATTGTTTAATTGCTTCTATTCGATTTTTTACCTCTAGTTTATCAAGAATCGTTGAGATATAATTGCGTACGGTTCCTGCTTTAATGCTTAATTCATCGGCGATTTCCTTTGTGTTTTTGCCGTCGGCCACTAGACCAAGGACTTCGATTTCCCGGTCGGTCAGCGGGTTTCCTTCACCATAAGCAACTTCAATTAACTCAGGTGCGTAAACACGTTTACCTGCGACAACCCTGCGGATTGAGTTAGCTAATTCTTCGCTGGGGCTGTCCTTCAATAAATAACCATTGACCCCTGCTTTTAAAGCTCGCTGGAAATAACCTGTTCTCGCAAAGGTAGTTAAGATAATAATTTTACAACCAGAGTCCTTAAGTTCTTCAGCTGCATCCAGTCCTGTTTTACCAGGCATTTCAATATCCATAATACAAACATCTGGTTGGAATTTACGAACAAGTGCTATTGCCTCATCCCCATTTGAAGCTTTTCCAACGACCTTCATATCGTCTTCAAGCTCAAGTAAAGATCCGAAAGCTCCAAGTAATAGCTGCTGATCCTCAGCAATAACAATATGTATCATCTTTAAACCTCCTAATCTGCCTGTTTTACATCATTTGGGACACGAATAATTAAAGTTGTCCCCTCGGCTTTTAAAATTTCTAGACTTCCATTCACAAATTCCAGACGTTCCTTCATTCCAGCTAATCCGGACCCGTTCACTTCTGTTTCGCAAGGCGCTTTAAAAGTGCCATTATCCTTTACTGTCATGATGATTTCTTTCCATGTTTGTTCAATCGAAATGGAGCATTTGGTGGCACCACTATGTTTAACAATATTTGTTACTGCTTCTTTTAAACACATACCTAAAATATTTTCGGTCAATAAATTCATAGTTGTCAGCTTAAAATCGTTGACACCTTCAAAGTTAATTTTAGCTGCATTTAAAATTTGGGTAACTAATACAATCTCATCTTTTAAACTAACAACCCTCATTGAGGATACTAATTTACGGACTTCATTAAGCGCAGTCCTTGCAGTCTGTTGGACATCCTTTAGCTCTTTTCGAGCCTGCTCGGGATTTTTATTGATTAATTTTCGTGCAAGGTCACTTTTAAGGCCGATTAACGATAGTTTCTGGCCGAGTGTATCATGAAGGTCCCGGGCAATTCTTTGCCGTTCCTCTATTTTACTTAACTCAGCTAATCTTTTATTAGCATCCTGAAGTTTTTCTTCCAGCTGACCCCTTTGATTTTTATTGTGAATATTAAAGGGCAGAAGAATGACACTAATCCACACAATAATAATAAACGGAAGCTGCTTAAGAAAAAGATGCCCATGCTGCATAATACTAACATAAAAAGAAACGGTGGTACTTATTAAATGGACAATATATAAAGTAAGGAAGGCGGATTGTTTTTTTATATTTCCAATAAAATGCACTAGGAAAAATGCAAAATAGATATAACTAAAAACACTAGTCGCTACACCTGAAATCCCAATTAAAATGATGGTCCAAATGTAGACAAGCCATCCTTTAGAATAAAAGGCAACTTGATAGATGACAAAAAACAGGACCGTAAGTAGGATGCCAACAACCATTTCAGTAGTGGAATCTAATTGAAAAATATAATAAAATGGTAAAACATATAGAATGGTCCATATGTAAGGTGACATGCCATGATTTTTGTGAAAGGTAATATACCTTTTGAACATAAAATAAACCTCTTGTCCTAAACTTATTTGATATTAGTATAATCCTATCACAAAAGTCCCCAACTACTTAAAAAATCTTTATGACAAAAGTAGAAGAGGACCTTATGGATTTATTTGGATTGAATCGAAACCTGATTCATTTTTGTCTTCGGTAAAGTTTTAAGATGTTTAAAAGAGACGAATTTTTTCTTTTGCTCATCCCAAAGGCGGAATTTTAAACAACTAAGGCTTGTTAATAATGTAATGGTTGGCGCATTTTGTAAGGCTGCAATATTATTATGGGCCTCTTCCAGATGATAATTTGGAACTTTTGGGCTTAAATGATGAACATGGTGAAAGCCGATGTTTCCTGTAATCCATTGTAAGACCTTAGGAAGTTTGTAAAAAGAACTGCCTTCCACTGCGGCTTTTACATAATTCCAATGCTCATTCGGCTCAAAATAGGAATCCTCGTAAGTATGTTGCACATAAAAAAGCCAAACCCCAGCAGCTCCTGAAATTAAAAAGATAGGACCCTGTACTAAGAGGAAGCTTTGCCATCCAATCGTCAGGCAAAATAGCGTTACAATTGCCGCAATTGCAACATTTGTAATGTAAGTGTTCAGGCGTTCCTTGGCTCTAGCCTCGCGATGGTTAAAACGATTTTTTAGTAAAAAAACATAGATTGGACCAAGGATTAACATAATAAATGGATTTCGATAAAGGCGATAAGAGATTTTACTCCACAAGGATGACTTTAAATACTCATCAACAGTAAGAAAAGAAATATCACCTACACCGCGTTTATCAAGATTACCACTTGAAGCATGGTGAACAGCATGATCATGCTGCCATTTTCGATATGGAAAAATTGTAATTATCCCGGTAATAGTCCCAATAATATCATTGGCTTTTCGACTTTTGAAAAAAGAATAGTGACAACAGTCATGAAATATTATAAAAATTCTTGTCAATAGACCCGCACCAATAACGGTGAGTGCTAAAGTAAGGAAATAGGAAATGGACAAGCTTTTGTACGCCAAAAACCACACTAGGATGAACGGTAAAACTGTATTTAATAGTTGGAAAATGCTTTTTCTCATTTCTGAATTCTCGTAGGGCACCATTTGCTTTCTTACTATCAATTGATCCTGCTTTGCCATTATTTTAGTCCCTTTCCACATTTTTGATTTAGTAATTATAATAATAAGGTCTTAAATGAAGTTTGTGCAGACATAGCTGTCATGTGATAGGGATGACAAATGTCATACTGCATGGTTGACCGCGTTATCACTAGTGGCGTTAACTCTTGTCGGTACATTTTTTTATAATTCGTCCGCAATTCCCAGGAGGATAATACCTAACATAACAATGATAATCACGGCATAGTGCTTGTTGCTAAGTCTTTCCTTCAGGAAAATTCGCGACAATATTACAGAAAAGATACTATAAGATGCAATAAGCGGTGCCGCAATAATGGCGTTTTTCGCCATCGCAAACACGTAGAAAAACTGGCCAGTTGTTTCTAAAACGGCAGCGAGCCCCTTATCGCGTTCTTTAAAAATATTAAATTGTACTTTTTTAAATCCTTTTAAAAATATAAATGTAATAACGGCACAAATGAAAAAGGTGTATTCATAAGCAAGAAGAGCGGCTTCTTCACTAATCAGCTTCATTTCATCAAGATAAATTCCATCAGCAAATGTCCCAAGCCCATCCACTATACAATAAATAATCGGGAACGTAATCGCCAAAAAACCGAATTGATATTTTTTATCAATTTGAACGGCACTTAATTTCAGTGCTCCCGCTTCTGCCTTCTTTTCTAAAACAGCAAGGCCAATAATACCGAATGTAATAATTACTATTCCGACGACATCGAAAATCCCAAGATCCTGTGGGAAAAAGATAAATAACAAAATTGCAGTAACAGCTCCGGAAGAGTTTTGTACTGGGGAAGCAATAGAAAGTTCAATATATCGTAAACCAATATAACCAATTGTCATCGATAAAATATATAGTCCGGAAACAGGCAAATATCTTACCATGTCGAACGGATCGAAACTAATTCCTTTAAAGAGCATATACCCTGTAGCATGAATTCCCATGACAACGCCAACAATAGTTACGATTTTAAGATGGCTGTATTTATCATCGCTATCGGATCCTTTTTTATAAAATAAGTCAGCACCGCCCCAGGCTAATGCTGTTAAAAGTGCAAAAATAAACCACATAAATTAATCTCCTTGTTATGTATTTTTTGTTTTTTGAAAACAAAAACTGGCATGATATAAATCACACCTAATTATAATTGGGAAAAACCATTATATAAAGAGAAAATGTCTTCATCAAAATATATAATCAACTTATTTTATATGATTAGTCATTTCATGATAAGATTTTTATAATAACTTTACAAAGAAAGGATTTGAAGTTGCCATGGAAATTAAAAAAGTTTCAATTATTGGATTAGGTGCACTGGGAATTTTATTTGGTCATCATTTATCGAAAAGAATGGCAAAAGAAGATTTAAGAATTATCGCTGATAAAGACCGAATCAAAAAATACCAAACCGATGGTGTGTATTGTAATGATGAACGCTGTGATTTCAACTATGTTTCCCAAGAAGAAGCTTGTGAGCCAGCCGATTTGCTTGTTTTTACAGTTAAGTTTAATGGATTACAAGATGCCATTAAGGCTGTGAAAAATCATGTTGGTGAAAATACGATCATAATTTCTGCGCTTAATGGTATTTCCAGTGAAGGCATAATCGGCGATGCTTATGGAACGGACAAAGTGTTATATTGTGTCGCCCAAGGCATGGATGCAGTTAAAGTGGGGAATAAGCTTACATATGCCAATATGGGAATGCTCGTTTTCGGTGACCAGGAACCGGGAATTATTTCTGGAAAAGTAAAAGCAGTTCAGGCGTTTTTCGAAAAAACGGAATTTGCCCATGAGGTTCTGACTGATATGAAGGAGAAATTGTGGGGGAAATTCATGCTGAATGTCGGAGTCAATCAAACAGTTGCCGTTTACGAGAGCAATTATGGTGAAATTCAAAAGGACGGACCTGCAAGAGAGATGATGATTGCAGCTATGAGAGAAGTGGCTATGCTCTCTGAAAAAGAAGGGATCAGCTTAACGGAAGATGACATTACGTATTGGCTAGATGTATTAAGTACATTAAGCCCTGAAGGCAAACCATCAATGGCGCAGGATGTTGAAGCTAGACGTTTCAGTGAAGTTGATTTATTTGCGGGAACCGTTTTGGGGTTGGGTAAAAAATACGGTATTCCCACGCCTGTAAATAAAGAGCTATATGATCGGATTACAAAAATTGAAAGTGAATATTAATAGTAATCAAATGCGCCTTGGCGTATTTGTGCCCTTGCCAAAGGTTTCTTTGCTACCCCTATAAGAATGATAAAATTGAAAAAGTAAACACTAAAAGTAGATCCTTTTTGAAGTTGTAATTATACAATTTTACGTAAATCTGATAAAGTATGATTGATTATTGATTACATTATAGATTACCTGGAGGTAGATTATTTGGGCACCGAAATATTGGTACTCATTGTACTGATTCTTTTAAATGCATTTTTTGCAGCGTCAGAAATGGCGCTTGTTTCCTTGAATGATAACAAAATAAAGTTGATGGCAGACAGTGGACATAAAAAGGCGAAAATGGTTCAAACTCTTTTAAATGAGCCAAGCCGTTTTTTAGCAACGATACAGATTGGTATTACACTTGCTGGATTTTTAGCAAGTGCTTTTGCAGCTGGCAGTTTTGCCGGACGGCTTGCGGAATTTCTTTATAATTTAGGATTGCCACTCCCGAAGTCAACCCTTGCTACGCTTTCTACGGTCATGATTACATTAATTCTTTCTTATTTTACGTTAGTTTTTGGTGAACTTGTCCCGAAAAGGCTTGCATTACAAAAGGCCGAGCAGATCTCGTTTCTTGCTGTCACTCCATTAACATTCTTATCTAAAATTACATCACCGTTTGTAAAGTTCTTAACTTTGTCTACTAACTTAATGGTAAGAATGCTCGGACTGGACCCAAATGCGGATGAGGAAGATGTGACAGAAGAAGAAATTCGAATGATGGTGGATGTTGGACAGGAAAAAGGAACAATTCTCGAGACAGAAAAAGAAATGATCAATAATATCTTTGAATTTGATAATAAAACGGTCTCTGATATCATGACCCATAGAACGAATATCGTAGCGATTCCTGTTGAAACGACTTTGAAAGAAGCGCTACATGTTGCTAATGTGGAAAAATATACAAGACTTCCTGTTTATGATAAAAAAATAGATAATATTGTCGGTATTTTACACGTAAAAGACTTGTTCCAATTTATTGAGAATGGTGACAGGGAGAATTTTAATCTTCGTGATTTAGTACGGGAACCCTATTACGTATTAGAATCAATTAAGATCGATCAACTGTTTAGAGACATGCAAAAAAACAATGTCCATTTGGCAATCGTAATTGATGAATACGGCGGAACGGACGGAATCATCACAATGGAGGATTTAATTGAAGAAATTGTCGGAAATATTTTTGATGAATATGATGAACCTGAGCTGGATGTAATTGAAATTGAAGAAATTGATGAGTATCATTATATTATGGTAGGTACGACAAGTCTTTACGAAGTGGAGGATATTTTAAATGTTGATCTTCCTATACATGATTATGATACATTAAGCGGATTTATGATCGGGCAGCTCGGCTATATCCCTGGAGTAGAGGATCGCCCTGCTATCGAATATAAAAACATCATTTTTGCTGTTGAAGAAATGAATGACAGAAGAATAGTTAAAGTAAAGGTGAGCATTAAGGAAAATGTTCCAGAAGAAGCTTAATTGAATAGGTTTTAACAAAGGAAACTAGTTGTATAGTTTCCTTTGTTATTGGACAAAAATATGTTGTGAATTCTCCACAAAAAATGACAGATATTTTGGTTGTTTAGTACAAGGAAATTTCAAAAAAAATTTAATATAATAATAAATGAAGATATAAACTCTCGCTGGCAATGGTGAAAATTGTCGAATGTGGGGTTCGTATATTTGAAAAAATTACGGTAGAGGGGTAATCGCTATGTTTTTAAAAGATTTATTCATTGGTCTTTCTCAAAATCAATTTTTAAATAGTGCTGCTAAAAAATATGGATTAAAAATGGGGGCACAAAGTGTCGTAGCGGGTACAAATATTCCTGAAGTAATCAAAAGCATTAAAGAGCTAAATGCACATGGTATTTCTTGTACGGTAGATAACTTGGGCGAATTTGTTTATCAAAAAGAAGAAGCAACTGAGGCGAAAAATAATATTCTTGCTGTAATCGAGGCTATTCATGAAAACAATGTAGACGCTCACATTTCATTAAAACCAACACAATTAGGATTAGATATTGATTATGATTTCGCGCTTTTAAATCTTAAAGAAATTCTAGAAAAGGCAAGCGGTTACAACATGTTTGTCAACTTTGACATTGAGGATTCAGGTCACTTACAGCCTGCTTATGACATTCTTGACGATCTTTTAATGGAATTTGATAACGTTGGTACGGTTATTCAAGCTTATTTCCATCGTGCACAAGAATTTGTTGAAAAATATAAAGATATGCGAGTACGTATTGTAAAAGGTGCCTATAAAGAGCCTGCTGACCTTGCATACCAAGATAAAAAAGAAATTGATGCAAACTTTATTCGTATTACAGAGTGGCACCTATTAAATGGAAAGTTTACATCCATCGCCACACACGATCATCACATTATCAATCATTTAAAAAAGTTTATTAAACAAAACAATATTTCCAAAGATAAATATGAATTCCAAATGTTATATGGTTTCAGAAGAGAGCTTCAATTAGAGCTTGCTAAAGAGGGGTATAACTTCTGTACGTATGTGCCATTTGGAAAGGATTGGTATGGCTATTTCATGAGACGTCTTGCTGAAAGACCTAAAAACTTAAACCTTGTTGCCAAAACAGTATTTAACAAGAAAACAAATACAGTGTTGGGTTTAACAGCAGGTGCCTTTATGTTAGGAAGAATGTCAAAGAAGAAAAAATAAGAAGAACCCCGTTTCATCTGAAACGGGGTTCTTCTTAATTAATCAACGCAATAATGCCTTCTTCGTCATCTAGAACTAATTGAATACCTGCATATGGATCTTTATTTAAAAACTCCTCAAGCCATAATCGCAAAGCCTCAATTAAGTTTCCGTGAGTAAGTACTTGCTTGCGGTCATTTACAAAAACTTCTGCAGAAAAGCCATAGTCATCATCAAACATTAATTCAACTTCCACATCTTCTGGTTTTACTTGCCGTTTACGAGAAATATAAACGCAGGTTGCATTGATAATATCCTGCTCCGTTAGTACTAGCTCCGCCATGGATTAGTATCCTCTTTTTTCTTTTTATTCTTGAAGTAAGTGAAAATACTACGAATCAGTGAAATTAACACCATAATCGCAAGTACATTAATCATTAAACCAAGGATTGAACCTAAAAATCCCATGTTAGCGAATAAGCCGCCAAATAGTAAACCTGCAAGACCACCAACCATTAAACCTTTCATAAAGCCGCCAGATGAAAATCCTTTTTTAGCTGTGTTGGGAGTTACAGCTGATTTATTTGTTGTATTTTGATCTGTCTTTTTATTTTGGAAAAAGGAATTGTTGTTGTTTTTCTGAGTATTGTGATTGGGACTAAAACCTTTCTTACCTGAACTATACCCTTTGGCGTCAACCGTTGTAGGTTGATCTTGGAAAATAGCTGTTCCAATCGGCGTAAATAAAAGTGCTGCAGTAATCACAGCTGCAAATAATTTTTTCATTTAAAAAGTTCCCTCCGCATTTCTTATTTATATGGTTATCTTTCATTCTATAGTATTTACGTTGAAAAATAAAATAAGTTTCACTTTTTCATTATCTTTTTAGATACAAGATTTGTAAAAGGGTTCACATAAAGTACAAGCTTTTTGTGAGGTTTAGACTATTGGTAGTGTTATAATATGGGTTAAAAAGACGGCTTGAAAGGAGAATCAATTATGAAGGTACAAAAAAATTCTCGGAAGCCCATGATTTATTATTTCCTTATTGCGATGGGTATTGTTTTGCTTCTGAATGCTTTTATAATGCCGATGATTACGGAACAAAAAATAACGGAAGTTGACTATGGGACATTTTTAACAAAAATTGAGAAAGGGGATATAAAAGAGGTAAAGATCATGTCCAATCAAATAGCTTTTACTGCTAATAATGACCAAGGCAAAGAAGCTACTTTTGTGACGGGACGGATGGATGATCCAGATTTAGTGAATCGTTTGTATAAAGCTAAAGTCCCCTTTACCTCCACGATTCAAAGTGATGATTCCTCTTTCATCAATTTCATATTAACTTGGATCCTTCCGCTGATTATTTTTATTTGGATCAGTCAAATTTTCATTAGGAAAATGCAAACGAAGGTAGGAGGGGGCAATCGTACATTAAGCATTGGGAAAAGTAATGCCAAAATTTACGTGAAGGCGGAAACTGGAAAGTCCTTTGAAGACGTAGCCGGTCAGGATGAAGCAAAGGAAGCATTGCAAGAAATCGTTGACTTTTTACATAATCCAACAAGGTATAAACGTATTGGTGCTAAAATTCCGAAGGGGGTATTATTAGTGGGACCTCCAGGTACGGGGAAAACATTGCTTGCAAAAGCATTAGCAGGCGAATCCAAAGTACCGTTTTTCTCGATATCTGGTTCTGAATTTGTGGAAATGTTTGTTGGTATGGGAGCTGCCAGAGTCAGGGATTTATTCAAACAGGCACAAGAAAAAGCGCCGTGCATCGTTTTTATTGATGAAATCGATGCGATTGGCAAAAGCCGCAATTCGATGGGGATCAATAGCAATGATGAGAGGGAGCAAACATTAA
This sequence comes from Caryophanales bacterium, assembly GCA_012840465.1. GTDB lineage: Bacteria > Bacillota > Bacilli > Bacillales > Bacillaceae_J > Schinkia. The sequence goes on from DULJ01000085.1 coordinate 38,220, forward strand.
ATCAACTTTTGTCAGAGATGGATGGGTTTGATGCCGATAAAGGGGTCGTTATTTTAGCGGCTACGAATAGACCGGAAACACTTGATAAAGCATTGCTTAGACCTGGAAGATTTGACCGTAGAATCCCGGTGGAATTGCCAGATTTGCAGGGACGTGAAGCGATTTTGAAAGTCCATGTTAGCAAGGTAAGAACGGGAGACGATATTGATTTAAATGCAATTGCAAGAGCAACACCAGGTGCGTCTGGGGCGGATCTGGCCAATATTATTAATGAAGGTGCTTTGCGAGCTGTTAAAGAGGGCCGTGATCAAGTAAACCAAAGTGATCTCGAAGAGTCTGTAGAGGTCGTTATCGCTGGATATCAGAGAAAAAATGCCGTGATTCCGATGAAAGATAAATTAACGATTGCCTATCACGAAATAGGCCATGCCCTAGTTGCGGCCAAACAAAATCACTCAGCACCTGTTCATAAAATAACGATTATTCCGAGAACCTCGGGATCGTTGGGTTATACGATGCAGATAGAAGAAGGGGAACAAGTACTGCTTACAAAAGAGCAAGCCATGGATAAAATTACTACCTATATGGGAGGCCGCTCAGCAGAGGAAATTATTTTCAATACGATAACTTCGGGTGCGGCGAATGACATCCAACAGGCAACCAGAATTGCTAAAGACATGGTGACGAGATTTGGTATGAGCGACGAATTCGATATGATGGCTTTAGAAACGGTGAACAATCCTTACTTAGGTGGAGATACAACACTGATGGTATCTGCTGAGACCGCTGCGAAAATAGATGCTGAAGTGCTTAAAATTATTAAAATTGCCCATCAAAGGGCACTTGAAATACTTGAAGAAAATAAAGAAAAGCTACATGAATTAGCAAAATACTTGATGGAAAAGGAAACGATCACCGGGGAAGAATTTATGGAGTTTTTAGCTTAAAAAGCAATCGCTGAATCTATGGGTTCCCATTCATAGATTTGGCGACTTTTTTTTAAAAGGAGAGGGATTTATTATGAGTTATATAGTGACCATATCAGCAAAGTTAGTTTTAAAAAACAGTTATAAAAAATTAATCTTTTTTTATAGTTTTTTTGGGCTATTTCTCCTATTTCTAACTGTTTTCGTTTCTGATTCACCGACAATCGGAGGAAAATACTTTACTATTCTTTTTATCATTTTATCAATCATTAATTTTGCAATAGCGCTTTATTACTACATATTTAAAGTAAGAGGCATAGATAATACCGAAGGTTATTAACTCGATAATTTTGCTGTTGACTAAAGTTGGCTGAACATTCAAACTATAATTATGACAGCAAGAAATTAGCAGGTTTTTTTGATAAAATCACTAAAATGGGGGAATAGTAGAGTGGAGTTTTTATCAGTTAGACAAACAGAGGATATTGCTTATATTACTTTGGAAAATATTAAAGAATTTAACACTTTAACATTGCAGGTTCTTAAGGAAATGGACCAATTGTTAAAAGAAATTGGCGCGAAAAGAGAAGTTAAAGTTGTTGTAATCGAGGGATCCGAAAGAGTATTTTGTGCAGGACATAGCTTAAAGGAAATTGAAGCAAAAAGTGAAACTGAAGTGTTGGCGCTTTTCAGGGAATGCTCCATGATGATGCGGACGTTGCGGGAGATTCCACAGATCGTTGTTTCTAAAGTTCGTAGTGCAGCAGTAGCAGCTGGTTGTCAATTAGTTGCTGCTAGTGATTTAGCGGTTGCTAGTGATGTAGCGAAATTTTCAACTCCGGGTATAAATAGCGGGCTGTTTTGCAGTACGCCGGCAGTATTTTTAAGTAGAAATATTGGACGGAAAAAGGCTGTGGAATTGCTGTTTACCGGTAATTTCATGTCAGCGCAAGAAGCACTGCTGCATGGTCTTGTCAATAAAGTTGTCCCTGTTGAGGAGTTAGATGCGGAAACGGAAAGATTGGCTAAAGATATTACAAAACAAAGCCTAAACATTATCGAAATAGGAAAGCGTCAGTTTTATCAACAGATTAATATGGAAGATTTCCAAGCTTTACATTATTCAACAGAAGTTATTTCTTTAAATAGTAAGCATCCAGATGCACAAGAAGGAATCCGGGCGTTTATTGAAAAAAGAAAGCCAGTTTGGAACTAGAAAAGCGAAAGCGCCCGTTTAAGGGATTAACGAAAAGTACACTGCGAATTGTTGTTTCAGCTATTGAAGAAACGGAATTTTAAAGGTCCTCAATCGGTAAATATTTGAAGTTTCTAATAGAAATAAAAGTTTTGTTGATTTTTTTTGAAAAGTCTATGCATAATGTAGCTAAAGTAATAGAAATTTTAATAGGGAAGGAATAATGATATGAAGCTTATTTATACTGGGAAAACTAAAAATGTTTATGGTCTTGAGGACGGAAATTACTTATTGCAGTTTAAAGATGATGTTACAGGTGAAAATGGGGTCTTTGACCCAGGTGCCAATACTGTTGGTTTAACGATGGAAGGTGCAGGTAGAGCAGGACTTAGACTAACGAAGTTCTTTTTCGAAAAATTAGCAGAGGCTGGAATTCCAACTCATTATATTGGTGCTGACATTGAAAAGGCGACAATGACAGTAAAACCGGCAACTGTATTTGGTCAAGGTCTTGAAGTTATTTGTCGTTATCGTGCTGTTGGCAGCTTTTTACGTCGTTATGGGATGTATGCTAAAGAAGGTCAGTCACTTGATGCTTTTGTGGAGGTTACAATTAAGGATGATGACCGTCAAGATCCGCCAATTAGCGAAGATGCTCTTGATATGCTTGGGATCCTTACACTCAGCGAATACAAAGAATTAAAAGAGTTAACTCAAAAGATAGCTGCGATTGTAAAAGTAGAGTTAGCTAAAAAGGAAATAGAGCTATATGATATTAAATTTGAATTTGGTCGATTAGCGGATAAACAAATTGTACTAATTGATGAAATTTCAGGCGGAAATATGCGTGCCTATAAAAATAGCGAATATATCGAGCCGTTAAAATTAGAACAATTAATGCTTGAAGATTAATTGTTAAAGGGCTAAATGGATGGAGCACCCACACTGGAGCGTAAAGTGTGGGTGCTTTTTGCGTTTTTAAAACTGTTGCTCATTGTTACTATAACAACGACCGAAAAAAATATCTGCCTTAGTACAGAATTTAGCTTGTTTGTCACAAAGTTTCGTTTTTTGTCGTAAAATGAATTTTTTATCTAATTTTGAATATATAATTTATTTATAGAACCATGAAGGTGGGGGAGAAAATGAAAACGCATATAGAGAGAATTAGAGACCCAAGATTACTGGATCGTGTAGTTACAGCTGAGGATGCGGCATCATGGATTAAGGACGGAATGACAATCGGAATCAGCGGTTTTACTAGAGCGGGTGATGCTAAAGCGATACCATATGCATTGGTGAAACGTGCTGAGACAGAATCTTTTAAAGTAAATTTATTTACTGGGGCCTCCATTGGCTCAAATATCGACAAGATGTTTACTGAAGCGGGTATTATTAGAAAGCGTTTGCCATATCAGGCTGACAAAACGATGAGAGATGGAATTAATAAAGGTGATGTCTTATTTGTAGATACCCATCTTTCACATGTGGCTGAATTAGTTCGTAATAAGGCTTTGGATACCATCGATTTTGCCGTTATTGAGGCACTCTCTATTACTGAAGATGGAATGATCATCCCAACAACATCAGGTGGAAACTCGCAAGTATTTGCCAATAATGCAAAAAATATCATCATTGAGCTTAATGATGCTTTTCCATTAAGTTTAGAAGGTTTGCACGACTTTTATGACCCGGGTGAACAAGGTAAAAGACAACCAATTCCATTAACAAAGCCGTCTGACCGAATTGGCACTGTAGGGATTCCTTATGATCCTGACAAGGTAAAAGGAATTGTTTTTACTCATTATCCAGATACACCTTCATCAATCGTACCACCAGATGATGAAACTGTAACGATGGCAAACCATTTGCTAGACTTTTTGCGTAGTGAAATTGCGGCGGGCAAATTACCTGAAAAACTACCAACTTTGCAATCAGGAGTAGGCTCAGTTGCAAATGCTGTTCTTCATGGATTACTGGAATCAGAATTTGAAGAATTACAACTATATTCAGAAGTACTTCAAGATGCTGTGTTTGACTTAATGGATGCAGGGAAGGTTACATTTGCTTCAAGCTGCTCGTTAGGTTTATCAGATGCCAAAATGGATGAGGTATACTCAAACTTTGATAAATATCGTGATCGCATCATGTTACGCCCGCAAGAATTATCGAATAACCCGGAAATTATTCGACGTCTTGGATTAATTTCCATTAATGCAGCATTGGAATTTGACATCTATGGCAATGTGAATTCCACCCATGTAATGGGTACAAAAATGATGAATGGAATTGGTGGCTCTGGTGATTTTGCAAGAAATGCCCGTTTGGCAATCTTCGTTACAAAATCAATCGCCAAAAATGGAAAGATTTCAAGCGTCGTGCCTTTCGCTTCACATATTGACCACACCGAACATGATGTAGATGTAGTAGTAACGGAACAAGGCTATGCGGATCTTCGTGGCTTAGCACCAAGAGAGCGGGCAGAATTAATTATTCATAACTGTGTACACCCTATGTATCGCACTCAGTTGTGGAACTACTATACGGAAGCTTTAACAAGAGGCGGCCAAACACCACATGTCTTGGAAAAAGCTTTATCATGGCATATTAATTTACAAAAGCACGGAACAATGCAACCAGAGATTGAAGAAAAGCTAGAAGAAAAAGTGAAAGAAATGGTTTAACTATTAAATAGGGGCTGTTTAAACTATTAAGTTTGACAGCCTCTTTTTTTTTATTTCAATCTTGACTTTTTCAAAGGCTATTTTTAAATTTGGACTTTCCATGTATAATAATGAAGTGAATGATGTTTGCATTTTTTTAGATTCAATGTTGAAAGAGAGTGGAACAAAATGGGTCGTAAGTGGAACAATATTAAAGAAAAAAAGGCATCAAAGGATGCGAATACTAGTCGCATTTATGCTAAATTTGGCGTAGAAATTTATGTAGCAGCTAAACAGGGCGAGCCTGATCCAGAGTCTAACCAGGCATTAAAGTTTGTTCTAGAACGGGCAAAAACATATAATGTACCAAGACATATCATTGACCGCGCAATTGATAAAGCAAAAGGTGGATCAGATGAAAATTATTCTGAGCTTCGTTATGAAGGCTTTGGACCTAGTGGTTCAATGGTAATCGTTGATGCTCTAACAAATAACGTAAACCGTACCGCGTCAGAAGTTCGTGCAGCATTTGGTAAAAATGGCGGAAACATGGGTGTAAGTGGCTCTGTTGCCTACATGTTTGATAAAACAGCCGTTATCGGTGTTGAAGGGAAATCTGAGGAAGAAGCGCTTGAAATTTTAATGGAAGCAGACTTAGACGTCCGTGATATTCTTGAAGAAGATGATGCTGTGATTGTTTATGCAGCACCGGATCAATTTCTTGCTGTTCAAGAGGCCTTTAGAAATGCTGGTGTAAGTGAGTTTACCGTAGCAGAACTTACAATGCTTGCGCAAAACGAAGTAACTTTAGATGCAGAGAACTTAGCTCAATTTGAAAAAATGATTGATGCACTTGAAGATTGTGACGATGTTCAGCAAGTGTACCATAACGTTGATTTAGGAGAATAAGTGGGACAGAGGACAAGCTCTTTGTCCCACTTTCTTTTTTAAACAAGGAATGTGAGTTAGATATAACTTATGAAACTAGAAACTAGTACTATGAAGATGTGTGAATGAGGACAGAAAGTAGGTATGAAGCGTAGATTCTGTCCTCAAATTGGAAGATCGTGCAAGGAATCAAATAGGAGATAAGTCCATGAAGGAACATTATTATGATAAATTGCTAAACATAAATACAGGGGGAAATCAAAAAGAAACCAGCGGGTCAATCCACTATCATCGCTATGAGCCGACCCAATACACAGCCCTAGAAGTTTTATTTGGTGAATATGAATTGAAAAGCAGTGATCATGTCGTTGATTTTGGGTGTGGAAAAGGACGTTTGAACTTTTATATCCATTATTTTTTTCATGCCTCAGTTGTTGGGATAGAAATGAACGAGACATTTTATAAAGAAGCCCTTCAAAACAAAACTAGCTATCTAAAAAAACATAAAAGGAATAAAGATAAAATTCAATTTCAATGTTGTTTAGCAGAGGAGTATGAAATTAATCCATTGGATAACCGGTTTTACTTTTTCAACCCGTTTTCGATCCAGATCTTTATTGCTGTTCTTATAAATATTATAGTTTCAGTCGGGGAAGCGGACAGAGAAGTAGAATTGATTTTGTATTACGCATCGGAGGATTATGTCTATTTTTTAGAAAATCATACTGGATTTGAATTAAAAAAAGAAATGATTGTGCCTGGATTATATGAAAATGATCCATATGAAAGATTTTTAATCTATCGATTGGGTTAGGTGGGCCCAAGTTTCCTAAATGGACCGAAGTTCCCGCCCCCGCGTCCTATTACTAATCAGAAAATACTGACAACAATGAAGCTAAATGATATATTCATAGAAAGGGGGGTAATGGAACTATGAAATTTAGAAAAGAAGAAGAATGGTTTACGTTTTATGATGTTCAAGGTAATTTAATAGAACGGAAAACAGAAGTACGGTTTGATCCGTTGACGGGTGAAACATCCCGGCTTATTTTTGATCCTGGGATGCCAATCACACCACTTGATTATACTGAGTTGGCTGAGCAGACAGGTGGGGCGAAGTGTCCGTTTTGTCTGGAAAATTTATATAGGATGACTCCAGTTTTTCCAAAAGAAATTTCTCAGGAAGGTAGGGTAACTGAAGGGGAAGCTGTTGCATTTCCTAACCTTTTTCCATACAGCAAACATAATGCTGTTGTCACTTTTTCGGGGCAACATTATGTGAAATTAGCAGAATTTACGGTGGAAATGATTAAGAATGCGTTTATGGCTGCGCAAACCTATACTCAAAATGTCATTGCAGCAGATCCAAAAGCTCAATATGCTTCTATCAATTGGAACTATCTACCACCATCCGGGGGAAGTATCTTACACCCACATATTCAAGTGATTTTATCCGAGTCAGCAACGAATACTCAAGCGCTAATAAGTGAAAAAGCTAAGGCGTATGTAGAAGAAAATGGTCAGGAATATTTTACGTCATTATATGAGGCTGAAAAAGAGCTTGGTGAAAGATGGATTGGTGAAGTAGGAAATGTGGCTTGGATGCATGCTTATGCACCGAAAAGCCATAATGATTTTGTGGCAATCTTTACGCAATCTCGTTCTATTTTTGATATTACTGAACAAGATTGGGTGAATTTTGCAACAAGTATAAAAGCAATTTTTGCGGCTCTATCTGAACAAGGATTTGCTAGCTTTAATTTACACCTAAACGCATCAATAGACCTTGAATCAAAGCAGCCTGTACATATTCGACTCATACCTCGGATTACAATGGGGGTACTGAATACTAGTGACATTAACTCTTTCCAAGCTTTACATCAAGAACCACTTTCATTGAAAATACCGGAAGAGGTAGCAGACAAGGCTCGGAAGCATTTTGAGCAAATAAAATAATAGGTAAAAGAAAAGGAGAGTAAATCACCGCATATCCGGCGACGTTGCTCTCCTCTTTTCTTATTCTATTGGAATGTGTTTACGATCTGGTAATGATGGGTTTTTCTTTTCCAAAGTAATAGTCAGAACCCCATCTTCATATTTTGCTTTTGAAGTATCGCTAATTATTTCAGCAGGTAATGGAATCGTTCTTTCTACTTTCCCATAAGAACGCTCCTGCTTATAGTACTTTTCGCCTTTTTCCTCTTTTTCCGCAGAACGGGAAGCCTTAATGGTAAGAGAATAGTCATCTAGAGCCAATTCAATTTCTTCTTTGCTGAATCCAGGAAGATCTGCATGAATCGTAATTGTTTTTTCATTTTCTTTTACATCCACATCAAACATTTTGTTCCATTGCCATGGATTATCAAAGAATTCCTCCAGTTCCTGACCCCGCTTGTTCCAAAATCTAGGTAGTAAATCATGTAGTGTTGACATAATTATCAACCTCCTGTTTGAAATGTTTTACTTCCAATTCTATTTTAATACTTTTACCCAATATTTGTATACATATACCATATAATGTTCAAGAAGTTGTTAAAATTACCATAGAATATCAAAAAATATTATTCTATTTTTCATGTTTAAGTTTTTAATATTTTACCGCATAAAAGCATTATGGCGTTAAATTAATAAAAACTAGCAAAATTGCACCCGCTTTTGTAAATATTGTTGTCTTTTGTCGAAATAATTTGTATAATCCCTTTAATCAAAAATGGAGATCCAATATGTGTTGGAATCTCGTATATTATTTTTTAAAAGTATTAAAAGGAGTGGGTATGAAATGTCGACTGTTAAGTTTTTTTATGGTGAAAATATTCCGCTAGAGATGCACAAAGCACGTATTGTCCAAAAGATTAATCTTCAACCGATTGAGCGCCGTTTGGAAGCGATTAAGGAAGCAGGCTACAATACATTTTTGCTAAAAAATACAGATATTTTTATGGATATGCTGACTGATAGCGGTGTAAATGCGATGAGTGATAAGCAGCAAGCAGCGATGTTGGAAGCCGATGACAGCTATGCCGGTTCTATGACTTTTACAAAATTGGAGCAAAAAATTAAAGAGATTTTTGGGAAAGAATATTATTTGCCCGCCCACCAAGGACGCGCCTGTGAAAATATTATCTCGCAAGCCTACGTGAAACCTGGCACAATTGTTCCGATGAACTACCACTTTACAACTTCCAAAGCGCATGTTGTTTTAAATGGTGGTACAGTAGAGGAAATTTTCACAGACGAAGCATTGAAAATTAATAGTGATGTTCCGTTCAAGGGCAATATGGACATCGGTAAATTAAGAGATTTAATTGAAACCAATGGTGCAGATAAAATTGCTTTTGTACGTCTTGAAGCAGGTACCAACTTAATCGGGGGTCAACCGCACTCCCTCGAAAATATGCAGGAAATCCGTAAAGTGTGCGATGAATATGGAGTCATGCTAGTATTTGATGCGAGTTTACTTGCAGATAATTTATATTTTATAAAAACACGCGAAGAACAATGCAAGGATATGAGCATCCGTGATATAATGCGTAAACTTGCCGATTTAGCTGATATTATCTATTTTTCAGCTCGAAAGTTAGGTTGTGCTCGTGGTGGCGGTATTTGTACAAATAGCAAGGAAGCCTATTTGAAAATGCGCGAATTAATCACTTTATATGAAGGCTTCCTTACTTATGGTGGGATGTCAGTTCGTGAAATGGAAGCAATGGTCGTTGGATTAGATGAAACACTGGACGAACATATGATAAATCAGGGACCACAATTTATTGAGTATATGGTAAATGAGCTTGTGGAAAGAGGTGTTCCAGTTGTAACGCCGGCTGGTGGATTAGGCTGTCATATAAATGCACTGGAATTTGTGGACCATATCCCACAGGAAGAATACCCCGCCGGTGCATTAGCTGCTGCATTTTATCTAGTCAGTGGTGTCCGCGGCATGGAGCGTGGAACATTATCGGAACAACGCGATGAAAACGGCAATGAAATCTTATCCCATATGGAACTACTGCGTTTAGCAATGCCACGTCGTGTATACTCATTGTCCCATGTGAAATATGCAGTAGATCGCATTACATGGCTTTATGAAAACCGCCACTTAATTGGTGGCCTAAAATTCGTTGATGAACCGAAAGTATTGCGTTTCTTCTTTGGAAAGCTTGAAACAACAACGGATTGGGAAACAAAGCTTGTTGAACAATTTAGAGCGGATTTCGGCGATAGCTTGTAAGACCGAATTGTGGTAGTCGAAGGTCAGAGGATATAACCTCTGGCCTATTTTGTCGTGCGTGGATGTGGGGACAGGCACCGCCGACGCACCAATTGACGTACCAACTGACGCTGGGGGACAGGCACCACTGATAATTAAATCCCATAAAGCGCATACTAATATTTAGCAAACCTACATAAAATACGCGCTAAAATCTATTTGTGATGTGGTGATTCCGTGAAGAATATTTTACATATCTATAAAACAGATTGGTTGAACATATTTAAAGTTCCAATTGCTACTCTTCTAATTATTGGTTTAATGGTATTGCCTTCTTTATACGCATGGGTCAATCTGATGGGGGCTTGGGATCCTTATGGAAATACATCACGTGTTCCGATTGCGGTGACAAATAAAGATGAGGGAACAGTTTTAAATGTTAGGGATATTCATAGAGAAATAAACATTGGGGATGAAATCGTTAATAATTTAAAGGAAAACACGAAATTGGGTTGGACATTTGTTTCGAGAGAAGAGGCGGAACAAGGTGTTATTCACGGTGATTACTATGCAAGTTTGTTAATTCCAAAGGATTTTTCTGAAAAAGTAGCCACGATTATGAGTGATCAGCCCGTTAAGCCTGAGATTCAATATACGGTTAATGAAAAAGTAAATGCGATTGCACCTAAAATAACAGCAAGCGGTGCCTCTACAGTTGTGGCGCAAGTAAATGAAAGTATTATTAAAACGGCTTCTGAAGCAATTTTTGCAGTTTTTAATAAGGTCGGAATTGAACTAGAAAAAGAACTGCCGACGGTTAGGAAAATTGAACATCGCATTTTGGAACTTGCCCAGCATATACCTGAAATTGATCAGGCGGCAAACAAGGCTTTTGAAATCGAAAAAAAGATGCTTGAAATGAATAAAAAGGCTAATAAAATTGTCGAGCTTGAACAATATCTGCCAGAGGTTGAAGCAGCTGGGGACAAAATTCTCTTTTTAGAAGAAAACATTCCAAAGCTTAAAACCGTCGGCGCTGAAATAGTGACCATTCAACAAAGACTACCCGAAATTGAAACGGCTGCTAATCGTATTGTTGAAATCGATCAAAATTTTTATAAAGTAGAAAAGGAATTAAACACGGCTTTAACAGATGCAAAAAAAGCGGATGAGATCATTAATGAAGCGATAATGGCGTTACCAAAGATTGAGCAAATTTCGGACACAAGCCTAAAGTATATCAATGCCTTACATGGCTTTTTAACAGAAAATGAAGGCGCTTTTGATCAAATAGCCCCAGTTATAAAACAAAATTTGCATCTATTACAGCAAACAGCGGATGCTGTAACTCAATTTACAGAGGTGCTAAAACTGGTTAATTTCGATCCGAAGTTAGCTGCCGATATGCTTACAATTCTCCAAGGTCAATTGACAACAGGAGTAAATGTAATTGAGCATATCGAAAGCTTACTAACATCATTAAATAATTATTTACCGAATCAAACACTTACAGGCAATATTGATTCTTTAAATAAACTAAAAACGAATTTTATTAATCAAAAAAAGACATTAGCGGGAATGCAAACTGCAATTGAAAACGGTGAACGACCAATTTCAACCGCAATTGAAAATTTAAATGAACGCTCCAAACAAGCAAGCAATATACTTGGCGGCATTTTATCGCGTTATGATTCAGAAATTGTAGCAAAAGTGAATCAAGCTCTAGATGACATTAGATTGACAGCGCGAAATTCGGCAGATGTTCTCGAAGGGGCCAGAAACAGATTACCGGATATCGGGAAACTATTGGCTGATTCAGCAAAAGTAGCATCTTTTGCCGTTGACCAATTGACAGAGGTTCAGGAGAATTTACCGGAAATAGGTGCACGGCTTCACCAAGCCACAACAACAATACAGTCCAAAATGGGTGATTTGACAAAAGCGGTAAATGAAGCAGCTGATTTTGTTCAAAATGATTTTCCAAAATTAGAACCGAAAATACATCAAGCAGCTGATTTCGTTAGGAACGACCTTCAAAGTGTGGAGGATGATATTCACAGGGTTTCAACATTTGTTCAAACAAGACTTCCTGAAATAGAGGAAAGTATTCATAAGGTAGGCAATTTAATTCATAAAGATTTACCTGGACTTGAGGATGCTTTAGCTAAAGCCGCAAGAGAAATTCGCCACTTTCAACAAACAGGTGATATTGGTGAGGTGATTGAGCTTTTAAAGAATGACATTCAGGAGGAAAGTGATTTCTTAGCACATCCGGTACTTATGAAGGAAAAGAAAATGTTTCCGATTCCAAACTACGGGTCGGCAATGTCGCCATTTTATACTACACTTGCTCTGTGGGTAGGTGCTTTAATACTAGCTTCTCTACTTCGCTTTGATGTGAAAAATCAAGAACAATTTAAAAGCTATCAAGTATATTTCGGACGGCTTTTTACATTTATGACGATAGGTATCTTTCAAGCTTTGATTGTCACATTGGGAGATATGTATTTGCTTGGAACCTATGTGGCCGATAAACTGCTGTTTGTATTGTTCGGTATTTTAATAAGCCTAGTATTTATGGCAATTACTTACACCTTCGTTTCGGTGTTTGGAAATATTGGGAAGGCTTTGGCTATTGTTTTGCTTGTTCTTCAGTTATCAGGTTCAGGGGGGACTTTTCCGATTCAAGTGGCACCACCGTTTTTTCGACTTATAAATCCATTTTTACCATTTACCTATGCGATTAGATTGATGCGGGAAGCGGTCGGCGGAAGCATTTGGGACATCGTCTGGCATAATATAGCCTTCTTAGTGCTTTTCCTTTGCTCAGCATTTGTAATGGGCGTTCTCTTGAAGAAGCCGCTAAGCAAGTTAGTCGAGCAGACCGCACTAAAAGCAAAAGAAAGTAAAATCATTCATTAACAGCTGTTCCAACCGCGATAGGGGGACAGGCACTACTGGAGTGCTAACTGCGGTACCAACTGACGCACTAACTGCGCTATGGGGACAGGCACGCCAATATGGTTACAGTTATTTTACATTTTTTCAATTCCTCTCCTTTCCACCATGGTTTACAGTAAAATTAAACTAATGGGCGAAAGGAGAGGATTTTTTTGATAAAAGCGTTTTTAAAGCTAACTGCTGTCGTGACAGTTTGTCTTGGCTTATTATCCGCACCAATTGGTCAAACTTTAGCAGCGGAAAAAACTGTACGGGTTACTTTACCAACTTTCTCGGTGCAGTTAAATGGAAACAAGGTTGACAATCAATATCGGCAATATCCTTTGATCGTATACAAGGGCTTGACGTATGTGCCAATGACATGGTTTGATTCGAGATTGTTAGGGTTGAAAACAGAATGGTCCCAAAAGGACGGCCTAACGATTTCAGAAGATAAGGTAACTACATCATACGAACCATATAAAACGAAGCAAAAAAATTCAAAAAGCCAAAATGCAACGATACCAACATTCAAAATTACGGTGAATGGTAAACAAATTAATAATTCAATAGAGGAGTTCCCACTTTTGAACTTTAGAAATGTAACATATTTTCCACTCACATGGAAATTTGCTCATGATGAATTTGGTTGGGAATATGTTTGGGACAAATCGAAGGGGTTAACTATTAATTCAAACAACCCTAAAGTACAAACGGTAAAACTACCTTCCTATGCGGGTGAGAATGATGTTGCCCTGTTTAATGGTTATTTTTACTATGTAGAAACAGTAGATAATATGAACCTAATTTATAGGTCAAAAGAAGATAATGTAGCAAATAAAGAATGGGTATATTCCTATCACATTGATACGATGTATGGCTACCAAAAACATATGAACTTTGAAATTAGGGAAAACGAACTTTGGTTTGGCTACCATCTTGGTGGTGCCACAATGGGATCCGATTTTTATGGTAAGATAAACAAAGATGGGAAAGCAGCCATCGAGCAATCTGGTTATCTTGATTTTAAAAATGCACCTAACGGAACGCTCATCATCAATCAATTTCTGCCACCAGGGGGCAATAATTTGATCTTTATTCCGACCGGACAACCGAAGGAAAATGGAAAACAAATAGGGGACCCGAATCTTATTTATGGATGGCATATTAAACACGATAGTAATGGCACTGGCTATGACCCGGTACAATCGACAACTATACACGATGACGATGTTTATGTACTTGCATCATCAAGCCATTTAGAAGTCAATAGCCTTAATAAAATTTACAAAATAAACCTAAGTACAAATGAAACAACGCAAATTACAAATTTTGAGGTAGCAAACTTTAAAATCAGTGGCGACAAGCTTTATTACGTTAAAAAAAATGACGAATATCTGTATTCAGCGAACTTAGATGGAACAGGGGAACAAAAAATATCCCAATATAATAAGGTTGGTTGGTACGGAGAAATGGATGGCTATGTATTTTATACAACCGAGATTACATCTGGGAAATATAATCTTTATAAAGTAAATCAAGGGAAAGATGACATTCTCCTATTGAAAGAGCCGGTGATGGGCATTCAAATTGCAAATGATAAAATTATTTGCCAGCTTCCACTTAAGGAGGATTATGGGCTTAAAGTCTTCAATAAAGTGGGTCAACTTGAATTGGCCATCGTAGATCATACTGAAAACCTGTTTGTTCATAACGATGACATTTTAATCATCCCTGCTAAAGACAAAACCATTAAGACAATTCACTTGAAAAAATAAATCGAATCCCAAAATAAAAAAGAGTGGCTAATCAACTTAGCCACTCCAATTATATTTTATTAGATAATGCCATGGAACATCATTGCATCAGCAACTTTTAGGAAGCCAGCAATATTTGCACCATAAACAAGATTTCCTGGGTGACCGTACTCAACAGATGCTTTCATGCTTTGTTGGTAGATATTAATCATGATTTCATGTAGTTTTGCATCTACTTCTTCAAATGACCAAGAAATACGAGCACTGTTTTGAGCCATTTCTAAGGCCGATACGGCAACACCACCAGCATTGGCAGCTTTAGCTGGGCCAAATAGTACGTCACTGTTTAAAAATACATCAATTGCTTCTAATGTTGAAGGCATGTTTGCACCTTCACCAACAGCGATAACACCATTAGCTACAAGTGTTTTTGCACTCTCTTCATCAATTTCATTTTGGGTTGCACAAGGTAATGCAATATCACATGGAATTGACCAAATGCCTGAACAGCCTTCATAATATTCAGCATGTGGATGCACTTTTACATATTCAGAGATTCTTTTTCTTTCAACTTCTTTTAAGCGTTTTACTGTTTCAAGATTTATACCATTTTTATCATAAATGTATCCGTTAGAATCACTACATGCAACAACAGTTGCCCCGAATTGATGTGCTTTTTCGATTGCATAAATTGCTACGTTACCAGATCCAGATACAACAATTGTTTTACCTTCGAAGTCTAATCCTTTATCCTTAAGCATTTCGCTTACGAAATAAACTGTACCGTATCCAGTAGCTTCTGTTCTTGCTAAGCTTCCGCCGTAGCCAACACCTTTACCAGTTAAAACACCAGCTTGGAATTGATTCTTAATGCGTTTATACTGTCCGAATAAATAACCGATTTCTCTGCCGCCGACACCAATATCCCCTGCTGGAACATCAGTATCATGATCAAGATGTCTGTATAACTCTGTCATAAAGCTTTGGCAAAATCTCATAATTTCATTATCTGATTTACCCTTTGGATCAAAATCAGATCCACCTTTACCACCACCGATCGGCTGGCCAGTTAATGCGTTTTTAAAGATTTGTTCAAAGCCTAAGAACTTAATGATACTTGAGTTAACTGATGGATGGAATCGTAGTCCACCTTTATATGGTCCGATTGCACTGTTATATTGAACGCGGTAGCCGCGGTAAACATGCACTTTGCCGTTGTCATCAACCCATGGCACTCTAAACATAATTTGACGTTCAGGCTCAACAAGTCTTTCTAAAATTCCCGCTTCCATATATTTAGGCTGCTTTTCGAAAACTGGAACAAGTGAATCAAGGATTTCTTTGATAGCCTGGTGGAATTCCGGTTCGTTAGGATTACGCTTTTTAACCGTCGCAATTACCCCATTCACGTAATCCTTTGCGACCTGTGTTTGCGTATCACTTGATGTTGGTTGTAAAATTGTCATAACGCTCAATCTCCTTTAGTATAGTCTTTTATTTTAAAAGTTGTTTGTTATCAATTTCGAATATTTTAATTTGTTAATCTTATTGTATACTTGAAAATTAATCTGTTCCAATATATAAATTAGATAATATCAATGCCAAAATGATATGATTAAGGAAAGAAGGTGATTTTTTATGGAATTGAGGCAGCTGCAATACTTTATAGAAGTAGCGAATCGGGAACATGTTACGGAAGCTGCCAACGCTCTCCATGTTGCCCAATCTGCTGTGAGCAGGCAAATTTTTAAACTGGAGCAGGAGCTTGAAATCGACCTATTTGTTCGGGAGGGGCGAAATGTCAGATTGACGCCTATCGGTGAGGTGTTTTTAAAACATGTTGAAGATGCGATGAAGGTTTTGGAAAAAGCAAGAAGAGAAGTAGATGAATTTTTAGACCCGGAGCAGGGGACGGTTCGAATCGGTTTTCCGAGCAGTATGGCGAATTATACACTGCCGACATGCATCTCTGCCTTCCGTGAAGAGCATCAGAAGGTTAAATTTAAGTTTCGTCAAGGGTCCTACCACTATTTAATCGACGCTGTAATTACCGGTAAAGTAGACATGGCATTAATTGGTCCGCTGCCAAAGGATAATAATAAGGTAAACAGCGAGATTTTATTTTTGGAAAAAATCGTAGCATTACTGCCAGAGGACCATCCACTGGCAAGTCAAAAAGAAATTAAATTAAATCAGCTGCGCAATGATCCGTTTGTATTATTTCCAGTGGGCTTTGGCTTGCATGATCTTGTAGTAAACGCATGCCGCCAAAATGGCTTTGATCCCGATGTCGCCTTTGAAGGGAAAGACATTGATGCAATTAAAGGCTTAGTATCGGCGGGACTTGGGGTTACACTAATACCGGAGATTAGTTTGATAGACAGTAAGCCCCGTGCTACAAAGAAAGTGTTCATTGTGAACCCCGAAGTTACGAGAACGGTTGGGATTATAACTCCAAGCGATCGGGAGTTGTTGCCGACTGAAAAAGTATTTTATGATTTCTTGAAGGACTTTTTCAAAGTTTTAGATGGATATTATTAATGCAAGTTAGTATTATAAATTCAGTGGGGGTAGAACCCCCTGCTGAATAAAGTTAAAGCCTCCGGCGAGCCATGCGATTTTAAGATCATAAGGAGAAAAAAGAGATGTATTTAACCATAAAAGAAACAGCAGACCTGCTATCAATGCCTGAATCATATGTCGAAGGTCTAATATTGCAAAAGCGCATTCGTGCGATCCACGATGGAATGCAATATCTCATTAATAAAGAACAATTCAATACACATTTTGAACAATTAGAAAAGTACAAGAAATTAATAGAAGAAATCAATAATGAACCAATACCCGAAGATATTGATATTAAAGATGAGGATTAGGCTGAAAAGTAAGGATTTTAGTCAATTAAATTGAATTTTCTGAATAAATAGCGCGTTGTAAATATCTTTAGTCGGAGGTATAATTTTCCTATAACTTCTATTATATAGTTGAAAGAAGGCGTATAGGATGTTTGAGTCGTTTAAACGGGAGTTCCTTGCTGGAATAACGGTTTCAGTTGTAGCCCTACCGCTGGCATTGGCCTTTGGAATGCAGGCGACAGGAAATTCAGAAGGGGCCATTATTGGACTCTACGGTGCGATCATTACCGGCTTTTTTGCGGCAATGTTTGGTGGTACTCCAAGGCAGGTTACTGGGCCTACAGGACCAATCACGATCATTGTAACAGGAATTGTTGCTCAATATGGGTTAACCTATGCTTTTATTGCCGCCTTTATGGGGGGGCTTTTTCAAATTGTTTTTGGTATATTGAGACTAGGAAACTATTTGAAGTTTATTCCACTTCCTGTTGTAAGCGGATTCATGAATGGGATCGCAATTATCATCATTATTGGGCAATTAAAATATGTAACTAGTGGTTTTTTAATCGTGCTGCTTACCATTGTTTTTATGATTGCCTCCATTAAATGGATTAAAATTGTTCCGCCTAGTCTTATGGCGTTAATTATAGGAACAATAGCTGTTATTGGATTGGAAAGGATCATGCCGGCGATTCATTTTTCGCTCCCTTTTATCAATGAATTTAGTTTATTCAGTGAGGTAGAGCGTATTGGGGAAATTCCCAAAGGATTACCGCAACTTCATTTACCAATAGTAGAATTGGATATATTGATTAAATTAATTCCACCGGCGCTTAGTATTGCAATCTTAGGTTCTATTGACTCCCTATTAACATCTGTTGTTATGGACAACTTAACTGGAACAAAGCATAACAGCAATAAAGAGCTAATTGGCCAAGGTATTGGCAATGCAATGGCTGGTTTATTTGGAGCAATGCCTGGTGCAGGAGCAACCGTAAGATCGGTCGTAAATTTACGGAGCGGTGCACAAACTGGTCTTTCAGCGATGATTCATAGTGTTGTATTATTATCATTTATGCTTGTACTTGGGTCTTTGGCAAGCCAAATTCCGCTTGCAGTACTTGCAGGTATATTGATTGTTACCGGGTTTACGATGTTCGATGTTGATAGTATGCGCGTGATCCGCAGTGAACCGCGCTCTGACGCTATTGTTATGATTTTAACAATGGTTTTGACTGTCGTTGTCGATTTAATGGTGGCGGTAGGTATTGGTATCGTGTTCTCTGCCCTTATCTTCATGAAACGAATGAGTGAAGAGGGAGTTAAGATGACGAATCGAATGGAAGGGGACATGTCTATTTATACGTTAGACGGCCCGCTTTACTTCGGTTCAACTGATGCTTTAATTGATATGATCATGAAGGATAAGGGAAAATCAATCGCAATTGAGATGGACCGTGTCCCTGTAATTGATGCTACAGGCGCCTTAGCGCTAGTTCAGATCTACGATCAATTGAAGGAACGGGGTCAAACCTTGTATTTAATCGGGGTACAAAAAAATGTTAAAGTTCGATTACGTAAAATGAAGATATTCGAAAGCCTTGGCAATAAACCAAGATTCAAAGATATTGAGGATTTAAAATATTACGCGGTCCATGGCTATCGCAAAAATACAGGGAAGGTCTTAAACCATTAGGTTTAGGACCTTTTTGAATACGAATATTAAAAAGGCGAAAGTTCTTTTATTTTATCTAACGGTTTCGATATGCTAATATTTAAAGATGCTAAATATATAGTTAAAGAGTTGATTTGGAGGAAACTTATGAACCCTAAAAGTAAAGAACAACTATGGTCGAGATCCTTTGTGTTGTTAATGTTCGGGAACTTTTTCTTATTTATGTCTTTTCAAATGCTTATTCCAACATTACCCCCGTACATTAAGTCAATAGGGGCATCAGGTTTAGAGATTGGTTTAGTAACAACCTTATTTTCAGTTGGCGCTGTTTTTTGTCGGCCATTTGTAGGGTATATGCTCCAGTATAAAACTCGGAAACCACTAGTACTGTCCGCAGCCGTGGCGCTACTTGTATTCACCTTGCTTTATCCGTTGACACAAATTGTTGTGCTGTTTTTAGCTATACGTTTGCTTCATGGCATCGCCTGGGGTTGGTCGACCACAGTAAATGGAACAGCCGCAGTTGACGTTGTTCCGAATTCCCGAATTGGGGAAGGAATGGGGTATTTCGGACTTTCAACAACAATTGGAATGATCATTGCCCCGAGTCTAGGAATTTATCTATATCAGGTTACTGAATTTAAATATTTAATATATATATCAGGTATATTAGGTGTAATCGCTGTTGTTCTATTTGCAGCGGTGATCTACCATACTCCTGAGGCTGTAAAAAATGCCAATAAAAAAGAACTGAAATTTTCTTACTTAGATTCATTAATAGAAAAGACTAGTTTTGGTCCGGCATTGATTATGTTAATGGTTACTTTTGGTTATGGTACGATTGCAACCTTTATTGTTATTTTTAGCGAGGAACGTGGAATCGATAAAGTTTTCCTTTTTTATTTATGTAATGCGATCATGGCGACCATTTGCCGGCCGATAACAGGCAAATGGTTTGATAAAAAAGGACCAATTGGACTTACGTTATTCTGTATCATTTTCACCTTCGCTGGAATTTGGGCGCTTTCATTGGCGCATTCCAATTCCTTAATTGCAATATCTGGAGTTCTATTTGGCATTGGTTTTGGTTCATTAATCCCAACTTTGCAGTCCTGGGCGTTATCGATGACACCACCGAACAGGCGTGGCGTTGCGAACGGGATGATTTTTTCTTCATTGGATTTAGGAATTGGACTTGGTGGGCTAGTGTTCGGATTTTTAGCTGAGTTTTTTGAATTGGGGCTCCTTTTTCAAATTTCCAGCTTATTTTTAATAGTAGCTTTTGTAATAACTTTAATTGAAAAGAAGCGGGCGAAAGAAAAACGCCAGCAGCTGCCGGTGGCGTAATAAATTCACGAGTATTTGCTCTTTTCCTCCTTATTTTGAGTGTGATATAGTAAAAAGTGAAAAATAAGAGGGGATATGAACGATGAGTGTAAAAAAACAGGTTAATAATAGGCGAACATTTGCAATAATTTCCCATCCAGACGCTGGTAAGACAACAATGACTGAAAAATTGCTCCTTTTCGGTAACATTATCCGTGAGGCGGGTACTGTTAAAGGGAAAAAGTCAGGTAAGTTCGCCACATCTGACTGGATGGAAATTGAGAAAAAAAGGGGAATCTCTGTTACATCAAGTGTAATGAGCTTTCCGTATAAGGATTACTACGTAAACATTCTAGATACCCCAGGGCACGAAGACTTCAGTGAAGATACGTATCGTACGCTGACTGCAGTTGATAGTGTTGTCATGATTATCGATTCGACTAAAGGGGTTGAGCCGCAAACAATTAAGCTTTTTAAAGTTTGTCGGATGAGAGGGATCCCGATTTTTACATTTATTAATAAGCTTGATCGTGAAGGAAAAGATCCGCTTGAGCTTTTAGCGGAAATCGAAGCTGTACTCGGTATTGAATCGTATCCGATGAACTGGCCGGTCGGAATGGGAAAACGATTTGAAGGCATTATTGACCGTTTTAACAATCAGTTTGTTCGTTTTCTTGGTGACGAAAACGAAGAAATCACGCCACTTGATCAGTTGGATAAAGCGGGTAAGCCGACAATCGAAGCCGTTTTTGATGAGCTTGAGCTTCTTGATGAAGCAGGAAATGAATTTAGCGAAGAGCGTGTTATGAAAGGTGAATTAACACCTGTCTTTTTTGGAAGTGCACTTGCAAACTTTGGTATCCGGACGTTTTTTGATACGTTTATCCGTTTTGCTTCAGCACCAAAACCGCGGAAAACAGATGATGGTCTTGTCAGCCCTGATTCCGAAACATTTACGGGCTATATTTTTAAAATTCAAGCCAATATGAATCCAGCCCATCGTGATCGCATTGCTTTTTTAAGAATTTGTTCTGGAAAATTCACACGCGGCATGAATGTGCGTTTAACGAGAACAAATAAAACGATAAGTCTTAATCAAACCCAGCAATTTTTGGCGTCGAGCCGTGAAACGGTAGATGAAGCCTATGCTGGTGATATTATCGGACTATATGACCCGAACATGTATCAAATCGGAGATACAATCACAGCTGGGAAAGAGGATATCCACTATCGTGAGTTGCCGCAATTCCCACCAGAAATGTTCCGAAAAGTACGTGTGAAAAACGTAATGAAGTCGAAGCAATTTAAAAAAGGGATCGAACAGCTTGTACAGGAAGGTGCAATTCAGCTTTTTAAACAAGAATCAAATGATGATACGATTCTGGGTGCCATTGGACAGTTGCAGTTTGAAGTGTTTGAATATCGAATGAAGGCTGAATACAATGTTGATATCGAGTTTACACATTTAGGTGACCGGATACCAAGATGGCTTGCGGAGCCTCCAAAGGACTTCCGTTTATTCGATTCTAGAAGCTTACTTGTTAAAGACCGTTACGACAGATATGCTGTTCTTTTTGAAAATGATTTTACACTTCGTTATTTTAAAGACAAGAATAAAGACGTGGAGCTTATTGATTTGTTTGAGGCAAATGATTATAAGAGCGTATAAATAATTTGAAATAAGGGGACTCGGTTTTAGATGCTGGGTCCCCTTCCTTTTTCGTGGTTGGATAATATCCCACCCACTTTCCGCCGAATACCTTAATTGAATAAGGAACCTCCCCAACCTTTTTCCATACTATGTTAAAAATAGCTAGGGAGAATGTTGATATTATGAATATTTGGATAAGTGAAGGCTGGAGTTGTATTCGCTCCCGTCTTATTATAAACTTGTAAAAAGTTTGTCGTAAAAAGTTGAAACTTTGGTAACATTTCTTAAAATAGGATGTGTTTATAAAAAAAATCCTATAAAATAAAAGTAAAAATAAACAATAGGAGACGGAAAATGAGCGTACAATCAAAAAAGGTAAAATCAGATATTGAGATTGCCCAAGAGGCGGTCATGAAGCCTATTAAAGATATTGCTGAAGGGTTGAATTTGCGCGAGGATGAGTGGGAGCCATTTGGACATTATAAGGCGAAAATTTCTTTGGATGTCACGAAACGACTTCAGAATGCACCGGATGGAAAAGTTATTTTAGTAACGTCCATTAACCCAACTCCTGCCGGGGAAGGGAAATCTACAGTTACGATTGGACTTGGACAAGCGTTAAATAAGATCGGCCATCAAACAATTGTCGCATTGCGGGAACCCTCACTAGGACCAACGATGGGAATTAAAGGTGGTGCCAGCGGTGGAGGCTACTCACAAGTCATGCCGATGGAGGACATCAACCTTCATTTTACAGGGGACTTCCATGCTATTACTACTGCAAACAATGCACTTGCAGCTTTTATCGATAACCACATACATCAAGGCAATGAGTGTCAAATTGATACGAGAAGAATTACGTGGAAGCGAGTTGTGGACTTAAACGACCGTGCGTTAAGACAGGTTGTTGTCGGACTTGGCGGACCATCGCAAGGGGTGCCGAGAGAAGATGGCTTTAATATTACGGTCGCCTCCGAAATTATGGCAATTCTTTGTTTAGCAAAGGACTTAACTGATTTAAAAGAAAAGCTGTCCAATATCGTAGTCGGCTATAATTTTAATAAACAGCCAGTTACCGTAAGGGATTTAGGTGTTCAAGGTGCTTTGACCTTATTGTTGAAGGAAGCGGTTAAGCCCAATCTAGTACAAACGTTAGAAAATACACCTGCAATCGTTCACGGCGGACCATTTGCTAACATCGCTCATGGCTGTAACAGTATTATCGCAACTAAATTAGCTAGCAAGCTAGGCGATTATGTTATTACTGAAGCAGGCTTTGGTGCAGACCTTGGCGCGGAGAAGTTTTTAAATATTAAATCTCGTTTAGGTAAGATCGACCCTAAAGCAGTGGTAATTGTTGCAACGATTCGTGCTTTAAAAATGCATGGCGGTGTCGATAAAGCTAACTTGACTTCAGAAAACGTAGATGCATTAAAAACAGGCATGGAAAATTTACAGAAGCATATCGAAACTGTTCAAAGCTTCGGATTGCCATATGTTGTGGCGATTAACCGATTCACCACCGATACAGACAAAGAAGTTGAACTTATCGAAAAATGGTGTGAAGAAAAAGATTACGAAGTTGCTTTATCTGATGTATGGGCAAAAGGCGGCGAAGGTGGAATTGATCTTGCTGTAAAACTATTAAAAGTTTTAGATAAACAAGAAAGCAACTTTAAACCATTGTATGACGTAAATGATTCAATTGAAGCTAAGATTGAAACCATTGCTAAAAAAGTATATGGTGCAGTAGGTGTTGATTTTATCCCTAAAGTAAGAAAACAAATCGAAGAATTCAAGTCTTTTGGATGGGATAAACTGCCGATCTGTATGGCGAAAACACAATATTCACTATCTGATGATCCGGCTAAGCTTGGAAGACCAGAAGGATTTACGATCACGGTAAGAGAACTTCGTCCATCCATTGGGGCGGGATTCTTAGTTGCTCTGACAGGCGATGTGATGACAATGCCAGGATTACCAAAAAAACCTGCTGCATTAAATATGGATGTTGACGCTGATGGTAAGGCGACAGGGTTGTTTTAAGAATTATAAAGACAAAAAGGGAGTTTCCGAATTCGGAAATTCCCTTTAATAAATTAAAATACCTTCGTTGTCCAAGATTCACAGTTCCATACTTCTGTGGCGACTTCGCTATAAAATTCAGGCTCGTGGCTGATTAATAAAATGCTGCCTTTATAAGCCTTAAGCGCACGTTTCAATTCTTCTTTTGCGTCAACATCAAGGTGGTTTGTCGGCTCGTCCAATACAAGTAAATTCGTTTCATTATTGATCAATTTACATAAACGAACTTTAGCTTTTTCCCCACCGCTCAATACTTCTACTTTACTTTCAATATGCTTCGTAGTCAGCCCGCATTTAGCAAGAGCGGCACGGACTTCATATTGATTGAAGTGAGGAAATTCACTCCAAATTTCTTCAATACAAGTATTGTTATTCGTTGTTTTAATCTCTTGTTCAAAATAGCCGATATGCAAATAGTCACCACGTTCAACAGTTCCTGAAATCGGCTTAATTTCCCCAAGGATGCTGCGTAATAAAGTTGTTTTACCAATTCCGTTTGCACCAACGAGGGCAAGTTTTTGTCCGCGTTCCATTTTCAAGTTTAAGGCCCGAGAAAGCGGCTCATCATAACCAATGATAAGATCCTTTGTTTCAAAAATAACTTTGCCTGATGTACGAGCTTCTTTGAAATTAAATTCTGGTTTTGGCTTTTCTTTTGCCAATTCAATAACATCCATTTTATCAAGCTTTTTCTGGCGGGACATCGCCATGTTTCTTGTAGCAACACTTGCTTTGTTACGAGCAACAAAGTCTTTAAGTTTGGCAATTTCCTGTTGCTGCCTTTTAAATGCAGATTCTAACTGCTGCTTTTTCATTTCATACACGCTCATGAAGTTGTCGTAATCCCCTACATAGCGATTCAGCTCTTGGTTTTCCATGTGATAAATCAAGTTAATTACGCTATTAAGGAACGGAATATCATGGGAGATGAGGATAAACGCATTTTCATATTCTTGAAGGTAACGTTTTAACCATTCGATATGCTGCTCATCTAAATAGTTTGTCGGTTCATCCAAAAGCAGGATGTCTGGCTTTTCAAGCAATAATTTGGCAAGTAGGATTTTTGTTCTTTGCCCACCACTTAAATCGATAACATCACGTTCAAGGCCGATGTCCTGCAACCCAAGACCACGTGCAACTTCTTCAACTTTTGCATCAATAATATAAAAATCATTATTTGTTAATTGGTCTTGAATCGTTCCCACATCTTCAAGCAATTTTTCAAGCTCTTCAGGTGTTGCGTCTGCCATCTTTTCATAAATTTGGTTCATTTCAGCTTCAAGGTCAAACAAATATTGGAACGCACTTTTCAGTACATCACGGATCGTTAATCCTTTTTCAAGAACAGTATGTTGGTCAAGATAGCCTACACGAACATTCTTGGACCATTCCACCTGGCCAGCGTCTGGTTCAAGCTTTCGAGTAATAATATTCATGAAGGTGGATTTACCTTCACCATTTGCACCAATTAATCCAATATGCTCTCCTTTTAAAAGGCGAAAGGAGACATCGCTAAAAATGGCACGGTCTCCAAAGCCATGGCTTAAATTTTTGACAGTTAAAATACTCATAATTTCCTCACTTCCGGTCAAAAGATATTTATGTCTAGCTACAGCGCCCAGCGACTAGAGGACTTCGCCCGCCTCCCTACGATAAGTCAACATCGACTCATTTCTTTCGTCGTGTTTCCTTTATCTCGAGACCGACGTGCTCCAGTCCTAGTCGTGCGCTAAACGGGCGCTTTCGCTTTTCCTTTAAAACACATATTTTGATTATATATGACACGGCGAGCGGAGGAAAGAAAACTTTTTCCGTATCGTATTATGGAGATTTCTACCGTTGGGCATTCACCTAATTGCAGCTGTTAACATATGGTGTTAAAGGAATGTTTCCAAATCCGTTTGTAGGGAGTGTAGAAAGAATATGGCTGGAACTGTTAAAAATTATTATGCTGGAGGAAATACAGCTAAAGGCTTTCATAATTTATTTGATTCAAACCTGAAAGACTTGGAACGGTTATTTATTTTAAAGGGTGGTCCTGGAACGGGGAAATCATTTTTAATGAAAAAAATAGGGGAAGAATGGTTGAATAAAGGGTTTAATGTAGAATACATTCATTGTGCCTCGGACAATAATTCAATTGACGGTGTCATTATTAGAGATTTGCAAGTTGGAATTGTTGATGGAACTGCTCCACATGTGATCGAGCCAAAAGCACCGGGTGCTCTCGAGGAATATGTAAACTTGGGGGATGCTTGGGATTCCGAGAAGCTGGCTCGACATAAGGATGAAATAGTAACATTATCAATGCAAATTTCCGACTCATTTCAAACAGCGTATTCATTATTTGCTGAAGGGTTAAAAATTCACGATGAGTGGGAAGTAGTATATATAAAAAATATGGATTTTGTTGAGGCTAATAAATTGACTGGAGAACTTATTGCGGAATTCTTCGGGGGCATAAAACTAAATAAGAAGGCTGATATTATTCATCGTTTTTTAGGTGCGGCCACTCCAAAAGGCCCGGTTGATTATATTCAGAATTTAACAGCAGATATTGAAAATCGCTATTTTCTTAAAGGCCGTCCAGGTTCAGGGAAATCAACAATGCTGAAAAAAATGGCAGCAAATGCGGAAAAGTTAGGATATGATGTGGAAATTTATCATTGCGGTTTTGACCCGAACAGTCTGGATATGGTTCTTTTTAGAGAAATTGGTGTTGCCATCTTTGATAGCACCGCCCCACACGAACATTTCCCGGATAGAGAAACGGACAAAGTTGTAGATATGTACACAAGAACAATCAAACCTGGTACAGACGAAAAATACGCTGAAAAAGTTAATGAAATCAGAGGAAGATATTCAGCCAAAATGAAAGAAGCAACTTCATACCTTGCTAAGGCGAAAGAACTACATGACAGGTTAGAAAACATCTATATTGCAGCCATGGATTTTAGTATTTTAGATCAAAAACACGAGGAAATATATAATCAAATTATTGAAATTGAAGGAAATAAGACTGCAAGATGAAATATAAGAAACTATATCAAACGTGTAGCAGGGTGTTCTCAGGAGCTGATACCAGCTCCTGACCGTTTATTTTCTAAGATTGCCCAATTCAGCCGCAATCGCTTGCATTTCACTAATACTAAATGTTGCTTTATTCATGACCATTTCATATATATCTTTTAAATCTTCATACATTCCTTCATTAAAATTGTCGGCTTTAAAAGCATCGACATTGGCCATTCGTAGTTTTTCTTTTATTGCTTCTACCATAAACACAATATTTTCTTTTGATTTTTTTGTTAAGTCCATTTCCGTTCTCCCTTTCGTTTCAATCTGGATTTATGATTACATCCTACCATATCCATAAAAAAAATTCCTTACAGTAAAAAAAGGTTGCAAAATTGCAACCTTATAAGATGAAAATTAATCTCCCATGTTTGGCGATTTAGCCTTTTCCTCTTGCATAACCTTTTTAAATCGTCTTGTTTCAGCTACTACTACCCCTGATAAGGCGAGCAATCCGATTAAGTTAGGGAAGGCCATGAGCCCGTTCATGATATCCGCAATTCCCCAAACAGCGTCGAGAGTTGAGACTGCTCCCACGAAAACAGCTAAAACAAATACTACGCGATAATATTTGATTGCCTCATTACCAAATAGGTAAGAGAAGCACTTTTCCCCATAATATGCCCAACCAAGGACGGTTGAGTAGGCGAAGAAAATTAATCCGACAGCAACGATGATTGGTCCCGGTGCACCGATTAATTTTTCAAAAGTGGCGGTCGTTAATTCTGCCCCTTTAAGTCCATCGTGATAAATGCCACCCATAACGAGTGTAATACCAGTAATGGAGCAGATGATAATCGTGTCGATAAACACCTGTGTCATTGATACTAATGCTTGACGAGCTGGAAAGTCTGTCTTTGCAGCTGCAGCAGCAATTGGAGCAGAACCCAAACCGGCTTCGTTAGAGAATACTCCGCGCGCAACCCCCCAGCGAATCGCTGCACCGATTGCACCACCAACAGCAGCATCACCTGTAAAGGCGGAGGAGAAAATTAGACTAATTGCTGCCGGTACCTCGCTAATATTAGATACCATAATGATTAAACCAGCTATTAAGTAGAATACTGCCATGATAGGTACGAAGAAGGCTGTAACTTTACCGATACTTTTGATGCCTCCTAGAATAACGAGTCCGGTGAAAATAGTAAGGATCACACCTGTTATCCAGGTTGGTACATGGAATGTTGCATCAACTACGGAAGAAATGGAGTTTGATTGCACCATATTTCCAATTCCAAAGGCAGCGATCGCACCGAATAAAGCAAAAAGCATTCCTAGCCATTTTTGACCTAATCCACGTTCCAAGTAATACATTGGGCCGCCTGCCATTTCACCGTTTTTATCTTCTATACGATATTTTACGGCAAGAACGGCTTCTGCATATTTAGTAGCCATACCGAATAGGGCTGATAGCCACATCCAAAAAACTGCACCAGGTCCACCAAGGACAACAGCAGTTGCAACACCAACAATGTTACCGGTTCCAACTGTTGCCGCTAAAGCGGTTGTTAGAGCCTGAAAGTGAGATATATCACCTTCAGAGGTCTTATCCTGATGTTTGCTAAAAGCTTGCTTGAGGGCAAATGGCAGAGCGGTTATTTGGAGGAATCCCAGTCTAATAGTTAAATAAATTCCGGTTCCAACTATTAGGATTAATAACGGAGGTCCCCAAATCCAATCGCTAACAACATTAATTACATCTAAAAAAGTTAAAGATGATTTCATGTTTGTTCCTCCTGATTTGTAATAGTAGTATTGTATTAATAATATAGAGTATTCTGAAAACTGGGTCAACCAAAATAAGAAAAAATTAGCAAATGTTCAATATTGCAATAGTTTATATTTGAAACGAGTTTTCATAGCCAGTAACAGTCGGCTATAATAGAGTGTATGTTGACTTTTTAACTATTATTATTGGTATACATATAAAAAGGAGCGTATTCAGATGGAAAAAGATAATAAACTATTTAAAGGGATCCTTTACGGTGCTTTAGCCGGCGCGGCAATTTCTTTATTAGACCGTGAAACAAGAGAAAATACGGTTAGTCGGGTAAAAGATTGCGGTAGAACGGTATGGCATTATAGCAAACATCCATCCGAATTAATTGACGGCGTTTCCGATAAAATTTCTGGTGCTAGACAAAAAATAGAAGGGGTTACGGATGACATAACGTTTATTGTTGAAAAAGTGAATGATATTAAACGGTCAAGTGATAAACTGCTTTTATCCAATGAAATCGAAGATGGAAGGGAGTTGGACGAAATATAAGGGAGAACTTAGAACTTTTAATGGGGGTTAAAAATGGCACGAACCGGTATCTCGACATTAAAAGGTTTTATTAAAGAATTATATTATCGTTTTCAGCATGATGAAATTGTAGGCTTATCGGCGCAATTAGCTTACTTTTTTCTATTGTCTTTATTTCCATTTTTAATTTTCATTATTACACTTATAGGTTATTTGCCCATTTCTTTGGATGATCTTCTAGGGCTAGTAAGTAGGTTTGCACCTGGGGAAACAATGGATTTGATCGAAACTAATTTACGCCAAATTCTTAATGAACCAAGGGGTGGTCTACTTTCATTTGGGGTCATCGCAACTATTTGGTCGGCATCCAATGGAATCAATGCAATGATTCGGGCGTTAAATCGTGCCTATGATGTGCCTGAAAATCGCTCCTATATTATATCAAGACTCATCGCAATCTGTTTGACGGTTGCTATGATTGTCGTGATCATTGTGGCGTTGCT
Source organism: Caryophanales bacterium (assembly GCA_012840465.1). GTDB lineage: Bacteria > Bacillota > Bacilli > Bacillales > Bacillaceae_J > Schinkia. The sequence goes on from DULJ01000085.1 coordinate 68,214, forward strand.
ATTGCCTGTATTCGGAAAGGCAATCGGTCTTTTTCTATTTACTCATTTCGGTATTTCAAAGTCATTCATGGTTATTTGGGACTTTTTCAGGATCTTTATTAGCTTTTTTGTTATGGTTGTCGTGTTGGCGATATTGTACTACTTTGCACCGAATAAAAAACTACGTATAAGTGAAGTGTGGTATGGGGCATTTTTTGCAACATTTGGTTGGCAGCTTGTGTCACTTGCTTTTTCTTATTTTGTATTGAATTTTGGTAATTATACAGCAACGTACGGTAGCCTTGGAGGAATTATCGTCCTGATGATCTGGTTTTATTTATCGGCGATGGTTATTATTTTAGGTGGGGAAATTAATGCGATTTTCCGGATGACAAGAAGGACTCGTAATTAATGCCAAATTTGGTAGACCTTAATAAAAATATATAAGTCCTGTTGAACCCATACTATTGTTGAAGAAGGCGCTAAGCTTTCATCTTTCAAAGGAGGAGTCAGCAATGGGTAAAACTAAACAAAAGAAAAGCGGTTCTAATCCTAAGCAAAAAACATCTAGTGGTGCAAATAAATCGAATAGCTACCACTAAATAGAAAAGCGGCGCTGGGCGCTGTAGCTAGACAGTTAGAAAGGGCGGTCCTCTATGCAGGGCCGCCCTTCAAATTTACCTTAACAAACGCAAACCATTTAAAATAACTAACATTGTACTTCCCTCATGGCCGATGACACCGTATGGAAGGTCAAGCACTTGAAAGAAATTCGAAGCAATTAAAAGTATAATCACGGAGATAGAAAAAACAACATTTTGTTTAATGATTTTATTCATTCGATTTGACAATGTGATCGCATCGGCAATCTTTGTTAAATCGTTTTTCATTAAAACGATATCTGCCGTTTCTAAAGCTACATCTGAACCTTCACCCATAGCTATTCCGACACTTGCAGTAGCAAGCGCTGGAGCATCATTGATACCATCTCCAACCATACCAACATTCTTGTACTTTTCTTGGAGTTGTTTTAAGTGTTCAACCTTAGTCTCAGGCAGACATTCAGCTATAAAATGGTCAACTCCACTTTCTTTTGCAATAAACTGGGCTGTCATCTTGCTGTCACCAGTAAGCATGATCGTATGAATGCCCATTGATTTTAAAGTATGGATCGCTTGTTTTGAAATATCACGGACAACATCCTTCAATGCTAAGATTCCTGCAATGCCATCCTCGTCTTTAACGTAAACGATCGTCTTTCCTTCACTTGCCAACGTTTTTGCGATGTCATTTCGGAACCGTTTAATTTCATCAGTACCAATGAAATCCTTTTTTCCTATCTTCCAGTGTTTACCGCGTAAAGATGCTTCAATTCCCCAGCCGGGAACATCCTTAAATTGGGATGGTTCTTCAAGGGTTATTGAATATTTATCTCTTGCATACTTTACAATAGCTTGTGCCAACGGATGGTTTGAATGACTTTCGATTGACGCTGTTATTAATAAAAACTCTTCCTCCGTAATGTCAGGGCGAACGATGATGTCAGTAACCTCTGGTTTTCCTCTAGTCAATGTTCCAGTTTTATCAAATGCAACTGCTTTAAGGGCAGTCAGCTTTTCTAGATGAACACCACCTTTGAAAAGAATCCCGTGTCTTGCCCCGTTTGAAATCGCTGAAAGTGTTGCTGGCATGATGGCAGCCATTAAGGCACATGGTGACGCTACAACTAATAAAATCATGGCACGATAAAAAGTCTCCTGCCAGCTCCATCCCAACAGATAATGAGGAAGAAACATCATTAGAACAACGACTGCCAAAACAATCTTTACATATGTTCCTTCAAATCTTTCAATGAATAACTGGGATGGCGCTTTTTCACTTTGTGCATTTTGAACAAGATTTATAATCTTCTGGAATAAAGATTCACTGCTTTTTTTCGTAATTTCAACAACGATGGAGCCGTTTAAATTAACAGTCCCAGCATAAACTTCATCTTTATTACTTTTGCTAACAGGCATTGATTCACCTGTAATTGCTGCTTCATCCAATGTTGTTTCACCGCGAATGATGATCCCATCAGCGGGAACACGTTCGCCCGGTTTTACTAAAATCTGATCGGCGATTTCTAAAATGGAAACATGCACTTTTTCTTCTCTACCATCAATAATGCGCAATGCTTCTTCGGGCTGAAGAGTCATTAAGCTTGAAATTTCCTTTTTGCTTTTATTCATTGTGTAAGTTTCAAGCGCACCGCTTAAAGCAAATATAAAAATTAAGATGGCGCCCTCGGCCCAGTAGCCGATTATGGCGGAACCAATGGCAGCAAAAATCATTAACATCTCTACATTAAGGTCTTTTTCCTTTATTGTTGCTGTTATCCCTTCTTTTGCTTTTGCGTATCCTCCGATTATGAATGCTAAGATGAAAATCGGCACCGCTGTGGATTCCATTCCGTATTTTGAAAAAATTGAAGCAACAACAATAAGAACACCACTAAATAGGGCGGCAATTAATTCCCGATGCTCAGTCATTCTGTTGATAAAACTTGTTTTTCTTTGCTTACTATCTAATTGAGAATTATTATCTGTTACTTTAGCTTGAAGTCCCAACTTTTATCCCTCCTTATAAATGTAATTGATAATGAAAGTCAGCTACTTTCCTTGCTTTATTGACTAGTATAGGTTTTATTTTGCTGAATTTATTTAAAATAATTTTCACTTCTATATTAAAATGATTCTAAATAAATTATAACATGAAAATAGAAAAGTGCAAAGAAGTAGTTATGGGGGAGTTCTAAATTTGGAGAAATATTATTGGAATTTTTTTGTTAGAGGTATAAAATAAGGGTTTGAATTCTGACGCAATGAATGAGGGGGTAGAGGACATATTGGGGGCAGAAAAGTTTTTTACAAATAAATTTGGGTTAATCATTTCAGCAATACTTGCCACATTCCTTTGGGGGAGCGCCTTTCCATTTATAAAATTAAGCTATACAGAACTTGATATACGAAGTAATGAACCGGCACAGCAATTGCTTTTTGCAGGATATCGTTTCTTTTTAGCAAGCTTGCTTATTTTGATATTTATTTTGATGACAAAAAGGAACGTTCTATTTAAAAAGGAAACAGTAAAGCCAGTGTTGAAAATTGGATTTTTTCAAACGTTTATTCAATATATTTTCTTTTATATTGGATTGAGTTTGAGCACTGGTATTCAGGGTTCCGTTATTGCGGGTACCACGTCTTTTTTTCAAATACTATTTGCTCATTTTATGTACAAGGATGAGAATATAAATTGGCGAAAGTCGATCGGGCTTATGATTGGTTTTATGGGTGTAGTTATTGTTAACTTAACGAAAGGTTCTTTTGAATTTAAGTTCGGATTAGGGGAGTTTTTTCTTCTGCTATCAGCTGTTGCAGGTGCATTAGGAAATTTATTTGCCCGTAATGGAAGTAAAGAAATGGATGTCGCTTATTTAACGGCTTACCAAATGTTAGTAGGTTCAATTGGTTTATTCGTAGCCGGTGCTATATTTGCAGGCGTTGCACCGTTTACATTTTCAGGGAAGGCCCTTTGGATGCTGCTTTATTTATCTTTTTTGTCTGCAGCGGGTTTTATCCTGTGGAATAACGTGATGAAGTACAATCCAGTAGGGAAAGTCTCGATGTATTTATTTTTTATTCCTGTCTTCGGTGTTTTTCTCTCATCATTATTATTGGGTGAACAGATGCACGCTAATGTATGGTTTGGACTTATCTTCGTTACGACAGGAATTATTGTAGTCAATCGTAATAAAGAATTATTGAAAAAAAACGCCCCTGTATCATAACAGAGGCGTTTTGATCTATTTTATTCGTAGTCAATGAACTCCAACCCCTGCGTCATCCTATTCTAATTATGGATAATATTGTCTTCAATAACTTCCTCAAAATGATAGTATGTGCTGTTGTAAATGTGTTCAATTTCCTCATCTGTCATATACATAAGATTTTCGTGATCAAACCTTCTGTTTCTTGTAATAAACTCAATCATGTTTCTCCGTTCTTGTCGACTCATTTTAAAAGCCCCCCCTAAAATAGTATCAACTGTAATATTACAGTTGTTTATTTGTTAATTGTATTATATAACAGGTGCTTCATTTTGGTCAATGAATTTTTTGAAAAAATTATAAAAAAGGCTTTTATCATAGAAAAAAGCTGTGAATGGGGGGCGCGTGACTTGGTCCTGTGGTCCGAGTACTTTGTCTTGAGATTGGAAACTATAATAAGGAAGTTTATTTTTGTAGAAGGGTTGGTTTATTTATATGGTAAATAAAATATTCCTCATCATGGCAGTGATTGGGGTACCTTTATCTGTGATCGGAAGTCTGCTTCATTTCCCAACAATAATCATGTTCGTCATATATTGTTTAACAATTATCGCGTTAGCTGGTTTTATGGGCCGGGCAACAGAAAGTTTAGCTGTTGTTGCTGGGGAAAGAATTGGTGGATTATTAAACGCAACCTTTGGAAATGCGGTCGAATTAATCATTTCAATTTTTTCATTAAAAGCGGGCTTAATTGGTGTTGTCCTTGCTTCTTTAACCGGTTCAGTATTGGGAAACTTATTGTTAGTCGCTGGCATATCCTTTTTTGTTGGCGGTATAAAGTTTAAACGCCAGAAGTTTAATGTATATGATGCCAGGCATAATTCAGGTCTTTTAGTTTTTGCAGTAATCGTAGCATTTGTAATTCCCGAAGTATTTACACAGGGGATGGGGGAAGGTCATAAACTTGCGCTAAGTTCAGGGATTTCAATTATCTTAATTCTTCTTTATTTAGCCGCTCTCTTCTTTAAGTTGGTTACTCATCGTGGTGTATACCAATCTACTTCTGAGGTTTCAAATGAACAGGAGGAGGAAGCTGAGTGGGGAATGGGTAAGGCCCTACTTGTTTTACTTATTGCAACATTTACAGTTGCTTACGTATCGGAAAAACTTGTACATACATTCCATGAAGTAGCCGCAACTTTTGGCTGGAGTGAATTGTTTATTGGGGTCATCATTGTGGCTATCGTAGGTAATGCTGCTGAACATGCATCAGCGATTATAATGGCTTATAAAGATAAAATGGGCGTTGCCGTTGAAATTGCAGTTGGTTCTACTCTCCAAGTTGCGATGTTTGTTGCACCAGTTTTAGTATTGATCTCGCTATTTTTTGAAAAATCAATGCCATTAGTATTTACAATGCCAGAGCTGATCTCGATGGTGACAGCAGTATTATTAACGATTGCAATTGCCAATGATGGTGAAACGAACTGGTTTGAAGGCGCAACCCTCCTTGCTGCTTACATGATTATGGGGATCGGGTTTTATTTGCTATAAGGACATCCATAATTTTCCGACACAGTCCATGGATAAACAAGCAATACTTCGAAAAAAATACAAATAAGTATTTCGAAGGAGGTCTTTATTGTGAAGGCGCTTAAAAGTACATTAGTAACAGTAACTACACTAGTTCTAACATTGTTCAGTTTTCAAGGAACTATAGACGCAGAAAATACAAAACAAGCTAAAACGCACAAAATAAAAGTGCCAGAATCTGTTCTTGATATTTCGAAAGAAAATACGTACCCAAACCCAACCCAGGATTTGCCGTATCTTCAACCAAGTGACTTAGCAAAAACATTGCTCGAAACTGCGGGTGTACCAATTCAAAACCCGGACCTTATACGTATTTTGAATGAATCTTCCATTAACACAACACCAACTGCAGTTGGTTTCCGGGCTACTATTTATCTTGGACAGTGGCCATTGAGTTACGAGTCAACTGAAACGAATATAAATTGGGAGTATAAACCTGCCAATACGAACAAGTTTGATAACCGTGGCGGCAAAACTCCCCAAAAAATTCATTATCAACAAGAAGAAGAAACGGTGATCAAAGGCGGTCTAACCTCAAGAATCAACAACGCTGAAGAAGTTCAAAAAATGATGATGCTGACAGCTATGAAGAGAACGGAACTGCCCTTAGCATTTGAAACTGTAATTGGACAAGGTACGAAAAAGGACCATGTATATAATGTAACTCCTAAAAAACTTGGTTATTTATATGCATATGCTCCTGCTGTTAATGAAAAAGGGAAGGTAACATTTGGAGAAGTTTACCTTGAGTTCAAAGGCAGCAAGGCTAAGCTCAATATTAAAAACGTTACCCAACAAGGAATTGGGGCTTGGATCCCGGTTCAAGACCATTTGTCATATAGATTCATCACAACGGATACACCTAAATGAACTTTAACTATACAAAAGGACCTGTAGAGAATTTCAATATTCGATACAAGTCCTTTTGTTTTTCTATTTGTCAACATATCGGTAATGGGCAAGGTGCTTCCGCTTTTCTTGTTTTTAGGGTTTCGTAATAATAGGACAAGTATTATAATGAGGGATGGAGTTAGTTAGTATTTATCGAATTGTTTTATTGAAAAAAGAGGGGAATGGGGAACAGTATGTATCAATTATTTGAAAGTATGTATAAATTAGTTGTTGAAACATCAACAAAGCTGCCCAAAGATGCTCGCCGTGCTATTTACCAAGCTAAATTAAGTGAAAGTGCCGGTACAAGAGCGGCGATGTCTTTAGACACGATTTCAAATAATATTGTGATGGCTGAGGAGAATATTTCACCGATTTGTCAGGACACAGGGCTTCCTACTTTTAAAGTTAAAACTCCTGTTGGTGTTAATCAGTTAGAAATTAAAGAGGCTATCCGTAAAGCGATTGTAGAAGCAACTAAAAACGGAAAACTCCGTCCAAACGCAGTGGATTCATTAACTGGCGTAAACAGTGGGGACAACCTTGGTGTTGGAGTGCCAGTTGTTAAATTTGAACAATGGGAAAAAGATTATATCGATGTTCGCCTCATTTTAAAAGGTGGCGGCTGTGAAAATAAAAATATTCAATATAGCTTACCATGTGAATTAGAAGGTCTTGGACGTGCAGGGCGTGACCTAGATGGTATCCGTAAGTGCATTATGCACTCTGTATACCAAGCACAAGGTCAAGGCTGTTCAGCTGGATTTATTGGAGTTGGAATCGGTGGAGATCGTAGCTCTGGATATGATCTTGGGAAAGAACAACTGTTCAGAAATGTTGATGATGTAAATCCAAATGAGGATCTACGCAAACTTGAAGAGTATGTAATGGCAAATGCTAATAAGCTTGGGATCGGAACAATGGGCTTTGGCGGAGAAACGACATTATTAGGCTGTAAAGTTGGCGCTATGCACCGTATTCCTGCAAGTTTCTATGTATCAGTTGCTTATAACTGCTGGGCATTCCGCCGTCAAGGAGTGAAAATTGATCCTGCAACAGGCGAAATTAAAGAATGGCATTACCAAGAAGGTGCTGACGTTGATTTTGCAAAAAAAGTTGGGCGGGAAGTTGCCGCTGCATCTGAAACTGGAAGTGAATCTCGTGAGGTAGTTCTTCAAGCTCCAATCACTGAAGAACAAATCCGCTCATTAAAAGTGGGTGACGTTGTTACAATCAATGGCAGAATGTACACAGGCCGTGATGCGATCCACCATTATTTAAATGAGCATGATGCACCAGTCGATCTAAACGGCCAAATCATTTATCACTGTGGTCCAGTCATGCTTAAAGACGATGAAGGTGTATGGCATGTTAAAGCTGCAGGACCTACAACAAGTATTCGTGAGGAGCCTTACCAAGGCGATATCATGAAGAAGTTCGGCATCCGTGCTGTAATCGGTAAAGGCGGTATGGGACCGAAAACATTGAAAGCGTTAGAAGAGCATGGCGGTGTATACTTAAATGCCATTGGTGGTGCCGCCCAGTACTATGCAGATTGTATCGAATCAGTTGACGGCGTGGACTTAACACAATTCGGTATTCCAGAAGCAATGTGGCATCTAAGCGTTAACGGCTTTAAAGCCGTTGTAACAATGGATTCACATGGAAACAGCTTACACCAAGATGTTGACAAATCATCTCTAGAAAAGCTTGCACAATTTAAAGAAAAAGTATTTAACTAAAATATATTTTAAAGGAAGGGTATCTTTTTCAAGGTACTCTTCTTTTTTTTTTCGAATTCGAGCCAGAGGTCGGGTTCTCTGTCACGGTTCTATGTCTAGCTCCAGCGACCAGCGACTAGTGGACTTCGCCCACCTCCCTACGATAAGTCAACATCTAATCGCTTCGCTCTTAGTGTTTCCTTTATCTCAGTCGATGTGCTCTAGTCCATACGTCGCTAAACAGGTCGCCTCCGCTTTTCTAATGGAAAATGATGTTTGGTATGAAAGTACCCGCCTTTCAAAAAATATAGATATAGATTTGCCAAAAAAGGAGGCATATTGAATGAAAGGTGCAAAAAAAGCTACATTCCAATTACTCACGATTATTGTATTTCTTTTTAGTGGTTTCAATACGATTCAGGCTGAAACAGTTCCTAACAACCCAATACATTGGGGGATGAAAAAAAGTCGCAACCATGAACCAGCAGATGCTGGCGCATTGTTTAAATCAATCCTTGCAAAATATGGATCATTCTATTTAGGGGATACATCAAAAAAGGACATTTACCTAACCTTTGACAACGGCTATGAAAATGGATTTACAGCCGATATTTTAGATATATTAAAAAAGAAAAAGGTACCAGCAACCTTTTTTGTAACGGGACATTACTTAACTGAAAACGCTGATTTAATAAAAAGAATGGTGAATGAAGGTCATAATGTAGGCAACCATTCCTGGCACCACCCTGATTTAACACAGGTTAGTAACATTCGCTTAAAAAAAGAATTACAGCTTGTTAAAGAGGAATATGAAAAAATAACTGGCAGAAAAGATATGATGTACCTGCGCCCACCAAGAGGGATTTTTAGTGAAAGAACACTCAAACTTTCAGGGGACTACGGGTATGTAAATGTATTTTGGTCATTGGCATTTGTTGATTGGCATATAAATAATCAAAAAGGTTGGAAATATGCGTACGATAATATTGTGAATCAAATTCACCCGGGTGCGGTTATCCTTCTACATACCGTGTCAGAAGATAATGCCAAGGCACTGGAAAAAGTGATCGATAAGTTGCGCGAAGAGGGTTACACTTTCAAAAGTCTGGATGACCTAATGCTAGAGAAAAGTATGCCAAAACCGTTATTGTATCAGAATTATATGAACTAGAAATGGACCAATTTGGGTCGCGGGATCGAGTTCTCTGTCCCGTTTTTGAAAACCAGTACTGGGCACGAGCCTTGTACTGGTTTTTTATATTTTCTACAACCATTTGCCTGATTATAAAAAATAAAACATAATAGGGATAGAGAACATTGAAATGGAGTATAAAAATGGCTAATCAAAAGCAAAAACTAAATCAACGAAATGATCATAGATCAGAGAAAACGTCTCAACTGCAGGAAGGGCAAGAATTTCCGCTTACGATTAAAAGACTTGGAATCAACGGGGAAGGTGTCGGCTTCTTCAAAAAACAAACTGTATTTGTCCAAGGGGCATTACCAGGGGAAATCGTCGTAGCTGAAGCTACAAAGGTTCAAAATAACTTCGCTGAAGCAAAAATAAAAAAGATTCGTCAAAAATCCCCACACCGAGTACAACCATTATGCCCAATTTATGAAGAATGTGGTGGGTGTCAGCTGCAGCATTTAGATTATAAACAGCAGTTAAAAGAAAAGCGGGATATTGTGATCCAAGCCCTCGAAAGACATACCAACCTAAATATTGAACAGCTTGATATTCGTGAAACGATTGGAATGGAAGACCCGTGGGGATACCGCAATAAAAGCCAACTCCAAGTTGGTCGTGATGAGCAAAAAGTGTTGGCAGGATTATACGGCTTAAATTCCCATAAGTTAATCGATATATCTGACTGTATGGTTCAGCATCCAAGTACAAATAAAGTAACGCAAATTGTTAAACAAATTTTAGAAGACTTAAATATTCCGATCTATAATGAAAAGAAACGGAAAGGCTTTGTTCGCACAATCGTAACAAGAGTGGGATTTGCATCTGGACAGATTCAATTAGTGCTTGTTACGACAAAACGAGAATTTCCTGAAGTGGATAATTTCATTGCGGAAGTTAACAAACACCTTCCAGAAGTAAATTCAATACTTCAAAATGTAAATGGGGATAAGACCTCAATAATCTTTGGTGATGAAACGATTCATCTGCAAGGCGAAGAATATATTCAAGAAACGTTAGGAGACCTATCGTTTGAACTTTCTGCAAGAGCATTCTTCCAATTGAATCCGGTTCAAACTGTGAAACTCTATAATGGGGTCAAAAAAGCTACACAGCTTACTGGAAAGGAAAAATTGGTAGATGCATATTGTGGTGTAGGAACAATCGGACTTTGGTTGGCGAAAGGTGCATCTGAAATTCGCGGGATGGATACGATTGAAGAGTCCATTGAAGATGCACGTGAAAATGCTGCCAAACACGGCTTGGAAAATACTTATTATGCCGTCGGCAAAGCAGAATACTGGCTGCCAAAATGGGAAAAAGAAGGCTGGGAGCCGGATGTCATTGTGGTCGATCCACCACGAGTAGGTTGTGATCAAAAATTTCTAGAAACAGTCTTAAAAATTAAACCAAAACGAATGGTCTACGTATCCTGCAATCCATCAACACTTGCTAAGGACATTCAATTTCTAAGTAAAGCATATAATGTAGAATATATTCAGCCGGTGGATATGTTTCCGCATACGGGCAACGTTGAGACGGTGGTATTGATGTCAAGGGTGGAGAAATAATGGGAACATGGGGACAGGTATTTTAAATAGTAATTTGAATAAAAGATTATATAAAAAAATCCGCAGAAAATATCAAGTATATCATCTTACCTTATCTTATAATTTTTTTGAAAGATGAGGTGTTTTTAATGAAAAAAACAAAGACATACTTAAAGAATTTTGTAGGAACAAGTTATGAAGTTGGGACACAGATTGGTAATTGTATTTTATCGCAACCTGATTTATTAAAAAAGGTGATTTTACCACCTAAGGTCTATCCTCAAAGTAAGTTAACGGAAATATCCAATTTGCTTAACCGATATTGCAGCGGTGTTAACGAGGAAATCAAAGGGTTTGTAGATACAGTTGGAATTTCGAAAGAACAAGCGATTTTTTATGCAATGACATATTTGGAACGTGGGTGCAGTTTGATGGCAGCAGTTTCAAACAAGATTGAAACTGGACACACTTTAATGGCGCGTAACTATGATTTTAATGATGAAATGGAAGAAATGTGCTTTGCATATACAGCTATTAAAGGAAAATATCGTTACATTGGTTCTACACTCAATTTATTCGGACGATGTGATGGAATGAATGAATATGGGCTGGCAGCTTGTAAAGCCAGCAATGGATTGCCTGTGGGTAACTTTGAGGGAGGACAGAAAGCAGGTGTAACCGGTTTTTCTTTTTGGGTTGTTATCCGAAGTATTTTGGAAAACTGCAAAAATGTTGATGAAGCTATTGCATGGGCAATGGATGCACCTATTGGATATAATATAAATTTAATGCTTGCTGATAGTAATAGCAAAATTGCGCTATTGCAATGTATAGATGGTCATAAAGCATATCGTATTTTAGATAACGCCTCTAAGCAGAATTTTCTAATTTCTACAAATCATGCAGTTTTGCAAGAAATAAAGCCATATGAGAAGATGTTGATTGAAAACTCGGTGATTCGTTATAAAGCAATAGAAAAGATGTTTTCTGAAAAAGAAAAAATATCAGTGCAAGATTTAAAAGTTATACTGTCGACATCTTATCCGCAGGGATTGTGTTGCCATTATTACCCCGAATTTTTTGGAACCTTACGTTCTATGTTGTTTAATACAACCGAGAAAAAAATAGAAATGACCTTTGGTTCACCGCAAGCCAATGGTTGGAAAAGTTTTACGGTACAAAAATTACAAGAGCAAGAAATTATAGTGAATCTTCCATGTGAAAAAGCGGGAACAGATTTTTACAATATTACCTATTAAAAAAGGAGGAGACTGTATTGAAAGATAAGCAAATCATTGGTAAAGCAATTATATTTATTGAAACAAATTTGTATGAGCCTTTGACTGTAGAATCAGTTGCTAATGCAGTTTCCTATTCTTATTATCATTTTCACCGTTATTTTCAAGCAGTGATGGGGGAAACAATTGGTAGTTATATCAGAAGTCGGAGGTTGACTCAAGCGACATATGACCTTATATATAGTGACAGAAAAATTTTAGACATCGCAGTTTCATTGTATTTTGAGTCTGCTGAAAGTTTTACAAGAGCCTTTAGGAAGAGATATGGTGTTACACCAACAGAATACAGAAAAAATGGGATTGATGTGCTGATTGGAAGCCATCAACCGATGCAAATTGGCAAACTAACTGAATGCAATTATGCAAATTTATCACCAAAAATCGTAATATTTCAACCTAAATCTGTTGTTGGGTTTAGATTTGACACGAGTATTGAGAATAATAACATTATTGAAATGTGGGAAAAATTGAACGCTCAATTGGCAAAGCAACATTATATTTCATTGAATAATAATAGGTATAGTATTTATGAAACAGGTGGTACATGTCGGTCAAATACATTTAATAAAAATAGTGAAGCTACTGTATTTATAGGGATTGAAACATTATGTGACTCTAATATCCCAGAAGGTATGAAGTTAAAAGAAATTAGTGGTGGAAAGTATGCTAAGTTCATACACAAAGGTACAGTAAAAAATTTACTTTCTACATATTATTATATTTGGGGTATTTGGTTGCCTAAGAGTAGTTTCCAACTTGATGACAGAGATGATCTGGAATGCTACACAGAGCAATTTTTAGGAGCAGAAAGGGTATACTTAAATCAAGACCTATGTTAACTGCGAATTCTTCAAAGTGCTGGCTATATTGCGATTGGTTAAAATAATCTGTTGTTACTTTTCCGTTTGCAAGATCGTACAGAACACTGAAAACACTTGTCCTTCGTTGTGCTTCGTTATGCTCTTCTTTAGAGTAAGACAGCTTTATTTTTAGTGAATTTGTTTGTTCAGGGGTAACCTGTTCGCCAAAATTCGGACCTTTAAATATTTTAGGTCTAAAATTACTCTCAATCCCTCCTCCTTCCATCAATAGTGCTTGTAATGGTTTTCCGTTAATATTGCCTAAAGCATACGAGATTCCTTTTAATATTGTAATTGAATTTTCGTTAATATTAACCAACTCAATAGGTTTTGCATCCAATATAATTGATGAATCTGATTTGACAAACTCATCTATTTGTTCTAAAAGGGTAGGGTTGGAGTTTTCTTCACCCCATTTTGTAGCTAAAGGATTATAATAATTAGGACCTACATTTTGAATAGGATGCTTGGAATCAATTTTCAAGGGATGCTCTCTCCTTTCTTTTAACTTCTTGTTATTCAAACCTTTCTCTTCTGAATAATGTTGGTTTTTGTTAGAAGCAACTTCAATCGTTCCGCTCTGTAGACTTTCAGGATCAAACCAAGTCATCGTCAAGGTTGGTTGGATATAACTTAATGCCTGCAAAGGCTGAGTTACCAGAAAGCTTGTTGTCCACAGTTGCTTTATTGGCTCACCCCTAAAGCTGTAGTTTAAAATACCTGAATCCAGCCACTCTCCATTTCCGTTCCGATTAAACAAGGTTGCATGTATATTGGAAAAATCCAATCTATTATTTTGGGGAAAGTTCCAATGTATTCCTACTGCTTCAACAATTGCACTATCAGGAATAGATTCTGCTTTAGTAAAATCCCAATTTTCTTCTTGAAACCAATTATTTGTTCCATATGCTGGATCAATCGAAGATGAACTTGAATCAGTTTTGAATATTGAAGAAAGCATAGTATTGTTTGTACCCCCTTTTCCGAAGTTTTCCTTATACTACTAATATCGTACATCCCTTTAAAAAATTGAAGCATATGAACGATCTCTGGGCAAAGCATAGACTGCTTCCCCTTTCTGGGAGGTAGTCTTTTTAGATTGTTGAAGTTTGTCATTTTTTATAGAACGAAAAAGAAGCCGGACCGCTTGACGGTAGTTAATTTCCTGTAAGATAATACTGGTTAGTAATATAATTATTATAAAGTCAAGGGGCGGCATATAATGGGACAGCGGGGTAGACGAAAAGGGTCTATTGGGATCAAAAGCAAAGAAGCAATCCTTATGGTTGCAGCGGAAGAATTTGCGGAACATGGATTTCATCAAACAAAAATTAGTACCATTGTCAAAAGGACTGGTTTAACACAACCAAGTTTTTATCTTTACTTTTCCAGTAAGGAAGCTATCTTTCAAGAACTAGTACATACGTTTCGCAACGAATTAATCAATCTAACGAAAGTTAGTAGACTCGAATCTAGTCTGGATAATAGAGTACTTCCTTCTAACATTGTTAGTGGTCTAATTAAGGTTTTTGAACTTTTCAACAACCATCAACACTTGACGAGGATAGGCTTTTATATTGCGGACGAATCTGAAGAAATTAAACAGGCGATGAAAAAGCATTTAACTGAAAATCTATTAGCGGAACAACGAGATAATTACTTTCGAGAAGACTTGGATATGGAAACTGTTGCAGAGTGTATAATCGGTGCCATTGGACAACTCACCATCAAGAAGCTTTTTACAAACGAAAAAAGTCCTCAACAATTAGCAAATGAAATTGTAAATATCTATTTTTATGGCTTGCAAAATCGCGAAACTATGCATTAATTTATCGGGAGTTGAGGAAGATTAATACAGTAAAAAAGTGCAATTTGGTGGATATTGATGAGGAATGGGTAAAATTAATCATTGAAGCTAAAAACATTGGTTTGAAACTTGAAGAAGTGAGAGATTTTTTAAAAAATGGAATGAAAGATAGAAACAATGAGTAGAAAGTGAGTAAGTTATTTTGGGGCTACAGAAATTCACCTTCTTAATTCATCTTACAGAATATAAGTATGCTAGTGGATTTGGCAAATATGAGATTTGTAGAAAACAGCAGTTTGCAATTGGTAAACCAGTAGCAAAGGAAATACTGGCTCTTTTTTCACAGTATATAAATAGTAATCAGCTGGTTTGCTATGCTACCGATATAGGATCGTGGGAGATGACCATAACAGATACTGAAGGTAAATCTTTCAATTTCAAGGGATCACTTTGTGGTGAAGTGACAGTTGGAGATATTGATTTGGGCCAACTTATAAGAGCGTATTTATCAATTAATCAATTATTTGTGTTTGACGGATGCGTAGAGGAGATTTTCTATCACCAGAAAACAATCCTGTTGTGATGAGCCTGTTCTACGAAAAAATTCCCGTTGATATGTTTCCAAAAACGGATAGTTCGAAAGACATTCATTCTGTCCTCTTGAGCCATGTTGAGTGTATCTCGCAACT
This sequence comes from Caryophanales bacterium, assembly GCA_012840465.1. Taxonomy (GTDB): domain Bacteria; phylum Bacillota; class Bacilli; order Bacillales; family Bacillaceae_J; genus Schinkia. The sequence goes on from DULJ01000085.1 coordinate 83,599, forward strand.
CATTTTAAAAGAAGGCAACTAACCCTTATAGGGCGTTGTCTTTTCACGTTTCTTGCAGCGGATTAACAAAACCGTATTGAATGTGTACAGTGCAGTCATGATCACAAGCAATCTTTTCAACTGGTGAATGAAGAATTGTTGAAATTAAGTCATTTGGATGATGCCAGGCATTTATTCATCTGAAACTGAAATAGTTTTATTCATCATACCTAATCCACAGCTTTATTTTTTTGATGGATATAATTCTAACTTGTTCATATCTACAATAAAATTGTAGGTCATTAAAATATCCAATCCTAGTAGTCCATTATGATTTTTTGGAAGAACCCCCACATCAATTTCAGTATTCTGTATATTAAATTTATCAATTTGAATTTCATCCATTACCTTTGTATAGAATGGAACTGAACCACCAATTCCATATGCTTCATAAATATCGTCACTATTTTCATACGTTACCCCTATTTCTTCTAATATATCTGGGCTAATTACAGTGTGAGAGGAACCTGTATCAATAATCATATCATCGATTTGTAACGTTCTTCCTCGAAAAGTAACTATAAGTGATGTTTTAATAAGTTGACCATCAAATAATATTTTCATTATATTCGTCTCACCCTCATCATCGGGTCTTTACGAATATGAACGATACATGCCTCGTTCGATGTATGGTAAACAATATTTCCAGGTTCTACTTTAAAAAACTCTTTATTAACATTTTCTTCTGGAATGGATCGAATGGGTGCGACTTCATCAATAATTTTTTTATCATCTTCCTCATGATAATTAAGAATCGATACTAATACAAACTGATTTGGGAATAATTCTCTAACTTCCTGCCACTTCATACATCATCTCTCCTTTTTTCCTTATTATAAGCTATAGCTAATTTCATATCATTTTTTTATGCATTATATTCTTTTGATTAGTAGAGAGATAGGTAATTCAAAGTTTATACATAGTTTATTAAATTAGGTATCAACGCATTGGTAGAGGGTGATTTTATTTAAAAATTGACGTTATAGAAATCCTTTAAAAACAAGGAGTAAAATGTAATTCATAATATAACCTGAATTATTCATAGTTTCTATCTGAATTGACTCAAAATGTAGTATTGACAAGTGATTTGAAGTAAATTATTTTTCACCGAAAAGGTGAAAGTCTAAATGCATGAAAAAAAGCCCCACTTTTGGTATTGTCATAGGTGACTAAACCAAAACAAACCAAGGGGGCTTCTCTATGACTAGTTTAAATGAACAATCTATGAATTTCAATGGAAGAATTAAGGTTAACTTTAA
>DULJ01000086.1 GCA_012840465.1 Caryophanales bacterium
AACCACATGAGAAAATTGTAAGTGTTTTTATTCTTGAAAGTAACCTGAGGTATGGTAGGCCAGGTATGTATACGGAAGAGGACGAAGTAAAGGTATCGATTTTTGATGATTTGGTAATTGATTTAAGTAAAGTGTTTTCATTTGAATGATAAGAATATAGGATCTAAAAAGCCTGTTTAACGAATTAAACCGTTACAACAGGCTTTTTCATTCATTTCTTCCTCAACCTCAAAATCAATTCTTCATCCGGTGTCACATACAAAGTCGTCTGATTTTCGTAAATGACAAAACCAGGCTTTGAACCGTTTGGCTTTTTGACATGGCGTATTTTTGTGTAATCAACCGGAACGGAACTTGAATTTTTCGCTTTGCTGAAAAAAGCAGCGATCGTTGCTGCTTCCTGCAATGTTCGCTCGGATGGGTCTTCATTCCGAATGACCACATGTGACCCTGGAATATCTTTTGTATGAAGCCAAATGTCATCTCTTCTGGCAAGCTTATTCGTTAAATACTCATTTTGCTTATTATTTTTGCCGACGATGATCTCATCACCGAAAGAGGAAGTATAGTAATCTAATGTAGGCTTCTGGTTTTTAGACTTCATTTTTTTCGTGTTTTTTCGTGCCTTTATGTAGCCTTCTTCAGCCAGTTCCTCACGCATTTCTTCGATATCTTTAGGTGAAGCCGATTCAATTTGCTGTAGTAAGGCTTCAAAGTATTCTATTTCAATTTCAGTCAGGTTGATTTGCTCTTTAACTACATCTACAGAATTTTTTAGCTTTTGGTATTTTAAAAACAAGCTTTGCGCATTTTCAGAAGGTGTTTTTAATGGGTCAAGGGGAATTGTCACCGTTGCTCCATTTTCGTCGTAGTAGTTTACAACTTCCATTTCTTTCATACCTTTTTTGGCGGCATACATATTAGCTGTTAACAGTTCACCGAATAGCTGATAGCGATCTGCTTTTTCGGCATCAGAAAGTGATTGTTCGAGCTTTTTTATTTTCTTTTTGTTTTTATTTAATTCATTTTTAATAAATCGATCGAGATCATTTGCTTGTTGCTTGACACGGTCCCGTTCCGCTTTTCCAAAATAATAGCGATCAAGGAGCTCATTTACCGTTTCAAAATATTTGGCCTCTCCTTTTAAGTGGGTCAGGTTACAAATATAAAAATATTCTTTATTTCCGGCATAAATCAGTTGTGGTTGATAGCTTTTATCTTTAATCGGATTCATTATCGAAAAGAACGCTTCTGGAATTGTAGCTTGATTTACAAGCCCAGCTCGATGAATAACCTCATTTGCAAATAATGGAGAGATGCCGGATAGATGTGCAACTAATTGGTTCGCGATCTTCCCTTGATTAAAGTCTAATTTCTTTAATAATGTTTCTTCATTCATTGTTAGCGGATCCGCTTTATTTTGCTCCGGCGGCGCAATATATTCATGGCCAGGTAATATCGTACGATGACGATTTACAGCCGGAGAGACATGCTTAATGCTATCCAAAATGACATTTTTATCTTGGTCCACTAATAGAATATTGCTATGACGTCCCATGATTTCGACAATCAAGATTTTGATTGATTCATCGCCAATTTCATTTTTTGTGCGCACATAAAATTTAATAATACGCTCGAGCCCATCTTGTTCAACTTTTTCGATGAAACTCCCTTCTAAATGTTTACGGAGCAGCATACAAAACATCGGTGGCTCTTTTGGATTTTCATATGTTTCTTTTGTAATATGTATTCTTGCATAGCTTGGGTTGGCTGAAATGAGCAATTGTTGATTTTCCCCATTCGCTCGTATCGTAAAGATTAAATCATATTTATAGGGTTGATAAATTCTTGAGATTCGTCCGTGTCCGAGACGTTCTGTTAATTCTTCGGTAATTGCCTTTGTTACAATACCATCAAATGTCATCTGTTTCACCTCTTTAAATGTACAAATAGTATAGCATGTTTTTCATTTATTTTTTAACGGGCTTCCTTTATAATTTAGTTTTGAGTTAATTTTGTTGATTATTTACTTGTTGTACCACCGTAATTTATATAGAATAAGATAGTGGATGTGATAAATATGATCGTAAGTATGACAGGATTCGGACGGAGCAAAAAAGAACTCGACAGTTTTAAGGTGATTGTTGAAATGAAGTCGGTCAATCACCGTTTTTGTGAAATTTCAGTGCGGATGCCAAGACAATTTTTATTATTTGAAGAAAAAATAAAAAAAACAGTCAATCAATACATACAAAGAGGCCGTGTCGATGTTTTCGTTACGGTTGAAGGTGAAGGATACATCAGCCGGTCGTTACAGGTTGATTGGGATTTAATTTCGCAATATGAAAAAGCATTCGTAAAAATAAAAGATATGTATAAGCTTGAAGGAGCATTTACAATCGATTCGCTTCTACATCTTCCAGAGGTTTTTACGATAAATGAAGATGAAGATGGCATCGAAGAATGGGAAGACGTTATATTAGAAGTTACAAAAGCGGCTGCGATTGAACTTCATAACATGAGAAAAATTGAAGGTATGGCATTAAAAAATGACATAGCAGAACGTCTAGATATTATTAATGAAATTGTTCGAAATTTAAAACCGTATTCTGTTCAGGTAGTCGAAAAATATAGAGTCCGACTTGAAAAGAAAATGAATGATTTTCTCGATGGAAAGTATGAATTAGATGAAGGACGAATCTTAACAGAAGTTGCCCTCTTTGCCGATAAGGCCGATATTAATGAAGAACTTACTAGACTTGACAGTCATGTCAGCCAATTTTTCAAGATCATAGATACTGAGGGTGGCGTTGGTAGAAAGCTTGATTTTCTTGTACAGGAAATGAATCGGGAAATGAATACGATTGGCTCAAAGGCAAACGATGTTGTCATCAGCCAGAAAGTGGTAGAAATGAAAAGTGAGCTCGAAAAAATAAAGGAACAAGTTCAAAATATTGAATAGATTATATTTTTTTGCTTACTCGGTAAAAATAGTGTAACGTACAATGGGGGAACTTTATGAGTATTAAGCTAATAAATATAGGGTTTGGAAATATCGTCTCAGCCAATCGAATCATTTCTATTGTTAGTCCGGAATCAGCACCAATTAAACGAATTATTCAGGAAGCACGGGATAAGGGAATCTTAATTGATGCGACATACGGGAGACGTACAAGAGCCGTGATCATTACAGATAGTGATCATGTTATCCTTTCAGCAATACAGCCGGAAACAGTCGCACAACGCTTAAGTAATAAAGAAGATCTAAGTGATGAAGGGTAGGATTTTTAAATGATTGAAGAAAATGGGATTTTATTTGTTCTTTCCGGGCCTTCTGGCGTTGGCAAAGGAACTGTCCGTAAGGCATTATTTGAAAATAATATTAATCTTCAATATTCAATTTCTGCAACTACTCGTAATCCACGTTCCGGTGAAATAGATGGTGTTGATTATTTTTTCAAAACAAAAGAAGAATTTGAAATGATGATGAAAGAAAACAAATTATTAGAATGGGCCGAATTTGTTGGCAATTATTATGGAACACCAGTAGATTACGTCCAGAATACGCTAAATATCGGAAAAGATGTTTTTTTAGAAATTGAAGTTCAAGGTGCACTGCAGGTGCGGAGAGCTTTTCCAGAAGCTGTGCTAATCTTTTTAATCCCGCCAAGCCTTGAAGAGTTGAAAAACAGAATTATTGGTCGTGGAACAGAGACAGAAGAGATTGTTCAAGGGCGCTTAGATACCGCAAAAGTGGAAATAGAGATGATGAGCGCATATGACTATGTTGTCGTTAACGATCAAGTTGATAAAGCTTGTGAACGAATCGAGGCGATTGTTCAAGCCGAACATTATCGTCGTGATCGAGTAGAAATATCTTATAAAAAATTATTGGAGGTTGAATAAAATAATGTTATACCCATCAATCGATGCATTAAAAAGAAATATCGATTCCAAATATACGCTAGTGGCGGTTGCTTCCAAGCGTGCACGTGAAATGCAGGAAAATAATGATTGCATGTTAAGTAAAACAGTTGCTAAAAAGCCGGTTGGAAAAGCTCTTGAAGAAATAGCCCAAGGCTTATTGAAGGTGAAGTATGATGATGACAAAGACAACCTATAATTGTAGGTTGTTATTTTTTTAACAAAGGGGGATCATTTATGAACGGAAAAAAGATTTTATTATGTGTTTCTGGAGGAATCGCTGCCTATAAAGCTGCCGCTTTAACAAGCAAGTTAACTCAGGCTGGTGCTATCGTCAAAGTGATCATGACTGAATCCGCTATTCAATTTATACAGCCCCTGACGTTTCAGGCATTATCACGGAATGACGTTTTTTTTGATACATTTGACGAGAAGGATTCTAGTAAAATTGCCCATATTGATTTAGCTGATTGGGCTGATCTTGTTTTGGTTGCTCCGGCAACTGCTAATATAATTGGAAAAATAGCAAACGGTATTGCTGATGATATGGTAACAACGACTTTGCTCGCTACAACTGCACCGGTTTGGATTGCCCCTGCGATGAACGTACATATGTATGATCATCCTGCCGTAAGGCAAAATATTAGAACGCTATACGGCTTTGGCTATAAGTTCATCGAGCCTACGGAAGGACAGTTGGCTTGCGGATATGTCGGCAAAGGGCGATTAGAGGAACCTGAAAGAATTGTTGCTTTGGTAAACAACCACTTTAGTGAAAACTTTAGTAGTTTAAAAGGGAAGAAAATCCTTGTAACGGCAGGACCAACGAAGGAAGTCATTGATCCGGTTCGTTTTTTAACAAATCGTTCTTCTGGAAAAATGGGCTATTGCGTCGCTGAAGCCGCAAGTAGTTTCGGAGCAAATGTAACGTTAGTTTCGGGGCCGACCTCACTCACCCCACCGGCCAATGTGAATTTTGTCCAAATTGAATCTGCGCAGGAAATGTATGAACAGGTTATGAACTATTATCATGATACTGATATTGTCATTAAGGCAGCGGCTGTCGCTGATTATCGCCCCGCAACAAGGTATGAACAGAAAATGAAGAAAAAAGAGGGCGATTTAGTCATTCAATTAGAGCGGACGATTGACATTTTGAAAAGATTAGGTGAACTAAAGGAAAAGCAAATATTAGTAGGATTTGCGGCAGAAACGGAAAATGTACAAGCCTATGCAGAAAAAAAATTAAAATCAAAGAATCTTGATATGATCGTTGCTAATAACGTGACGCAAGAAGGGGCAGGTTTTGGTGTTGATACCAATATTTTAACTATCTACACGAAACAAGGTGAAAAGCTAGAACTTCCTTTACTTTCAAAACAAGAAGCAGCAAAGGAAATTCTAAAGAAAGCCGCAACATTTCTAAAATAAAGGAAGTTTGTTATGAAAATTGCCAAGGTTATCGTTGATGTACCAGCTAATCAAACAGATCGATACTTTGATTATTTAGTACCAGAAGAATGGGTCGAAGAGGACTTTTTACAACCCGGTATGAGGGTCGTTGTTCCATTCGGTCCGCGGAAAATCCAAGGATTTATTGTGGAGATTTCCGAACATACCGATGTTAAGAAGCTGAAACGCTTAGACACTGTTCTTGATATCACACCGGTCTTAACGCCTGAATTGTTAGAGTTAGGTATTTGGCTACGTGAAACAATCTTATGCTTTTTAATAACGGCTTACCAGGCCATGCTTCCCGCTGCAATGAAGGTTAAGTATGAAAAAGAGCTCCATATCAAAAATAGTCAAGAAATCATTCTGTGGAAGGAGATTGAAAACGATAAAAAACTCCTTCCGTCCATCCAAAAAGAAATAAAAAACGGGAATATTGAAGTAATATATCGTGTCAAAGACCGGGCAAAGAAAAAAAGAGTGAAAACCATACAACCTGCTATCACAAAAGAAGAACTAGTCGGGGTTTATAATTCTATGGCAAATAGCGCACTGAAGCAAAAAGAGGTTTTAAAGCACTTTATTGAACAGCCGCATAAGATAGAAATGCAAGTTCTACTAGAGGAGCTTAGTATGACGTCATCACCGGTTTCTACATTAGTTAAAAAGGGGATTTTACTAGAACACTATGATGAGGTTTACAGAGATCCATACGAACATCGTACCTTCAAAAGGACCGAACCTTTACCGTTAACAGAGGAACAGCGCGATGCGATTTCACCGATTTTAGATTCTATTGACAACAAGCTTCATGCTGTTTTTCTATTATATGGAGTAACAGGGAGCGGGAAAACCGAGATTTACCTACAAGCGATCGATAAAGTATTAAAGCAAGGAAAAGAAGCGATTATGCTTGTACCTGAAATATCGTTAACACCAATGATGGTTGATAGATTTAAAGGCAGATTCGGTGATGAAGTGGCTGTCATGCACAGTGGTCTATCTACCGGCGAAAAGTACGACGAATGGAGAAAGGTTCAACGAAAAGAGGTTCGTGTTGTTGTTGGAGCACGTTCCGCTATTTTTGCGCCCTTCGAAAATCTTGGAATCATTATTATTGATGAAGAACATGAAACGAGTTACAAGCAGGAGGAGAATCCACGCTACCATGCGAGAGACGTGGCGATTAAGCGAGGCGCAAATCATAATTGCCCGGTAATCCTCGGTAGTGCCACCCCTTCTTTGGAATCCTTTGCCCGGGCACAGAAAAAGGTGTACCAATTACTTACATTAAAAGGACGGATTAATGCTCGTTCTTTGCCATCAGTTGAAATTGTTGATATGAGAGAGGAGCTTCGCCATGGCAATCGCTCCATGTTTTCCGAGATTTTATTAGAAAAAGTGAAAGATCGTCTTGAAAAGGGGGAGCAATCCGTTCTATTTTTAAATCGAAGAGGTTTTTCAACGTTTGTTATGTGTCGTAATTGCGGTTATGTATTAAATTGCCCACATTGTGATATTTCTCTCACGTACCATAAACGCGATTACAAATTGAAATGCCACTATTGTTCATATGAGGAAGCCTTGCCATCTACATGTCCGGAATGCAATAGTGAACATATTCGTTTTTTTGGAACGGGAACGCAAAAGGTCGAGGAAGAATTGGCGAAAATTTTGCCCGAAGCAAGAGTCATTCGGATGGATGTCGATACGACAAGCAGGAAAGGGGCCCATGAAAAATTATTATATGCTTTTGGACAAAAACAGGCCGACATTTTACTTGGTACACAAATGATTGCCAAAGGTCTAGATTTCCCGGATGTAACCTTTGTAGGGGTATTAACAGCCGATACAATGCTGCATATCCCGGATTTCCGCTCAAGTGAAAAAACGTTTCAATTGCTTACTCAGGTCAGCGGGCGCGCTGGTCGTCACCATTTACCTGGTGAGGTTGTCATTCAAACCTACAGTCCGGAGCATTTCAGCATTGAGCTTGCAGCGGTTCCTGATTATGAGACCTATTATTGTCGCGAGATGCTTTTGCGAAAGAATTTTCATTACCCGCCTTTTTACTATTTGGCGTTAATTACGGTATCCCACCCAGAATTGTTAAAGGTAGTCGATGTAACGGAAAAAATTTCAAAATTTATTACAGCCAAGCTTTCAAATAAAGCGATTGTCCTCGGCCCGGTAGCCTCACCAATACCAAGGATTAAGGATAGATATCGATATCAATGCATGATAAAATACAAGGATGAACCAAACCTTTGGAAAAGTTTGCAGACGCTTCTGTATCATTATCAGCAGGAAATAAGTCGAAGTGAATTGCAAATTTCAATTGATATGAATCCATACATGCTCATGTAGTTTCATTTCAGTAGAAACTAAGGTATGTACTATAATTGAAAAGCTAATAATGTTGATAGTTAAGGAAAGGTGTAGATATATGACACGTGTAGTTTTTATGGGAACCCCAGATTTTTCAGTTCCAATATTAAGGCAAATTATTGAAGATGGCTATGAAGTGGTCGGGGTCGTAACGCAGCCGGATCGGCCTAAAGGGCGAAAGAAGGAAATTACGCCTCCCCCTGTAAAGGTTGAAGCTTTAAAGCATTCAATTCCTGTCATCCAACCGAACAAAATTCGTGATCCGGAGGAATTGAAAGAAGTGTTGGCTCTAAATCCTGATTTAGTAGTGACAGCTGCATTTGGACAGATCCTTCCGAAAGAGCTATTAGATACTCCAAAATTCGGCTGTATCAATGTCCATGCTTCTTTGCTTCCTGAATTAAGAGGTGGTGCTCCTATTCATTATGCGATCCTCCAAGGAAAAAAGAAAACAGGAATCACCATCATGTATATGGCGGAAAAACTGGATGCCGGTAATATTTTAACCCAAGTCGAGGTTGAGATTGGTGAACGGGATCATGTGGGCTCCATGCATGATAAACTTAGTGAAGTCGGTGCGAAACTCTTATCAGAAACGATACCATTATTATTAGACGGAAAATTAACTCCTATTAAACAGAATGATAATGAGGCGAGTTTTGCTGCGAACATTAAACGTGACCAAGAGAAAATTGATTGGAGCCATACCGGGGAAGAAATCTATAATCAAATTCGCGGCCTCCATCCTTGGCCTGTGGCATACACACATTTAAAAGGACAAGTCGTGAAAGTTTGGTGGGGGGAAAAAGTGGCTGGCACCTCCAAAAATCCGGGAGAAATTATTCGACTTGAGGAGGACGGGATCGTAGTTAGCACTGGAAATAACACAGCTATTAAAATTACTGAATTACAACCTTCAGGTAAAAAAAGAATGTCAGCCCGTGACTATTTAAGAGGCGCTGGGGAGACGATTTCAACAGGTGAGATATTAGGAGATTTTAATGAGTAATAATGTTCGAGAAGTTGCTTTAGATACATTACTTCATATTGAAAAAAACCAAGCCTATAGTAACTTATTATTAAATCAAATGATAAAAAAAGAAAAGCTTGGTTCAAAAGATGTTGGGCTTTTAACAGAGATCGTTTATGGTACGGTCCAAAGAAAATTAGCATTGGACTATTATTTACAGCCTTTTTTGAAAAAACAAAAGAAACTAGAATTATGGGTTATGATTCTATTAAGATTATCCCTATACCAAATGGTATACTTAGATCGAATTCCTGAGCGTGCTGTAATCCATGAAGCAGTTGAAATAGCGAAAATGAGGGGACATCGTGGCATCTCGGGGATGGTAAATGGAGTGTTACGCTCCATCCAACGGGAAGGCTTGCCAGATTTTAACGAAATTAAAGATGATTTAGAACGATTGTCAATTGAGATGAGCTTTCCGTTATGGTTGTTGCAAAAATGGGCTGGGCAATATGGGATCGACGTAACAAAAGAAATTTGTAAAAGTACATTAGAGCCCCCAATGGTAAGTGCAAGGGTTAATTGCAATAAGGCGGCTGTTCCTGAGGTTCTCTCTTTATTGGAAGAAGAAAAGGTGACGGCTGAAAAAGGCAATTTATCGATAGATGCAATTTTGATTTCAAATGGACATCTTGCAACAACTAAAATGTTCCAAGAAGGTTATGTGACGATCCAGGATGAAAGTTCGATGCTCGTCGCGAGAGCCCTTGGGCCCCAAAAAGGTGACAAGGTGTTGGACAGTTGTGCGGCACCAGGCGGTAAGACAACTCATATTGCGGAATTACTCGGCAATGATGGAAAAGTAATATCTGTTGATTTACATCCTCATAAAGTAAAATTAATAGAGGAGCAAGTAAATCGCCTAAAGCTTACCAATGTTGAAACATTAGTTAGTGATAGCCGTCATTTACAGGAACAGTTTAATAGTGAAGAATTTGACCGTATTTTAGTTGATGCTCCTTGCTCGGGTTTTGGAGTTATTCGGCGGAAGCCTGATATTAAATACAGTAAAAAACTTGACGATATAGGACAATTGGCAACAATTCAGCTTAGTATTTTAAATAGTGTTGCACTATTATTAAAAAATGGTGGTACGCTTGTGTATAGCACATGCACAATTGATCAAGAGGAAAATGCAGCTGTTGCTGAAAAGTTTCTTGCAGAAAACAAGGAATTTATTGTTGACGGGACCCTCATTGATCGAATGCCGGAACAATTGAAACCATATGTTCAAAATGGACAAGTTCAAATTCTTCCCCATTATTTTGGAACAGACGGATTTTTTATTGCTAGTTTTAGGAAGCAGGTGTAAGCAACTATGGAAGAAAACACAAAGAAACCTTCGATTTATTCGTTGCAATTGAGTGAATTAGAAAGTTGGTTAAAGGAACAAGGGGAGCCTAAATTTAGAGCTGCCCAAATTTTTGATTGGCTATATCAGAAACGTGTCGGACATTTTGAGGAAATGTCGAATTTATCGAAAGGACTACGCGAAAAGTTAGCGAATCATTTTGTTATTACAACATTAAAAACCCTTGTTCAACATACGTCACAGGATGGTACTCTAAAGTTTTTATTCGAACTGCATGATGGCTATTCGATTGAAACAGTGTTAATGAGGCATGAATATGGAAATTCAGTTTGTGTCACCACACAGGTTGGCTGCCGGATTGGCTGTACATTTTGTGCATCAACGTTAGGTGGGTTAAAACGTGATCTTGAGCCTGGTGAAATTGTTGCCCAAGTATTAAAAGTGCAAAAGGCATTGGATGAAACTGATGAAAGAGTGAGTTCGATCGTTGTTATGGGAATTGGTGAGCCATTTGATAATTATAATTCACTGCTAGCATTTTTAAGAATTGTCAATGATGATAAAGGGTTGAATATCGGGGCGCGTCATATTACTGTCTCAACAAGCGGGATCATACCGAGAATATATGACTTTGCTGATGAAGGATTGCAAATTAATTTTGCGATTTCGTTGCATGCACCAAACACTGAACTTCGCAGCCGCTTAATGCCGATTAACAAAGCTTATGACTTAGCGGACTTAATCAAAGCCGTTAAATATTATACGGAAAAAACCGGTCGGCGGATTACCTTTGAATATGGTCTGTTTGGCGGCGTAAATGACCAAGTGGAGCATGCAGAGGAATTGGCACGGTTAATTAAAGGTCTGAAGTGTCATGTGAATTTAATTCCTGTGAATTATGTACCTGAACGGGATTATGTCAGAACCCCTAGAAACCAAATCTTTGAATTTGAGAAAACATTAAAGAAAAATGGTGTTAACGTGACGATCCGTAGGGAACAAGGACACGATATCGAAGCTGCTTGCGGTCAGTTGCGAGCAAAGGAGCGAAAAGAAGAGGTGAGGTGAAACTATGAAGTCAGTTTTTTTTACTGATAGGGGAAAGGTTCGGCAACATAATGAAGATAGTGGTGGTATATTCTTTCATGAAAACGGACTGGCTTTAGTTGTTGTAGCCGATGGTATGGGCGGACATCAAGCCGGCGATGTAGCAAGCCAGATGGCAATTATGGAGATTGAAAAACAATGGTTATTGCAACAGCCAGAGCAATTAACAACACCTGAAAAAACTGAAAGCTGGTTAAAAGAAGCGGTAAAAAACGTAAATACGTCAATCTACCAATATGCCAAGGAGAATGAAGATTGCCAAGGGATGGGGACGACAATTGTTGTTGTTGTCCTCAACCAGGAATTTATTACGGTTGGCAATATTGGTGATAGCCGTTGCTATATTTTAAACAATAATGGTTTCGCACAAATAACAGACGACCATTCATTAGTTTATGAATTGGTTCGAAGCGGACAAATATCCCCCGAGGACGCTGAACATCATCCCCGAAAAAATGTGTTAATGCGTGCATTGGGAACAGAAGCTACAGTAACGATGGATATTAAGTCATTAGAATGGGAAGAAAATGATATTCTACTTCTATGTTCGGACGGACTAACAAATAAAGTTTCTACCCATGATATTCACAATGTGTTGGACGAGGAAAGTGAATTAGAGGTCAAGGCTAGGCAGCTTATAAAAAAAGCAAATGAAGCAGGTGGAGATGATAATATTTCAGTTGCCATAGTTAAGCATGACTGGACGGAAAGTGGAAGTGAGTGATGAAATTTGTTGATTGGTAGACGGTTAAGTGGTCGATACAAAATTTTGGAAATGATCGGCGGCGGAGGAATGGCTAACGTTTACCTTGCACATGATATCATATTGGACCGTCATGTCGCTGTTAAGGTTTTAAGACCGGAATTTTCAAATGATGATGAATTTATTAAACGTTTTCGTCGCGAAGCTCACTCTGCTACAAGTCTAAGTCATCCCAATATCGTGAGTATTTATGATGTCGGGGAAGAAAACGATATTTATTTTATTGTTATGGAGTATGTGGAAGGGAAAACATTAAAGCAATATATCCAGCAAAATAAAGTGATTTTGATCGAAGAAGTAATTGATATTATGAAGCAACTTACATCTGCTATTGAGCATGCCCATCAAAATCAGATCGTTCATCGTGACATAAAGCCGCATAACATTTTAATTGACAACCTTGGACATGTAAAAGTCACTGATTTTGGGATTGCCATGGCATTAACTGCAACTTCCATTACACAAACAAATTCAGTCCTTGGTTCTGTCCATTATCTGTCCCCGGAGCAGGCACGTGGTGGAATGGCAAATAAAAAGTCGGATATTTATTCGATAGGTGTCGTCATGTTCGAACTTCTGACAGGGCGTCTTCCGTTTTCAGGAGAATCTGCTATTTCGATAGCTCTAAAGCATTTGCAAAGTGAAACACCATCACCTAAAAGGTGGAATCCGGATATACCTCAAAGTGTAGAAAATATCGTTTTAAAAGCAACTGTAAAAGACCCTTTTAGACGATATGATAGTGTTACAGAAATGAGAATGGATTTAGAAACTGCCTTAGATCCTAGCCGTATAAATGAGTCAAAGTTTATCATCCCGGAAGATGATGAGGCAACAAAGGCAATTCCGATTATAACAACAGAACAGCAATTAAAGCCAACTCATGATACGATTGTGCATCCTTTTAAAAAGGAAAATAAAAAACAGTCAAAAAAGAAAATGAAAGCACTAATAATTGGGTTTTTATTACTAGCTATCCTAGCGGTTGTGGCATTATTTATTATTCCGTCGTTACTTGAGCCAAAAGATGTTATTATTCCGGATGTTACCAATCACGCAATAGCGGAGGCTATCGATGAATTGCAGTCGGTAGGTTTAAAGGTTAAACCGGAGAAAATTGTTGACGAATCAGTTCCTGAAGGATTAGTTATAAAGACAGATCCATCGGTTAATTCAACTGTAAAGGAAGGTTTCGAAGTCACTGTTTATGAAAGTCTTGGTAAAGAAAAGATCAACTTTCAAAACTTTATCGGCTATCAGCTTGAAGATGCGAAACGTGAACTCGAGCTTCGTGGTGTTGGTTCGGACCATATCCTGCCCAATTATGTAGATAGTGAAAAACCGGAGAATGAAATAGTAGGACAACTTCAGCCTAAACCTGATGAACCTATAAACCCTGATGAAATGAAAGGGATGTGGGTAATCTTTCAAGTAAGCAAGGGGCCGCAATTGAAAATGCCGAATATGCTGGGGTGGAGCGAGGAGAAAGTAAGTAACTTTGTACAAGAAAATTATTTATCATTGGATACGAGTGAACAAAAGTATTCCAATGAAGTTGATAGTGGTCTTGTAATTTCTCAGGAACCAAAAAAAGGGACAACGATTAGAAAAGGGACTATGGTTAAAGTAGTATTGTCAAAGGGTCCAGAGCCCAAAGTCTATGAGTTTTCAAAGATTATTCCGATTTATAGTGATGATGAATTATTAGAAGAAATCGTAGAGGTCTACATAGACGATATGGAACATGAAATGACTGGAAAACCTAATGTCATTAAAATCAAAGAGACAACGGAAATTCCGATAAAATTGATCATTCCTTATAACGGGAAAGCGTCCTATAAAATTTTGGTTAATGGAAATTTACTAGATAGCGGTGAAATCGGCTATGATTCTGTTCCTTAATTCCGAGAAATAAATTTTAATGTTGGAGGTACACATGGCAGCGGGAAAAATAATTAAAGCACTAAGTGGTTTCTATTATGTTATCCATGAAGAAGGGATTACTCAATGTCGCGGAAGGGGCATCTTTAGAAAAAACGGTATTACGCCTCTTGTTGGTGACTACGTTGTGTTTGAAGCTGAAAATGAAAATGAAGGCTATATTATGGCCATAAAGGAAAGAAAAAACGAACTTGTTCGGCCGCCTATTTCAAACGTCGACCAAGCGATTCTTGTGTTTTCGGCTGTTGAACCGAGTTTTAGCCCAGTTCTTCTTGATCGCTTTTTAGTGCTAATAGAATCAAATCATATTACCCCTGTTATTTGTATTACAAAGATGGATTTGTTAGATAATGAAAGCTTGGAAAAGATCAATCAGTATGTAAGTGACTATAAGCAAATTGGATATGATGTTGTCTATACCTCATCCAAGACAATGGATGGTATTGAGAAGCTACGCCCTTATTTAAGAGATCAAATATCTGTATTTGCCGGGCAATCCGGTGTGGGTAAATCTTCATTATTAAATGCATTATTACCGGAATTGTCATTAAAGACAAATGATATCTCCAATCATTTAGGTCGTGGAAAACATACAACAAGACATGTTGAATTAATCCAATTTGAAGGCGGGCTGGTGGCTGATACCCCCGGGTTTAGTTCATTAGATTTTATTGATATAGAAGCAGATGAACTGGCCAACTGTTTCCCGGAAATGAGAGAAAGATCCTCTGATTGTAAATTTAGAGGGTGCTTACATTTATCAGAGCCAAAGTGTGCTATTAAAGCAGGGGTTGAGCAGAATGAAATTCCAAGCTACCGCTATCAGCATTATGTAGAGTTTATAGATGAGATTAAAGAAAGAAAGCCGAGGTACTAAAAATGATAAAAATCGCACCATCAATCCTATCAGCAGACTTTGCAAAGTTGGGAGCAGAAATTAAAGACGTTGAGAATGGGGGCGCAAACTATATCCATGTCGATGTAATGGACGGACATTTTGTTCCAAACATCACGATTGGTCCACTCATCGTCAATGCGATAAGACCAACAACGAAGTTGCCTCTTGATGTTCATTTAATGATTGAAAATCCGGATTTATATATTCCAGAGTTTGCAAAAGCTGGGGCCGATATTATAACTATTCATGTCGAAGCCTGCAAACATTTGCATCGAACACTTCACTTAATTAAGGATCAAGGTGTTAAAGCGGGTGTTGTCCTCAATCCTGCCACACCCGTTAATATGATTGAACATATCCTTGAAGACATTGATATGGTCTTGTTTATGACGGTTAACCCAGGGTTTGGCGGTCAAAAATTCATTCATTCGGTTTTACCAAAAATAAAAAGGGCTGCGGATATGATTCATGAACGTGGGTTGGACATTGAGATTGAAGTCGATGGCGGTGTTAATCCTGAAACTGCGAAGCTTTGTATAGAAGCGGGTGCAAATGTTCTTGTTGCAGGTTCAGCTGTATTCAATAAGGAAGATCGCAAAAAAGCAATTGAAGCCATTCGTGGCTAGGAAGCAGGGAACGATCCCCTGTTTCCTTTTTTATTTTTCGTTAGTTCTCAAGCTAAATGCTTCAGCATATGATAGGGAATAAGTAAGTGGCTATTATATATAAATCTTTAGGTACATTTTTACTTCCTATGAATATATTGAAAACGAGATTGAAGTGGCCATGAAATATGGAAAAGGTAAACCGCTTTGAGGAGGGAAATTATGAAATTTTATACGATTAAATTACCTAGATTTTTGGGTGGCTTCGTAAGAGCGATAATCGGGGTATTTAAAAAGGATTAAAAAAGCACCTCATACAAGGTGCTTTTTCTTTTTTGAAAATATCTAGCTACCAGTTCCAGCACTTGATCAAGGTGTTGGAGTCTCTCGGTTTTTGGTTTATTAAACGCGTTCTACTTTGCCTGATTTAAGTGCACGAGCAGACACCCATACACGCTGTGGCTTGCCATCAACTAAAATGCGTACTTTTTGTAAGTTCGCACCAAATGTACGTTTATTAGCGTTCAACGCATGTGAACGGTGGTTACCTGAACGAGTTTTTCTTCCAGTAATTGCACATTGTTTCATTTAGATTTCCCTCCTCTAGCTACAAAAAAATTACATTATCAGTTAGAAATACTTAATAACTTTATCACAAACAATTGGATAAGGCAATAAAGGATTGAGATAAGATTCAAGAAAATTTACTTGACAGTCTTCATAATGGTTGGGTGATACTTTTAATATAGGTTAAATTATAGTAAAATGGCGTTAAGTATCAGAGTTTGATTAAAAGGGGGATTATTATGTCCATTGAAATGAAAACTGATTATGGTCAAATTGAAATATCTAATGAGGTTATCGCAACCATTGCTGGGGGCGCTGCAGTAGATTGCTATGGAATTGTTGGAATGGCTTCTAAAAATCAATTAAAAGATGGGATTTCTGAAATTCTACGGAAAGAAAACTTTAAAAAAGGAATCCTAGTTCGTCATGAAAATGATGAAGTCCATATAGATATGTATATCATTGTTAGCTATGGAACGAAAATATCAGAGGTAGCGCATAATGTGCAAACAAAGGTAAGGTATACACTTAACCAGACATTAGGTCTAGCTGTGGATTCAATCAACATCTTTGTTCAAGGTGTCAGGGTAACCAATCCATAGCAGTTAGGATGGTAAGGGAGGAAATTTAGTGACGATGCAACAATTAGATGGAATACAGTTTGCAGAGATGGTGCTTGCAGGTGCCAATAATTTATCACGAAACGCGAAAATGGTTGATGCATTAAACGTGTTCCCGGTACCGGATGGTGATACGGGTACAAACATGAATTTATCGATCACTTCTGGAGCAAATGAGGTAAAACAACAAACGACAAATCACGTTGGTAAGGTAGCATCCTCTTTTTCAAAGGGCTTATTAATGGGCGCTCGCGGAAATTCAGGTGTTATTTTATCGCAATTATTCCGTGGATTTGCGAAGGCGATTGAAACGAAGGAAACAATCAATAGTTTTGAATTCGCTGCTGCGTTTGAGGCAGGAGTACTGACAGCCTATAAGGCGGTTATGAAGCCTGTTGAAGGTACGATCCTGACAGTGGCAAAGGATGCAGGTAAAAAGGCAATTCAAGTTGCAAAAAAGAATAACGATATTGTTCAAGTGATGGATGAGGTATTGAAAGAAGCAAAGGCCTCATTGGATCGCACTCCTGACTTGCTCCCCGTGTTAAAAGAGGTGGGGGTAGTTGATAGTGGTGGTCAAGGTCTTGTTACCATTTATGAAGGCTTTTTAGCGGTGTTAAAGGGTGAGGAACTCCCTGAGGTTTCGGGAGCGCAGCCTTCGATGACAGAACTTGTAAATGCCGAACATCATAAATCTGCCCAAAGTCATCTGCTAACAAAGGATATTGAATTTGGATATTGTACCGAGTTTATGGTCAAATTTGAAGAAGATAAATTAAAGAATAATCCATTTTCAGAGGATGATTTTCGTGTTGAATTGAGTCATCATGGTGACTCATTACTTGTTGTATCCGATGAAGAAATAGTTAAAGTACATATTCATGCTGAGCATCCTGGCAACGTATTAAATTACGCCCAAGGTTTTGGAAGTTTGATTAAAATTAAGATTGAAAATATGAGGGAACAGCATTCATCAATCTTGGAGGCTGATCAACATGTGACCACCTCCGAAAACAAAGTCCAACAGAAGAAGAGCGAATATGGGATAGTTACCGTTGCAATGGGACACGGGATTGCCGATTTGTTAAAAAGTTTAGGGGCCCAAGCAGTTATTGAGGGCGGACAAACGATGAACCCAAGTACAGAGGACATCGTCCAAGCGATTAACGATGTTCATGCTGAAAAGGTTATTGTTTTGCCAAATAATAAGAATATTATTATGGCCGCCACCCAAGCCGCAACGGTCGTCGACCAAGAGGTTATTGTTATTCCTTCCAAAACAGTACCACAAGGAATGACTTCGCTTCTTGCCTTTAATCCAGCAGCTACAGTTTCTGAAAATGAAAAAGCAATGACAAATGCCCTTAGTAAAGTTAAAACTGGCCAAATAACCTATGCTGTCAGAGACACGATGATCGATCGTTTAGAAATCAAAAAAGATCATTTTATGGGAATCTTTGATGGGAAGATTGTTGTAACTGATGAAGATAAAAATAAGGCTGCTATCGCTTTACTGGAAATTATGATATCAGAAGACGATGAAATTATTACGATTCTTCAAGGTGAAGATGCTAGTGCCAGCGATCTATCGGAGCTTGGTCAATTTCTTGAAGAAAACTATCCTGATTTAGAAGTTGAAACGCATAATGGGGAACAACCTTTATACCCATTCATCTTTGCTGTTGAATAATTTTAACTAATATGACAAGGCTCGTTCAATCCGTAAAAGAATGAGCCTTTTTACTGTAAAATCAAGGGAGCAATAGCAAGTGGATATTTTAAGCAAGGAAATAATTGAGATCAAAGGTATTGGTGAGGAAACAGCCCTTTCATTGAATGAGATGGGAATCTATAGGATTGACCAACTATTGGAATACTTTCCTTATAGATATGAAGATTACCGACTTCGTAATTTAGGTGAGATCAAACACGAAGAGAGAATAACAGTAGAAGGGAAGATTCATAGCGAGCCTTCTTTGACCTTTTACGGGCGAAAAAAATCCCGTCTTCTAATTAGAGTTTTTGTCAATCAATTATTAATAACAGTCGTCTTTTTCAATCAGCCCTATTTAAAAAAACAAATTGCAATTGGCGATACAGTAACAATAACAGGAAAATGGGATCAACATCGACAAACGATTACGGGCAATGTTTTGAAAAAAGGTTCGATTATAAGGAAACAACAATTTGAACCAGTGTACTCAGTTAGAGGAAAAGTCACTGTAAAAGGGATGCAGCGTCTCATATCACTTGGACTACATCAGTATGGTGAATATATCGAGGATCCACTCCCCTCATCTATTTTAACAAGATATAAACTATGTTCTAAAAAGGAAGCAATCCTTCAAATTCACCGTCCAACCAGCCCTGAGCATTTAAAACAAGCAAGAAGAAGGTTAGTTTATGAAGAATTTTTGCTTTTTCAATTAAAAATGCAGGCGTTTCGAAAATTTGAAAGAGAACAAAGTGGCGGTGTTTCTCACCCATTTTCAATAGATATGGTCAACCAATTTATTAATGCTCTGCCTTATTCCTTAACCAATGCCCAAAAAAGAGTAGTTGATGAGATTCTTAATGATCTTTCATCGACATATCGAATGAATCGCCTGTTGCAGGGAGATGTCGGTTCTGGAAAAACAGTTGTTGCCGCCATTGCTTTATATGCGTCAAAATGTGCGGGATTTCAAGGCGCCTTAATGGTACCAACAGAAATTTTGGCCGAGCAGCATGCCGCCTCGCTTTCTTCACTTTTAGAGCCGCAGAAAATAAAAACGGCCCTGTTAACGAGTTCTGTGAAAGGAAAAAAGAGACAGGAAATTTTGGAGCAATTAAAGGACGGTCAAATTGATATTCTGATTGGAACACATGCGTTAATTCAAGGTGAAGTTAATTTCAATAGATTAGGACTAGTCATTACCGATGAACAGCATCGCTTCGGTGTTGAGCAAAGACGTATTTTACGGGAAAAAGGTGAAAGCCCTGATGTCTTATTCATGACGGCAACTCCAATTCCACGGACGCTCGCGATTACGGTTTTCGGGGATATGGATGTATCGGTGATTGATGAAATGCCTGCCGGCCGAAAACAAATTGAAACCTATTGGGTCAAGGATAAAATGCTTGACCGAGTTCTGAACTTTATAAATAAAGAAATTGCCAAAGGTCGCCAAGCCTATGTGATTTGTCCCTTAATTGAAGAATCAGAAAAGCTGGACGTCCAAAATGCGATTGATGTTCATAGTATGCTTAATCAATACTTCCCAAAGGCGATTAAGATTGGTCTAATGCATGGCCGGCTTCCTGCCTCAGAAAAAGAGGATGTAATGAAGAAGTTTAGTAATAATGAATATCAAATTCTCGTCTCTACGACCGTAGTAGAAGTCGGTGTAAATGTTCCAAACGCAACGGTTATGGTCATTTACGATGCAGAAAGATTTGGATTATCACAGCTTCATCAATTACGCGGGCGTGTAGGGCGGGGCAGCGACCAATCATATTGTATATTAATTGCTGATCCGAAATCGGATGTTGGTAAAGAACGCATGATGATCATGACAGAAACAAATGATGGGTTCGAGCTCTCGCAAAGAGACTTGGAATTACGGGGACCGGGAGACTTTTTTGGAAAAAAACAAAGCGGCTTGCCACAGTTCAAGGTTGCGGATATGGTCCATGATTTTAAAGTATTAGAAGTTGCGCGAAATGATGCAGCTAAACTCCTGAGATCAACTTCTTTTTGGAAAAGTGATGATTATCATATGTTGCTCTCTTTTTTAGAAGGAACTGGTATTCTTAATGGCGAAAAACTAGATTAGCAGGAATTTAATGCTTGCAAGCCTGTCCGAAAATCCCTATACTACTATTAGTACCTAGTCTTAGTATCGGAAGGTGAAATCAGTGCGATTATCAAAAAAAGAGCGGCAGCAATTATTAAAATCCACAATCGATCAAACACCATTTATCACTGATGATGAGCTTTCAAAAAAATTCAATGTCAGCATTCAAACGATTCGCTTAGATCGACTTGAATTATCTATTCCAGAACTTCGCGAAAGAATTAAAGATGTAGCAAAAAGTAAGCTGGATGAGGAAGTTAAGTCGCTGCAAATCGAAGAAATTATCGGTGAAATTGTTGATTTGGAGATGGATAACAGTGCAATTTCCATTTTCGATGTAAAAAGTGAACACGTTTTTACAAAGAAAAGAATTGCACGGGGACACCATCTTTTTGCCCAAGCTAACTCATTGGCAGTAGCGTTAATTGACGATGAATTGGCATTAACGGTCAAAGCAAATGTAAAGTTTACCCGTCAGGTTAAGGAGAATGAACGTGTTATTGCCAAGGCTAAAGTCATTTCCAATGATGAGGAAAGACATAGAACCATAGTTTTAGTGCAATGCTACGTTGGACAGGAGCTTGCTTTCATAGGGGAATTTGAAATGTATCGTACGAATAAAATTAATAAAGGCAGGTCCAATGAATGAGAATAGCCATTGATGCAATGGGCGGGGATCACGCTCCAGAGCAAATAGTAAAAGGTGTAAATGAGGCAGTAAAAGTATTTCCGTCCCTTGAGTTTACACTTGTAGGAAATGAAGAGAAAATTAAAAAGTACCTAGTAAGTTCTGAGCAAGTATCGATTTTACATACTGAAGAAGTAATTGAGGCAACAGATGAACCTGTTCGTGCCGTTCGTCGGAAAAAAACAGCTTCAATGGTCTTAATGGCAAATGAAGTTAAAGAGGGTCGTGCAGATGCCTGTATTTCTGCGGGGAATACAGGCGCTTTAATGGCCTCGGGTTTATTCGTCGTCGGTAGGATTGATGGAATAGACCGTCCTGCACTATCCCCGACCTTACCTACGATTGATGGTCAGGGCTTTGTGTTTTTGGATGTTGGAGCGAACGCTGATGCCAGACCGGAGCATTTACTTCAGTATGCTATCATGGGTTCCGTCTATGCCGAAAAGGTTCGAAAAGTCAATAATCCAAGGGTAGGACTTCTCAATGTAGGAACAGAGGAGAAAAAAGGGAATGACTTAACCAAACATGCCTTTACCCTACTACAGGATGCTCCAATCAATTTTGTAGGTAATGTGGAAGCGAGGGATTTACTCGAAGGTGTAGCTGATGTTGTCGTGACTGACGGGTTTTCCGGGAATATTGCTTTAAAATCAATTGAAGGGACCGCATTTGCGATTTTTTCGATGTTAAAAACAGAGCTGACAAGCAGTTTAAAAACAAAACTTGCCACTGGTGTCATTAAGCCACAACTACGTAATTTGAAAAATCAACTCGACTACTCGGAGTATGGTGGAGCCGGTCTGTTTGGCTTAAAAGCACCGGTTATTAAAGCACATGGATCGTCTGATCAAACCGCTATTTTAAATGCGATTAGACAAGCAAAGGATATGGTGGAAAAAGAAGTCATCCAAACGATTGAAACAACAATACAGTCAAAATAAAGGAGGGGAAAAAGTGGGCAAAATCGCTTTTATTTTTCCGGGTCAAGGTTCACAAACAGTAGGAATGGGTCAATCATTAGCTGAGAAGTCAGAAAAGGCAGCTAAAGTGTTTCAAAAAGCAGATGAAAAACTTGGATTTTCATTATCCAATATAATTTTTAATGGTCCTAGCGAGAGGCTGACCTTAACTGAAAATGCACAACCGGCTTTACTAACGACAAGCATCGCTGTTTTAGAATTATTGAAAGAGCATGGCATTAAAGCGGATTATACAGCAGGACACAGCCTAGGTGAATACAGTGCTTTAGTTGCTACGGGAGCGATTAACTTCGAAGAAGCAGTATATGCCGTAAGAAAACGCGGTGAATATATGGAAGAGGCTGTTCCGGCTGGTGTGGGAACAATGGCTGCAATTTTAGGTATGGAAGAAAGTGATCTGCAAGCTGTTACTGAAGAAATAACAGCGGCAGGAGATACCGTCCAATTAGCTAATCTAAATTGCCCTGGTCAAATTGTTATATCAGGTACCAAAAAAGGGGTCGAGGACGCATCACTGCTAGCAAAAGAGCGTGGAGCCAAAAAAGTCATCCCATTAGTAGTAAGCGGACCGTTCCATTCGATTTTAATGAAGCCAGCTGCCGAGAAGTTTGGAGCTGTTCTAAATGAAATTGAAATTCGTAATGCAGAAGTTCCAGTGATTGCAAATGTAACGGCTCAAGCTATGACAGAAAGTGAAGAGATTAAAGAGAAATTGATCCAACAGCTATATTCACCGGTTCGTTGGGAAAAGTCAGTCGAAACGATGCTTGATTTAGGTGTTGATACATTTATTGAAATTGGACCAGGAAAGGTATTGTCAGGCTTAGTTAAAAAAGTAAACCGCAGAGTAAATGCATATGCCATTTCAGATCAAGAAACTTTACTTGATGTGGTTAATAAACTAAAGGGGGACGCATAAATGTTAACAGGGAAGGTTGCACTTGTTACAGGCGCTTCACGAGGAATTGGACGGGAAATTGCGATTGAATTGGCAAAGGCTGGAGCAAAGGTTGCGGTTAACTATTCTGGCAGTGAAGCAAAAGCGAATGAAGTAGTGGATCAAATAAAAGCTGCTGGTGGAGAGGCATTCGCCATTCAAGCTAATGTAACAAATTCTGAATCAGTTGAAGCGATGGTTAAGGAAGTTATATCACAATTTGGTGCATTAGATATCCTTGTCAACAATGCAGGAATTACAAGAGATAATTTATTGATGAGAATGAAGGAAGAAGAATGGGATGCTGTTATTAATACGAATCTAAAAGGTGTATTCATTTGTACAAAGGCCGTAACACGCCAAATGATGAAGCAAAGAAAAGGACGTATTATTAATATTGCTTCCATTGTTGGTGTTTGTGGCAATCCAGGGCAAGCAAACTATGTTGCTGCAAAGGCCGGTGTCATCGGTTTAACGAAGACAACGGCGAAGGAGTTGGCAAGTCGCAACATTACAGTTAATGCGATTGCACCGGGTTTCATTACGACTGATATGACAGATGAACTTCCTGAAGATATTAAAAATGAAATGTTGAAACAAATCCCCCTAGCAAAGTTTGGTAATCCATCAGATATTGCCAATGTAGTACGTTTTTTAGCGGACGACGCGAGCAACTATATTACAGGGCAAACGATCCATGTAGATGGCGGCATGGTGATGTAAATACAAAAGCGAAAGCGCCCGTTTAGCGCACGACTAGGACTGAAACCCATCGACTGAGATATTGGAAACACGATGGGCGGATGTTCTCATGAAATTTTAAATAAGCATGTAGGACTCTAGTATTTTTAGTAATAATTTAATATAATACCTTGAGGGGAGGTGAACGAACAATGGCAGATGTTTTAGAGCGTGTAACAAAAATTATCGTAGATCGTTTAGGTGTTGAAGAAGCGGATGTTAAATTAGAAGCTTCTTTTAAAGAAGATCTAGGTGCGGATTCCCTTGATGTAGTTGAATTAGTAATGGAATTAGAAGATGAATTCGATATGGAAATCTCTGATGAGGATGCAGAGAAAATTTCTACTGTTGGAGATGCTGTTAACTACATAAACGCACTAGAAAAATAATAAGAGTCCCGTGGATATCACGGGGCTTTCTCCAACTTTAAATACTGATTGCAGTTTATTCGTGGAGGTTTTTATGACAAAGCCAATAAAAAAAAGAGAGAAGAAAATAGGGATTAAGCAAAAAATCAAGTTTCAAGAGCTACAGGATTTGCTCAACATCCAATTCGAAAATGAGCATCTTTTAGTACAAGCATTTACACATTCCTCATATGTAAATGAACACCGTATTAAATCATCTGAAGATAATGAAAGATTAGAGTTTCTTGGAGATGCCGTTTTGGAATTAACGGTATCGCATTATTTATTTAATAATTATCCTTCAATGAGTGAAGGGGATTTAACTAAACTTAGGGCCGCGATCGTTTGTGAATCATCGTTAGTGAATTTTGCCCATCAACTTTCCTTTGGAGAGTATGTGTTACTTGGAAAAGGTGAAGAACTGACCGGCGGCAGGGCAAGACCAGCGTTACTCGCAGATGTGTTTGAATCATTTATCGGAGCGTTATATCTTGACCAAGGGTTAGATAAAGTGATCGAGTTTCTTCAAAAAGTCATTTATCCCCAAATTTCAGAAGGTGCTTTTTCCCATGTGATGGATTACAAAAGTCAACTTCAAGAAATCGTTCAAAGAAATGGACAAGGTTCGCTTGAATATTTAATTATCCAAGAAAAAGGTCCTGCACACAGTCGCGAGTTTGTTTCAAGGGTAGCCTTAAATGGCGAAATTCTTGGTACTGGAGTAGGTAAATCGAAAAAAGAAGCAGAGCAAAAAGCTGCTAAAGAAGCGCTCGATGAATTAAAAAAAGAAAGAAACTAAAATAAACTCAAACGTACTGTTACTTAGTTTTTTATCCGTTTGGTGAAAGACTCGGAACCAGTATGCTTGAGTTTAACTTTCGTAATGCGCCTTTTTTAGGAGGAACAATACATGCATTTAAAGCGTTTAGAAATAGTTGGTTTCAAAGCATTTGCTGATCGAACCCCAGTTGATTTTGTTCCAGGTGTAACAGCTGTTGTTGGACCAAATGGAAGCGGGAAAAGCAATATAACGGACGCTATTCGTTGGGTCTTAGGGGAACAATCCGTCAAGTCATTAAGAGGTTCAAAAATGGAGGATATCATTTTTGCGGGTAGTGATACAAGAAAGCCCCTTAATGTTGCCGAGGTGACATTAACCCTTGAAAATGACGATCAGTTTTTACCGATTGATTACCATGAAGTAAGTGTGACAAGACGGGTATACCGCTCAGGTGAGAGTGAATTCTATATAAACAAACAATCATGCCGCCTAAAGGATATTGTTGATTTATTTATGGATTCTGGGTTGGGTCGCGAAGCTTTTTCGATCATCAGCCAAGGAAAGGTCGAACAGATCCTTAGCAGTAAATCGGAAGAGAGGCGCACCATTTTTGAAGAAGCCGCTGGAGTTTTAAAATATAAAACAAGAAAGAAAAAAGCCGAAATTAAATTATTTGAAACACAGGACAATTTAAACCGGGTTGACGATATTCTCCATGAAATAGCGGGGCAGGTAGAACCGTTAAAGCTGCAATCTTCAATTGCTAAGGATTATTTAGATAAGAAAGAGAACCTAGAACAAACCGAAGTTGCTCTTACGGTTTATGAAATAGAAGAATTACACGGGAAATGGGAATTTTTATCTAAGCAGTTTGAAGAGCATAAGGATGTCGAAATTGAGCTTTTATCGAAGGTACAAAAACAAGAAGCCGACATGGAAGCCCTTCATAAAAACATTCAAGTACTTGATGATTCAATTACCAAGCTTCAGGAAGTATTGCTTTTATCCAGTAATGAATTAGAAAAGCTGGAGGGGCAAAGGGGGGTTCTAAAGGAGCGAAAAAAAAATGCCACTCAAAACCGTTCCCAACTTGAACAATCAATTGAAGATTTAAAGACGAAGACGATCGACTATGAAGAACGAATAATGGCTCAAACGATAGTCTTAAGACAATATGAAACTGAACTTCGAGCGCTCAAACAAGACCTGGAAAGCTGTGAGCAACAGCTTTTGGCAGTAAGCCATAACATTGAAGGAGAGCTTGAAAATTTAAAAAGCGATTACATCGATTTATTAAACAACCAAGCTTCTTTAAAAAATGAAAAAAGTCACTTGGATGACCAGCTAAAGCAATTGGATGGCAAGAAGGGGAGACTGGACCAGGATAACGAGAAGTACTTGTTATTAAGAAAAGAATTAGAAGATAAAAAGTCGGAATTACTAAAAAATGCGGAACAAAGGCAAGAGGAACTACAAGCTCAAGTTTTAAAATATAAACAATTGGAGCTCCAATTAGAAAAACAGCGGGATGAATATCACAAGAAAGAAACTCAGCTTTACCAAGCTTATCAATATTTACAAAAGTTTAGATCAAGAAAAGAAATGCTTGAGGAGATGCAGGAAGACTATTCCGGCTTTTTCCAAGGTGTTAAAGAAGTATTAAAAGCCAAGCTACCTGGTATCCTTGGGGCTGTTGCTGAATTAATTCATGTTGAAAAGCAATATGAAACAGCGATTGAAATAGCCCTTGGCAGCGCCATGCAGCATGTGGTTGTTGATCATGAAAATCATGCCCGGGAGGCAATTACTTTCCTAAAGAGAAATCATCATGGACGGGCAACATTTTTACCATTAAGTGTTATAAAGGGCAAAAATCTTCCCTTTGCAATAAACTCGATACTTGAACAACAGCCCGCATTTATCGGCGTAGCCTCTTCTTTAGTAACTTATGATAGCAAATATAATAATGTAATCGAAAATTTATTAGGAACCGTTATAATTACGACCGATTTAAAAGGTGCCAATGAGCTGGCGCGCTTAGTAAATCACCGCTACCGCATTGTTACTCTTGAGGGGGATGTAGTAAATCCCGGCGGCTCAATGACAGGTGGATCCATTAAACAAAAAACAACATCATTATTTACCCGTCAAAGAGAGTTGGAAGATTTAGTTAGTAAATTACCTGATATGGAACGGAAGACGGAAACCCTGGAACAACAGGTAAAAACATTAAAAGATGAAATCCATGAAAATGAAACTCAGTTGGTGCACTTTAAAGAAATTGGTGAAACTTTTCGGATCGAAGAGCATCAAAGTAGGGGCGATATAAGAGAGTTAGAAATAGAAGAGAAAAATATCAATGAACGCCTGAAGCTTTATGACCTTGAAATCGAAGGATTTAATAAAGAAAAGGAAAGTGCTAATAAAAAACTGAATGAAGTAATCGAAAACCTCACTGGATTAGAGGTTAAAATTACATCCATTGATGAACAAATGACGATCCTTGCCAGTCAAAAGAAAAATCAACAATCATCTAAAGAAGCATTACAGCAAAAAGTAACGGAATTAAAAGTGTTGGCGGCTGAAAAAGGACAATTAGTTAAAAATGAACAAGAACAAGTAAATCGTCTTCACGATGAAAAAACAACAACGATAAATCAATTAAAACTCCTGACATCGGACTTGGAATTTTTAAATGATGAAATGAGTTCCAATGTATCCGGTGAAGGCAAACTTGATAATCTGATTATTCAAAAAGCAAAGGAAAAAGAAAGAACACTCACACTTATTACGAGCCGCAGGGAAGAAAGACTCAAGCAGCAATTGAGCCAGGAGGATCTATCCCGGGAAAATAAAGAATTAAGACGGCAACATAGGCAAATGGTTGATGCTACAAAGGAAGAAGAAGTTAAAATAAATAGGCTTGATGTAGAGTTAGAGAATCGTTTAATCCATTTGCGTGAGGAATATATGCTTTCCTTCGATGCGGCCAAGGAAAAGTATCCGCTAACATTGGAAATTGAAGAAGCGAAACGAAAAGTAAAATTAATCAAAATGGAAATCGAAGAATTAGGAACAGTTAATCTTGGTGCAATCGAAGAATATGAACGGGTATCAGAACGTTATCAATTCTTAACTGAGCAGAAAAACGATTTAATGGAAGCAAAAAGTACACTTCACCAGATCATTCAGGAAATGGATGAGGAAATGATGAAGCGGTTTGAACACTCCTTCTATAGTATAAAAGCAGAATTTGAGCAAGTATTTAAAGAGCTTTTCGGTGGTGGTCATGCTGATCTTGTGCTTACTGCTCCAGAGGACTTGCTTAACACAGGTGTCGATATTGTTGCCCAGCCACCTGGTAAAAAGCTTCAAAATTTAGGACTATTATCTGGTGGGGAACGTGCTTTAACGGCGATCGCCCTATTATTTGCGATCCTGAGAGTTAGGCCAGTTCCATTTTGTGTTTTGGATGAGGTTGAAGCAGCCCTTGATGATGCCAATGTTTCCCGTTTTGCTTCTTATCTGAAGCAGTTCAGTAAGGAAACCCAATTTATCGTCATTACCCACAGAAAAGGTACAATGGAGGAAGCGGATGTGCTTTACGGAGTTACAATGCAGGAATCCGGCATATCAAGGCTTGTATCCGTCCGTCTTGAAGAATCAAAGCAATTAATTGAAGGTTAAGGGGGTTACATTTTGAGTTTTTTTAAAAAATTAAAAGAAAAAATTTCACAAAAAACAGATGCAGTAACGGAAAAGTTTAAAGATGGTCTTTCAAAAACAAGGAATTCCTTTTCCGAAAAAGTGAATGATCTCGTTTCACGCTATCGCAAAGTAGATGAGGAGTTTTTTGAGGAATTAGAAGAAATTTTAATCAGTGCTGATGTCGGCGTTACAACAGTAATGGATTTAATAGACGTTCTTAAAACAGAAGTTAAAAAACGAAATATCCAAGACCCGAAGGACGTTCAGGCTGTCATTTCCGAAAAACTGGTTGAATTATTCACTGAAGATGATGAAAAGGTAGAAGGTTTAAATATCCAGCCAGACGGGTTAACGGTGATCCTATTTGTTGGCGTGAACGGTGTCGGCAAAACAACGACTATTGGGAAATTAGCCTCTAAACTTAAAAACGATGGGAAATCTGTACTACTAGCAGCCGGTGATACGTTCCGTGCTGGAGCTATTGAACAATTAGAGGTATGGGGAGAACGTGTTGGTGTTGAGGTCATTAAACAATCGGAAGGCTCTGATCCAGCTGCTGTTATGTTTGATGCCTTGCAGGCTGCAAAAGCACGTAAGGTTGATATCTTAATCTGTGATACAGCAGGACGTTTGCAGAATAAAGTAAATTTAATGAAGGAGCTTGAAAAAGTTAAGCGTGTGATTGAACGCGAAGTTCCAGGCGCTCCCCACGAAGTATTACTTGTTCTAGATGCAACAACAGGACAAAATGCAATGAGCCAGGCAAAACAATTTAGCGAAGCTACGAATGTAACCGGAATTGTGCTGACAAAGCTCGATGGAACCGCCAAAGGTGGTATTGTTCTAGCAATTCGCAACGAGTTGAAAACGCCTGTTAAATTTGTAGGACTTGGCGAAAAAACGGAAGATCTGCAAGAATTTGATCCTGAACAGTTTGTTTACGGGTTGTTTGCTGAAATGGTTGAAAGCTCTGAAATTGAAGATCAGGAGGAAGCATAAAGTACTTTTACTTGACATTTCAGATGTGGCAGTGTAATATTTAAACCTGTAAAGGGAATTCACTTAACAAGGGGGCGCGATGTATGCTCGAAAAGACAACGAGGGTAAATTATCTTTTTGACTTTTATCAATCCTTGTTAACGAAGAAGCAACGGAATTATATGTCATTGTATTACCTTGATGACTTTTCTCTTGGAGAAATTGCTGAGGAATATGATGTCTCAAGACAAGCTGTTTATGACAATATTAAGCGTACAGAGTCGATGCTTGAAGATTATGAAAGTAAGCTCCATCTTTTTGAGAAGTTTCAAGAAAGGCAAGAAATCATCCAAAAGGTAAAGCTTTGTTTCAATGATCAACAATTAGATAGGGAAACTATTAATGAATTGATGGATGCCCTTGAGAAATTAGATTAGGAGGCGGCCGCTATGGCGTTTGAAGGATTAGCCGACCGACTGCAAACTACGATCCAGCGAATTCGTGGCAAAGGGAAAGTAACCGAAGACGATGTTAATGAAATGATGCGCGAAGTGCGTTTGGCACTGTTAGAGGCAGACGTTAATTTCAAAGTTGTCAAAGACTTTGTCAAGCGAGTGAAAGAACGGGCTGTAGGTCAGGAGGTTATGAAAAGCTTAACACCTGGCCAGCAAGTAATCAAAGTTGTTCAAGAAGAACTAACCGAACTTATGGGAGGTTCCCAAAGTAAAATCGCGGTCAGTAACCGTCCGCCAACTGTTGTCATGATGGTAGGTTTACAGGGTGCTGGTAAAACAACGACGACTGGAAAACTTTCAAATCTTCTAAGAAAAAAATATAATCGTAAACCTTTACTTGTAGCTGCTGATATATACCGTCCTGCTGCAATTAAACAGCTTGAAACACTTGGAAAGCAGTTAAACCTTCCGGTGTTTTCGTTAGGGGATCAGGTTAGCCCGGTTGAAATTGCAAGGCAGGCAATCGAAAAGGCAAAGGAAGATCATCATGACTATGTATTAATTGATACAGCTGGTCGTCTTCATATTGATGAAACCTTAATGGATGAGTTAAAGCAAATAAAGGAACTTGCAAAGCCTGACGAGATCTTGCTTGTTGTTGATGCAATGACAGGACAGGATGCTGTGAATGTGGCTGAAAGCTTTAATGAACAGCTTGGTTTAACGGGCACGATCTTGACAAAACTAGATGGTGATACTCGCGGAGGTGCTGCTTTATCGATTAAAGCAGTAACTAATATTCCAATTAAGTTTATTGGTATGGGTGAAAAGCTGGATCAATTAGAGGATTTTCATCCGGAACGGATGGCTTCGAGAATACTTGGTATGGGTGATGTGCTTACATTAATAGAAAAAGCACAAGCTAATGTCGACCAAGAAAAAGCAAAAGAATTAGAAGAAAAAATGAGAACAATGAGCTTTACGTTTGATGACTTCTTGGAACAGTTGGCTCAAGTTCGCAAAATGGGTCCATTGGATGATTTAATCGGGATGTTGCCAGGTGCTAATAAAATAAAAGGTTTAAAAGATTTAAAAGTAGACGAAAAGCAAATCAAACATGTTGAAGCAATCATTCAATCGATGACAAAAAAAGAAAAAGTAAATCCTGAGATTATAAATGCCAGTCGGAAGAAACGAATTGCTAAAGGCTCGGGCAGAACCGTTCAAGAAGTAAATCGCTTGCTTAAGCAATTTGAAGATATGAAGAAAATGTTTAAGCAAATGAGCAACATGAACGTAAAAGGTAAGAAAAAAGGATTTAAATTTCCGTTTATGTAATTTCTAATAGGTGTCAATAAATTTTACTTTACAAATGAATCAAAACTTGATAGTATTTAAAAATGTGTAAAACATAATGGAGGTAGATTTAGATATGGCAGTAAAAATTCGTTTAAAGCGTATGGGGCAAAAAAAGGCTCCTTTTTATCGTGTAGTAGTAGCTGATTCTCATTCACCACGTGATGGACGTTTCATTGAAGAAATTGGTGTATACAATCCGGTTGCTAACCCAGCTGAAGTAAAGATCAATGAAGAAGTAGCACTTAAATGGTTACAAAATGGTGCAAAACCATCTGATACAGTTCGTAACCTATTCTCTACTCTAGGCATCATGGAAAAGTACCACAACTCAAAGCAATCTAAGTAAGCCCAGTGAAAACTATGATCGATTTAATTGAAACGGTAGTTAAGTCACTTGTCGACTTTCCTGATCATGTTGTTGTAAAAGAGCAGGCAGACGAGCGAAAAGTCACTTACAGCTTAACAGTTCATAAAGACGATGTAGGAAAAGTAATTGGTAAACATGGGCGTATAGCTAAAGCGATTCGGACAGTAGTTTATGCTACTGCTACGAATGAAAGTAAAAGAATACACCTAGAAATTATGTAAGGGCGAGGATCAACCTCTCCCTTTTTTCATACTCCAAACTTTTTGTCAGGAGAAAAAATATGAAAATAATTAGAAATATTATTGTAAAGCAAATATTGACTGAAAAAAGTAAACAAGAGTTATTCATTCGATTCCAACAGCAAATCGAACAGCTAAATAAGGAAATTGCGCAACTTCGGTTTGAAAAGAAAAAGTATGAGAAAACTAAAAAAACTCAAACATCCCCTGTGGCTCTCTCTCAATTTGATAAAGAAATTTCCAGTAGAACCGAAAAGTGCAAGCTATTACACTTTCAAATGGAGCAATTGGAAATTCTCCCCCTTGGTACTGAGTTAAAAGAAGCAGAAGTTCAAGGCATAGTGGTCATTAACGTAGGGGACAATTGGGATGAGCTTACAAAGGAACGAACGATTATAATTAAGGATGGAATAATTGATGAGATTAGATAGACGGGAGGTCCTTCGGTGGCGAAATATTACAACGTCGGAAAAATTGTAAACACTCAAGGGATTAAGGGAGAAATTCGGGTCATTTCTTCAACTGATTTTCCTGAAGAACGCTTTCAAAAAGGGAACATTCTATTTATAGAAGCAGCGCCGAATGATTTGATCGAAGTAAAAGTATCCTCACATCGACTGCATAAAAGTTTTCATTTGCTCACATTTGCAGGGCTAAACAACATCAATGACGTTGAAAAGTATAAAGGGAAAATGTTAAAAATAAGCGAAGATCAGCTTAATGATTTAGATGAAGGTGAATTTTATTACCATGAAATCATTGACTGTGAAGTATCTACAGACGATGGTGAAAAGCTTGGAACAATTAAAGAAATACTTTCACCAGGTGCCAACGATATCTGGGTTGTGAAAAGGCCAGGGGAAAAGGATTTACTTTTACCTTATATTGAAGATGTTGTTAAGGAAGTTGACGTAAAAAATAAAAAAGTAATAGTTCATTTAATGGAAGGATTACTGTAAATGAAGATTGATGTTTTAACTTTGTTTCCGGAAATGTTTCATGGTGTATTCGGTCATTCGATTTTGAAAAAAGCTGAAGAGCGTAATCTTGCAACATACCATGTACATAATTTTCGTGAGTTTTCTAAGAATAAGCATCAAAAGGTAGATGATTATCCATATGGTGGCGGAGCAGGGATGGTTTTGACACCACAACCTATTTTTGATGCCGTTCAACACTTAACAAAGACAAAAGAAAAATGTCCTAGAATTATTCTTATGTGTCCACAAGGAGAAAAGTATACCCAAAAGAAAGCAGCAGAATTGGCCGAGGAGGAGCATCTTATCTTTATTTGCGGGCATTATGAAGGTTACGATGAGCGGATTCGTGAATTTCTAGTGACGGATGAGCTTTCAATTGGTGATTATGTGTTAACAGGTGGAGAATTAGCCAGTATGGTGATTATTGATAGTGTAGTTCGCCTTCTTCCTGGTGTTTTAGGAAATGAAGAATCCGCTCCATGTGACTCTTATAGCAGCGGTCTATTAGAACATCCTCATTACACGAGACCAGCCAACTTTAACGGTATGAAGGTTCCTGATACATTATTATCTGGGGACCATAAAAGGATCGAAGAATGGAGACGGAAGGAATCCTTTAGAAGAACATTTGTAAGAAGACCAGATTTGTTAGAGCACCGAGAATTGACGGAAGAAGAGAAAAAATGGTTGGAAGAGTTTAAGAATTGATCATAAGCTATTGAAACAAGCGATTGTTTATGATATATTAATCCTTGTGCTTGAACTTGTGTTCAAGTTTTGAAAACGATGTTCCGCTGTAATATCGGATATTTTTTACATGAGCATCTGTGTGGAAGGAGTGAAGAACGATGCAACAATTAATTTATGACATTACAAAAGAACAATTAAGAGCAGACATTCCTGCGTTCCGTCCTGGAGATACTTTACGTGTACACGTAAAGGTTGTCGAGGGTACTCGCGAGCGTATTCAGGTGTTTGAAGGTGTTGTTATTAAGCGTCGTGGTGGTGGAATTAGCGAAACATTTACAGTACGTAAGATTTCTTACGGTGTAGGTGTTGAACGTACATTCCCATTGCATACACCAAAAATTGCGAAGATCGAAGTTATGCGTCGTGGTAAAGTACGCCGTGCGAAACTTTATTACCTACGTAGTCTTCGTGGTAAAGCAGCTCGTATTAAAGAAATTCGATAATTTGATTAGAAAAACACGTCATTTGCCGATAATAGCAAATGACGATGTCTTTTCTTATACTATCAACCAAATAATATAATTTATGATAGTATGAAGAAGGAGCTTGATATTCAAGCTCCTTTTTTCCAACTTACTTTAACTTTATGAATTCACATTTTATGTAATTTGGAGGAACGGTATATGTCCCAAAGCAAGAATGAGGTATGGGAATGGATTAAAGCACTAATAATCGCGGTATTGTTAGCTGGTGGAATTCGGTTTTTCCTGTTTGCTCCTATCGTTGTTGATGGCGAGTCAATGATGCCGACATTACACGATCATTATCGAATGATTGTAAATAAGATCGGCTACAAAATCGGAAAGCCTGAAAGATTTGATATTGTTGTATTTCACGCTACCGAAGAAAGAGATTATATTAAACGTGTCATTGGTTTACCTGGTGATCGTGTTGAATACAAGGATGACGTTTTATATATTAACGGAGAGCCGATTGAGGAGCCCTATTTAGACGAATATAAGCAGGTAGTAAATGGGCCTCTTACGAATGATTTTACACTTGAAGAGGTTACAGGCTTAGATAAAGTACCAGAAGGTCACATATTTGTCCTTGGCGATAATCGCCGTTTTAGTAAAGACAGTCGAATTATTGGCACTGTAGAAATGGAAAAGGTATTAGGGAAAACAAATATAGTATACTGGCCTCCAAGTGATTTTCAAATCATCAAGTAGTAGGTGAAATAGAATGACAATTCAGTGGTTTCCTGGCCATATGGCAAAAGCGAAACGACAAGTAATTGAAAAGTTAAAATTAATTGATGTTGTAATTGAACTAGTTGATGCCCGAATTCCCTATTCATCGAGAAATCCAATGATAGATGAAATTATTTCAGGAAAGCCAAGATTAGTTTTATTAAACAAAGCCGATCTGGCTGATCCTAAAAAAACGGATGAATGGATTACATATTTCGAAAATAAAGGATATAAATGTTTAGCCATTAATGCACAGACGAAAAATGATATGAAAAATATCATTTCCGAATGTAAAGCCTTAACGCAAGAGAAATTTGATAAAATGAGGGCTAAAGGTATAAAGAATCCGAGGGCGATACGGGCTTTAATCGTCGGTATTCCAAATGTCGGCAAATCTACATTAATCAATCGGCTTGCTAATAAACCGATTGCAAAAACAGGGGATCGACCGGGTGTTACAACAGGACAGCAATGGATTAAGGTCGGTAAAGAGTTTGAACTGCTGGATACTCCTGGTATTTTATGGCCTAAGTTTGAGGATCCGGAAGTAGGATATCGTCTGGCGCTAACGGGGGCCATTAAAGAAAATCTGCTCGACTTTCAAGATGTTGTCGTTTATGCATTGAAGTTTTTAACAAAGTATTATCCTGATAACCTAAAGGAACGTTATCAATTAAATGAAATATCAACAGAAATGGTGGAACTGTTTGATCAAATAGGTAAATTTAGGGGCTGTCTAATGGGTGGAGGACTTATTGATTATGATAAAACCGCAGAGGTTGTCATAAGGGATCTACGCTCTGGAAAGCTTGGTCGGTTAACCTTTGATCATCCATCTGATATAGAATTATAAGGTGTCAGTCACTTCCTGAACGGTAATAAGTCCGGGAAGAGAGCTCGACACCTTCTTTATTTTTTTCAAGGAATGCCGATATAAGTTATATCTTTATTCAGTAAAATAAGAAAGTGAGTTTTACTATGACAAAAACAATCAAGGAAATTGAAGAAATATTTAGGAACGGTGAAGACCTTTTAGGTGAGAAATTTTTAGCTGAAGTAAAAAGTGATCAGCGCAAAGGTGTCCAGCTTTTATATAGCAAATGGTTAAAGAACAAGGAAGAGGAGAGAAAATTAAAGGACAAATTTGAGCAAATGTCGATTTATGAAAACGAACTCCGATGTCAACATATAAATAGGATCGCTGGTGTTGATGAGGTAGGAAGAGGTCCCCTTGCAGGTCCTGTTGTATGTGCAGCTGTGATTTTGGGAGAAAATTTCTACCTGCCAGGAATAAATGATTCAAAAGCTATTTCAGAAAAAAAACGGGAGCAATTTTACGAATATATTATGAAGAATGCTCGTAGTGTTGGCATTGGAAGTGCATCGGCAAATGAAATAGATGAATTAAATATTTATCAGGCTACAAAACTGGCAATGACCCGTGCGATTCAGCAATTGGAAATTCCACCTGAATATTTACTAATTGATGCCATGAAGCTCCCGCTCTCTATTCCCCAAAAATCAATCATTAAGGGTGATGCAAAAAGTATATCAATTGCAGCCGGTTCAATTGTTGCCAAAGTAACTAGAGACCGTTATATGAAAGAACTAGGTGAAAAATATCCGCAATATGGCTTTGAAAGTCATAGGGGTTATGGTACAAGTCAACATTTACAGGCGATTGAAAAATATGGGGTCATAGAGGAACATCGGCGTTCATTTGCTCCTGTTAAAGATTTATTTCAATTAGTGTGACGATTAATAGTTAGCGAGGGAGAGGGTAGCATTGATTCAATTTAATAATCTCCAATCATTTTTCCTAAATGAAAGTCTTTCTAAAGGACAAATGGTTCCTTCAAAAGTGGGGAATAATAGTATGGATGACCTTACGTTATCGAAAACGGAAAGTGCAGATATGGAAGGGCAGCTTATTACTCTTCTGAAAAAAGTAGGACTAGGCTGTACGAAAGAGAATCAACAATTGCTGCGATTATTTATACATGGACAGCTACCAATCTCTAAGGAGTCGCTAAAAGCAGCATCAGAGTGGTTAAAGGATATTGGCAAAAGTGATATCCCTAAAGCGCTTGAAGCAATAAAAATTACGGTTCAGAAAGAACTACCATTAACCGGATCCATTCTTCATAGTATGTTGGCACTGCAAACAGAAGAAACGATAACGAATAATCTAGTCAAGGTCCTTGAAGCACTGGAATCGATCAACCCAAAAACAAAGACACAGCAACAGTTAGAAACATTGGTAAGACAGCTAACGGAACCAAGTCTGAATTTAGAAAATGGGAAAGATATGCCCCAATTGTTTAAACAAGCAGTGGCAGCATTAGGATTACAATATGAACATGATATTAGTATCTTGGAAAAAGAACAACTAGTTGAAAATAAATTATTGGCATTGAAGCCTTTATTAATGAAAATACTAGAAGAAACCGCTGACCCTCATGTAAAGGAAAAAATGGATCAACTATTAACGAGGATTACCGGGCTCCAGCTCATTAATACGGAGCAGGAAGGTCAATTTCAGCAATTGTTATTACAGCTGCCAATACTGCTTGGGAATCATTCCACAGATGTCAAAATGAAGTGGAGGGGGAAAAAACAACAAAATGGGCAGATCGATCCGGACTATTGCCGAGTATTATTTTATTTAGAATTGGAGCAGTTAAGAGAGGTGCTGGTAGATGTTCATGTCCAAAATAGAATTGTAAATATCCAAATATACAATGATAATCCAAAGCTAAATTTGCTTATTAAAAGTGTTCAACAGCTTTTAAAAGAAAAACTTGAAAATCTTCAGTATCATTTGTCCGGCATAATAGTTTTGACTAAAGAAAATGAAAATAATAAAAAAATTACAGCAACTGAAAAACTATCCGCATTTTCACCATCGATGAATGGAGTGGATATTAAAATATGAAACAGGATCTCAGGATTAAAAGAAAAGAAGCAGTCGCACTTTCCTATGATATTTCCAAAGATTTTACTCCAAAGGTTGTGGCAAAAGGGAAGGGTGAAGTAGCAGAGCATATATTGGAGAAGGCAAAGGAATTTAATATTCCGATCCAAGAGGACCCAACGTTAGTCGAACTCCTTGGTCAACTTGAAATTAATGAAACGATACCAGAAGAATTGTATCAAGCAGTTGCAGAGATCTTCGCTTTTATCTATAGAATTGACAAATCGATGAAAAATGTCGAATAATGAAATAGGTATTAATACTATATTGTCAAAATATATCCCCAGCTGACTTTTTTTTGTAAACCCAAAAAATTTAAAAGGAGTTTATAAAATTATGTAGAAATATAGACACTGGGGATAAAACTACTATACAATAAGACAGGTAGTCAATATTTGTCTAAATTGTATACATAAGAGATTGGAGGATGGAGAATGAATATCCACGAGTATCAAGGCAAAGAAATCCTCAGACAATACGGGGTGGCTGTTCCTAATGGGAAAGTTGCGTTCACTGTTGAGGAAGCTGTTGAAGTAGCAAAGGGGTTAGAAAGTAATGTATGGGTTGTAAAAGCCCAAATCCATGCAGGCGGTAGGGGTAAAGCCGGTGGTGTAAAAGTTGCAAAAAGTTTAGATGAGGTTAAACAGTATGCTAGTGAAATCTTAGGCAAAACGCTTGTAACTCATCAAACTGGCCCTGAAGGAAAAGAAGTAAAACGCTTATTAATTGAAGAAGGCTGCGACATTAAGAAAGAATATTATGTCGGTCTTGTATTAGACAGAGCCACTTCTCGAGTTGTCCTAATGGCATCTGAAGAAGGTGGAACAGAGATCGAAGAAGTAGCAGCGGCTACTCCTGAAAAGATCTTCAAAGAAGAGATTGACCCTGCTATTGGCTTACAAGCATTCCAAGCACGTCGTCTAGCATACCGAATCAACATTCCAGCTGAGTTAGTTAATAAAGCTGTGGCGTTTATGATGGGCTTATATAATGCCTATATTGATAAAGATTGTTCAATTGCTGAAATTAATCCGCTAGTTGTTACTGGCGACGGACAAGTTATGGCTCTTGATGCTAAATTAAACTTTGATTCAAATGCTCTTTACCGTCAAAAGGATATACTAGCATATCGTGACCTAGAAGAGGAAGATCCAAAGGAAATTGAAGCATCTAAATATGATTTAAGCTATATTTCATTAGATGGAAATATCGGTTGTATGGTTAACGGTGCCGGTCTTGCAATGTCAACTATGGATATTATCAAGCATTATGGCGGTGATCCGGCTAACTTCTTGGATGTTGGTGGCGGCGCAACTGCAGAAAAGGTTACAGAAGCGTTTAAAATCATCCTTTCTGATCCAAACGTTAAAGGTATTTTCGTTAATATCTTTGGTGGAATCATGAAGTGTGACGTTATTGCAGAAGGCGTAGTAGAAGCAGCGAAACAGGTTGGTTTATCGGTTCCTTTAGTTGTACGTTTAGAAGGAACAAATGTTGACTTAGGTAAGAAAATTCTTGCTGAGTCCGATATTGATATTGTTCCTGCAGAGTCTATGGCTGACGGCGCACAAAAAATCGTATCATTAGTCGGCTAAAGTTAGCCACTGGCGGATGCCTCAGATTTTTTAAGAGATAGAATTGGATTACGAAAGGAGAAAATGACGTGGGTGTATTTGTAAATAAAGATACAAAAGTTATTGTTCAGGGGATTACTGGTAAAACTGCCCGTTTCCATACACAACAAATGTTAGAATACGGAACAAAAATCGTTGGAGGAACATCTCCAGGTAAAGGTGGTACAGAGGTAGAAGGTGTACCTGTATTTAATACTGTTCAAGAAGCAGTAAAAGCAACAGGTGCCAATGCTTCCGTAATATACGTTGCAGCACCCTTTGCAGCAGACGCAATCATGGAGGCAGTCGATGCTGAACTAGATCTTGCCATCTGTATTACAGAGCATATCCCGGTATTAGACATGGTAAAGGTTAAGCGTTATATGGAAGGCAAGAAAACACGCTTAGTTGGTCCTAACTGTCCGGGTGTTATTACAGCAGATGAGTGTAAAATTGGTATTATGCCTGGCTACATTCATAAAAAAGGCCATGTAGGTGTTGTATCACGTTCTGGTACATTAACGTATGAGGCTGTACATCAATTAACACAAGCAGGTATCGGTCAAACATCAGCAGTTGGTATTGGTGGCGACCCTGTCAATGGTACAAACTTCATCGAAGTATTAAAAGCATTTAATGAGGATGAAGAAACATTAGCTGTTATTATGATTGGCGAAATTGGCGGTACTGCAGAAGAAGAAGCCGCAGAGTGGGTTAAAGCGAACATGAAAAAACCTGTTGTAGGTTTCATTGGCGGTCGTACAGCTCCTCCAGGAAAGCGTATGGGACATGCTGGTGCGATTATTTCTGGCGGTAAAGGTACTGCTGATGAAAAGATCAGAGTTATGAATGAATGTGGCATTAAAGTAGCTGAAACTCCATCTGTTATGGGAGAAACTTTAATCTCTGTCATAAAAGAACAAGGTTTATACGAAAAGTGTAAAAATCTATAAGAAAAGCGGAAGCGCCCGGTTAGCGACGTATGGACTGGAGTTAGACAACAAACTAGGGACTGACACAATTTTTGTGACGGTCCCTTTTTAATTAGGGGGAGGACCCAATGGAAGAAATGAAAAGGCGTTTAGTTCATATACATAGCGCTAGAGGTATTGGATGGAAATCAATCTACAGATTTATTCATTTTGATTCAACTCTTCAATCGATCTTCACTTTAAAAGAACATCAATTTCCTACTCTTTTTCAAATGACTGCAAAAAATGCAAAGTTATTTTATGCAGATTTACATTCCACTTCAACCGACACACTACTTGATCAGTTTAATAAAGAACAAGTGCACCTCTTAACTATTTTCGATAACGAGTATCCTGCCTGTTTAAGCAAGATTTATGATCCCCCTTGGGTTTTATATTTAAAGGGTAAGAAATCACTAATTAAAAGCAATTGTATAAGCGTAGTAGGCACTAGGAATCCTTCATCATATGGAATTGATGTAATTAAGGCGATGATCCCCACGCTTGTCAAAAATAATTGGACAATTGTCAGCGGACTCGCGCTCGGTATCGATGCTGAAGCAC
Organism: Caryophanales bacterium; assembly: GCA_012840465.1. GTDB lineage: Bacteria > Bacillota > Bacilli > Bacillales > Bacillaceae_J > Schinkia. The sequence continues at coordinate 41,129 of DULJ01000086.1, forward strand.
ATAAAATTGCCTTAAAGGAGAAAGGTAATACAATAGCTGTTCTCGGTTCGGGCGTTAATCAAATTTATCCCGCAAGTAATTATAGTCTAGCTTCTGAAATCGCAATCTCCCAGTTATTATTATCCGAATTTCCTCCATATCGGAAAGCTGAAAAATGGCATTTTCCACTAAGAAATCGAATTATCAGCGGTCTATCAAAGGGAACGGTGATTATTGAAGCCAAAGAACGAAGCGGATCGTTAATAACAGCTGAACAAGCCCTAGAGCAAGGAAGAGATGTATTTGCAGTACCAGGTTCCATATTTGAAGCTAGAAGCCAAGGAACAAATCGCCTTATTCAACAAGGAGCCAAATTAGTTCTAACTGCAGAGGATATAATGGAAGAATTCTAAGGATAAATTATAAAAGAATAATAAAAATATACATTAAAATGTATAAATTGAAAAATCGTGTTTGACAAAAGTATAGAAAGTATTTAATAATAATGAAGATTTTATTATTACCTCGCTAGGGGGGGATAGGTACATGTCGGATTATTTAGTAATCGTAGAATCGCCGGCAAAGGCGAAGACAATTGAGCGTTATCTTGGGCGTAAATACAAAGTTAAAGCTTCCATGGGCCATGTTCGCGATTTGCCCAAAAGTCAAACTGGCGTTGACATAGAAAATCAATATGAACCGAAGTATATTACTATTCGTGGTAAAGGACCTGTATTAAAAGAACTAAAGACAGCAGCTAAAAAAGCGAAGAAAATCTACCTTGCAGCCGACCCTGACCGTGAAGGAGAAGCCATTGCATGGCACTTGGCCCATACACTTAATATTGATGAGAACTCTGACTGTCGTGTTGTCTTTAATGAAATAACAAAGGATGCAATTCAAGAAGCGTTCAAACATCCAAGACCGATTAATAAGGATTTAGTGAATTCACAACAGGCAAGAAGAATATTAGACCGCCTGGTTGGTTATAACATTAGTCCGATTTTATGGAAAAAAGTAAAAAAAGGATTAAGCGCTGGCCGTGTGCAATCGGTGGCCGTGCGTTTAATTATTGACCGTGAAAAGGAAATCGGGCAATTTATTCCTGAAGAGTATTGGTCGATCACTGGTCAATTTGAAGTAAATAATGAAATATTTGCAGCCAGCTTTTATGGGGCGGATGGGAAAAAACTTGATTTAAGCAATGAAGATGAGGTTAAAAGTATTTTAAATCGAATCCAGGGCAAGGATTATCTTGTGCAGTCAGTAAAGAAAAGAGAAAGAAAAAGAAATCCAGCGGCCCCGTTTACGACATCTTCCTTGCAACAAGAAGCTGCACGAAAATTAAATTTTAGAGCAAAAAAGACAATGATGATTGCTCAGCAACTTTATGAAGGTATTGACTTAGGTGGAGCAGAAGGTACGGTCGGTCTGATAACTTATATGAGAACGGACTCAACAAGAATCTCTGAAACAGCCCAAACTGAAGCTTATCAATATATAGAATCAGAATTTGGAAAAGAGTATACTTCGAAAAACGAGAAAAAGACTGAAAAAAAATCAGTCAATGCTCAAGACGCTCATGAGGCAGTAAGGCCTACTTCAATAGTAAGGACTCCTAACAGTCTTAAAACTGTTCTTGGCAGGGATCAATTAAGGTTATACCGTCTTATTTGGGAGCGTTTCGTAGCAAGTCAAATGGCTCCGGCTGTCATGGATACCATGACCGTAGACCTTGGAAATGAAGGTGTTATTTTCCGAGCTACTGGTTCTAAAGTTAAATTTCCGGGTTTCATGAAGGTTTATATCGAGGGCACTGATGATAATACCACTGATGATAATAACGATGATGAGGATAAACTGCTCCCAGCTATTGAAGAAGGGATGACTGTTTCCTCAAAAGAAATGGATCCAAAACAACACTTTACGCAGCCACCACCAAGGTATACGGAAGCAAGGCTTGTAAAAACGTTAGAGGAGCTAGGAATTGGTAGACCTTCTACCTTTGCTCCAACGCTGGATACGATCCAAAAGCGGGGCTATGTTGCCTTAGATAATAAACGCTTTATTCCAACTGAGTTGGGGACTATCGTTCACGATTTAATAATCGAATTTTTTCCAGAAATCTTGGACTTGGAATTTACAGCTAAAATGGAAACAAGTCTTGACCTTATCGAGGAAGGGCAGACAAATTGGGTTGAAGTCATCGATGAATTTTACCAAGGCTTTGAAAAACGTTTAAGAGTTGCGGAAAAGGAAATGCAGGAAGTGGAAATAAAGGATGAGCCTGCAGGAGAAGACTGCGAACAATGTGGCAACCCGATGGTTTATAAAATGGGCCGCTATGGCAAGTTTATGGCATGTTCCAATTTTCCAGACTGCCGCAATACAAAAGCGATTGTAAAAGAAATTGGCGTGAAATGCCCTACTTGTAAGGAAGGCAATATAATAGAAAGAAAAAGTAAGAAGAAACGGATTTTTTATGGCTGTGACACATATCCAAACTGTGAATTCTTATCATGGGATAAACCAATTGCACGGGTCTGCCCAAAATGCAGTGGCTTATTAGTAGAAAAGAAATCAAAACAGGGTATGCAGGTTCAATGTACAAATTGCGATTATAAAGAAGAACCACAACAATAGTACCTTTATTCGGTCTAGGCAACGTCTTTGTGACCCACATCCTGTGGCCTAAAAATCTGGGCACAAATACGCCAAGGCGCATTTGATTGTAACTTAACTGGAGGGTTCGACATTGAGTCAGGATTTTATTACGATAGTTGGTGCTGGTCTTGCCGGCAGTGAAGCCGCATGGCAAGCGGCTAACCGCGGCGTTAAAGTGCATCTTTATGAGATGCGGCCGGTAAAGCAAACTCCTGCCCACCATACTGATAAATTGGCAGAATTAGTCTGCAGTAATTCACTAAGGGCAAATACATTGACCAATGCGGTAGGCGTCTTAAAAGAAGAAATGCGTTATTTAAATTCAATCATTATTAGTTCGGCAGATGCATGTGCTGTGCCTGCCGGCGGTGCATTAGCTGTGGATCGGCACGAATTTTCCGCTAAGGTAACAGAAAAAATAAAAAACCACCCTAATATTACAGTCATTAACGAAGAGGTTCAAAAGCTTCCAGAGGGGATAGTCATTATTGCTTCCGGACCGTTAACTTCAGCAGCAATGTCTAATGAAATTAAGCAGTTAACCGGGGAAGAGTATTTTTATTTTTACGATGCCGCTGCACCGATCATTGAAAAAGAAAGCATTAATATGGATAAAGCCTATTTAAAGTCAAGATATGATAAAGGAGAAGCAGCCTATATTAACTGCCCGATGACGGAAGAAGAATTTACTACTTTTTATAATGCCCTCATTCAAGCGGAAACCGTTCCTTTAAAGGAATTTGAAAAAGAAATTTTCTTTGAAGGTTGTATGCCGATTGAGGTTATGGCCAACCGTGGAATAAAAACAATACTGTTCGGACCGTTAAAGCCGGTGGGCTTAGAGGATCCAAGAACAGGAAAACGCCCCTTTGCGGTTGTTCAACTTAGACAGGACGATGCCGCTGGAACGTTATATAACATTGTTGGTTTTCAAACGCATTTGAAATGGGGAGCGCAAAAGGAAGTCATTCAGCTAATACCTGGTTTGGAGAACGCTGAAATTATTCGTTACGGTGTCATGCATAGGAATACGTTTGTTAACTCGCCCAACCTGCTAAAATCGACTTATCAGTTGAAAAATGATGACAAGATATTTTTTGCCGGTCAAATGACTGGAGTGGAGGGTTATGTAGAATCGGCAGCATCAGGGCTTGTCGCTGGAGTAAATGCCGCGAAACTATTTAATGGACAAACTCCAGTTAGCTTTCCAGAAGAGACTGCGATCGGCAGTATGGCCCATTATATAACAGCTACGAATGCTAAAAGCTTTCAGCCGATGAATGCCAACTTTGGGATATTTCCACCGCTTTCTCAAAGAATAAAAAATAAGCAGGAAAGATATGAGAAGCATGCTGAACGGGCATTGGGGTCTGTTCAGAATTTTGTGAATTATTTATGAAAAGTTTGCAATTTACTATTGTAGTATGTTAAGATTTATGAGACTTAATTTTTAAAAAGCAAAAAGACTTTTTTAGCAGCAAGGAATTAAAAAATTGCTGCTGTTTCTTATGTTTGTTTCTAAGTGACCCACGTCCTGTGGGTCTGAAAAATCTGGGTGCAAATGCGCTAAGGCGCATTTGATTAATAGCATACATAAGAACCGATATCCGATACATACATTTAAAAAGAAGGAATTCCACTTATCCTTAGGGGGTCTTTTATGAGTTCATCATTTCATGCAACAACTATATTTGCAATCCACCATAACGGGCAATGTGCAATGGCTGGCGACGGTCAAGTTACATTTGGAAATGCTGTTATTATGAAACATTCTGCACGGAAGGTCCGTAGATTATATAATGGGAAAGTCGTTGCTGGATTTGCCGGCTCTGTTGCAGATGCTTTCACGTTGTTTGAGAAATTTGAAGGACGATTGGAAGAATATAACGGCAATCTTCAGCGGGCAGCCGTTGAACTTGCTAAGGAATGGCGCAGCGACAAGGTTTTAAGGCAATTAGAAGCAATGCTCATTGTTATGAATGCAGAATATTTATTGCTCATTTCTGGCACGGGTGAAGTGATTGAACCAGATGACGGCATACTTGCCATTGGTTCTGGCGGGAACTATGCATTATCAGCCGGTCGGGCACTAAAGCGATACGCCGGTGAGCATTTAACCGCTAAAGAAATTGCAAAATCCGCCTTAGAAATTGCTAGCGAAATTTGCGTTTACACCAATCATAATATTATTGTGGAAGAACTTTGAGTTGGAGGGATCAAGGATGAAAAAAGATTTAACTCCACGTCAAATTGTTGAACGCCTTGACCAATTTATCGTTGGGCAGGACAAAGCAAAACGTGCAGTTGCTGTTGCTCTTCGGAATCGATATCGTAGAAATCTTCTTGATGATAGACTTCGGGATGAAATAACCCCCAAAAATATACTAATGATTGGGCCAACTGGAGTAGGAAAGACGGAAATTGCAAGAAGACTGGCGAAACTAGTTGGAGCTCCGTTTATAAAGGTTGAAGCAACAAAGTTTACTGAAGTGGGCTATGTTGGAAGAGATGTCGAATCCATGGTAAGGGATCTTGTTGAAACATCGATTCGTCTTGTGAAAGAAGAAAAAATGCAAAGCGTCCGTGCCAAAGCAGAGGAAAATGCCAATAAGCGTATTGTTGAATTGTTAGTGCCGACAAAACAAAAGCAAACACAATATAAAAATCCATTCGAAATGTTATTTGGCGGGCAAAATCAAACACAAGATTATGATCAACAACCATCCGAAGACCAGAACATTTCACAACGAAGAAAGCAAATGGCTCATCAACTTGCTCTTGGTGAATTAGAAGACCACATCATCACTGTTGAAGTTGAAGAACAACCGGCTTCCATGTTTGATTTACTACAAGGTTCAGGTATGGAACAAATGGGCATGAACATGCAGGATGCGATTGGATCTTTAATGCCTAAGAAGACAAAGAAACGCAAGCTTACAGTAACAGAAGCTCGAAAAGTTTTGACCCAAGATGAAGCTAATAAGTTAATTGATATGGATGAGGTAACAGGAGAGGCTGTTTCAAAAGCCGAACAAATGGGGATCATTTTTATTGATGAAATTGATAAGATTGCCGGTAAAAATCAAAATTCGGCAGATGTATCAAGAGAAGGGGTTCAACGTGACATTCTACCGATTGTTGAAGGATCTACGGTTGTAACAAAATATGGTCCTGTGAAAACAGATCACATTTTATTCGTAGCTGCCGGTGCTTTCCATATGGCAAAGCCTTCCGACTTAATTCCTGAATTACAGGGGCGTTTTCCAATCCGTGTTGAATTAACAAGTCTATCTGTTGATGACTTTGTTCGAATTTTAACAGAGCCTAGCAACGCTTTATTAAAACAATATGAAGCATTATTGCAAACGGAAGGTATAAAACTTGAATTTTCCGACGATGCTATTCGAAATATAGCAACAATTGCCTATGAAGTGAATCAGGAGACTGATAATATTGGTGCAAGAAGACTTCATACAATTCTTGAACGACTGCTAGAAGATCTATCATTCGAAGCTTCAGATATTAATCTGGAAAAAGTCATGATCACGACAGAATATGTCGATGAAAAATTAAGTACAATTGCTAGAAATAAGGATTTAAGTCAGTATATACTATAACTTTATTCATACTGAATATAGTTATAGCCTTCGGCGAGCCTTGCGATCTTCACCTGTAGGTCTAAAAGATCTGGGGCAAATACGCCAAGGCGCATTTGATTACTTTTCCAATATTAGGAGGATTAAGATGAAGTTACTTGATAAAACTAGACAAATTAACGCAATGCTGCAAAAAGTGGGCGGCAAACCTGTTAACTTTAAAGAAATGGCTGAAACTTTACGTGATGTAATTGAGTCGAATGTTTATGTCGTCAGCAGAAGAGGAAAATTATTAGGGTTTGCAATAAAGCAACAAATTGAAAATGAACGTATGAAATTGATGTTGGAAGAAAGACAATTTCCTACCGACTACACAAATAATTTATTTAATGTTACAGAAACATCAGCGAACCTTGATATTGACAGTGAGTATACAGCCTTTCCGGTAGAAAATAGAGATATTTTTCAAGCAGGTTTAACAACTATCGTTCCAATTAATGGTGGAGGAGAGCGCTTAGGTACATTGATTCTTGCAAGAATTGCAGAAACTTTCAACGATGATGATTTAATTTTAGCAGAGTATGGTGCGACAGTAGTAGGTATGGAAATCCTTCGTGAAAAATCTGAAGAGATTGAAGAAGAGGCAAGAAGTAAAGCCGTTGTTCAAATGGCAATCAGCTCATTATCATACAGTGAATTGGAAGCAATTGAACATATCTTCGACGAACTAGAAGGAAATGAAGGGTTGCTAGTAGCTAGTAAAATTGCAGACCGTGTAGGGATTACCCGTTCCGTTATTGTTAACGCACTAAGAAAATTAGAAAGTGCGGGTGTAATCGAATCACGTTCTCTTGGTATGAAAGGGACATATATTAAGGTATTAAATGATAAATTCCTTATGGAACTTTCAAAATTAAAAACAAATTAATAATAAAAACTGTCCAATTTAGGTTGTTTCTCCTAAATTAGGACAGTTTTTTTATGTTGTTTGTTCATAATAAATAGGACTTTTATTCTAATTTTGTAGACATTTGTCGACAATTTGGTTTTTTTTTGTTATCTTTTGTTTAGAAATGGATTATAATAATGTGTAAATTGAAATATGATTTGCTAGAGTATATTCTATTATGGGAATAATTACCTAATTCCCGTGATATAGTTACATAGTAAAATGAATGTAGTGAGGAGATCTACTATGAAACTATTTTCAAATTCTGTTCAGTCATTGGAAAATGCTTTGGCTTACTCATCGCTTAAACAAAAGACGATCTCTAATAATATTGCGAATGTGGATACGCCTAACTATAAAGCTCAGGAAGTAAGCTTTAAAGCTGAAATGGATCGTGCTACATTACAAGCTCGTCGTTCCGATGCTCGACATATTGAGTTTAAACGAGGAAGCTCAAACATTGAGGTTAATACGAAAGCCACAACGTCCTATAACCATAATGGAAACAATGTTGATATTGATAAAGAGATGGCAGAAATGGCTCAAAACCAAATTTATTATAATGTCCTCGTTGATAGGATGAACGGAAAATTTAATTCCTTAAAAGAGGTCTTAAAGGGAGGTAATTAATGATGCGTGTTTTTAATGGAATGAATATATCGGCCTCGGCTTTAACGGCCCAGCGCTTTCGGATGGATGTCATTTCATCGAATATGGCTAACGCAGAATCTACAAGAGCCAATTTTGTAAACGGTGAGTGGCAGCCCTATCGCAGAAAAATTGTTGAATTTGAACCTGTTAACGGCTCATTCAATAGCTATTTAAATAAGGCGATGAAGGAATCACAAAATTCGGGGCAAGGTGTTCGAGTTAGGGCTGTCGTGGAGGACGAAACACCATTTACGTATGTATATAATCCTGAACATCCAGATGCGGATGCAGCTGGGTATGTTGCCATGCCAAATGTTGATCCTCTTAAGGAAATGATAGATTTAATGAGTGCAACTAGGTCTTATGAAGCGAACGTAACAGCTTTTAATGCGACGAAAAGCATGATGATGAAAGCGCTAGAAATTGGGAAGTAGTGAGGAGGAACAGCTTTAAATGGAACGAATCTCGCATTTTAAATTAAATCAGCCAACAATTTTACATAATGATTCTATTCCGCAAAGAATCACCCCTGCTGATGTACATAAGAAATTTTCAAGTGCTTTAATGAATGCAATCGATGAACTAAATAAATCGCAAATACAATCGGATGTTGTTACAAATCAATTTATTAAAGGTGAAATAACGGATATCCATGATGTAATGATTGCGGCACAAAAAGCAAGCGTCACTAGACAAACGGCAATTGAAATCAGAAATAAAGTAATTGATGCCTATAAAGAAATAATGAGAATGCAAATCTAAATAAATAGTATAAAACATAGAGGAATATGCTGGGGGCCAACATGAACGAGAAGCTAGTAAACTACAAAAATAAATTTATGGATTTTTGGAATACCAAGACTAAAACCCAAAAAACCATTATAGCCAGTTCAGCAGGTTCATTCATCGTCATTATGATTCTCGTTTCAATTTTTGCTACAAAACCTAATCTTGTACCTCTTTATAGCAATTTATCTCCTCAAGAAACTGGGCAAATAAAAGCTACATTGGATTCAAAAGGGATAAAATCTGAAATAATAAACGGCGGCACTACGATAAAGGTGCCGTCAGGATTAGTAGATACATTAACTGTGGAATTGGCGGCAGAAGGCATACCTGACAGCGGAGAAATATATTTTTCATCATTTGGCGAGGGTGGATTTGGCACTACTCAAGAAGAATTTGAGATGAGAAAAAATGCGGCTGTCCAAAGTGAGCTAAAAAGACTGATTAAAAGGTTTGAAGGTGTGCAGGATGCTGAGGTTATGATTTCACTACCACAGCAAAGCGTTTTTATCGGTGAAGAGCAAGGAACTGCTTCTGCGTCAATCGTCATCTACCAAAAACCAGGCTATAAATTTAAGGAAGATCAAATTGAGGGACTATACCACCTTGTTTCTAAAAGTGTGTCAAACCTGCCTATAGAAAATATCGTTATCACAAACCAATATTTTGAGCATTTAGATCAAAAAAATTTATTTGCCGGAAATAACGGAAATGCAGGTGTAAACTTTACAGAACAATATGAGATCCAAAAGCAGGTTGAAAGGGATATTCAACATCAGGTTCAGCAAATGCTTGGGCTCATGATGGGAAGAGACAAGGTCATTGTTACGGTAACAGCAGATATTGATACATCTAAGGTCAATACAACAAGTAATATTGTAAAACCAATAGATGAAGAGAATATGAAGGGAATTGCCATCAGTGCTGAAAAAATCTCTGAATCCTTTGTTGGTGATGGAGCTGCAGGTGGGCAAGTTGGAGTTGGACAAAATGAAATCCCAAATTATCCAGCTCAAAATGGTAATGGTAATGGCGAATATGAAAATATTGAAGAAAGAATAAATTATGATGTCACAAGAATTATGGAAACGGTCGAAGGGTCTCCCTATAAAGTTAAGGATCTTGGAATTCAAGTGGCTATTAATAGCACGGATCTAGATGATCAAACAAAGCAAACCCTTGGTGCAGAAATTCAAAATATGCTAAATGGCATCATAAAAACAACGATCGATAATAAGGAAGCCGATTTAAATGGAAAAGTAAATGTGACTTGGCAGGCCTTTAATGGCATTGAACCAATGCCTGTACCGACATTTATGAATATGGTTCAAAATAATATAGCGATGATTATTGGCGGTATTATCCTCTTGTTGGCCGTTATTATTGGCTTATTCATGTTTCTTCGTAGGAATAAGAAAAAAGAGGCTATCGAAGATTTGGCTCCAATTCCGGAAGGACCAATTATCGATATTCCAGATGTGAATGAGGAACAGCAAACGGAAGCCAGCGCAAGAAGAAAGCAGCTTGAGAAATTGGCAAAAGAAAAGCCGGATGAATTTGCAAAATTATTGCGCTCTTGGTTAGCTGAAGATTAGGGAGGGGGCTTTTTATGTCTAAAAACTCGGATGAACTTACAGGGAAGCAAAAAGCTGCGATACTCCTTATTTCTCTTGGACCAGAAATCTCTGCGCAAGTATATAAGCACTTATCAGAGGAAGAGATTGAGAAGCTTACTTTAGAGATTTCAAGTGTGAAAAAAGTTGAAACAAAACAAAAAGAGGATGTACTTGATCAATTTCATCAAATAGCCCTTGCCCAAGAATATATTTCACAAGGCGGTATCGGCTATGCAAAGACAGTTTTGGAAAAAGCGTTAGGACCAGAACAAGCAGCATCAATTATTAATCGTTTGACTTCCTCCTTGCAGGTTAAACCATTTGATTTTGCTAGGAAGGCCGATTCTTCCCAAATATTGAACTTTATCCAAAACGAGCATCCACAAACCATTGCGTTAATACTTTCGTATCTTGATCCGGAAAAAGCCGGTCAAATTTTATCCGCACTCCCACAAGAAATGCAGGCGGATATTGCAAAACGGATCGCTGTGATGGATAGTACATCACCAGAAATTATTAATGAAGTTGAACAAATCTTAGAACGAAAGCTTTCTGCAACGGTGACCCAAGATTATACTCAAACTGGCGGTGTTGAGGCTGTTGTTGAAGTACTAAATGGTGTGGACAGAAGCACGGAGCGGACGATCCTTGATGCACTAGAAATTCAAGACCCTGAGCTTGCTGAAGAGATTAAAAAGAGAATGTTTGTCTTCGAGGATATCGTTACCCTTGATAATCGTGCGATTCAACGTGTTATTCGCGATTGTGAAAATGAAGATTTAATGCTTGCCCTTAAAGTGGCAAGTGAGGAAGTTAGAGAGATCGTCTTTAAAAATATGTCAAAACGGATGGCAGAAACATTCATGGAGGAAATGGAATTTATGGGACCTGTTCGCCTTCGTGATGTGGAAGAGGCACAGACAAGGATTGTTGCGACGATCAGACGTCTAGAAGAAGCAGGTGAAATCATAATTGCCCGTGGAGGAGGAGACGATATCATTGTCTAAGGTTATCAAATCTCCTTATACACAAACGGAAGATGGTAATAAAAGAGTAATTAAGTTAAAACCATTTACTGGTGAACTGCCTTATTTCGCTGATCGTTACAACGAGAGTGAAGAAACGCAGGAAAAGACCATTGATTTAAGACAGGTAGAAGCAGAGGCTGAGGAAATTATTCGCAATGCCGAAAAAGAAGCCATTTTAATTTTAAGAGATGCTGAAAATAAATTACAAGAAATCATCCATCAAGTAGAAGTTGAAAAGCAAAATTGGAATAGCGAAAAAGAGCATTGGATTGAAACAGCAAAACAAGATGGGTATGCAGATGGCCTTGAGGTAGGTAGACAAGATGGAGTTCATGAGTTTAAAACTTTAATCGATACGGCTAAAGATAATGTAATCTTGAGTAAACAAGATTATCTTAAAAATGTCGAACAATCTGAAGCAACCATTCTTCATCTGGGCTTGAAGGCAGCGGAGAAAATTATCGGTTTTACTTTGGAATTAAATGAGGATGTTTTTCTGAACTTGGTCAAGCAGGTCATTAAAGAAGTAAAGGATCATCAGGATATACTAATCCATGTTCATCCGAAGTATTATGGCCTTTTAATTTCGCAAAAAGAGGAAATAAAAGCGTATTTCAATAACCCGACAACGCAAATTTATGTTTTTCCTGATGATGAACTACGAGAAACGGATTGTATCATCGAATCGTCATTTGGAAGAATCGACGCAAGTATAGATAGTCAACTAAACGAACTGAAGCTTAAGCTACTCCAAATTTTGGAGGGAGAGATGGAAGATGAAAACTGCTAAACTCATCTCGATGATTGATTCTATTGATACGTTCAAACGATATGGTCGCGTAACAAGAGTAATCGGACTAATGATAGAATCGCGAGGGCCGGAAAGTTCTATCGGGGATTTATGCTATATCCATGTAGGTTTGAAGCGTAAGCGGATTATACCTGCTGAAGTGGTAGGATTTCGTGATTCATTTGTTTTGCTTATGCCCTATACAGATATACAAGATATTTCTCCTGGTTGCCTCGTTGAGGCTACGGGTGAATCATTACAAATTAAGGTTGGCTCCGCCCTAATCGGAAAGGTTCTAGATCCACTTGGTCTACCGATGGATGAAAGCCCGCTTCCGAAGGGATTAACACCAGCTCCAACAGACCAATCACCTCCTAATCCGATGAAAAGGCCACCAATTGAAGAAGAAATTGAGGTAGGCATTCGAGTGATCGACAGCACGTTAACAGTCGGTAAAGGGCAGCGGATTGGTATTTTTGCCGGTAGCGGCGTGGGAAAAAGCACATTGATGGGTATGATTGCCCGCAATTCTGAAGCTGATATTAACGTGATTGGCTTAATAGGCGAGCGTGGTCGTGAAGTAAGGGAGTTCATTGAACGTGATTTGGGTGAAGAGGGCTTGAAAAAGTCTGTTGTCGTCTGTGCAACCTCTGATCAACCGGCGCTTATGAGATTAAAGGGAGCGTATACTGCTACCGCAATTGCAGAATATTATCGTGACCAAGGTTACAATGTAATGATGATGATGGATTCCGTGACACGTGTAGCAATGGCACAGCGAGAGATTGGACTTGCCATTGGTGAACCACCGACCACAAAAGGATATACGCCTTCTGTTTTTGCTATTTTACCTAAACTTTTAGAACGAACCGGTATGAATGATAAAGGCTCCATTACGGCATTTTATACAGTATTAGTTGATGGCGACGATATGAATGAGCCCATCGCTGACGCCGTTCGCGGGATTTTAGATGGTCACCTCGTTTTGGACCGAGCATTAGCGAATAAAGGCCATTATCCTGCGATCAATGTATTAAAAAGTGTCAGCCGTGTTATGAATAACATCGTTTCGAAAGAACACCGAAAAGCTGCTGAAAGATTAAGAGACTTGCTGTCCACTTATATAAACTCAGAAGATTTAATTAATATCGGTGCTTATAAACGCGGTTCATCAAAGGAAATTGATGAAGCTATTCGCTTTTATCCAAGAATTATCTCTTTTCTAAAGCAAGAGACAGACGAAAATATTCGAAAAACGGAATCCATATCCACTCTCATTCAATTATTCGACAATTAATCAAGTTTTTTGGGGGTAATCGGTATGGCATTTAAATATAAATTTGAAAAATTATTATCGATCAAAGAAAATGAAAAAGATGTCGTTGTCGGAGAATATAACGATGCCGTCCAAAAATTCGAGGAAGTGGCTACTAAACTCTATGAGTTGCTTAAACAAAAGGAAGATTTAATAGATCAACAAGGGAAGCAATTAACATCGGGTTTAAATGTTAGACAAATTCTGGATTTCCAACGTTTTTTGCCACTGTTAGATAAATCGATTGCGGAGTGGCAGGTTCAAGTCGCAAAAGCTCGTAAATTTATGGAACTAAAACAACAGCTTTTACTTGAAAAAAATATCGAGGTAAAAAAGTACGAAATAATGAAAAAAAAATCTTGGGTTACATATAGCCAATTGGAGAAAGCAGAGGAAAATAAATTTATGGATGAGATCTCGATCCAACAATATATGAATCGAGGAAATTAGGTGTTTATATGAGCAATAAAGCTGAGGAACAAATCCTAATGGATGAGAGGAAAAATAGTAAATTTCAGTGGTTTTTGTTTGTTATCGTTATTCCACTCTTTTTTGCTATAGCTATCGCCTTAGTGGTGATAACAATTTCAGGTATTAATGTATTTGACTTAGCCCAAAAATATAGTGGAGATATACCGATTATTTCATCTATCATCACTAACGATGATAAACAGGAAGAAGTTAGTGATAGTGTTTTTTCTTTAAAGGCTACAGTTGAAGATCAAAAAGCGGAAATTGCGAATTTGCAGACTGAAATCGAAAGTAAACAAAATGATCTTAAGGCTTCACAAGAAGAAATTGATAACTTGGTTAATGAAATAAAAGCTTTGGAAGCGAAAGAAAAAGAAGCAACGATTAAGCTAGAAGAACTTGCTAAGGTATACGAAACGATGTCAGCGAAAAAGTCAGCTGCGATTCTATCCGTTATGGCAAATAAAGATACGGTTGAAATATTAGTCAAAATGAATAACGAAACAAGGGCTGCTGTGTTGGAAAAAATGGGACCTGAAAAAGCGGCAGAACTAACAGTTTTATTAAAAACTGAAGAAAAAAAAGCCAAAATTAATAGTGAAGGTTAACAGATTAGTCATTTTTTTACTTGAAGGGAGGTGAGAAATAATGAATGCACTACCCGTATTTGTAAATCCTAAAGCTACGCCAAAGGTTGACTTTGCTAAGAAACCAATGGATAATGCGAAAAATATTGGTGAGGAAAGCCCATTTGCCAAAATGTTAAATAAAGAAGTGAACAAAAACGAAAATGTAAAAACGCTTAAGGAGAAAGTTAGTACCCGACTTTCTTTAGCTAATGACAATGGTGAAGTCGAAAAAGCCGAAATTTTGATGGATTCCGAGGAGATTCTTCAGGCAATCGATCAATTGCAACAGTTATTACCGATGGATCAAGGCTTTATTGATCCAAAATTACTAGAAGATCCAGAAGTGTTAGCACTGTTGAATCAAATGCCACCGCCAATTCAGCAATTACTTAAGGATTTCATTCAATCAGGTCAATCATTTGAATCATTAGTAGCCCAAACGGTGACAGGCAGTAAGGAACAAATCGGTCTATTACTACTTTCCCTTTATCAACTTGAGAAAAAAGGCCAATTACCAGATGACTTGAAACAGTCTGAATTTTTGAAGCCTTTACAGCGGCTAATGAATGAATTGTTTAAGGTTCAAGTTCCTGACAAAGAAGTTCAAAGTACAAGCATGCTTTTAAGTAAGCTCAATGAGCTGCTTGCTCAAAAGAATTCGCTGAATACAGTTGAGACCATCGTGCCAGATAAATTTGAACTTAGACAAGCGATTCAAAGGGTACTATATAGTCCGTCCACTAACGGAAATACTAGTCAACAAGATACTGCTAATAAAGAATTAAATGGGGCAACAAACAATCGTGCTGAGATGAAAGTGACACAGGCTGTTGTGAACGAGGATGTATTGGATCAACTTGTTGCTAGTTCTATCAAAGATGGAGGTTCGGTAAATCGAATCCAACAATACGTTTTAAATGTAGGACAAGCTTCTGGCTCAGCGTTACCTGAAGATCAAATTATGGAACAGCTTCAAACGATAATGAAGCAAAGTAAATTTACTACTTCTCCAAATGGAATGAACCAGTTGCTGATTAAGTTGAATCCTGCTCATTTGGGAACACTTACGATCAAGTTAATTGAATCAAATGGTGAAATGATTGCTCGCATTATTGCATCATCGAAGACTGCCAAGGAAGTCATCGAAACAAACTTGAACTCACTAAGACATGTTTTTACAACACAAAATATAGCGATTGAAAAGTTCGATATACAGTATCAGGGTGACAGTCAGTATGAAGATGCAAAAGAGCGAGGCAGCAAACAAGAGGAACAGTCTAAACAGAAACAGCAAGAAGGCCTGAAACAAAGCGGCAATGATGATGATTCATCAGAGACAAATTCTTTCCAGGATGAATTATTAAATATGATCGTCTAAGAGAGGGGGGATTTCAAATGGCTAATACAATTGATCCAAGCCTATTTCTAGAGAATAATAGACAAGCACAACGAAAAGCACCGTCTAATGATTTAGGGAAAGACGAGTTTTTAAAAATTTTAATGGTGCAATTGCAAAACCAAGATCCGTTAAATCCGATGGAAGATAAAGAGTTTATCGCCCAAATGGCGCAGTTTTCGACGCTAGAGCAAATAACAAATATGAGTAGTAGTTTCGCGAAATTTATGGAGTTTCAAAAAAGTAATGTGCTTGCATCTTATGTGGACTGGATTGGAAAAGAAGTCGATTGGGAAATTGTCACACAGAATTTTGACGAAGAGGGAAATGAGTTGGAACCCACTATTGAAACAGGTACAGGGCAGATTGAAACCGTTCATGTAGGCGCAAATGATGTTGTTGAACTTCATTTAGCGGATGGGAAAGTTATTTATCAAGATGAAGTAAAAAGCGTTAAAAACCAATATAACAACGCATTTGAAAATCAGTTGTCCATGTCTAGTCAAATGGTCGGTATGATGGTTTCGTGGTTAAATAAGGATGATGAACAGATTGATTCCATAATTAGCTCCGTACACATGAAAAATGGCAGAATAATGTATGAGCTTAATGATGGAACACTAATAAAAGGTGAACAGATTATCAAAGTTACCCAAAATCCTGCTAATGATGTTGCGGACTCAATCGAAGGTGAGGAACAAGTACCAATAGCTGAACCGGGCGAAAACACTGAAGCTACCGAAGAAGCAAATACAGAAACGGTAGTGTCAAATCAAGAGGAAACTACAAATTAGGTGGTGGAAACATGGATCATCGAATACAGCAATTAAACTACCATCCACTCATCCCTATTAAGCAGCAAACTAAAAAAACGGTTGAACTAACTGGACCTTCGTTTAAAGAGTTGCTCGGCAATACTATTAAAGAAGATTCAACTTTAAAAATTAGCAAACATGCTGAAAAACGTTTAAGCGAACGAAATATAAAAATAGACCAAGAGCTTTGGAACAAAATTGAACAAAAGGTGAATGAAGCAAAAGGTAAAGGTGTTAGCGATTCACTAGTTGTTACAGATCAAGCCGCGTTAATTGTCAGTGCGAAAAATAATACAGTCATAACCGCAATGGACCGAATGGAAGCAAGTTCCCAAATTTTCACCAATATAAATGGAACGATCTTAATTTAACACAAGTATAGAGCTGGACCGTATGGGGGCTCTCAGACACTGCTGACTGATCGACGCAGTGGACTTAAAATGAATAAGGAGCGACAAAATTATGTTACGTTCAATGTACTCAGGAATTTCCGGAATGAAAAATTTTCAAACAAAGCTAGATGTTATCGGTAATAATATTGCCAATGTTAATACGTATGGGTTTAAAAAAGGAAGAACAACTTTTAAGGATTTAGTGAGCCAGCAGATTGCTGGTGCAACAGGTCCGATTGCTAATGGGAAAGGAGGAGTTAACCCTAGACAGGTTGGCTTAGGTAGCTCATTAGCCTCAATCGATACTATTGATATTCAAGGAAGTACACAAACAACAGGCAGACCACTCGATTTAGCAATTTCTGGTGATGGGTATTTTATATTAAGTGATGGATCAAACAAATATTATTCAAGGGCAGGTAACTTTTATTTGGACGCATCTTGGAACATTGTAAATGCAGATGGCTTAAAACTGGATCCAAATATAAAACTCCCGGATGATACGGAATCATTTAGTATTGGTGCAAATGGAAGTGTCAACGTTGTAAAAACAGGCGCAACTACGTCTGAGTCAGTGGGTACAATTAAATTGGCTAAATTTGCGAATCCTGGCGCTTTAGAAAAAGTTGGTGGAAACCTTTATATACCTTCTGCTAATTCTGGTATCGCAGCTATAAATGATCCTGGAAATGGCACTGGTGAACTTGTTGCCAGCGCTCTCGAAATGTCCAATGTTGATCTATCTGAAGAATTCACAGAAATGATTGTTGCCCAGCGTGGTTTCCAAGCCAACACAAAAATCATTACAACATCAGATGAGATCCTACAAGAATTAGTTAATTTGAAACGATAAATGATAATGTAAGGAGGTAGGGAGCCTGAGCCTAGCCGCTTGGCTCCCATCTATTTTGATTAAACTTACACGATTAAATGGACAAAGCTTTTATCTAAATGCGGTGTATATTGAGCAAATTCAATCATTTCCTGATACTACTATTACCTTAACGAATGGCAAAAAGATTGTCGTGCGGGAAGTAGAGGAAGATGTTATTCTTTTAGTTAGGGAATTCTATCGTGATATAAATATAGTAGGACTTTCTGAACAAAGGGAGGAGGAATAATGGCTAAAAATAAAATGATTAATATAATGGTGATCCTTTTAGTTGCGATTGCTTTATCCGGAGTAGTGGTTTACTTTGTCATTACCAATATTAATAAGGTTGATAGTGCAAAAGAACCGACGATTGATGAAATTTTAGAACAATCGATTGATACCGAAGAAATAACAACGAACTTAAATGATGGTCATTATTTAGTTATTCAGTTAAAAATACAAACAGACAATAAAAAGACAAAAGAAGAGTTGGAAAAACGAACTTTCCAAATCAAAAATATATTGATCCAAGAGCTTTCTTTGATGAAGTCTGAGCAATTTACGTCGAAGGAAGGATTGATTGAAGTAGAAGAACTATTAAAAATGAGGTTGAATGAAATTGTTCAAAAAGGAACAGTAGAAAAAGTCTATATCACAAATCGGTTAGTTCAGTAGAGTGTTAGAGGTTTTTTTCGGAGGTGAGGGTAATTGGCAGAAGAGGTTTTATCCCAAAGTGAAATAGATGCACTGCTTTCGGCACTTTCAGCGGGGGAAATGAACGCAGAGCAATTAAAAAAAGAAGAAAAAGAAAAGAAGGTCAAAGTTTATGACTTTAAACGTGCATTGCGTTTCTCAAAAGATCAAATTCGTAGTCTTTCAAGAATACACGAGAACTTTGCAAGACTCTTAACAACCCATTTCTCTGCCCAACTTAGAACATATGTGCAAATCTCTGTCGCATCTGTTGACCAAATTCCTTATGAAGAATTTATACGCTCCATCCCGAAAATGACAATTTTGAATGTTTTTGAGGTGCCGCCGCTAGAGGGGAGACTTTTGATCGAAGTGAATCCAAATATTGCCTATGCAATGATGGACCGTGTCCTCGGTGGTAAAGGAAACAGTATAAATAAGGTGGAAAATTTAACTGAAATTGAAACAAAAGTCATGTCCAACTTATTTGAACATGCTTGCGAAAATCTTCAAGAGGCCTGGGCTTCCGTTGCCGAAATTGATCCGATGTTAACGGACTTTGAGGTGAATCCACAGTTTTTGCAAATGGTATCCCCAAACGAAACCGTTGTGGTCATTTCTTTGAACACGACTGTTGGAGAAACAAGTGGAATGATTAATATTTGCCTGCCGCATGTATTATTGGAACCGATTATTCCGAAGTTATCAGTTCATTATTGGATGCAAACCATTAATAAAGAACGAATGCCTGAAGAGATTTCGTTACTTGAAAAAAGAATAAAAAAAGCAGAACTTCCTATTCAGGCTATTCTCGGAGAGTCCTCGATTAGTGTGCAGGAATTTTTAAACCTAAATGTTGGAGATGTTATTCAACTGGATCAGCTTGTTGACAACCCATTACAAATAAAAATTGCCGATCACCCTAAATTCATCGGGCAGCCAGGTAAAATGAAACATCATATAGCAATTCAAATATTAGACAAAATAAAGGCGGGTGAAGACAATGGTCAGTGATGGCATGCTGTCACAAGATGAAATTGATGCCCTACTAAAAGGTGGTGGGGATGACATCAGTTTTGATGAACCAACAAATTTAGATGATCAATCTGTTAATATTGATGACTATTTATCCCATCTTGAGCAAGATGCATTAGGTGAAATAGGAAATATTTCTTTCGGCAGTTCTGCAACTGCACTGTCGACTTTACTTAATCAAAAGGTTGATATTACGACGCCAAAGGTATCTATCGTTAAGAAAAATAAATTGGCAGAAGCATTTCCACAGCCATATGTAGCCGTACAAGTTCAGTATACGGCAGGGTTTAAAGGAGTCAATCTCCTCGTTATTAAAACAAGCGATGCCGCTATTATTGCTGATTTGATGCTGGGTGGGGATGGGGAAAATCCATCAGAAGATTTAGGGGAAATTCAATTGAGTGCTGTTCAAGAAGCAATGAACCAAATGATGGGTTCAGCAGCGACCTCAATGTCAACAATTTTTAGTAAAAAAGTTGATATTTCTCCACCAAGTATTGATTTTCTAGATTTTATGAAGGGATCAGGTACGGACAGAATTCCTGACGAGGAAGTACTTGTTCAAATTTCATTTAATTTAAAAATTGGTAATTTAATAGATTCAAATATTATGCAGCTTTTGCAGATTGATTTTGCAAAGGAAATGGTAGAGGGATTATTAAATCCTCAGCCTAATAATGAACCTGATTTAGTAGATTCAAATTCTGCAACTGTAATGAATGCAGCGCCAATTGGGCAGCCTGTTACTTCAATCGGGCAAGAGTGCAATGCGCCAGTCTATAGTACGCCAATGGAAGAGCCGTCTATGACTATGAATTATTATCAGGACCCTAGACAACACCAAATACCAATGGGGAATTCTGGACAACCGATGATGATGCCATCTGTTAATGGGGCAATGCCTAGTAATCCAATTCAAAGTGGTCCTCAGCATATTGGTACTGGTTCGGTCAATCCAACCCATGTCCAACCTGTTGTGTTTTCTTCATTTGAACAACCAACATTACTGCCACAGGAGTCTAGTAACCTTAGCATGTTATTAGATATACCACTTCAGGTGACTGTTGAGCTTGGAAGAACTAAACGGTCTGTTAAAGAAATACTAGATTTATCCGCCGGTTCCATTATTGAACTAGATAAATTGGCAGGGGAACCTGTTGATATCTTAATAAATAATAAGTTGGTTGCTAAAGGGGAAGTAGTTGTAATTGAAGAAAATTTTGGTGTAAGGGTTACTGATATCATTAGTCAAACAGACCGCATCAAAAATTTACAATAAATTATATGGAAACCGATGGAGGTATGGATAGTGGCAAATAGAATTTTGATTGTAGACGATGCAGCTTTTATGAGAATGATGATTAAAGATATCCTAACAAAAAATGGCTTTGAAGTAGTCGGGGAAGCCGCTGATGGACTTCAAGCCGTTGAAAAATATAAAGAAGTGAACCCTGATTTGGTGACTATGGATATTACAATGCCAGAAATGGATGGTATTACTTCATTAAAAGAAATCAAAAAAATCGACCCAGCCGCTAAAATTATTATGTGTTCCGCAATGGGACAACAAGCAATGGTAATTGATGCAATTCAAGCCGGAGCAAAAGATTTTATTGTTAAGCCATTCCAAGCGGACCGCGTGTTGGAAGCAATCAAGAAAACACTTGAATAGTAAAAGAGGGGGCAGCAAATGCTTGCGTAAATTACTATTAATACTACTACTTTTAGTTTATGCTCCGTTTGGGCTAAGTGTCCAAGCGGAGACAGATACGGGAAACGAAACCGTGGCTCAAATGTTACAGGATAGCGAGAATGCTGAAGATAATAATTCGAATCAAGATATAGTCGATACTGCACCACCTGAATTTGAAAATCAATTTACATGGTTTAATTTCGTGAAAATGTTTTTTGCATTAGCTGTTGTTATTGCACTTATATACATTATTTTACGTTTTATTAATAAACGAAATCGCCTATTCGGCCAAATGAAGGCAATGGAAAATTTAGGTGGGATTTCTGTAGGTCCTCATCGATCGATCCAATTAGTTAGAATTGGCGAAACCGTTTTAGTAGTTGGGGTTGGGGAGACGATCCAATTATTAAAGGAAATAACTTCTCAAGAAGAAATAGAGAAGCTTATAAGTCAAAATGAAATTCAGTCGATTCAGGTTGGACACACAATTTTAAATAAAATTATCCATAATAATGATAATCGAACTACTATGAATAGTAGTTCCGGGAAAAGCTTTAGTCATATGCTTAAAGGGCAATTAGAGGATTTAGCTGAAGGGAGAAAAAAGCTTTATGACAAGATTAAGAGGGATCAGGACGAATGAATGAGTTTCTTCCGGGTATTGATCCAAGCTTTTTTAATAGTACAGATCCAACAAACGTGTCCACAACTGTTCAGTTAATACTTCTCTTAACAGTTCTTTCGATCGCTCCAAGTATATTAATTTTAATGACTAGCTTTACTAGAATCGTGATCGTCCTTTCTTTTGTAAGGACATCACTGGCAACACAACAAATGCCGCCAACACAGGTGTTAATTAGTTTGGCCCTTTTTATGACGTTTTTTATTATGGGACCAACCTTTTCGGAAATTAATGATCAAGCGTTAACTCCTTTATTTGATGGGAAGATTACTGAACAACAGGCATTTGATCGTGCCTCTGTACCCATTAAGGAGTTTATGAGTAAACATACGAGACAAAAAGATTTAATGCTGTTTTTAAACTATGCGGGCATGGAAAAACCAGAAACGATTCAGGATATTCCATTAACAGCGCTTGTTCCTGCTTATGCAATAAGTGAAATTAAAACCGCATTTCAAATTGGTTTTATGATCTTTGTCCCGTTCTTGGTAATTGATATGATTGTAGCCAGCATTTTGATGTCGATGGGAATGATGATGCTTCCGCCTGTTATGATATCATTGCCATTTAAAATATTATTATTTGTTATGGTCGATGGCTGGTACCTAGTTGTAAAGTCATTGCTTTTAAGCTTTTAACTTCATTATATAGGGTGATTACATGAACTCTCATTTTGTGATCGGTGTCGCCGAACAAGGGATTATGACGGTGTTAGCAGTAGCTCTGCCTTTGTTATTAGTAGCACTAGGGGTTGGACTTCTTGTTAGTATTTTCCAGGCAACAACGCAAATTCAGGAACAGACATTAGCTTTTATTCCGAAAATCATTGCGGTTTTGGCCGGTCTTATATTTTTCGGACCTTGGATGCTTTCGAGAATTGTAGACTATTCGTTTCAAATATTTAATAATCTTTATAAGTTTGTAGGGTAAGCAATGATCGACTTAATAAATGCTTTTCCGGTATTTTTATTAGTATTTATTCGTGTTACATCCTTCTTTGTAACAGTTCCTCTCTTTTCTTATCGGAACATACCAACAATTTATAAAGTAGGTTTAGGATTTTTTTTATCATATATCATGTTTTTATCAATGGAACATCCAAGCATAGCCATTGATGAAGCGTATTTTATGCTTGTCCTTAAAGAATTGCTAGTAGGATTGTTGATTGGACTAATCGCCTTTATGGTTTTGTCAGCTATACAAATTGCCGGTGGATTTATTGATTACCAGATGGGATTCGCCATCGCCAATGTGATTGATCCGCAAACAGGAGCTCAAAGCCCGATTTTAGGTCAATATTTATACACATTTGCGCTTTTACTGCTGTTAATAGTTGATGGTCATCATTTAATACTTGATGGGATTTATTACAGCTATAAAATAGTCCCACTTGACCAGATTGGACTCCCGCTTGGCAGCGAAAGACTTGTAGAATTTATTGCAAGGACATTTAATTCCATGTTTATCATTGCCTTTCAAATGGCGATCCCCATTGTTGGCTGTTTGTTTTTAGTGGATGTTGCCTTAGGGATCACTGCGAGAACCGTTCCACAGCTAAATATTTTTGTAGTTGGTTTACCACTGAAAATATTAGTTGGTTTTGTTTTACTCGTGGTTGTGATGCCAGTCTTTTTGATTCTCTTTCAAAAATTATTTAAATTCATGCTGATCACGATGCGGGGATTGATGCAAATCTTTGGGGGCGTATAAAATGCCATTTCATGGTTATATTCAACTGGACCTACAGTTTTTTGCGGGTGAAAAAACAGAAAAAGCAACACCGAAAAAACGCCAAGATGCTAGGAAGAAAGGTCAAGTAGCGAAAAGTCAGGATGTTAGTGCTGCATTAATGCTTTTTTTTGTCTTTCTTTTATTTTTATTCTTGGGTGGTTTTTTTAAAGAGCAAATGTTAGAAATGGTCACAGTGTCTTTAAATGAATATATGCTTTGGGATATTACTGAAGCGAATATTCATCAAATGTTCATTGATTTTACGCTACGGGCTGTCTATTTTGTAGCCCCGATTATGCTAACAGTTGCGATTATTGCTGTTGCTGCTAATTTTATGCAATTTGGCTTTTTATTTTCAACAGAAGCGATTCAGTTTAAATTGGAAAAGATAAACCCGATAACTGGGGCAAAACGAATATTTTCAATTCGAGCGATCGTTGAACTATTTAAATCCATACTCAAAATTTCGATCGTCGGAACGGGGGCTTTTACTGTCCTTTGGTTGAATTTTGATGATGTTTTAATTCTATCGCAAAAAAGTGTAGGTGCGTCCTTAGCATTAATCGGTAAGGTAACGACACAAATGGGTTTAGTTGTATCCATATTATTGATTATTTTAGCAGTTTTTGATTATGCTTATCAAAAATTTGAACATGAAAAAAACCTTCGCATGTCAAAACAAGATATTAAAGATGAATATAAGAACATGGAAGGGGATCCAAAGATCAAATCGAAGATTAAAGAAAAACAGAGGCAAATGGCGATGCAGCGCATGATGCAGGAGATTCCAAATGCGGATGTTGTTATCACAAACCCTACCCATTATGCTGTAGTTTTAAAATATGATGAAAGTAAAGCAGATGCCCCGATTGTGGTTGCAAAAGGGGTTGATTATATCGCGTTAAAAATTAAACAGATTGCTAAAAATCACGATGTTATTACAATCGAAAACCGGCCTTTAGCCCGGGCGTTGTATGCGCAAGCAGAAATCGGAGACGCGATTCCTGAGCAGTTTTTTAAAGCGGTGGCCGAAATACTGGCTTATGTATACAGACTGAAAAGAAAAGTGTAACTTTATATAGCTTTTCTAGATCGGAGAGAATTTTATGTCAGCAAGAGATCTTCCCGTTCTTTTGGGAGTAATTTTAATCATTGCAATGCTTATCATCCCATTGCCTGGGTGGTTATTAAGCATACTTATCATCATAAATATAACGCTTGCTTTGATTGTAATCCTAGTATCAATGAACATGAGGGAAGCCCTCCAATTTTCGATCTTTCCTTCATTGCTATTATTATTAACCTTGTTTCGCTTGGGGTTAAACGTTTCAACAACTAGATCTATCCTAAGTAAAGGTGAAGCCGGTGGAGTAGTTGAAACGTTCGGTTCGTTCGTTATCGGTGGAAATGCGCTTGTCGGTTTTGTTGTCTTTTTAATCTTAATTATCATTCAATTTATTGTTATTACTAAAGGTGCAGAACGCGTTTCCGAGGTAGCAGCCCGCTTTACGTTGGATGCGATGCCAGGTAAGCAAATGAGTATTGATGCAGATTTAAATGCAGGCATGATTTCTGAATTGGACGCCCGTGAACGTCGAGAAAAAATTCAACGGGAAGCAGATTTTTATGGGGCGATGGATGGTGCCAGTAAATTTGTTAAAGGTGATGCGATCGCCGGGATTATTATTACGATTATTAATATTATCTTCGGAATTATTATCGGTATGGTCCAAATGGACCTGTCCTTTGGCGAAGCAACCCATAGATTTACACTATTAACAGTTGGTGACGGACTTGTCAGCCAAATACCTGCGCTGATTATTTCAACTGCAACCGGTATTGTTGTAACAAGGGCCGCCTCAGATGGGAACCTTGGATCTGATATTGTCGGTCAGTTATTCTTTACGTTTCCGAAGCTATTATATATTGCAGGGGGAACCATTGCTGGATTAGGTCTTTTTACCCCGATAAATGATATACTAACATTACCAATTGCTGGACTTCTTGTGGCAAGTGCCTATTTCTTATCGAAAAATAACAAGCCTGTACATGAGTTGGAAACTGCCTCTAGTGAAGAAGAAATTGAACCAGAGGACCTGAAAAGTCCAGAAAGTGTTGTTAATTTACTTAATGTTGACCCAATTGAGTTCGAATTTGGCTACGGTTTAATCCCGCTTGCCGACACGAACCAAGGTGGGGACCTTTTGGATCGAATTGTTATGATTAGACGTCAGTTGGCAATTGAGTTGGGTGTTATTGTCCCCGTTGTGCGGATCCGAGACAATATCCAACTGCAACCGAATGAATATCGAATAAAAATTAAAGGAAATGAATTAGCACGTGGGGAGTTATTGCTTGATCATTATATGGCGATGAGCCCAGGAATTGATGATGAAAGTATTGAAGGTATTGATACAGTTGAACCTGCCTTTGGAATGCCTGCTAAATGGATTGCCGAGGATATGAAGGAAACAGCAGAGTTGTCAGGGTATACTGTCGTTGATCCGCCATCCGTCGTTTCCACCCATCTCACTGAGATTATTAAAAATAATGCAAATGTTCTTTTGGGAAGACAGGAAACAAAACAATTGATTGATCATTTGAAGGAATCCTACCCGATCCTAGTGGATGAAGTAACTCCTGATCCATTGCCAATCGGTGATATTCAACGGGTTTTGGCTAAGCTCTTAAAAGAGCGTGTATCGATTCGGAATCTTCCGGTAATTTTCGAGGCATTAGCTGATTATGGCAGACTTACAAGCGATTCTGATTTATTAGCAGAATATGTAAGACAAGCTTTATCACGCCAAATAACGCGTCAATATTTACTTGATGGTGAGTCGCTTAAAGTTGTTACTTTATCTGGTAAAGTCGAGAAAACTATTGCAGAAGGAATTCAACAGACGGAACATGGTAATTATTTATCACTAGATCCCAATGTTACACAAGTGATTATTGAAAATATAGCTTCTGAAATGGAGAGGGTGTCTATGTTTGAGCAATCATCAGTTATATTGTGCTCTCCTGCCGTAAGGATGTATGTCAAACAATTGATTGAACCCTATTTTCCGGGTTTACCTGTTTTATCATATAACGAGTTGGAATCTACTGTAGAGGTTCAAAGTGTAGGGGTGGTGAATATAGAATGAAGGTAAAAAAGTTTATTGCACCTAATATGCCGGAAGTGATGAAAATGATTCGTAATGAATTGGGAAAAGATGCGGTCATTTTGAATTCCAAGGTTGTGCAAAAGGGCGGAATTTTTGGTTTTTTTACTAAAAAAAATATTGAGGTAATCGCCGCAGTTGATCCTCAGCCAATACCGAGAAAGCAGCCACTACAAAAGGAAAAAATAGAACAGAAGGTTGACTTTAAACCAATTCCTACTGTTAAACCAGTTGAAGTTCCAAAGACGGATGCGAAAATTTTAAAAGAAATTAAAGATTTAAAAGAAATGTTGAAAGGATTATCGATGAATAATGGTCAGGATAGCTTTGAGCACTATCCTGGTCCATTAAAGGATATGAATCAGTTTTTAAGCAACCAGGAAATGGACGTGCAGCTACGAAAAGAAATAATGAGCTTTTTGCTAGAAAAATGGTATGTGAATAAAAGTGAAGCCAATTTCGAACAAATTACCACTTGGGGTAAAGAGTATCTTGTAAATAGCATGTCACCTTTATCATTTGGAGCCATTAATTTTTCAAAAAAATATATTAACGTTGTCGGTCCAACTGGGGTAGGGAAAACGACAACGTTGGCTAAGATTGCTGCTCAGGCTGTGCTGAAATATGGAAAGAAGGTTGCTTTTATAACAACTGATACGTACCGAATTGCAGCGATCGACCAACTTAAAACATATGCCAAAATATTAAATGTTCCAATGGAAGTTACATATACACTTGATGATTTTGCAAAAGCAAAAGAAAAGTTCGCTCATTTTGACCTAATTTTAATAGATACGGCTGGTAGAAACTTTAGAAATAAGCAGTATGTCGAAGATTTGAAATCTGTGATTGACTTTGATAAAGACCTAGAGACCATTCTAGTACTTGCCTTAACATCAAAATATTCAGATATGCTAGATATCTTTGACCAATTTATGTCCATTAAAATTGATAAGTTAATTTTTACGAAGGTTGACGAGACATCTAAGTATGGAACAATAGTAAACCTTATTTTTAAATATAAAATAGGGGTCGCTTATTTAACAAATGGACAAAATGTTCCTGATGATATTGTTGAAGCATCACCGGAATCAATAGCAAATACTGTTTTTGGGGTAAACAAAAATGAAAGATCAAGCTGAAAAATTAAGAGCGAAAATTGAATTGTTGCAAAAAAAGGCCAAGACAAAAACCATTGCTGTCGTTAGTGGCAAAGGCGGAGTAGGAAAATCAAACTTTTCGTTAAATTTTGCGTTAGGTTTGTCAAATGCCGGGTCATCGGTGCTATTATTTGATATGGATATAGGTATGGGCAATATCGATATTCTAATGGGCGTCACTCCGAATCATACAATTGTTGATATGTTTGAAAGTGATTTAAAGCTGACGGATATTATTGAGAAAGGTACTAATAATCTTTCCTATATTGCTGCTGGAACAGGTCTTTTGGAGACTTTTAAGCTTGACGATAATAAGTTTGAATTGTTTATTACACAATTTAAAGAAATTATCGAGGATTTTGAGTATATCATTTTTGATATGGGTGCCGGCATTACAGACGAAAGCACGCAGTTTATTTTATCTGTAAATGAACTTTTTATTATTGCAACTCCAGAACCTACTTCCATTACGGATGCTTATGCGGTCATGAAGTATATTCATTTAAAGGACTCAAATATGCCATTTTATTTAATTGTTAACAGGACTTATTCCGAACAACAGGCATTATCGACATCGAATCGTTTAAGTAATGCCGTTAAGCAGTTTTTAAACAAGGATGTTGTACCATTGGGCGATTTGCCTGATGATCGGGTTGTTATGAAGGCTGTGAGCCATCAAATGCCCTTTTTACAATATGCACCTAATTCAGATGTGAGTCGTTCGATGTTGAAAATTGTCGAGCGGTATAAAAGTCAAAATTTTGATCAAATGAAGTCAACGTCCTCCTATAGTTTTATTTCTAAACTACGACGATACTTTGTTAAATAAAAATTAAATTAGCGTTCTGTGCATGATTTCCAAAGGGAGGGTAGACTTGTGACAAATCAAGTTAAAGTTTTAGTTGTTGATGATTCTGCATTTATGAGGAAGCTGATTACAGACTTTTTAAATGAGGATCCGCGTTTTAAGGTAATCGGAACAGCTAGAAATGGAAAAGATGCCATTGACAAGGTTAAAAAATGGCAGCCTGATGTTGTCACACTTGATGTTGAGATGCCGGAAATGAATGG
This sequence comes from Caryophanales bacterium, assembly GCA_012840465.1. GTDB lineage: Bacteria > Bacillota > Bacilli > Bacillales > Bacillaceae_J > Schinkia. The sequence goes on from DULJ01000086.1 coordinate 70,312, forward strand.
TTTAGATGCACTGCAAGCTATAATGAGTGAAAATCCTACAAGAGTTATAATGCTCTCAACTACGACAAAAGAAGGCGCAGAAAACACACTGCTAGCCATATCATACGGAGCTGTCGATTTTATTGCAAAGCCTTCAGGAGCAATTTCACTTGATTTGGACAAGGTAAAAGAAGAAATTATTACGAAGGTTTTAATGGCTTCCAAAGCCAAAGTACCACCTCTTTTGGAGGATATCCGGCCGTGCCGAATAACAACAGTTGAAAAAACGCTCAAAAATACTGTTAAAAAACTTGTATGTATTGGTACCTCCACTGGGGGCCCTAGAGCCCTTCAACAAGTATTGACGAAGCTGCCGAAAACAATAGAGGCACCAATCCTTGTTGTTCAACATATGCCAGCCGGGTTTACTAAATCATTAGCGGTAAGGCTTGATTCTATAAGTGACATTAATGTAAAAGAAGCTGAAGCCGGTGACATCTTGGAAAACGGAACGGCGTACATTGCACCTGGAGGATATCACCTCAAATTAAAAACCAATGTGGGAAACAACATTACCATTTATTTGGATCAGACTGATCCGGTCAATGGTCATCGTCCTTCGGTTGATGTTATGTACGAGTCAGTGAGTGAAATTAAAAATTATAGTAAGATTGCAGTGATTATGACTGGGATGGGGTCAGATGGAGCAAATGGCTTAAAAACGCTGAAATCATCCGGTAATACAATAGCCATTGCGGAATCCGAGGAAACGTCTGTTGTTTTTGGAATGCCAAAATCGGCAATTGCAACTAATTTGGTTGATGAAGTTGTCAACTTAGACAGAATTGCTCTAACCATTATGAAATATATTGATGCTTAAAGGAGTGTTCGATATGGATACAAATCAATATTTAGAGATGTTTATCGACGAGAGCAAGGAACATTTGCAAGCTATCAATGAGAATTTATTAGCTTTGGAAAATGACCCGAATGATATGAATATTGTTAATGAAGTATTTAGGTCAGCTCATACTTTAAAAGGTATGTCAGCAACAATGGGGTATGAAGATTTAGCCAATTTAACACATAAGATGGAAAATGTATTGGACGGCATAAGGAATCATAAAATATTCGTTAATTCTGATATACTAGATGTCGTCTTTTCTTCTGTTGACGATCTTGAGGCAATGGTCAACGATATTGCCAGCGGTGGAGACGGAAAAAGAGATGTTTCTGAGGTTGTTCAAAAGCTGTTATTAATAGAAAAAGGTGAAGACCCTAAGGGTGTAACTGAAAAAACAGCTATAGAATCAACAAACACGGTAGAAAATGATGGAAATGACAAAATGGGTATTCTCGATGAATTTGAAATCACCGTGTTAGAACAATCGAAAGAACAGGGTTTTGACAGTTATCATATAACCGTAAAGCTTAGAGATGATTGCTTATTACGTGGTGCCCGTGTTTTTATGGTGTTTGAGATTTTAGAACAAGTCGGAGAAGTCATTAAGGCAAACCCGTCTGTTGAAGACCTTGAGGAAGAACGATTTGATTATGAATTTTCGGTCGTGCTAGTAACTAAAGAAAATGCCGAAGATATTGAAAAACGGATCATGAAAGTTTCCGAGATTGAAAGTGTAATAGTAAATGTATTTTCAATCGAGGAGTATAAAAAGGATCAAAATAATAAGAATGAAATTATTAATCCAATTGAAGAAAAGAAGGATTCAGCTTCTACTTCCAAGGAAAGTAGCTCCAAAAGTGAAAGTGGAAAAGAAAAAACAAAAGGACAAAATGTCTCAAACAAGACGATCCGTGTTAACATTGAACGTTTAGACATTTTAATGAATCTTTTTGAGGAGCTTGTCATAGATCGGGGTCGTCTTGAACAAATCTCTAATGACTTAAATAACGCTGAACTTCATGAAACTGTAGAGAGAATGTCACGAATTTCGGGAGACCTTCAAAATATTATTTTGAACATGCGCATGGTTCCGGTTGAACAGGTATTCAACCGTTTTCCAAGAATGGTAAGGCAATTAGCACGTGATTTAAACAAAAAAATCAGTCTGGAAATTTTTGGTGCAGAAACAGAATTAGATCGGACTGTAATCGATGAAATTGGTGATCCACTTGTTCATTTAATTAGGAATGCACTTGATCATGGAATTGAGACTCCTGAGGAACGAATTGCAAAAGGTAAGCCTGAAGAAGGTACCGTGATCCTAAAAGCGTATCACAGTGGCAACCATGTCTTTATTGAGATTGAGGATGATGGTGCAGGTATTAATCGTGAGAGGGTGTTAAAGAAAGCAATTGAACGTGGAGTTGTCACTGCAGAAGCTGGGGCAAATATGACCGATAAGCAGGTTTATGAGCTTATTTTGGCATCCGGTTTTTCAACAGCAGATAAGATTTCTGATGTTTCAGGACGTGGTGTAGGACTTGATGTGGTTAAGAGCACGATTGAATCACTAAGTGGTTCGGTTTCAATCGAATCTAAATATGGTCATGGATCGATCTTTTCGATTCAATTACCATTAACTTTATCCATTATCTCTGTAATGCTTGTTGAAATTCAAGAGGAAAAATATGCAATTCCTTTATCCTCTATTATTGAAACGGCAATTATTAAAAAACAAGATATTCTAAATGCGCATAACCAAAAAGTGATCGACTTTAGAGGTAAGGTAGTGCCATTAGTATTTCTTAAGGACATTTTTGAGGTACCAGTTATAGCCGCAGAAGATGGTCTATATTCCGTTGTGATTGTTCGAAAAGGGGAAAAGATGGCCGGTCTTGTTGTAGATTCATTCATCGGTCAACAAGAAATCGTCTTAAAGTCCTTAGGTAATTATTTGAATTCGGCGTTCGCTATTTCAGGTGCTACGATCCTTGGAAATGGACAAGTTGCCTTAATTATTGATTGCAATGCTTTAATTAAATAACAAAAGATGACGGCGCTTGAGATAAAGGAGGAATAAGAAATGTCCGCGGAAGCTTTAACTGAGATGAAAGTAATCGTTTTTCAACTGAAAGATGAAGAATATGGTATTCCAGTCCAACAGGTTCAAGCAATTGAACGAATGATGTATATTACACGTGTGCCCAAAGTGGCTAAATTCGTAAAAGGAGTTATGAACCTTCGTGGGGTTGTAACTCCAATTATCGATTTGCGTAAAAGATTTGGAATTGAAGAGATCGCGTATACAGAAAGTACACGAATCATTATTGTCGGTGTGGGTGACATGGAGGTTGGACTAATCGTAGATGCGGCAAATGATGTTATTGATATTCCGGAAGGGGCAATTGAACCCCCGCCGGAAGTGGTCGGTACTGTTGAAGTAGAGTACTTAAATGGTGTTGCTAAACTTGATAAACGGCTTTTAATATTATTAAATCTTGATAAAGTTTTAATTTCTGACGGAAATAAAGATTTAAAGTTAGTAGAGGGTTAAAATGATGTCTTTCATTGAACAAATTAAAGGTCACCATTTAGATATCCTGAGAGAGGTCGGAAATATTGGTGCCGGCAATGCCGCTACCGCACTCTCAAAAATATTAGGAAAACGGGTTGATATGACGGTTCCTAATGTAAGGATTGTGTCATTTGATGAAATGATGGATATGGTTGGCGGAGCGGATAATGTCATTGCCTCGATATTTCTTAGAATTGAAGGGGACGCGCCTGGAAGCATATACTTTATGCTTCCATTAGAACAGGGCGAAAAATATATAGAATTAATGACTGGCGAAGAAAATTTTTCGTTTGATAATCCACCTTATCCCGAGTTATCCGTTTCCGCCCTTCAAGAACTGGGAAACATTCTATCCGGTTCTTATTTATCAGCATTATCAGACTTTACCAAACTAAACCTATATCCAACAGTTCCAGCATTAGTAATTGATATGGTTGGTGCGGTTCTTAGTTATGGATTAATGGAAATTTCGCAAGTTAGTGATTATGTAATCGTCATAGATACAGCTGTCAGCGAACAAGAAGAAATGAAAGATAGTGTGAAAGGGCACTTTTTCCTTTTATTAGATCCTGAATCATTTGCGAAACTATTCAGTGCGTTGGGAGTACCTCTTGATGAATGACACTGTTAACATTATTAAGGTTGGGATCGCTGATATGAATGTAGTTCAATCTCCAAATGTTATTCGCACATTAGGATTAGGGTCTTGTGTTGGTGTTGTTATTTATGATACCCAAAAAGAGATTGCTGGTCTTGTGCATGTTATGCTCCCTGATTCATCTTTAGCTAAAGCAGATTCTATAAATATTGCAAAGTATGCAGATACTGGTGTAGAGGAATTAATAAATAGATTAACAAAAATAGGTGCAAGACTAATCAATTTAAAAGCAAAAATAGCTGGTGGGGCGCAGATGTTTCAATTCTCCACTCAAAACGAAATGATGAGAATTGGTCCTCGGAATGTAGAGGCTGTAAAAAAAGAACTGCAACGCTTTCGCATCCCCATTATCGCTGAAGATGTTGGTGGAAGCAGTGGACGAACAATTGAGTTTAACCCAAGTACAAGAAAGCTAAATATCAGAACGGTAAATCAAGGTGTTAAAGACATTTAGTCTTAACCATCTATGAAGGAGGATGACCATGACGAGAATACCTTCCAATGAGGATCAAATATGGCAAAAGTGGATCAATACTCGCGATCCTCAAGCTGGTGATTCATTAATACGTCTATATATGCCTCTTGTTAGTTATCATGTACAAAGGATTTCTGTAGGATTACCTAGGAATGTAAATAGAGAAGATGTCAAAAGCTATGGTCTAATGGGATTATATGACGCTCTCGAAAAATTCGATCTTTCCAGAGATTTGAAATTTGATACTTATGCCTCTTTTCGAATTAGGGGGGCCATTTTGGATGGTCTTCGCAAAGAGGATTGGCTTCCTCGTAGTTTACGGGAGAAAAATAAAAAAATTGAAGCTTCGATCGAACGATTAGAACAAAGATTTATGCGAACTGTTACAGTTGAAGAAATTGCTGCAGAAGTTGAACTGACGGAAGAAGAAGTAAATAATGTGATAACAGAAGGCTTTTTCGCTGCTATTTTATCAATGGATGAAAGTAATAAAGACTCCGATGAGAAAGAGGGATTAAGCTTTTCCATTCGCGATAAAAACAGTTTAACCCCTGAGGAGCATGCGGTAAAAGAGGAACTTTACGATGACCTTGCAAATGCAATCAGCGCACTAAATGACAAGGAACAGCTTGTCATAAGTTTATTTTATCATGAAGAATTGACTCTAACTGAAATTGGACAAGTCTTAGGGCTATCAACTTCAAGAATTTCACAAATCCATTCTAAGGCTCTATTTAAACTTCGCTCCTCTTTAGGAAAAATCATCGCCATGTAATTATCCTTTATGAAGGAAGTGGGAAAATGAGTTTAAAGCTTGTAGAGTTACAGGTTGCGCTTCCGAGAACACTGGATTTAGGGAAAATACAAGAACAATTACAGCAAAAAGGTCAACTTGTTCAAGATCATTTGGCTTCTGCACAACAAAAGGAAGATATTGAAAAGCAAAAACAAGTAAACAAATATGATGAAACTACAAAAAATAAACTTCAAAAAGATGGTCAAAATTCTAATGGTGCTAACGATACAAAGAAAAGAAAAAAGCAAAACAAACAAAAGCATCAAGCTGAAGCACATCACCCCTATAAAGGAAATCTAATAGATATAGAGGGATAAAATGTATCCATTATTATTGGTAATCAGTTTTATCTTACATCTTTTCGCTTTTTTTTGGATATTCTTATTATCGATGCGTTTAAAACGTACAAATGATATAGAAAAAAGGCAAGCGGAAATACAAAATGAAATTGAAGATTTGTTTCAGTCGTACCTGTTTGAGATGAAAGAAGAAAATGAAAAATTGTTGAATCTGATTGATAAATCAAAAGCGCCTGTAAATAAAACACGTAAAAAAGTGACTCAACAACTTTATCAAACTCAGGAAAATCAAACTCAGGAAAAACCGAAACAAAAAGAATACACCCCTCCAATGCCGGCTGCTCCAGATCGTTTTGAGCAATCATTAAATTCAAAAGTGATTTTACTTCATGAGCAGGGTTTAAAGGTGGAGGAAATTGCCCGAAAATTAAATAAAGGAAAAACTGAAATTGAATTAATTCTTAAATTTAATAGGGCAAAATGATAAAAGACTTGATTTAAAGTTATGCTGTATGGTATAGTAACTTTCGGTGTTAAATACACACGTCCGTTGATTAAAATATGGGTGCTACAACTGTAGTTATATTTTAAAATGATGCGAACGGAGGAAAGAAAACCATTTAGGAGGAAGAAAGAATGTCAGTAATTTCAATGAAGCAATTATTAGAAGCTGGTGTACATTTTGGACACCAAACACGCAGATGGAACCCTAAGATGAAGCGTTACATCTTCACAGAGCGTAACGGTATCTACATTATCGACTTACAAAAAACAGTAAAAAAAGTTGAAGAAGCTTTCAACTTCATGAAAGAAGTAGCTGCAAATGGTGGAACAATCCTTTTTGTAGGTACTAAAAAGCAAGCTCAAGATTCTGTTAAGGAAGAAGCAGAACGCAGTGGACAATACTTCGTTAACCAACGCTGGTTAGGTGGTACTTTAACAAACTTTGAAACAATCCAAAAGCGTATTGCCCGTCTTAAAGAAATTGAAACAATGCGTGAAGATGGAACATTTGATGTATTACCTAAGAAAGAAGTAGTTAACCTAAATAAAGAATTAGAGCGTCTTGAGAAGTTCTTAGGTGGAATCAAGGAAATGAAAGAAATTCCTGATTGCTTATTCATCATCGACCCTCGCAAAGAGCGTATCGCAGTTGCTGAAGCTCACAAATTAAACATTCCAATTGTGGCAATTGTTGATACAAACTGTGATCCAGATGAAATTGATTATGTAATTCCTGGTAACGATGATGCAATCCGTGCGGTTAAGCTTTTAACTGCTAAAATGGCTGATGCTATTATCGAAGCTAAACAAGGCGAAGAAGTAGCAACTCCTGCAGAATAAGACGAAAAGTGGAAGCCCCCGTTTAGCTGGGCGCTGGAACTGGACATAGAAGTAATTATAAAGGTGATAAGAGGGACATGCCTTTTATCACCTTTTTAAAAACATTCACAAAATCAAATGGGTATACATAACTAATCTTAAGGAGGATTCAACATGGCAGTTACTGCACAAATGGTAAAAGAGCTACGTGAAAAAACAGGTGCTGGAATGCTTGATTGTAAAAAAGCACTAACAGAAACGAATGGCGATATGGATAAAGCAATTGACTTTCTTCGTGAGAAAGGGATCGCTAAAGCTGCTAATAAAGCAGACCGTATTGCTGCTGAAGGAACAACAACAGTTTTAACGAATGGTAACAAAGCAGTTATTTTAGAAGTAAACGCTGAAACAGACTTCGTTGCTAAAAATGACGCTTTCAAACAATTGGTTTCAGAGCTTGCTGAACACTTATTATCACAACAACCAGCAACACTTGAAGAAGCATTAAATCAAAACCTAAATGGAAATGGTCCAGCTGTAGCCGAACATATTAATGCTGCAATTGCAAAAATCGGTGAGAAGATCTCCTTACGCCGTTTCCAAATAGTTGACAAAACAGACAGCGATGCTTTCGGTGTTTACCTACATATGGGTGGACGTATCGGTGTGTTATCAGTGCTAGCTGGAACTAATGATGCAGATGTAGCAAAAGATGTTTCAATGCATATTGCTGCTGTAAATCCACGTTATATTACACGTGATGAAGTTCCTGCCGAAGTATCAAACCATGAGCGTGAAGTTTTAACACAGCAAGCACTTAACGAAGGCAAGCCTGCAAACATCGTTGAGAAAATGGTTGAAGGTCGTCTAGGTAAGTTCTTCGAAGAAATTTGCTTACTTGATCAAGCTTTTGTTAAAGACCCGGATCAAAAAGTAGGTAAATATGTTCAATCTAAAGGTGCTTCTGTAAAATCATTCGTTCGTTATGAAGTAGGAGAAGGAATGGAAAAACGTCAAGAAAACTTTGCAGAAGAAGTAATGAACCAAATCAAAAAATAATGTTAGTTAATAGGGAACACGATGTGTTCCCTATTTTTAGAAAAATAGGGAAGTCGGCAGAAATGATTTTTTAACTTGGAGGTAGTCATGACTAATCCGAAGTATAAACGTGTTGTATTAAAATTAAGTGGTGAAGCACTTGCTGGTGGAACAGGGTTTGGGATTGCCCCTGCGGTCATTAATAGCGTAGCTAAGCAAGTGAAAGAAATTGCTGAAATGGATGTTGAAGTAGCTGTTGTTGTTGGCGGCGGTAATATTTGGCGTGGTAAAATCGGCAGTGAAATGGGAATGGACCGTGCTACTGCAGACTATATGGGCATGCTTGCAACTTGTATGAATTCTTTGGCACTTCAAGATAGCCTAGAAAGCATGGGAATCCAAACTCGTGTCCAAACATCTATAGAAATGCGTCAGGTTGCTGAACCATACATTAGAAGAAAAGCGATTCGACATTTAGAAAAGAAACGAGTTGTTATTTTTGCTGCTGGTACGGGAAATCCTTATTTTTCAACGGATACTACTGCAGCACTACGAGCTGCCGAAATCGAAGCAGATGTGATTCTAATGGCTAAGAATAATGTTGATGGTGTTTATAGTGCAGACCCATCAGTAGATAAAAATGCAGTAAAATATGAGACTCTCTCATATTTGGACGTCATTAAAGAAGGATTAGCCGTTATGGATTCCACTGCCTCTTCCTTATGTATGGACAATAATATTCCATTAATCGTATTCTCAATCATGGACGAAGGAAATATTAAACGTGCAGTTTGCGGCGAAAATATAGGAACGATAGTAAAGGGGAAATAAGTAATGGGACAAACAGTTATTAAAAACACTAAAGAAAAAATGAATAAAGCCATTCAAGCATTTCAACGTGAATTAGCTACTGTTCGTGCAGGAAGAGCAAACCCATCGCTACTAGACAGAGTTTCAGTGAATTATTATGGTGCACCGACACCGCTCAATCAATTAGCATCAATTACTGTTCCAGAGGCACGCCTTTTAGTAATCCAATCATACGATAAATCAGTTTTAAATGACATCGAAAAGGCAATTTTAAAGGCCGATCTAGGTCTTAACCCTACAAATGACGGCACCATTATTCGAATTGCAATTCCAGCATTAACAGAGGAGCGCCGTAAGTCATTAGCTAAGGATGTAAAGGCCATGGCAGAGGATGCAAAAGTTGCGATTCGAAATGTTCGTCGCGATGCTAATGATGACTTGAAAAAGTTAGAAAAAGATGGACAGATTACAGAAGACGAATTACGTAGTTTTGCTGACGATGTTCAAAAAGAAACAGACAATCATGTAAAAGAGATTGATAACATTACAAAAGAAAAAGAAAAAGAAATAATGGAAGTTTAGCCCCATTCACGATACAATATTATTACAAAGAAACCCTCTTATCATTCAATCAGGGGGTTTTTTTACTACGTTAATTCAAAAAAGTTTGGTGGAGGATTCGAATGCTCGATAAGTTCTCATTAAGAAAGAACAAAAAAGAAGTCGGTGCTTCAACTTATTCCAAAGAACATATTGATCTTTCTTCCGTACCTAGTCATATTGCTATCATTATGGATGGAAATGGCCGTTGGGCTAAAAAAAGAGGTCTTCCTCGAATTGCCGGTCACCATGAAGGAATGAAAGTAGTTCGAAAAATTGTTAAAGCTTCCAATGAAATTGGAGTTAAAGTCTTAACTCTCTATGCATTTTCGACAGAAAATTGGAAAAGACCCCAATCTGAAGTTGATTATTTAATGAAATTGCCTGAAGAATTTTTGGGGTCATTCTTACCGGAATTGGTAACTGAAAACGTCCAAGTGCGTGTTATGGGAAATAAAGAACAATTACCAGCTCATACAATGCGGGCCATCAATAAGGCAATGATTGATACTAAAGAAAACGATGGGTTAATTTTAAATTTTGCATTAAACTATGGAAGCCGCTTTGAAATAATTGAAGGCATTAAGCAAATCATAAAAGATACGAATAATGGTAAACTAAACATCAACGATATTAATGAAGAGCTGTTTTCGGAGTATTTAATGAGCGCTGACCTAGCAGACCCTGATTTATTAATTCGGACTAGTGGAGAGGTACGCCTAAGTAATTTTATGCTTTGGCAGTTAGCTTATGCTGAATTTTGGTTTACTGAAGTATTATGGCCAGATTTTGAAGAAAATAACTTTTATCAAGCGATAGTAGAATATCAGCGTCGTGGTCGAAGATTTGGCGGCATCTAAATTTAAAAGGATGATTTATTAATGAAAACTAGAGTATTGACAGCAATTATTGCAGCAGCCATTTTTTTACCGCTGGTTATTATTGGGGAAACCCCATTTATTATTTTAGTGTACCTTTTAGGCACAATTGCCTTGATGGAATTATTAAGGATGAAAAAAATTCAGATGTTATCATTACCTGGTTTAATTGGACTTGTATTTTTGTGGGTATTATTAATTCCGCATCCATTTTTAATCGAGGGTATGAGTGCCAACTTCTCCAAAATTGAAGCGGCTCTTATTGTTGTAATGCTGTTGTTAATTTACACAGTTATTTCAAAAAATGAGTTTACATTTGATGATGCAGGATTCATCATTTTATCGTCTGTATATGTTGGCGTTGGCTTTCATTATTTAATTGAAACAAGAATAGCCGGGTTATCCTATGTCTTTTTTGCACTATTTGTCATTTGGGCAACGGATTCTGGCGCATACTTTATTGGGAGAGCATTTGGGAAGAGGAAGCTTTGGCCTGAAATTAGTCCTAATAAGACAGTTGCAGGCTTTGTGGGCGGAGTTTTGTCTGCACTATTGGTAGGCATCATTTTTCAAATCGTAAGTCCGTTGCATCCTTCTTTACTCGTTGTTTTGGTCGTAACGGTTGTTACCTCCCTCTTTGGTCAGATGGGTGACCTAGTAGAGTCTGCTTTAAAAAGACATTATTCGGTAAAGGATTCTGGTCGTATCCTTCCTGGTCATGGCGGGATTTTGGACAGGTTTGACAGCCTTCTTTTTGTTTTACCGATTCTTCACTTTTTACAAATCATATAACTTCATTCAGCGGAAATACGCCGGGTGTATTTCATATTAAAGGAGCAGCCATGAAAAAAATAAGTTTACTCGGAGCAACAGGGTCGATTGGTACGCAAACATTAGATGTGATCAAATTGCATCCGGATCATTTTAAATTAGAAGCCATTTCAATCGGAAAAAATTTAACATTGGGTTTGGATATCATTCATATATATCTACCAAAGGTTGTTTCAGTTATTGATAAAGAAAGCTGTGAATATTTACAAGCTAGGGTTCCAGCCGGTGTTAAGGTTGTATATGGCGACGAAGGATTAATTGAAGTTGCCGCAAATGTCGATTCACAGGTTGTTGTAAATGCTGTTATGGGAAGCGTTGGCTTAAAACCTACATTAAAGGCGATTGAAGCTGGAAAAACGATTGCTATTGCCAATAAAGAAACGTTGGTCACGGCTGGTCATCTTGTGATGGGGGCAGCTAAAACTCATAATGTTCCTATATTGCCTGTGGACAGTGAACATTCAGCGATTTTTCAATGCTCGAATGGTGAGGATAAACAAGCAATAGAACGAATCATTTTAACAGCCTCTGGCGGAAGTTTTCGTGATCGGACTCGGTCGGAACTGAAGGATGTGACGGTAGAATCTGCTCTTCAACATCCAAATTGGTCGATGGGGGCAAAGATTACAATCGATTCTGCAACGATGATGAACAAGGGCTTGGAGGTAATCGAAGCACACTGGTTGTTTGACATGCCTTATGAAAAAATTGATGTAGTTCTGCATAGGGAAAGTATAATTCATTCATTGGTAGAATTCCAAGATACTAGTATGATTGCACAAATTGGTTCTCCCGATATGAGAGTACCGATCCAGTATGCATTAACATATCCCGTAAGACTTGCACTACCTCTTTCTAAAAGGTTAAACTTAACCCAGGTAGGGAAACTTCATTTTGAAGAAGCCAACCTAGAAAGATTCCGTTGTTTACAATTTGCCTATGATGCTGGTAAGGTCGGCGGTACAATGACAACGGTGCTTAATGCAGCAAATGAAGAAGCTGTACAGCTTTTTCTAAATAGACAAATCAGTTTCTTGGATATAGAGGCTTATATTGAAAAGGCTCTAGCACAACATAATCCTATTAAGAACCCTGATTTAGACACAATCGTAGCGGTTGATCAGGAAACAAGAATATTTGTAAAATCTTTAATCTGAAATAGGACACTAAAAAAAGGTGGTTTTTCATTTGAACACGGTACTTGCATTCATCGTTATTTTTGGAGCGCTTGTTTTTTTTCATGAACTTGGGCATTTAGTATTTGCAAAACGAGCTGGAATGCTTTGTCGTGAATTTGCAATCGGCTTTGGACCAAAGGTATTTTCCTTTCGTTGGAATGAGACACTTTATACAATCCGATTATTACCACTAGGGGGATTCGTCAGGGTAGCCGGTGAAGATCCAGAATTAGTAGAAATAAAACCAGGTTACAATGTCGGTTTGGTATTCGGGCATAATGATAAAGTTACGAAGATAATCGTAAACAATAAGACAAAATATCCGAATGCAAAAGTCATTGAAGTTGAACAAATTGATATCGTACATAGATTATTTATTTCCGGTTTTGAACAAGATGATGCCGGGTTGCAGACTTTCCAAATTGATGAAAAAGCCATGCTCGTTCTTGATGATCAAGAAACACAGATTGCTCCATATAATAGACAATTTGCGTCCAAAACAGTTCCACAAAGGGCAATGCAAATTTTTGCAGGGCCGATGATGAACTTCGTTTTGGCATTAGTCCTCTTTGTTATTTTAGGTACACTTGTTGGAACTCCGGTTAAAGAACCTATTTTAGGGGAGCTAACAAGCGATGGCTCGGCGATTGAATCTGGTTTAAAACAAGGGGACAGAGTACTGTCCATTGATAACCAAGAAATCATAAACTGGGAGGAAATGGTTAAAATCATCCAACAAAATGGGGATGAAGAACTGCTGTTTTCAGTCGAACGTGGTGGTCAACAGTTGGAAGTCCCCGTTACTCCTAAGGTGAGGGATGGAGAAAAAATAGGATTTATTGGAGTCTATCCTTCTGTCGAAAAATCAATTTTAGGTTCCGTTACCTATGGCTTTGAACAAACCTACTTTTGGACAAAACAAATACTTGTTGGCCTGGGGCAACTTATTGCTGGTCAATTTTCAATTGATGATTTAGCTGGACCTGTGGGTATATACAGTCTTACTGATGAGGTTGCCCAAACAGGAATTTATAATTTAATGCGGTGGGCATCTATTTTGAGCATTAACCTCGGAATCGTAAATTTATTGCCTCTTCCAGCCCTTGATGGTGGTCGGCTAATCTTTATTGGCATAGAGGCTGTGCGTGGAAAACCAGTCGATCCGCAAAAAGAAGGGATTGTCCATTTTATCGGCTTTGCCCTACTAATGCTGTTAATGTTAGTAGTTACTTGGAATGATATTCAAAGATATTTTCTATAATCTTAACAATTGTTGTTATAATGAAGAGGTGTTAAAGATGAAACAAAGTAAAATGCTTATTCCTACTTTAAGAGATGTACCAGCTGATGCGGATAGTAAGAGCCATCAATTATTATTAAGAGCTGGATTCATGCGTCAAACTGCTTCTGGTGTATACAGTTACCTACCATTAGCAAAAAAAGTACTGCAAAAGGTGGAAAAAATTGTTCGGGAAGAAATGGATGCAATCGACGGTTCAGAATTGTTAATGCCAACATTGCAGCCAGCTGAATTATGGCAGGAAACAGGACGTTGGTATAACTATGGTTCCGAATTATTTAGAATAAAAGATCGCCATGCCCGTGATTTTGCGCTTGGTCCTACACATGAAGAGGTTATCACTTCATTAGTGCGTGACGGAATCAATTCTTATAAAAAGCTTCCGCTTGTTTTATATCAAATTCAAACAAAATTCCGTGATGAAGCTCGGCCTCGATTCGGACTGTTAAGAGGTCGGGAATTTATCATGAAGGATGCTTATTCATTCCACGCTTCGAAAGAAAGCCTGGATGATGCCTATAATGATATGGCAACAGCTTACTCTAATATTTTTAGAAGATGTGGCTTGGATTTCAGAGCAGTCATCGCTGACTCTGGGGCGATTGGCGGTAAAAATTCACAAGAGTTTATGGTTCTAACAGATGTCGGAGAGGACACAATTGCTTTTTCTAATGAATCAGATTTTGCCGCTAATATCGAAATGGCACCTGTTCATGCTCAATATGAAAAATCAAATGAAGAATTAGTAACTTTAGAAAAAGTAGAAACGAAAGACCAAAAAACAATGGAGGAAATTTCAAAGTTTATAAGTGTACCTAAAGAAAAATGTTTAAAATCATTGCTCTTTAAAGTAGATGAAAAATATGTGTTAGTCGTGGTTCGTGGGGACCATGAAGTAAATGATATAAAGGTTAAAAATTTATTGGATGCAAAATCGGTGGAGCTTGCCTCACCTGAAGAAACATTAAATGTTTTAAAAGCGGAAGTTGGCTCAGTGGGACCAATTGGGTTAACAGAAGAAGTTGAAATTATTGCAGACCAGGCTGTCCAATATGTTGTCAATGGTGTTTGTGGTGCGAATGAAACGGATTACCATTACACTGGTGTAAATATTGGTCGTGATTTTAATGCAAGTCAAATCGCTGACTTACGGTTTATTCAAGTAGGTGACCCATCTCCAGATGGAAAGGGAACAATTCAGTTTGCGGAAGGCATTGAAGTTGGCCATGTCTTTAAATTGGGTACTGTTTATAGTGAATCAATGAAAGCAACCTATCTTGATGAAAATGGAAAGTCACAGCCAATGATCATGGGCTGCTATGGAATTGGCGTTTCGAGAACAGTGGCCGCAATCGTTGAACAGCATCATGATGAAAATGGTATCATCTGGCCGGTTTCTGTTACACCATTTGAAGTGCATCTTATTCCAATTAATATGAAGACTGAGGCTCAAAAAGAACTGGCAGACCAAATTTATAGTAGGCTTAACGCTGAATCTGTTTCAGTATTATATGATGATCGGATTGAGCGCCCGGGAGTTAAATTTGCTGATTCTGATCTAGTTGGCTTCCCAATTCGAATAACGGTTGGTAAGAAAGCGGAAGAAGGCATCGTAGAATTAAAACTGCGTAAGTCTGGGGAAACATTAGAAGTAGCCATAGACAATATCGTAGATGTAATTAAAGCGCAATTAAAATCTTATTAGTAGAATGGTAATGAAAAAATATAAGGTACCTCTTCTTCACTATGGGGTATCTTCCTTTTGTTTGGGGGAAGAAGAATGTCTCAAGAATTACAAGTTAGAAAAGAACGTTTCCAGCTATTATTGGAGCAAATATCCTTACCCACAAGCTTAATAGATTCATATTTTCAAGATGCCTGGATTAAAAAAGTAACGATTGAACGCAGCAAAAAATCATGGCATTTCGAATTTGGATTACAAACACATATACCTCTTGAAGTGTTCTTATTATTCAAATCCCATTTAATCAATACTTTTAAGCAAATCGCGAACGTGACATTTTCACTAAGCTACTCAGCACAAGTGCGTTCCGGGAATGTCGTTTTGGAATATTGGCCTTATATAATCGAGCAGCTCGAAGAAGCTTCACCAGCGGTTTTATCATTATTTCGGGAACAAGTACCGAAACAGCATGGAAATAAGCTTATTCTAAACATGCGAAATGAACCAGAAGCCATGGCTATTAAAAAGAAATATACTTCCAATTTTGAAACGATTTTTCAAACACTAGGTTTTCCTTCCTATGTGATTGAAACTGAGGTTGTTCAATTAGCGGAAGAGTATGCCAAATTTAAAGATCAGACAGAGCAAGAGGACCGAACAAAAATGTTAGAGGCATTAGTGGCTTCTGAACAAACTAAGAAACCATCCCAAGATGCTCAAGTGGAACAATCCGGACCCGTAACGATTGGGTATATGATTAAAGATGAACCTGTTCCGATTAAGGAAATACAGGATGAAGAGCGTCGGATCACAATTCAAGGTTATGTATTTTTTAGCGAATTGAAGGAACTACGGAGCGGCCGTTCATTATTAACCTTTAAAATTACAGATTACACCGATTCCTTAATGATCAAAATTTTTTCTCGCGATAAAGATGATGTGTCATTTCTACAAGCGATCAAAAAAGGAATGTGGGTAAAGGTGCGTGGTGGCATCCAAATGGACACGTTTGTCCGTGATCTTGTCATGATGGCCCAGGATGTTAATGAAATCAAACCGGATGAGCGAGTGGATACTGCAGAGGAAAAACGGGTGGAACTTCACCTTCATACACCAATGAGTCAAATGGATTCTGTTACCTCGATTTCAGATTTAGTTAAACAAGCAGGTAAATGGGGCCATAAGGCGATTGCCGTAACAGACCATGCGGTTGCCCAATCTTTTCCTGAGGCGTATTCCGCAGGTGAAAAACATGGCGTAAAAATATTATACGGTTTGGAGGCTAACCTTGTTAATGATGGGGTGCCGATCGCTTACAATCCAACTCATCGCCTGCTTAATGAAGCGACCTATATTGTTTTTGACGTGGAAACAACTGGTCTTTCTGCGGTGTACGACACGATCATCGAGTTAGCCGCTGTTAAAGTGAAAAACGGCGAGATTATAGATCGCTTTGAAGCCTTTTCCAATCCACATCATCCCCTCTCAGCGACAACGATTGAACTGACGGGGATTACGGATGATATGGTGAAGGATGCACCTGATCTTGAAGTTGTGATCAGGCAATTTAATGATTGGGTTGCGGACGATATTTTAGTTGCTCACAACGCTAGCTTTGATATGGGCTTTTATAACATGGGACTAAAAAGGATCGGTCTTGGGAAATCAACCAACCCAGTTATTGATACACTTGAATTAGGAAGATACTTATATCCTGAATTAAAGAATCATCGTCTTAACACATTATGTAAAAGATTTGATATTGAATTAACCCAACATCACCGTGCCATTTATGATGCGGAAGCTACAGGCCATTTATTGCTCAAAATGCTGAAGGATTGTGATGAAAAAGAGCTACGTTATCATGATCAATTAAATGAAAATATGGGCCAATCGGGTGCTTATAAACGGTCAAGACCATCTCACTGTATCATTTTTGCCCAAACCCAGCTAGGCTTAAAAAACCTATTTAAATTAATATCATTTTCACATGTTAATTATTATTACAGGGTTCCAAGAATTCCTAGGTCGTTGCTGACAAAATATCGAGAAGGCTTAATTATTGGCTCAGGCTGTGATAAAGGTGACGTCTTTGAAGCAATGATGCAAAAATCACCGGAAGAAGCTGAAAAAATTGCTGAGTTTTATGACTATCTCGAAATTCAGCCGCCATCCAATTATTATCATTTAATTGAAAAAGAACTTGTACGAAATGAGCAATCCCTCCAAAGCATTTTAAAAAATATTGTGAAGCTCGGAGAAAAGATGGGGAAACTGGTCGTAGCGACAGGCAATGTTCATTACCTAAATAAAGAAGATTATATTTATCGAAAAATCCTGATTGCGTCTCAAAGTGCTAACCCGCTAAATCGACAGACACAGCCGCTCGTTCATTTTAGAACAACAAATGAGATGCTTGAGTGCATGGCATTTTTAGGGGAAGAAAAGGCGAAGGAAGTCGTCGTTACAAACACAAAGAAAATAGCTGATTTAATAGAAGAAATTAAGCCAATTAAAGAAGATCTTTATACCCCGAAAATTGAAGGGGCAGATGAAGAAATTCGTGAGTTGAGCTACAGCCGGGCCCGTCTGATCTACGGAGAGAACTTGCCTGAAATTATCGAGGCTAGACTTGAAAAAGAATTAAAAAGTATTATCGGACACGGTTTTGCCGTTATTTATTTGATTTCTCATAAGCTTGTTAAAAAGTCACTCAATGACGGATATCTTGTAGGATCACGGGGGTCTGTAGGTTCTTCATTTGTTGCGACAATGACGGAAATTACTGAAGTTAATCCATTGCCACCGCATTATGTATGCCCGAAATGTAAGCATTCGGAGTTTTTTAATGACGGTTCTGTTGGTTCTGGGTTTGACTTGCCGGATAAAAATTGTCCGGAATGTGGTACAGAATATAAAAAAGACGGACATGATATTCCGTTTGAAACCTTTCTAGGTTTTAAAGGGGATAAAGTACCGGATATTGATTTGAATTTCTCAGGGGATTATCAACCGCGGGCTCATAACTACACAAAGGTATTATTTGGTGAGGATTATGTCTATCGTGCCGGTACAATTGGAACAGTTGCCGATAAAACGGCCTTTGGTTACGTGAAAGGCTATGCTTCTGACCATAATTTAACATTCCGGAATGCCGAGGTAGAAAGACTTGCCACTGGCTGTACAGGTGTAAAAAGGACAACCGGGCAGCATCCGGGTGGTATTATCGTTATCCCAGATTATATGGATGTCTATGATTTCACACCAATCCAATTTCCTGCTGATGATGTTGATGCGGAGTGGAAAACAACTCATTTTGATTTCCACTCGATCCATGATAATGTATTGAAGCTCGATATACTTGGACACGACGATCCAACGGTGATTCGGATGCTTCAGGATTTAAGCGGGATTGACCCGAAAACAATTCCAACCGATGATCCGGAAGTGATGAAAATCTTCTCTGGACCAGAATCAATCGGGGTTACTGAGGAACAAATTATGTGTAAAACCGGGACATTAGGGATACCGGAGTTTGGTACAAAGTTTGTTAGACAAATGCTTGAAGATACGAAACCAAGTACGTTCTCGGAGCTCGTACAGATTTCTGGTTTATCACATGGAACGGATGTATGGTTGAACAATGCTAATGAATTGATTCAAAATGGAACATGTACATTAAGCGAAGTAATCGGGTGCCGGGATGATATCATGGTTTATTTAATTTACAAGGGGCTTGATCCATCGTTGGCCTTTAAAATCATGGAGTCCGTTCGTAAAGGTAAAGGCTTAACAGACGAATTTATCGAAGAAATGAGAAATAATAACGTCCCTGTTTGGTACATTGAATCATGTAAAAAAATTAAATATATGTTCCCGAAGGCCCATGCGGCCGCCTATGTTCTAATGGCTGTACGGATAGCCTACTTTAAAGTTCATTTTCCGATCCTTTTTTATGCTGCTTACTTTACGGTTCGCGCTGATGACTTCGATGTTGAAGCGATGGTGAAAGGAAGCAATGCCATCCGTAGTAAAATCGATGACATTGTTGCAAAAGGACTGGAAGCTTCTACAAAGGAGAAGAACTTACAAACTGTGTTAGAGTTAGCTTTGGAAATGTGTGAGCGCGGGTTCTCCTTCCAAAAAATCGATTTATATCGATCAAGTGCAGCTGAGTTTATTGTGGAGGGCAATACTTTAATACCACCATTCAACTCCATTCCTGGCCTAGGTACAAATGCGGCAATTAACATTGTAAAAGCACGGGAAGCTGGTGAGTTTTTATCTAAAGAAGATTTGCAGCAGCGAAGTAAAATATCAAAAACGGTTCTTGAATATCTTGAAAACCAAGGTTGTCTAGAAGGATTACCCGATCAAAACCAGCTGTCACTGTTTTAGATAATGTCCAGCTACAGCGCCCAGCGACTAGTGGACTCCAGTCCTTTCGTCGCTAAACGGGCGCTTTCGCTTTTCGTCCCTTGCATAAATCTTGTTATTATGGTATATTTTTATCGATGATACGAAACATATTGGTAAATGTTAAAGAGTGGGCTAAAACCCACTCTTTCGTTTTCAACTTACTTCTTTAGCATTGATTGCATAAATTTTTCTATTTATCCCTGCTTATCAAAGCAGGGAATTTTATATCAATTAGTTAGACATCTCTCATTCGCAAAGATTCTTTTGTAAGGAGGTTTAATATGAGTAAAAAAGTAACAGAAGTTACGGAAGAACTTGTTCTCCCAATACTTTCTGAGATGAATTTAGAACTGGTTGATATTGAGTTTGTGAAGGAAGGAAAGAACTGGTACTTACGCGTTTTCATTGATTCGGAAAAAGGAATTGATATAGAGGACTGTGGTAAGGTAAGCGAAAAATTGAGTGAACAGCTGGATGAAAAAGACCCTATTACATATCCTTACTTTTTGGAAGTGTCTTCACCTGGAGCTGAACGGCCGTTAAAAAAAGCCGATGATATTAAGAAAGCGATAGGAAAACAAGTTCATATTAAAACATATGAATCAATAGAATCAGAAAAGGTTTTCGAAGGGAAGTTAATTGACTTTGATGGGGAAACCTTAAAGGTAGAAGTTGTAATTAAAACAAGAAAAAAAGAGTTCGATATTCCTTACAATAAAGTTGCTAGCATACGGCTGGCTGTTACCTTCCATTAAGGTTGACTATTTTAAAGGGGAGAAAACAATGAGTAGTGAATTATTAGATGCTTTAACCTTGCTTGAAAAGGAAAAAGGCATCAGTAAAAATATTCTATTAGAGGCGATTGAAGCAGCCTTGATTTCAGCTTACAAACGAAATTTTAATTCAGCACAAAATGTTCGTGTTGATGTAAACCCTGAAACAGGAACAATGCGTGTCTTTGCTAGAAAAGAAGTTGTTGAAGAAGTGTTTGATCCGAGATTAGAAATCTCACAAGAAGAAGCTAAAAAGTTAAATCCTAATTATGAACTTGAAGACGTTGTTGAAATTGAAGTAACACCTAAAGATTTTGGGCGAATTGCTGCACAAACAGCGAAACAGGTAGTTACGCAGCGCGTTCGCGAGGCTGAAAGAGGCGTTATCTATTCTGAATATATAGACCGGGAAGAAGATATTATGACTGGAATCGTTCAAAGACAAGACTCCAGGTTTATATATGTTAACCTAGGGAAAATTGAAGCTCTTCTGCCAGTAAGCGAACAAATGCCAAATGAAACGTACAAATCACATGACAGAATCAAGGTCTTTATTACAAAGGTTGAAAAAACAACAAAAGGCCCACAAATTTTCGTATCAAGAACACATCCTGGACTTTTAAAACGATTGTTCGAAATAGAAGTTCCAGAAATTTATGATGGCACAGTTGAAATAAAATCAGTTTCGAGGGAAGCAGGGGACCGCTCCAAAATTGCGGTTCACTCAGATAATCCCGAGGTTGATCCTGTAGGTTCATGTGTTGGACAAAAAGGGCAGCGGGTTCAGGCTATTGTTAACGAATTGAAAGGCGAAAAAATTGATATTGTACGCTGGTCAAAGGATCCAGTAGAATATGTAGCCAATGCTTTAAGCCCTTCACAGGTTGTAAAAGTAATCGTGGATGAAGAGGAAAAGGCAACAACGGTTATCGTTCCTGATTTCCAGTTATCGCTAGCCATTGGTAAAAGAGGACAAAATGCAAGGTTGGCTGCAAAATTAACGGGTTGGAAGATCGATATTAAAAGTCTTTCAGAAGCAAAAGAAGAGAACGTACTAGATGAGGAATCACCTGACTCTGAGGAACCACTTTTTTCCGTGCAAGAGGATTACTTAACAGATAATGAAAATCATGTAGAGGATAAAGACGTAGAGTAGGGGTGGACCGGATGAAGAATCGAAAAGTACCATTGCGCAAGTGTATTGCTAGTCAAGAAATGAGACATAAGCGTGAACTCATTCGAATAGTCCGTTCAAAAGAAGGTGAACTCTCTATCGACCCAACAGGAAAGATGACAGGTAGAGGTGCTTATCTATCGAAAGATAAGGAATGCATTCTACTCGCAAAAAAGAAAAATATTCTTGAACATCATTTAGGCGTAAAAGTACCAGAATCATTCTATGACGAAATACTCGTTTTTCTTGAAAAGGAGCAGTAAGAAGGTTGAATCAAGAACGTTGGATGTCTTTATTAGGCCTTATCAATCGAGCAGGCCAGCTAATATCAGGGGAAGAATTAGTATTAAAGGAAATTCGAAAAGGCAAAGCGAAATTAGTCATTTTGTCATCGGACGCCTCTCATAATACTTCGAAAAAAATTACAGATAAATGTCTATTTTATAAGATCCCTATAAAAAGTGTTACCGACCGGTATATGTTAGGTCAGGCCATTGGAAAAGACTCGCGAGTTGTTGTAGCGGTTTTAGATAATGGATTTGCAAAGAAATTAGTGGAGTTGCTCGATTAATTTTCTTGGGGGTGAACGTATGAGTAAAATGCGTGTTTACGAATATGCAAAAAAACTTAATAAATCAAGTAAAGAAATTATTACTAAATTAACAGAAAATAATATCGAGGTAGCAAACCATATGTCAATGATTGATGAAGATGCAATAAAGATATTAGATACGGCTTATACCACTAATAATGATAAGCCCCAGGCTAAGAAAAGTGAAAGTAATAAGCAGAAGCCTGAGCAAAATAAAACTAAAAAAGAACCAATTTTACCAAGTACAGATCAAGATCAATCGAATAATAGCGATGATAAGAAGTACAATTACGACAATAAAATCGCTACAGGTCCTAAAAAGGTAAAAGCCAAGCAAGACAAGGAAAAAGATAAACCAGCGGATAAAGGCATAAAACAAAATCAACAGAACAAAAGGCCGCAAAATAATTATCAACAGCAACAGCAGGCACCTAAAAAAGAGGAAACAGCCCAAGTTGTTAAATATGAGGGCTCATTAACAGTTGGTGAACTTGCCAAAAAAATAGGAAAAGAACCATCTGAAATTATTAAAAAATTAATGATGCTTGGAGTTATGGCAACCATTAATCAAGATTTAGATGATGACTCAATTGAATTATTAGCTTCAGAATTCGGCGTTCAGGTTGAAAAAGAAATTGTTCTTGATATGACAGACCTTGACAATTATATTGTTGAAGATAAGGCTGAGGACCTGGCTGAAAGACCACCGGTTGTTACAATCATGGGTCACGTTGACCATGGTAAAACAACATTATTGGATTCCATTCGTCAAGCGAAAGTAGCTGCAGGAGAAGCAGGTGGAATTACCCAGCATATTGGAGCCTACCAAGTAGAGGTTAACGATAAGAAGATCACGTTCCTAGATACTCCTGGGCACGAAGCATTTACAACTATGCGTGCTCGTGGTGCTAGTGTAACAGATATTACGATTTTAGTTGTTGCAGCTGATGACGGTGTAATGCCGCAAACAAAAGAAGCTATTAACCATGCCAAAGCAGCAGGGGTTCCAATTATTGTTGCTGTTAATAAAATCGATAAAGAGAGTGCTAATCCTGACAGAGTGATGCAGGAATTAACGGAGTTTAACCTAATTCCTGAAAGCTGGGGTGGAGATACGATTTTCGTCATGTTATCTGCACTTAAAGGTCAAGGTATTGATGAACTTTTAGAAATGATTTTATTAGTAAGTGAAGTAGAAGAATATAAGGCAAATACTAGCAGATTGGCTGTTGGTACAGTTATTGAAGCTAATCTTGATAAAGGTAAAGGTCCGGTTGCAACATTACTTGTACAAAATGGAACATTAAAAGTTGGCGATCCAATCGTTGTTGGAAGTACTTTTGGTCGTGTCCGTGCAATGGTTAATGATTTGGGACGCCGTGTCAAGGTAGCGCTACCGTCAACTCCTGTAGAAATTACGGGCTTACATGAAGTTCCAAGTGCAGGTGACCGTTTTATCGTATTTGAAGATGAGAAAAAAGCTCGTCAAGTCGGTGAAGCCCGCGCTCAAAAGCATATTGAAGAGCAACGCACTGAGCGAAACAAGGTAAGTCTAGAAGATTTATTTGAGCAAATCAAACAAGGTGAAATGAAAGAAATTAACCTTATTGTTAAAGCCGATGTTCATGGCTCTGCTGAAGCAATGTCATCATCATTGCAAAAGATTGATGTTGAAGGAGTTAAGGTTAAAATCATCCATACTGGTGTAGGTGCGATTACGGAGTCTGACGTTATTCTAGCATCTGCTTCAAATGCAATTATCATTGGATTTAATGTTCGTCCTGATGTAAATGCTAAGAAGACTGCTGATGTTGAAAACGTCGATATTCGTTTACACCGCATTATCTATAAAGCGATCGAAGAGATTGAAGCAGCGATGAAAGGGATGCTTGATCCTGAATTTGAAGAAAAAATTATTGGTCAAGTTGAGGTTCGTAATACCTTTAAAGTGTCTAAGGTAGGAACGATTGCTGGATGTTATGTTACGGACGGAAAAGTTACCCGTGATTCAGGAATTCGTCTTGTTCGTGACGGTGTCGTTATTTTCGAAGGCGAAGTCGACACACTGAAACGTTTCAAAGACGATGTGAAAGAAGTAAACCAAGGGTATGAGTGTGGTATGACGATCAAAAACTTTAATGATATTAAAGAAGGCGACATCATTGAAGCTTATGTGATGGAGGAAATCGAACGTAAATAATAGGTTTTTTAAGTCGAGGTGATTAACATGTCTAATATTCGTTCAACCAGAGTCGGAGAACAAATGAAAAAAGAATTAAGTGATATCATTGGCCGTAAAATCAAAGATCCTCGTATTGGTTTTGTCACTGTGACCGACGTTCAAGTAACCGGTGACTTGCAACAGGCTAAAGTTTACATCACTGTCCTTGGTAATGATGAGCAAAAGCAAAATACATTAACTGCTCTAGCAAAGGCGAATGGTTTTATCCGTTCTGAAATAGGAAAAAGAATCCGTCTACGGAAAACACCTGAGATTTTCTTTGAGTTTGATGAATCGATTGAGTATGGTAATCGAATCGAAACATTACTTGAACAATTACACAAGGAAAAAGAGTAATTCCAAGGATAGACTTTTGATAGTCTATCCTTTTCTGATAGGGGGGGAAAGATTGGAAGGGATTTTGCCGCTTTGGAAACCAAGAGGTATGACATCGCATGATTGTGTTTTTAAATTAAGAAAAATATTAAAGACGAAAAAGGTAGGGCACACAGGGACATTGGACCCTGATGTTGATGGGGTATTGCCGATTTGTATTGGCCGTGCAACGAAAGTAGCTGAATATTTAACGGAATCTCCGAAAGCATATGAGGGTGAAGTGACCATTGGCACAGCCACTACAACCGAGGATGCTTCAGGAGAAGTCGTTCTCGAAAAATCGATTATCGGACAAATAACGATAGAAGAACTTAAAAAAGTTTTACAAAAATTTCATGGTGAAATAACTCAAGTACCGCCTATGTTTTCAGCCGTAAAAGTAAATGGAAAACGACTATATGAGTATGCGCGGCAAGGAATCGAAGTCGACCGTCCTGAGCGCACGATTACGATTTATGAATTCAAACTGATGGACTCGTTTGATTTTTTAGATCATCACAATAATAGTTTCCGCTTTTTTGTAAAAGCCAGCAAAGGGACTTACGTACGAACTTTAGCAGTGGATATTGGAAAGGCACTTGGGTACCCAGCCCATATGTCAAATTTAACAAGAGTAGCTTCGGGTAGCTTTACGTCAGAAGATTGCTTGACCTTTGATGAAATTCAAGAAAGGGTAGAAGCAGGAAAATTGGAATTATTTCCATTAGAGAGAGCAATTTCCCATTTGACTAAATTAAAAATTAATGAAAAACTAGAGATGCAAGTAAAAAATGGACAAGTTCTTCCTATACCTGAAGGTTGTAAAAATGAAAAAAGGCTTGTTCTATTAAATAATAATAATGATTGTGTTGCCATTTATATTCCACACCCAACTAAACAAGGACTTATGAAACCAGAAAAGGTGATTAGAAATACATAGCAGGTGAAGGTATGAAAATTATTGAATTAAAACACCCATATTCAATCAATCAACACGATTTACCGCCTATTGTTTTGGCATTAGGCTATTTTGATGGTGTACATCTTGGACATCAAAAGGTTATGGAAACTGCTAAAGACAAGGCGGAACAGTTAGGTATTCACAGTGCAGTTATGACATTTGATCCCCATCCATCTGTAGTCCTTCGTAACTCACAAGCGCATGCGGCATGCATTACATCGATCAAAGATAAAGCTGAAGAAATTGAAAAGATGGGCATTGATTATTTATTTATAGTCGACTTTACACCATCTTTTGCAGAACTCCTGCCGCAGCAATTTGTAGATCAATATATCATAGGATTGCATGTGAAACATGTAGTAGCCGGCTTTGATTATACATATGGAAGGCTTGGGAAGGGAACAATGGAAACTTTGCCTTTTCATTCAAGGGAAATGTTTACCCAAACTGTAGTAGATAAAGTGGTGGAAAATAACGAGAAAATAAGTTCAACTTTAATTCGGGAACTTATTCTAAATGGTAATATGGACATACTTCCAACCTATCTTGGCCGCTTTTATAAAACAAACGGGATTGTTATCCATGGAGAAAAACGCGGAAGAACGATCGGGTTTCCAACAGCTAATATCGAGCATATTGCCGAGTATATTTTACCGGCTACTGGTGTATATGCAGTCTACTGCAAGGTTTCAGAAAATTGGTATAAGGGTGTTCTAAATATAGGCTATAAGCCGACATTCCATGACCCTTCAACCGTAAAACTATCACTTGAAGTTCATATTATTGATTTTAGTGACTCAATCTATGCTGAAGAAGTTCAAGTAATGTGGATAAAACGAATACGGTCTGAACAGAAATTTAATTCGATAGAAGAATTAATTGCACAAATCCAAAGGGATAAAGAAGCAGCAATCCGTCATTTAGAGTCAATAAAAAAAGATAAAAACTTGCATTTTGTCTAAAACAATAGTATTCTATATATGCTAAAGAATATATGAACCATTGCTTGGCAACGCGATTCACCAACGCTTGCTCGGTAATAGGGGATTAATGGTGAGGAGGTGAATAGGATGGCTATCACACAAGAACGTAAGCAAGAGCTTATTAATGAGTATAAAACTCATGAAAACGATACTGGTTCTCCAGAGGTTCAAATTGCTGTCCTAACTGAAGAGATTAACAATTTGAATGGTCATTTACGTGTCCACAAGAAAGATCATCATTCACGTCGTGGTCTTTTAAAGATGGTTGGTAAACGTCGTAACTTACTAACTTATCTTCGTAACAAAGACGTCACACGTTATCGTGAATTGATTCAAAGACTTGGATTACGTCGATAAGTATTTGCAAAAAGCGGGATTATTCCCGCTTTTTTGTTACATAAATTAATCGTAACATTTTAGGTTATAAATATTAGTATACAATTTTATTTACATAAGAGAGGGGTACTCGGTTACATGGAACATGAAAAAAAAATCTTCTCCATGGATTGGGCAGGCCGAAAGCTGACGGTAGAAATCGGTCAACTTGCCAAACAGGCAAACGGCGCTTGTTTAATTCGATATGGAGAAACGGCTGTTTTATCGACGGCAACAGCATCTAAAGAACCAAAAAATTTAAGCTTCTTTCCTCTAACGGTCAATTATGAAGAACGATTATATGCTGTAGGTAAAATTCCTGGAGGTTTTATTAAGCGGGAAGGTCGACCAAGTGAGAAAGCAATCTTGGCAAGTCGCTTAATTGACCGCCCAATTCGCCCATTATTTGCTGATGGTTTTAGAAATGAAGTCCAAGTTATTAGTATGGTAATGAGCGTGGATCAAGACTGCTCATCAGAAATGGCGGCAATGTTTGGCTCTTCATTAGCACTTTCCGTTTCCAATATTCCATTTGAAGGTCCAATCGCTGGTGTCACTGTCGGCCGTGTTGATAATGAATTTATCATTAATCCAACGGTTGAACAGGAAGGAAAAAGTGATATTCATTTAGTCGTAGCAGGAACGAAGGATGCTATTAACATGGTTGAAGCAGGTGCTAGAGAAGTACCAGAGGAAACAATGCTTGAAGCGATTATGTTCGGCCATGGAGAAATCAAAAGACTAATTGCATTCCAAGAGGAAATAGTAAGTCAAATTGGAAAAGAAAAAATGAAAGTCCAACTTTTTGAAGTAGATGCTGAGCTTGAAGTAGAAGTTCGCGCAATGGCCGAAGAGGATATTAAAAAAGCTGTTCAAGTTGCTGAAAAGCATGCCCGTGAAGATGCAATAAGTGAAGTAAAAGCAAATGTAAAAGCGAAATATGAAGAGAAAGAAGATCTTCCTGAAGGAACACTTGGACAAGTGGAAGAAATCATGTACAAGCTTGTCAAGGAAGAGGTTCGTCGCCTTATTACAAAAGAAAAGATTCGTCCTGACGGTCGTAAAATTGATGAAATTCGACCATTGTCATCAGAAGTTGGATTACTCTCAAGAACACATGGTTCAGGTCTTTTCACGCGTGGACAAACCCAAGCGTTGAGTATTTGTACGCTTGGAGCATTAGGTGATGTTCAAATTCTTGACGGATTAGGAATCGAAGAATCAAAACGATTTATGCATCATTATAACTTCCCACAATTTAGTGTTGGGGAAACGGGCCCAATCAGAGGTCCAGGTCGTCGCGAAATTGGTCATGGAGCACTAGGAGAACGTGCATTAGAACCGGTAATTCCTTCTGAAAAGGATTTCCCTTATACAATCCGTCTAGTATCAGAAGTACTTGAATCAAATGGATCGACATCACAGGCAAGTATTTGTGGCAGTACACTGGCGATGATGGATGCCGGTGTGCCAATTAAAGCACCAGTTGCCGGTATTGCAATGGGACTTGTTAAATCAGGTGATGATTATACAGTTTTAACGGATATTCAAGGTATGGAAGACCATTTAGGTGATATGGACTTTAAAGTGGCCGGAACAACTAAAGGCGTTACCGCGTTACAAATGGATATTAAGATTGAGGGGTTATCACGAGAAATTCTAGAAGAAGCCCTTACTCAAGCCCAAAAAGGCCGCATGCAAATTTTAAAACATATGATGCAAACTATTTCTGGGCCTAGAACGGCATTATCTAAATATGCTCCTAAGATTTTAACAATGAATATTAATCCTGATAAAATCCGCGATGTCATTGGACCAAGTGGCAAGCAGATTAATAAAATCATTGAAGAGACTGGCGTAAAAATTGATATTGAGCAAGATGGCACGGTATTCATCGCTTCACCTGATATGGAAATGAATCAGAAG
Organism: Caryophanales bacterium; assembly: GCA_012840465.1. Classification (GTDB taxonomy): domain Bacteria; phylum Bacillota; class Bacilli; order Bacillales; family Bacillaceae_J; genus Schinkia. The sequence continues at coordinate 99,439 of DULJ01000086.1, forward strand.
GCGAAGAAGATTATTGAGGATATTGTTCGTGAGGTTGAAGTGGGCCAAATGTATCTTGGTAAAGTAAAACGGATCGAGAAATTCGGTGCCTTTGTTGAAATTTTCCAAGGTAAAGATGGACTTGTTCATATTTCTGAATTAGCTGAAGAACGTGTAGGTAAGGTTGAAGATGTAGTATCGATTGGTGATGAATTATTAGTAAAAGTAACAGAAATCGATAAACAAGGAAGAGTGAATCTTTCAAGAAAAGCCGTTCTTAAAGAACAGAAAGAAAAGCAGGAACAGTCATAACCAGGAAGAAGCTGAAATTACAGCTTCTTTTTTTTTATGGATAAATGGTACATATTGTCCAGCTCCAGCGCCCAGCAACTCGTAAACTTCGCTATACGGGGCTTTTTCGCTTTTCGCAGTTCTAAGCCCTCGTTTTCATACATAGTTTTTTATGAAGGGGGACGAGAACAAATGAATAAATTGGCTTTGCAATTTGTAGGATTTGCGTTAATTCTCTTAATAACCTATGGAGCCATGCAGAACCCATACACTTCCGATTATGTTGAAGCAATAAAACAGACAGCAGTAACAGTTACAAAACAAAAGGATCCTCTTTTTGTAGAAATTGAACAAAAAAAGAATGAGTATGAAATTGCTCCCGAGGATGCCCGTATTGATAGGGTATGGAAAGCAATGCCGGGTTTAAATGGCTTAAAAGTTAATGTAGCTGAATCGTATAAGCGAATGAAAAAGGATGGAGAATTTAATCCTGAAAAGCTCGTTTTCGATGAAGTACCACCTAAGGTAACATTAAATGATTTACCACCGTCACCCATTTACCGGGGACACCCTGAAAAAAAAATGGTTACTTTTTTAATTAATGTTGCCTGGGGAAATGAGTATATCCCATCCATATTAAAAACATTGGAAAAGCATCATGTAACAGCTACTTTTTTCTTAGATGGAAGTTGGGTTAAAAAGCACCCTGAATTTGCGAAAATGATTGTTGATGCCGGTCATGAAATAGGAAACCATGCCTACTCACACCCGGATATGAAAAAATTATCATCCGATCGAATAAAAGAAGAAATTGTTAAAACGAATGAAGTAATCAAAGCAACAACAGGTATAACGCCGAAATGGTTTGCTCCACCAAGCGGCAGCTATAAAGATGAAGTTGTTAAAATTGCTGCCGATGAAAATATGAAGCTCGTTATGTGGACTGTTGATACGGTAGATTGGAGGAAGCCGGACCCAGTGGAAATGGTAAACAGAGTGGCCAATAAAGTTTCACCAGGGGCGATGATTTTAATGCATCCTACCTCTTCTACCGCTACTGGTTTAGAAAATCTCATTATTAGAATGAAGGAAAAAGAATACCAAATAGGCAATGTGTCAACATTATTAAGTGAAGAACGAGTAAAAAACAAGAAGTAAAGGGGAAATATGAAATAGGTGACATACATTGGTAATATTGATATGATGCAATAAGAATAACTTTATTCGGCTATAATAGGAGGATTTCACTTGATTAAAAAATATACTTGCCAAAATGGTGTCAGAGTCGTACTCGAAAATATCCCAACTGTTCGCTCAGTAGCCATTGGTGTTTGGATTGGAACAGGTTCACGAAATGAAACAAAAGAAAATAATGGGATTTCCCACTTTTTGGAGCATATGATTTTTAAAGGGACAAAAACAAGATCTGCTAAAGAGATTGCTGAAAGCTTTGATAGTATTGGCGGCCAAGTCAACGCATTTACGTCTAAGGAATATACATGCTATTATGCAAAAGTATTAGATGAACATTCAGATTTTGCGTTGGAAGTTTTAGCGGATATGTTTTTTAATTCGACTTTTGATGAAGAGGAATTGAAAAAGGAGAAAAATGTTGTCCTTGAAGAAATAAAGATGTATGAAGATACACCAGATGATATCGTTCACGATCTTTTAAGCAAAGCAACATTTGGGGACCATCCACTTGCCTATCCCATTCTGGGCACTGAGGAAACATTGGCGACCTTTACCGGTGACTCCTTAAGAAATTATGTTAATCATTATTATACGCCTGACAATGTCGTCATCTCGATTGCTGGAAATATTAATGAAGCATTTATTAAAGAAGTTGAAAAATATTTTGGTCATTATGAATCGAAATACACAAGGCCTGAATATACAGCTCCTTCTATTATTGATGAAAAAATCGCTAGAAAAAAAGAGACGGAACAAGCCCATCTATGTATAGGGTTTAATGGTTTACAGGTTGGTCATGAAGATATATATTCCCTGGTTGTGTTAAACAATGTACTTGGGGGCAGCATGTCAAGCCGGCTATTCCAAGATGTACGTGAAGCCAGGGGTCTTGCTTACTCCATTTTCAGTTACCATTCTGCGTTTTTAGATAACGGATTATTAGCTATATATGGTGGAACAGCAAGCAATCAACTGGACATTTTATTTGAGACCATCCAGGATACATTAATAACATTAAAACGGACTGGTATAACTGAAAAAGAACTAACGAATTGCAAGGAACAGCTAAAAGGAAGCTTAATGCTCAGTCTTGAAAGCACGAATAGCCGAATGAGCCGAAATGGAAAAAATGAATTATTATTAAAGCGTCATCGCTCATTAAATGAAGTTTTAGAGCAAGTATCGGCAGTTACTTTAGATTCTGTAAATCATTTGGCAGATACGATCTTTACCGACCAATATTCTGTGGCTTTAATTAGTCCAGAAGGAAAATTGCCAACTAATATTCAATAGATATTCTAGGAGGCGTCAAGATGAGACTTAGTGAAATGAACGGGAAAGAAATTATTGATCTAAAAAAAGGTGAACGAATGGGTGTTCTCGGTCAAGCTGATTTAGAAATTGATGAGAATACAGGACATATTAAGGCTTTTCTCATCCCGACGTTGAAATGGTTTGGGTTCAGGAAAAACGGTACAGAGGTTCGAATTCCATGGAGAAATATTAAGAAAATTGGCAGTGATATGATCATTATCGATTTTAATGATGAGCTTTAATTTGATTAGGTTGGTCCCAAGGGATCAGCCTTTTTTTGTTGTCCAGCTCCAGCGCCCAGTGACTCGTAAACCTCGCTTACCGGGCGCTTCCGCTTTTCTTTTTTTATTCACCATCTTTTCATGCCATTCATATGATGTGGAAGAACAAAAACTTAGGCTATTCCGACATCCTTACAGGATTATTTTACCCAATAAAGAAGGTGAAAATGAAATGTTAACAGATTTGCACATTGCTGTTATTGGCGGTGATGCCCGTCAATTAGAGGTAATCCGTAAATTAACAGAATTAGATGCAAAGTTATCTTTAGTTGGATTTAATCAACTAGATCACGTTTTTTCCGGGTCCACCAAGAAAGAAATGGCTGAGTTAGATTTTTCCGAAATTGATGCCATCATTTTACCTGTTAAAGGTACAAATTTGACAGGAGAAGTGGAGACTATTTTTTCAAACGAAAAAATAGTCTTGGAGCAAGATATGCTTAAAAAAACGCCCGAACAATGCATTGTATTTTCGGGTATTAGCAATCAGTATTTAGACGGGATTTGTAGCGATTCGGGACGGAAGCTAGTCAAGCTTTTTGAACGAAACGATGTTGCCATTTACAACTCGATCCCAACGGTAGAGGGAACGATTATGATGGCGATTCAACATACGGATATAACCATACACGGCTCAAATGTTGTTGTGATTGGTTTAGGTAGAGTTGGAATGTCGGTTGCAAGAACCTTTGCCTGTCTAGGGGCAAAAGTTAAGGTTGGCGCTCGAAAATTAGAGGATATTGCGAGAATTACGGAAATGGGACTTAAGTCGTTTTTAACATACAATTTAATTGATGAGGTTGAACAGGCGGATATTGTTATTAATACTGTTCCTTATTTAGTTGTAACAGCGAAGGTTATTTCGCAAATGCCGCTTCATACGGTCATTATCGATTTAGCCTCAAAACCAGGGGGAACGGACTTTAGATATGCAGAAAAAAGAGGTGTAAAAGCATTGTTGGCACCAAGTCTTCCTGGCATAGTCGCCCCGAAAACAGCCGGTAAGATTGTCGCTAATGTTATTTCCCAAATACTCACAGAAGAGCTACAATTAGGAAAGGAGAAATCATAAATGACTCTTAAAGGTAAGCGAATCGGATTTGGATTAACCGGTTCCCATTGTACGTATGATGCTGTTATACCGCAACTTGAAAAACTTATTCAGGCAGGTGCAGATGTTAGACCTGTTGTTACCCATACAGTGAAAAGTACGACAACAAGATTTGGAAAAGGGGAAGAATGGTTAGCCAAACTTGAAGAATTAACCGGTAACCAAGTTATAACTACGATCGTAGAGGCGGAACCGTTAGGACCTAAAATGCCTTTAGATTGCATGATAATTGCTCCGTTAACAGGCAATTCAATGAGTAAATTAGCCAATGCGTTAACAGATTCACCGGTATTAATGGTAGCGAAGGCTACATTAAGAAATCTTAATCCAGTTGTTTTAGGTATTTCGACAAATGATGCCTTGGGTTTAAACGGAATGAATTTAATGAAATTAATGGCGACTAAAAATATCTATTTTATTCCCTTTGGTCAGGATGACCCAATCAAAAAACCAAATTCAATTGTTGCCAGAATGGATGCATTAGTTGATACTGTTGAAGCCGCAGTCGAAGGGCGGCAATTTCAACCTGTATTAATAGAAAGATATCGAGATGGTGAATAGTCCGATTTTCTGTTAATATTAAAGTTGGTTATAAAGTTCTTTCCTTCATGCCAGAATATGATAAAATAATCTTTATAATTTTTAAATTATAATAAATCGTTCTATTAAATAATTGTAATAGAGGGAAGGGGAATAAAGAATGGAAAATGTAAAAGGATATCATGTAGCAGTAGTTGGAGCAACTGGAGCCGTAGGGGAGAAAATGTTATCTACTTTAGAGAAAAGAAACTTCCCAATTTCAAAACTTACATTATTATCTTCAGAACGGTCAGCAGGCAAAAAGCTTTTATTCAAAGGCGAAGAGCATGTTGTTCAGGTAGCTAAGCCTGAAAGCTTTGAAGGTGTTGATATTGCATTATTTAGTGCTGGCGGATCAGTCTCAAAACAATTAGCACCCGAAGCTGCAAAAAGAGGGGCGATTTGTGTGGATAACACAAGTGCATTTCGAATGGATCCAGAGGTTCCATTAGTAGTATCAGAGGTAAATGAGGCTGATATTCAACAGCATAAAGGAATCATTGCTAATCCCAACTGCTCAACGATCCAAATGGTTGTGGCATTAGAACCTATTAGAAAAGCATTTGGCTTAAATAAAGTCATTGTTTCAACGTATCAAGCAGTATCAGGTGCTGGCGCAATGGCAATTAAAGAAATGAAGGAACAATCCCAAGCTGTATTAAATGGGGAACCATTTACACCGGAAATATTACCATGTGGTGCAGATAAAAAGCATTACCAAATTGCTTTTAATGCCATTCCGCAAATCGATAAATTCACAGAAAATGGATTCACGTTTGAAGAAATGAAAATGATTAATGAAACAAAGAAAATCATGCATATGCCTGAATTATCAGTAGCGGCAACATGTGTGAGAATTCCTGTTGAATATGGACATTCCGAGTCAGTTTATATTGAAGTTGACAAAGAAGGCGTTACTGTCGAAGAGATGAAGGAGCTTTTGGCATCTGCTGAAGGAATTATTTTAGAAGATCAGCCGGAGGAGCAGGTTTATCCAATGGCATCAACAGCAGTTGGCAAATTAGAAACTTTCGTTGGTCGTATTCGTAAAGATTTAGATAATGATAAAGGATTCCACATGTGGATTGTTGCTGATAATTTACTTAAAGGCGCTGCATGGAATTCAGTTCAAATTGCGGAGCGCTTGATTTCATTAGGGATTGTAAAATAAATCAAAATGATTTATTCAACTTGGCACTAGAATAAAAATAGAAAATTACAACTCAGAAGAGGTGTCTCGATGAAAATCATCGTCCAAAAGTATGGTGGTACATCAGTTAAGGACGAAGATAGCCGGTTTCGTGCTATGTCACATATTGAAAATGCTTTGAGTGATGGCTATAAGGTCGTTGTAGTTGTATCGGCAATGGGGAGAAAAGGTGATCCCTATGCGACTGATACACTACAAAGTCTTGTAGATATCTTAAAGATCAGTAATCGTGAGCACGATTTATTGCTTTCCTGTGGAGAAACGATTTCTGCCATTGTTTTTTCGAATATGTTAAATACAAACGGAATACCTGCGATCGCTTTAACAGGTGCACAGGCAGGTTTTCATACAAATGATGAGTATTCAAACGCAAAAATAATAGAAATGAGATGCGACCGTGTGCTAGAGGAACTTGAAGTTCATGATGTTGTCGTCGTGGCAGGATTTCAAGGGACTTCTAAAGCGGGTGAAGTAACCACTCTTGGTAGAGGTGGCAGCGACACTTCGGCAGCGGCACTAGGTGTAGCCCTAAACGCGGAATTTATCGATATTTTTACTGATGTGGAGGGGGTAATGACCGCTGATCCTCGAATTGTCGAGGGGGCGCGTCCTTTAACGGTTATGACCTATAATGAGATATGTAACTTAGCGCATCAAGGTGCAAAGGTCATTCACCCCCGTGCAGTTGAAATAGCTATGCAGGCAAAGGTTCCGCTTAGGGTACGGTCAACATATTTAGAGGGACCAGGAACACTTGTTACTTCGGCTGTTGTGAATACAAAAGGCAGTGACATTCACGATCGAGTTGTTACTGGGATTGCCCACGTTCCCAATGTTACACAAATAACGGTAACACCGATTGAAGGGCATTATAATATTCAATCCGAAGTTTTCAAAGCAATGGCTCTAGAAGGAATCAGTGTAGATTTTATTAATATTTCACTAAATGCAATCATATATACTGTCATGGACAAAATGACAGACCGTGCAATTGCCGTATTAAAGGAATTAGGGTATGAGCCGAAAGTAATTCGAAACTGTGCCAAAGTTTCGGCGGTTGGTGCAGGAATGACCGGGGTTCCTGGAGTTACGGCTAGAATTGTAAGTGCACTTTCTAAGGAAGGGATTCAAATTCTTCAGTCAGCTGATAGTCATACAACCATTTGGGTCCTTGTTCATGAGGAAGACATGGTTCGGGCTGTAAATTCATTACATGCCGAATTTTGTCAATAGAAAAGCGAAAGCGCCCGTTAAGCGCACGACAAAACTGGAGCATATTGATGTTGACTTATCATAGGGAGATGGGTGAAGTCCATTAGTCGCTGGGCGCTGTAGCTGGACGGTGAAATATGAATTTGTAAGGGGTTGAACAAGAATGGTTTTTGGTCGTGTTGGTACAGCCATGGTAACACCATTTGATGGAAAAGGTAATATTGACTTCGATAAGGTTACGGATTTAGTGAACTATTTGTTGGATAATGGAACGGATTCGCTGATCGTGGCTGGAACCACAGGAGAATCTCCGACTCTAACAACAGAAGAGAAAGTTGCTTTATATCATCACGTCGTGGAAGTGGTGAATGGCAGAGTTCCAGTAGTTGCTGGGACTGGTAGCAATGATACTCGGGCCTCAATTGAACTTACAAAAAAAGCAGAAGAGGTTGGAGCAAATGCGATCATGCTTGTTGCCCCTTACTACAACAAACCGGACCAAGATGGGTTATATGAGCATTTTAAGGCAATCGCTAATGAAACGAATCTACCAGTTATGATGTACAATATTCCGGGACGATGCAGTATTAATATCGCTGTAGATACGATTGTAAAATTATCGAAGGTTAAGAATATTGTTGCTGTGAAGGAAGCAAGCGGAGACTTAAATGCTATGACGGAAATTATTTCACTTACGGATGACGATTTCTATTTATACACCGGTGATGATAGCAACACATTGCCAGTATTATCAATTGGTGGAAGAGGAGTTATTTCTGTCGCTTCCCACATTATCGGAAATGAAATGCAAGAAATGATTTCACTATTTGAAAGTGGAGATGTAAAAAAAGCGGCCGGGTTACACCAGCGTTTATTGCCGATCATGAAAGGGCTGTTTATCGGACCTAATCCGGTGCCCCTTAAGTATGCATTACAGGCAAAAGGAGTCGACACTGGTTCTGTAAGGTTGCCGTTAGTCCCACTGCAAATGGAAAAGCAATTCATAATTGATGATTTATTAAAAAAATAAAAACGAGCCTATATTTAGGCTCGTTTTTACTTGTACTAAAATTCTCCAATACGGTATAATAAATGCAAGTGACTTAGAGCGGTTCAAAACTGAATAGGAGGATAAGAATTGGTAAAGAAAGAAAACAATCCAGTTAGAATATTTGCTCTTGGGGGCCTAGGGGAAATCGGTAAAAATATGTATGTCGTTGAAGTAGGTCCTGAAATCTATTGTATCGATGCTGGATTAAAATTACCGGAAGATGAATTGCTTGGAATCGACGCAGTAATCCCAGATATTACATATCTACAAGAAAATGTTTCTCGAATTAAAGGGATCTTTCTTACCCATGGGCATGAGGACCATATTGGGTCGTTAACTTATGTCTTAAGACGCATTCGAGTTCCAATATATGGAACAAAGTTGACGATCGGGTTAGTTGCTAATTTATTAGAGGAATCGGGATTGAAATATGGTAATTTGCTAAAGGAAATTCATGCAGATACGATTTTAGAATTTGAATATGCTAATGTATCTTTTTTTAGGACAACTCATAGTATTCCCGATTCAGTGGGGGTTGTAGTGCACACTTCGCATGGTGCGGTCGTTCATACTGGGGACTTTAAATTAGATCAAACGCCGGCAGACGGTGTTCGCTTTGACTTCTTTAAAATGTCCAAGCTAGGAAAAGAAGGTGTTCTTTGCCTCTTATCTGATAGCACGAATGCGGAAATTCCTGGTACGACAGGATCAGAAAGCTCAGTAGGTGAAGAACTGTGCGATTGTATCCGCACGGCTGAAGGACGTGTTATTGTTGCGACCTTCGCTTCCAATATACATCGGATCCAACAAGTATTTGATGCAGCTGTGCTGACGGATAGAAAGATTGCTATCATTGGCAATAGTATGAAACGAGTTATCGAAATATCGATGGAGTTAGGCTATCTTGATATTCCAGATAAATTAATGATACCGATTTCAGATATTGAAAAATGGAATGATCAGCGTGTTCTCATCTTAACTACCGGTGTTCAGGGAGAACCTTTAGAGGCCTTGGGAAGAATGGCAAATAAATCACATAAGAAGACGTCCATCAAACCAGGCGATACTGTGATTATTGCTGCCTCAACGATACCAGGTCATGAAAAGCTGGTTTCAACTACGATAGATATACTTTTTAGGGCAGGAGCTAATGTTATTTACGGGCAAAGAAAAATAAATGTCTCCGGACACGCTAGTCAAGAAGAGTTAAAAATGATGATCAGTGTCATGAATCCTATGTTTTTTATCCCGATCCAGGGTGAATATAAGATGCAGCGGGCCCATGCTAGAATTGCTGAAAATACGGGGATGGATTCAGACCAAATCTTTATAATGGAAAATGGAGATGTTTTTGAGTATAAAAACGACCAAGCACAGATAGCTGGAAAAGTTCCAGCTGGCAATGTGTTAATAGATGGTTTAGGGATTGGTGATGTCGGTAACATCGTCTTAAGAGACCGTCGACTATTATCCCAGGATGGAATATTAATCGTCGTCGTTACTTTATCAAAAGAAAAGAATCAAATTATTTCTGGACCTGAAATCATCTCAAGGGGATTTGTCTATGTAAGGGAATCCGAAGAATTATTTGATAAATCAAATGAAATTGTGCAGCAGATTATTCTGAAATGCATGAAAGATCGTACAATCGATTGGTCAACTTTAAAAACAAGTATTCGAGAATCGCTTAGTCACTTTTTATTCGAAAAAACAAAGAGAAGACCAATGATTTTGCCGATCATAATGGAAGTATAGAAAAGCGGAAGCGCCCGTTTAGCGAAGTTCACGAGTCGCTGGGCGCTGAAGCTGGACAAGGAAAACGGAACTGACTACATTTGGTCAGTTCTTTTCTTTTATAGAATTAAATACTCTATTGGGATTCATACTATAGATACTTTGATTTTATGAAAGGAGTTCCATTATGGCACATTACGAAAACAAACCGTCCATGGAGCAAAACGATTCCGATCAGGAACAAAAAGATGTTAAAGAATCTTTAGTAGATAAAATTCAACAATTAGGACAAACGAACGTACCCCAAATGGGGCAAGAATCAAATATACATTGCTTAACAATCATCGGGCAAATTGAAGGGCATATGCAATTACCACCACAAAATAAAACAACTAAGTATGAACATTTAATCCCCCAAATCGTAGCGATTGAGCAAAATGCGAAAATTGAAGGGCTATTGCTAATTTTGAATACGGTTGGTGGTGATGTTGAAGCCGGTCTTGCTATTTCTGAAATGATTGCATCTTTATCGAAGCCGACCGTGTCGATTGTACTCGGCGGCGGTCATTCGATTGGGGTTCCGATTGCGGTAAGCACTGATTATTCGTTCATTGCTGAAACGGCAACAATGACGATCCACCCTGTTCGTTTAACAGGTCTTGTTATTGGGGTCCCGCAAACGTTTGAATACTTAGATAAGATGCAAGAAAGAGTTGTCACTTTCGTGACATCGCATTCCAACATTACGGAAGATCGTTTTAAGGAATTAATGCTCTCAAAAGGAAATCTAACCCGTGATATTGGTACTAATGTTGTCGGAAAGGATGCTGTAAAATACGGTCTTATTAATGAGGTTGGGGGGGTTGGCAAGGCATTAGCAAAATTAAACCAATTGATTGAGGAAAAACGGATGACGATGTCTACTCCGGCTACCGAAGGGGAGATCCTGCAATGATTATGTATACGACAATGCCGCATGAATTAATTTTTCAAGAAAATCTTGATGCCTATTCTAAACAGTCAATCATAAATATTAATGGATTATCATTAGTAGTGGAGTCTTTATCCAATGAAGAATGCCGGGTTGTCCAAGTTTTAAGTACAAATCCAAATGATTTTTTAAATAATGCTTACTCACCGGGGGCAATTATCATGTTGAAACCACAATTTTAGGACGATTTTATTAACAGTATGGTATAATAAATAAAAACGAACGAAGCAGCCTTTTACTCGGCTGCTTTCCTTTTTTACAATTTTAGATCAAGGTGATTGATATGGCAAAATCCAAGAAAAAAAGATCCGAAAAAAGAGCATTAGACTGGAAGAGGTCTCTGACATATGAACTTGGAGGTCTCATTCTTCTTGCAATATCGATTATCGCTCTTGCCAATATTGGCGGTTTTGTCGGAAGAGCATTAATTGAATTATCCCGTTTCTTCTTTGGTGAATGGTTCAGTATATTATTAGTAGGACTATTGCTTCTATCAGTATATTTTATTATTAAAAGAAAATGGCCTCAATTCGCTACAAGAAGATTGGCTGGAGCTTATGTTTTAATTGCGGCGCTTTTGTTATATTCGCATGTTGAAACTTTTGCGGAAATTAATAATCAAGCCCCATTAGGGAATCCCTCCATTCTGAAAAACACCTGGAGTCAATTTTGGGGTGAGGTTAAAGGAGGGGCTTCGCTCGTACTAGGAGGAGGAATGATCGGAGCTATTCTTTTTGCCATTTCCTATTTCCTTTTTGGTGTGATCGGCACTAAGATTATCTTTCTATTCCTTTTGCTTATCGGACTTATTCTTTTAACGGGAATTTCAATCCACGATATTTTAACAACGGCTGGCAAAAAGGTCTTTCAATTTATTAAAAATCAGTTTATTAGTTTTGTCGCCGATGTAAAAAGTGGGCTTACAAGTAGAAGAAAAAAACAGAGGAGTAAAAAAAGCCAAAAAAATAAAGAAAAGGCTGTAGAAGAAGAGATTGAAATTGAAGAGGGAAAAACCGAAACGATTATTTTAGATCATGGCTTCCATGAAGATGTAGAACCGATCATTTCTGATTTTCATGAGGTAGCAGGTAATGATACCTCTGCTCATCTTCAAAAGGAAGAGACCGAACACCAGCAAATAAATGCTAAAAAAGAGGCGGACGAGCACATTGAAGGGGCGGATGTGAAAGTATCAATGACCTTTACAGAAGTCGCCAATGAAGCGTATCAATTGCCGACCAATGACCTTTTGAAAAAGCCGATACATAATAATCAAAACCAAGAGAAAAAGTTAATTTCGATCAATGCGCAGAAGTTGGAAAAAACCTTTGAAAGTTTTGGTGTTAAAGCAAGAGTGAAAAAGGTTCATTTGGGACCTGCGGTTACAAAGTATGAAGTGCATCCCGATGTCGGCGTTAAAGTTAGTAAAATCGTAAGTCTTAGTGATGATTTAGCGTTGGCCTTGGCTGCTAAAGATATTCGGATTGAGGCTCCCATTCCCGGTAAATCTGCGATAGGAATTGAGGTTCCTAACCAGGAAATTGCGATGGTTTCGTTACGGGAGGTTTTGGAATCAAAAAATAATAATTCGAATGCTAAGCTGATGGTTGGTCTTGGACGTGATATATCAGGTGAAGCGATTTTAACTGAACTAAATAAAATGCCGCATCTCCTTGTTGCAGGTGCAACCGGAAGCGGGAAAAGTGTCTGTGTTAACGGAATTATTATAAGTATTCTCATGAGAGCTAAGCCGCATGAAGTAAAACTAATGATGATTGACCCAAAAATGGTGGAACTGAATATGTATAACGGAATCCCCCATTTATTAACACCGGTTGTCACAGATCCTAAAAAAGCATCACAAGCATTAAAAAAGGTTGTTTCGGAAATGGAGCGACGCTACGAATTGTTTTCACACACTGGTACAAGAAATATTGAAGGGTATAATGACCATATTAGATTCCACAATCAGGAGACAGGTGATAAGCAGCCTGAACTACCATTTATTGTCGTGATTGTCGATGAGCTTGCTGATTTAATGATGGTAGCTTCAAGTGATGTCGAGGATGCGATTACAAGGCTTGCGCAAATGGCGCGGGCGGCCGGCATTCATTTAATTATTGCAACACAACGACCATCTGTTGATGTTATTACTGGAGTTATTAAAGCGAATATTCCATCAAGAATTGCTTTTAGTGTATCCTCATCCGTTGATTCAAGAACGATTATTGACATGGGTGGTGCCGAAAAACTGTTAGGTCGAGGCGATATGTTATTTTTACCTGTTGGTGCTTCAAAACCTGTCCGTGTCCAAGGGGCCTTTGTTTCCGACTCGGAAGTGGAGGAAGTGGTTGATTATGTTATTTCTCAACAAAAGGCACAGTATCATGAAGAAATGATGCCTACTGAGGAAACCGAAGTCGACGTTCCGGTGGATGATGATTTATTTGATGATGCCGTAGAATTAATAACAGACATGCAGACTGCTTCAGTGTCGATGCTGCAAAGACGGTTTAGAATCGGCTATACAAGGGCAGCGAGGCTTATCGACGCTATGGAAGCAAAAGGAATTGTTGGACCGTATGAGGGCAGTAAGCCGCGGACTGTATTGGTTGCCAAAATTAAAGATGAGGTATCAAACCAGTAAAGAGTAAACACTATTGTTCACTCTTCTTTTTTGCTTTCTTTAGAAATAATTAGTAAGATAGCATTATATTGGGAATGCCCATAAGTTTATTTTCGTGAATTTAGACAAAACATAGTGACATATAAGTTAGTAATAGTTATTGAAGCGCGCAGCTAAAAGAGGAGGAAATTAGATGAATCTTATGAAGGAAGAAAGTGTACAATTGAATGGATTTACACTTCATGGGATCGAAACGTTAAAATATAAAACCAATACCATCGTTCTTAAGATGAAGGCCCCACTCCAGGAAGATACAGTGACGACAAGAGCGCTCCTTCCCTATGTTCTACAGAGTGGTACTGAAAAATACCCTTCCACTCTTAAATTGCGGACGAAATTAGATGAATTATATGGTGCATCACTAAATGTAGATGTAGCTAAAAAGGGTGAATACCAAATCATTACATTCAGAATGGATATCGCCAATGAAAAATATTTAACGGATCAAACCCCGTTATTAAAAAACGGCTTGGAGCTAATTGCTGAGATTCTTTTGTCACCTGTTATGGAAAATGGATTTTTCACAAGTTCCATTGTTGAAAAAGAAAAAAGAGCACTGAAATCTCGGATTCAGGCTGTCTATGATGATAAGATGCGATATGCCAATATGCGCCTAGTTCAAGAAATGTGTGAAGAAGAACCCTATCGCTTAAATGCCCACGGAACGATCGATGACCTTAATAAAATATCAGCACAAGTCTTATATGATTATTATCAAAACGCATTACAAAACGATGAAATTGACCTTTATATCGTTGGTGATATTAATTTGAATTCCGTAAAGGAAGCAGCTGAAAAGGCATTTCGTTTACCGGCAAACCGTGAAAAGCGATTTGTTAAAACAAATGTCGCTCACAAAAAAGTAAGTGATGTAAAAGAAATTATTGAGGAACAGGATATTAAACAAGGGAAACTACATATTGGCTGCCGTACAAATGTAACGTACCATGATGATGATTACTTTGCCCTACAGCTTTATAATGGTATTTTTGGCGGCTTCTCTCACTCTAAGCTATTTATCAATGTCCGGGAAAAAGAAAGTTTAGCGTATTATGCTGCTTCCAGATTCGAAAGCCATAAAGGGTTATTAATGATCATGAGCGGGATTGAGTTTGCCAATTATCAAAAGGCGGTCAACATTATTAAAGAACAAATGGAAGAAATGAAAAAAGGCAATTTTACGGATGATGAATTTTCCCAAACAAAAGCAGTTTTAAAGAATCAAATTTTAGAGACGATAGACACTCCACATGGATTAATAGAAGTGCTTTATCATAATGTTGTGGCAGGATTCAGCCGTCCTTTAGACGATTGGCTTACGAAAATCGATGAAGTAACAAAAGATGAAGTTGAAGCGGTTGCCCAAAAGATTAATTTGGACACGATATACTTCCTTAAGGGATTGGAGGGAGCATAATAATGAAGAAAATTGTATTTGATCAACTAAAAGAAACCCTTTTTCATGAAAAAATGGCTAACGGCCTTGACGTCTATCTTCTGCCTAAAGAGGGTTTTAATAAAACCTATGCTACATTTACAACGAAATACGGTAGTATTGATAATCGTTTTGTCCCTATAGGTCAATCGAAGGAATTGCACGTTCCAGATGGAATTGCCCATTTTTTAGAGCATAAGCTTTTTGAGAAAGAAGATGGCGATGTATTCCAGCAGTTTAGCAAACAGGGTGCCTCTGCCAACGCCTTTACATCCTTTACGAGAACAGCCTATTTATTTTCAAGTACTTCTAATGTGAATGAAAATCTCGAAACCTTAATTGATTTCGTACAAAGCCCCTATTTCAGTGACCAAACCGTCGAGAAGGAAAAAGGGATCATTGGTCAAGAAATTACAATGTATGATGATAACCCAGATTGGCGTGTTTATTTTGGCTTGATTGAAAATATGTATAAAACACATCCCGTGAAAATCGATATTGCCGGTACGATTGAATCGATTTCGAAAATCAACAAGGATCTATTATATACTTGTTATGAAACGTTCTATCATCCGAGTAACATGCTTCTTTTTGTTGTTGGGCCAATTAATGAAGAGGAAATGATGACGTTAATCCGAGATAACCAAAACAAGAAAGAGTTTAAGGAAGCAAAAGAAATAAAACGCTTTTTTGAGGACGAACAAGTGGAAGTGGCAACTGCTAAGCAAGTATTGGAAATGCCGGTTCAAACGCCAAAATGCCTTGTTGGTTTTAAAGCAAAAAATCCCACTCGAAGTGGAAAAGAGTTACTAGAGCGGGAGTTAACAATAAATGTTTTATTTGATTTATTATTCGGAAAAAGCTCGGAAAATTATGAGAAGCTTTATAATGATGGTTTAATTGATGATAGTTTTTCGTTTGATTACACGGAGGAATACGGGTTTGGTTTTGCGATGATCGGCGGCGATACAGAAAATCCGGAGCAGCTTGCGGGACGTTTAAAAGAGACCATGCTTAATTTTGATATTAATAGTATTTCTGAAGATTATTTATCAAGGATTAAAAAGAAGAAAATTGGTTCCTTTTTACGTGCATTAAATTCACCTGAGTATATTGCTAACCAATTTACAAGGTACCAATTTAATGGAATGAATTTGTTTGATATCGTGTCGGTATTGGAAGGGATACAAACATCTAACTTACAAGAAGTGGCTAGTGATCTTTTTGATGAGAAGTGCTTTACAATTTGTGAAGTAGTACCGAAATAAAGAAAAGTGCGCCCATGATGTATTTGGGCGCTTTTTTGACGGAGGAAAGTTTATGGAGAAATGGGCGTTAATTACCGGGGCTAGTGGTGGCATAGGGCAAGCCATTGCCAGAACTTTAGCGGAGGAGGGGGGATATAATCTTTACTTACATTATCACCAAAATGAACGAGGCGTACATCAGTTGGCAGCTAGTTTATCAGTACAAACTAAATTCATCCGTGCAGATTTATCAAGTGTAGATGGCTTTTATCAACTGACTGAAGCTTTAACGCATTCCGTTGATGTGTTAATTTTAAATGCCGGACTTAGCCATGTTGGGTTAATTACGGATGTATCCGACGTGGAAGTACAAAAAATGGTTCAGCTCCATATTACAAGTCCATTTTTAATTGCAAAGCATATCATCCCCTCAATGGTAAGAAAAAAGTATGGAAAAATCATTGTGATTTCATCGATTTGGGGTTCAGTTGGTGCATCTTGTGAAGTCCTTTATTCTACGGTAAAAGGCGGTCAAAATACATTTGTGAAAGCATTAGCGAAAGAATTGGCACCTTCGGGTATTAATGTGAATGGCATCGCCCCAGGAACGATTGATACGAATATGCTGACGTATTTTTCAGATGAAGCTAAGCAAGCCATATTGGATGAAATACCAATGGGTCGATTTGGGAGGCCGGAAGAAATTGGGCATGCAGTCGCCTTTCTTATTTCAGAAAAATCTTCTTACATCAATGGTGAAATTTTAAATATAAATGGCGCATGGTTTACGTGAATAATTTTTTTCGAATTTGGCATTATATAAAAGAACAAATCCTTAAGGAGTGATTATGATGTCAGTACTCGAAAATTTTGAACAATGGAAAGGCTTTTTACAGGAAAGAATGAGCCAAGCTAAGAGCAATGGTATCGATCAAAACACAATTTCAAACATTGCTGCTGAAGTCGGAGATTACTTGGCTGCTGAGATTCAGCCGAAAAATCCAGAGCAAAAACTGCTATCAGAGCTTTGGAATGTAGCTTCTGAAGAGGAGCAGCAAGCCATTGCTAATATAATGGTTAAATTAGTGCAAAAGTAATAATGAGTTTTACAGGCGCATCCTTTTAAGAGAGGCTTCTAAAATAGAACCTCTCTTTTGCGTTTTTTGTCGGGATTTGTTTATTATTCTTTTCTATTCCAATAAAATCATTTATTATAGTAGTAGTTGAAAAGTGTAAAGGAAGATTCAACCAATTCAAACCAGATTGTACACTTTAAGAATGGAGGAAGTCCATGGAAAAAGAAGAGTGGTATTTGGAGTATGAAATTGTTATCAATCGTCCAGGACTCCTTGGTGATATCTCGTCTTTATTAGGGATGTTATCTATTAATATTGTTACAATAAATGGTGTAGAAACGATGCGCCGCGGACTTTTAATCAAATGTGAAAAACAACAGCAGATCGAGCGGCTCGAATCAATTCTTAATACAATTGAAAATATAAGAGTAACGAAACTGCGCAGACCGACATTAAGGGATCGTTTGGCAGTAAGGCACGGTCGCTATATTCATCGTGAAAAGGATGATAAAAAAACATTTCGGTTCGTGCGCGCTGAAATTGGTATTCTTGTTGATTTTATGGCTGAACTGCTTAAGAAAAACGAGCATAAATTAATTGGTATTCGTGGAATGCCGAGGGTTGGAAAAACTGAATCAATCGTTGCTGCAAGTGTGTGTGCTAATAAAAGATGGGTATTTGTGTCTTCAACATTATTAAAACAAACCATCCGCAGTCAATTACTTGAAGACGAGTATTACAATGACCATCTGTACATTATTGATGGGGTTGTATCTTCTAAGAGAGCACCGGAAAAACATTGGCAGTTAGTCCGGGAAATTATGCGAATGCAGGCGGTAAAGGTTGTGGAGCATCCTGATATCTTTGTAAGAAATTCTGAGTATACACTAGACGATTTTGATTATATTATTGAACTTAGAAATGATCATGATGAGGAAATCACATATGATGTTGTCGACCAACAATTTTCTGCTGATTCCGGATTTGGCTTTTCAGCCTTTGATTTTTAATTTTTATTTACGAGAAATAAATGGATGGTGTTATCATTGACTGAACTGGGAAAACGTTTAGAGGAAGCCCGAAAACAAAAAAACATAACCCTAGATGAATTACAAACTATTACTAAAATACAAAAACGATACTTACAAGCCATTGAGGCTGGAAATTATGACATCCTTCCTGGGAAGTTTTATGCAAGAGCCTTTATTAAGCAGTATGCTGAGGCTGTTGGGATCGACCCTGATAAGCTTTTTGATGAGTTTGCTTCAGAGGTTCCGAAAACTGAAACAGAAGTGTCCAGTGGATTATCAAGAGTTAAAAACAAACAAACCTCTGTTTCGAAGACATCTTCCCTGTTTTTTTCCTTGCTGCCAACGATATTGGTTGTTGTCTTAGTGATTAGTTTATTCGTTTTTATTTGGCTATTCTGGCAAAAACAAGATTTAGCAGATAAAGACGGAGGAAATACTGGTGGACCTGTTGTGGAAAGTCAAGAGGATGAAAATGTCACCATTGTAAATCCAAATGATGTAAAAGAGGTCCCAGAAGAGACACAACCATCGGAAGAAGTACCGGCTGATCTTGCGGAAACACCGGATGTACCAGAGCAAGATGCACCGGGAATGGAACCGGTACAGCAACAATTGGTACAGATTGACCAGCAGAACGGGAATTCACCTAAGACTACATATGAGTTGAAAGATACGGATCAATTTACAGTTGAATTAACTTCAGCAGGTAGAAGCTATGTTGGGATCAAAAATGGTAGGGGGAAATCCTTTTATGGCGCTGAACTAAAAGAGGGGGAGAAAGTTTCTTATGACTTCTCCTCAGAACAAGAAATTGAATTAAACATTGGGCGAACTTTAGACGTGGCTGTTAAAATTAATGGACAGGATTTTGAATACCCATTTCCACCAAATGAAAAGGTACATCAAAAGATCAAGATTACATTTAATAAAGTAACACAATAATGGTGATATAGGCTGTCTAAAATGTGTCCGGCATCAACAAGTAATACCTAATGTAACTACATACTGGTATTGTGTATGCTGAAGCACTTAGGCAGCCACTTTCATGCACAAATAAATGAACGGGGGATCCATCTTGAATTTACCTAACAAAATTACGATTTCAAGAATCTTACTTATTCCAATTTTTTTAATTTTTATGTTGGTTCCTTTTAAATTTGGCGAAATATATATTATTAATGAATCCATTTCTGTTTCTCATTTCATGGGTGCCCTTATTTTTATATTCGCATCCGCAACAGATTGGATCGACGGTCATTTAGCAAGAAAGCATAACCTTGTTACTAATCTAGGTAAATTTTTGGACCCCTTGGCAGATAAGCTACTTGTTTCAGCTGCGTTAATCGTATTAGTTGAATTAGAGCTTGCTCCTTCATGGATGGTTATTGTGATCATTAGCCGTGAATTTGCTGTTACAGGGCTTAGATTAGTTGCCGCTGGGGAAGGGGTAGTCATGGCAGCAGGACAAATGGGGAAATTGAAAACTGTTTTTCAAATTATCGCAATTTCCGCTCTTTTACTTCATAATGTTCCTTTTACTGGCTTTGGAATACCTTTAGGTGATATCACTTTATGGATCGCTGTTATCTTAACAATTCTTTCTGGCTGGGATTATTTTGCTAAAAATATGCACGTCTTTAAAAGCTCAAAGTAAAGGGGAGGAATACTTTAGTGAATGCTGAGATTATTGCTGTTGGAACGGAACTGCTTCTAGGTCAAATTGCCAATACGAATGCCAGGTTTCTTTCAACAGAGCTTGCACGTATTGGGATTAACGTATTTTATCATTCTGTTGTCGGTGATAATCAAGCACGGTTAGTTGAAGTAATTGAAACAGCAAGGAAAAGGTCGGATTTAATTATTTTTACAGGTGGACTTGGACCGACAAAAGATGATTTAACGAAAGAAACTGTAGCTTCAGTTCTAGCTTTAAAGTTGGTAGAGGATTCATATGTTCTTAAAAAGATTGATAGTTATTTTAAGAGACAAAATAGACAGATGACTGAGAACAATAGAAAGCAAGCCTTCGTTATTGAGGGTTCAACCGTTTTTCAAAATGATTTTGGAACGGCGCCGGGTCTAGCTGTATCTAAAAATAATCGGATTTACATGCTTTTTCCTGGACCACCATCTGAATTGAAACCGATGTTTCAAAGTTTCGGACGGCCGTTGTTGCTTGAACAGCTCGAAATTAAGGAACATATCGAATCAAGAGTCTTAAAGTTTTTTGGTATTGGTGAGTCCCAGCTTGAAACTGAAGTTTTGGATTTAATTGATGCCCAGACCAATCCTACCATCGCACCATTAATTGAGGATGGGGAAGCAACTTTAAGGCTAACGGCTAAGGATTTATCACTTGAGAAAGCTACAAAAATGCTCGATGAGGTTGAAAAGGAAATTCAAAAACGTGTTGGTCAATATTTTTATGGATATAACGGTTCGACCCTTTATAAGGAAGTCTTTGAGTTATTGAAAACAAAAAAGATGACGGTTTCAAGTGCGGAAAGTTTAACTGGCGGTGGTTTTGCAAATGAATTAACTAATTTTGCAGGCTCCTCTAGTGTCTTCAAAGGAAGCATTGTCTGTTACGATACTGAGGTTAAACGAAATGTCTTGCAGGTTCCAGCTGAAGTGATCGAAGATTTTGGGGTTGTAAGTCAGGAATGTGCTAAACATATGGCCGAAAATGTACGGAAATTATTAAATACCGATATTGGAATTAGTTTTACTGGCGTAGCCGGACCGGACGAACAAGAAGGAAAACCTGTTGGTACCGTGTTTGTTGGTATGGCTATTAACGGACAGGATACTCGAGTTTTTCCTCTGAATTTAGCAGGAAGCCGCAGTGGGATTCGGACGAAATCCGTAAAGAATGGATATTTCCATTTATTAAAAGCTTTATTGAAAATATGAGAAATTAACAATTCTGAGGGTTTTCTTTTAATTCCGCGTATGACACATAAATAATTATAATTCGGGTCAATCGTCCAAGAGCTTTCCCCTAAGAATGAATATGCTTTACTGTAATATTAAATGAGGAGGATGAAAATGATTCCTAATTGTAATGCCCCTATTCTAACGGATGAAAGAATTCGTCCTGGCTTTGGGTTGGGTGGACCAGGCTCAGGATTTGGTTTTTCCCCAGGACTTGGTTTAGGTGGACCGGGTTCAGGATTTGGTTTTGGACCAGGGCTTGGTTTTGGTGGTCCAGGCTTTGGACATGGTTTTTATCCTGGTTATGGATTAGGTGGACCAGGTTCAGGATTTGGTTATGCTCCAGGACTTGGATTAGGCGGACCAGGCTCAGGTTTAGGTTTTTACCCAGGACTTGGTTATGGTGCTCCAGGGCTTGGCTATCCGCACCCATACCCACCATATCCAATGCTTTATTAAAACTAATAATGCAAGAAGTTTTTTTAGTTCTAATTTTTGTTGTTTAGAAAAAGCCCTGCTAAATAAAGCAGAGCTTTTTTATGTTAATTTTACCATTAAACCATAACGAATGAACGTTCGATAAAAAGTTGGCAAAATGAAAAAAAACAGGTATGATAGTGGTAGTTTAATAGAAGGAGGAATTAATAAGAAATGAGTGATCGTAAAGCTGCCCTCGAGCAGGCGTTAAGACAAATTGAAAAACAGTTTGGAAAAGGCTCGATTATGAAATTAGGAGAGCAAGGAGAAAGAAAACTAGCAACGATTTCAAGTGGTTCATTAGCACTTGATATTGCGCTTGGAGTTGGCGGATATCCGCGCGGAAGGATTATTGAGGTGTATGGTGAAATGTAACAATCGCCCGTTTATTGGGAAACCAATGAAACGAAAGGGGCAAAATCGGAAGACATCTCATTTGAATGAGACAATTCCGAGGTAACTATGGAACTAAAGACTCCATAGCACCGTAACGCGTACCGGGTGAACCTGCGTTTTCGTAGAATATAATCCTGGCAAGAGTGTCCCTTCCCTAACAGATCATGCTGAGGGATAATATGTACGCTGAGCTGAGCTAGAATGGACTAGCTGTAGTTATGTGGACCAGAGCATATAACAATGAGGGTGACCTCCAGAAGCAAGGATAAAAAGCCTTGTGTATAACATTCCTGCCTGAATCATCTGGTAAAACAACTGTAGCACTCCATGCAATTGCTGAAGTACAAAAACAGGGCGGTACAGCGGCCTTTATTGATGCCGAACATGCACTCGATCCTGTTTATGCAGAAAAGTTAGGTGTAAATATTGATGAGCTGCTTTTATCCCAACCGGATACAGGGGAGCAGGCACTTGAAATTGCTGATGCTCTAGTACGTAGTGGAGCAGTTGATATCATCGTAATTGACTCTGTTGCGGCATTAGTACCAAAAGCTGAAATCGAAGGCGAGATGGGTGACTCCCACATGGGGTTACAAGCGCGCCTTATGTCACAAGCATTGCGTAAATTATCAGGTGCTATTAACAAATCCAAAACAATTGCGGTATTTATTAATCAGGTCCGCGAAAAAATCGGTGTTATGTTTGGAAATCCCGAGACGACAACTGGTGGACGCGCGTTGAAGTTCTACAGCTCCATTCGTCTTGAAGTTCGCCGTGCTGAAATAATTAAGCAAGGCAATGAAATGGTCGGAAGCAAAACAAAAATTAAAGTAGTAAAAAATAAAGTGGCACCACCATTTAAAACAGCAGAAGTAGATATTATGTACGGAGAAGGTATTACGAGAGAAGGAGAATTAATAGATATTGCTTCAAACCTTGACATCATTCAAAAAAGTGGTGCATGGTACTCCTATAAAGAAGAACGTGTAGGTCAAGGTCGCGAAAATGCAAAGCAATTCCTTAAGGAAAATCCTGACCTATATGTGGAAATACGAGATCAAGTACGTGCTCACTTTGGATTAGATAATCCGGTGGCAATAGCAGAAGCTGAAAACGCAGCTGCTCAAGAAGAATTATTTGAATAGTAGGATTGCAAAAAGAAGCGTTCGGTGCATGATGCTTCTTTTTTGTTACCAATAGACATTACTTGACAATGCCCATATCCACAATTACAATTAAGTATGTATAATTTCACTATTTTTAGATATTGAAAATTATGGAAACTATGTGCTGTATGTTGAAATTATGATGTAAGGGGCACAAAACTTACATCAAAAAAAGAATGAATTTGATCATTCGTGAAAGAAAGATGTACAAGTCGATAGCAAGAGGAGGTGAAATGATGGACCCAATTACTATCATCTCCATTTTGCTGGCCATACTTGTCGGTGCAGTTGTTGGTTATTTTGTTAGAAAATCCATTGCAGAAGCAAAGATTACTAGTGCAGAGCATGCAGCCCAGCAAATTATCGAAGATGCTAAACGTGATGCAGAGGCATCTAAGAAAGAAGCGCTTCTTGAAGCAAAGGATGAAAATCATAAAATTCGTACAGAAGCGGACCGTGAAATCCGCGATCGAAGGAGCGAGTTACAGAAGCAAGAAAATCGTTTGATGCAAAAGGAAGAGACTCTTGACCGGAAAAGTGAGAGCTTAGATAAACGTGAAGCAACGCTTGAAAAGAAAGAAGATTCTCTTGTCAAAAGACAACAGCATATTGAAGAGTTGGAAAGCAAAATGGATGAAATGGTTCGTCAGCAACAAGCAGAACTCGAACGAATTTCTGGATTATCCAAGGATGAAGCTAGACAAATTATCATTGAAAGTCTTGAAAAAGAGCTTTCATATGAAACAGCAGTTATGATAAAGGAAAACGAGAATCGCATTAAAGAAGAGTCAGACAAAAAAGCGAAGGAAATCCTTTCATTAGCCATCCAAAGATGTGCTGCAGATCATGTTGCAGAGACAACAGTTTCTGTTGTTGCCTTACCTAATGACGAAATGAAAGGACGTATTATCGGACGTGAAGGCCGAAATATACGGACGATTGAGACGTTAACAGGAATTGATCTGATTATTGATGATACACCAGAAGCTGTAATTTTATCCGGCTTTGATCCGATTCGTCGTGAAACTGCAAGACTGGCTTTAGAAAAACTAGTTCAAGATGGTCGTATTCATCCGGCTAGAATTGAGGAAATGGTAGAGAAGTCTAGACGAGAAGTTGATGAATATATCCGTGAAGTTGGAGAACAAGCTACATTTGAGGTTGGTGTTCATGGTTTACACCCTGATCTAATCAAAATTTTAGGTAGATTAAAGTATCGGACAAGTTACGGGCAAAACGTATTGAAACACTCAATGGAAGTAGCGCACCTAGCTGGTTTAATGGCTGCAGAATTAGGTGAAGATATCACTCTCGCTAAAAGATCAGGTCTGCTTCATGATATCGGAAAAGCAATTGACCATGAAGTTGAAGGCAGTCATGTTGAAATTGGTGTTGAGCTTGCAACCAAGTATAAAGAACATCCAGTTGTAATCAACAGTATTGCATCCCACCATGGTGATACGGAAGCAACATCAATCATTGCCATATTAGTAGCTGCTGCTGATGCACTTTCTGCTGCAAGACCGGGTGCTAGAAGTGAGACCCTTGAGAACTACATTCGCAGACTAGAAAAACTTGAAGAAATTTCTGAGTCATATGAGGGTGTAGAAAAATCATTTGCAATTCAGGCAGGCCGTGAAATTAGAATTATGGTTAAACCTGATACAGTGGATGACCTACAAGCTCATAAATTAGCTAGAGATATTCGAAAAAGAATTGAAAGTGAATTAGACTATCCTGGTCATATTAAAGTGACTGTTATACGTGAAACTCGAGCAGTCGAGTACGCAAAATAGAAAGAAGTGGTGATTTATTCACCACTTCTTTTGTTTTTGACAATAATAAAACATTATGTAAAACTTAAATACGCTAAGACGTGTTTGATATTGATATTATGACTTGAAAGCAGATAGGAGTTACTAAATGAGAATTTTATTTATTGGGGATGTTGTCGGGTCTCCAGGAAGAGATATGATTAACACATATTTACCTAAATTACAAAAAAAGTACAAGGCCCACGTAACCATTATTAACGGAGAAAATGCGGCTTCGGGAAAGGGAATAACCTCCAAAATTTATCGTTCGTTTTTAGAGGCAGGCGCCAATGCTGTAACGCTTGGGAACCACTCCTGGGATAATAAGGAAGTCTTTGAGTTTATTGAGGACGCTAAATATTTGGTAAGACCTGCTAACTTCCCTGACCAAACACCGGGAAAAGGTTATGTTATTTTAAACCTAAATGGGATCGAAATAGCTATTATAAATTTACAGGGAAGAACGTTCTTGCCGCCACTTGATTGTCCTTTTAAAAAAGCAGATGAATTAATAAATGAAATACAAAAAAGAACGAATATCATTTTCGTAGATTTTCATGCCGAAGCAACAAGTGAAAAACAAGCGATGGGTTGGTACTTGGATGGAAAGGTTTCGGTAGTAGTGGGTACCCATACACATGTGCAAACAGCAGATAACCGTATACTTCCAAATGGAACTGCCTACATAACAGATGTCGGGATGACTGGTCCGTATGACGGCATTCTTGGAGTAGAAAGGGAGGCCGTATTAAAAAGATTTTTGACAAGCCTTCCGGTACGATTTGAAGTAGCAAAAGGCCGGGAGCAACTAAGCGGCGTTGTTGTCGATGTAGATTCGAAAACAGGAAAAGCACAAAAAATCGAACGAATAGTAATAAACGAAGATCATCCGTTTTTGAGTGAATTTTAGAAACTTTTAGAAAAATAATAAGGAATTAGCAGGAATAACTGGGAATTTCGTGAATATAGTAGAAAGGAAAGATTAAATGATCTACTTATTCATACGAGGAGGAACCAGGAATGGAAATATTAAAAGTTTCAGCAAAATCTAATCCTAATTCTGTAGCTGGAGCACTTGCGGGGGTTTTACGTGAACGAGGCGCCGCTGAAATTCAAGCAATTGGTGCAGGTGCCCTAAACCAAGCCGTAAAGGCGGTTGCGATCGCACGAGGGTTCGTTGCACCGAGTGGAGTCGATTTAATATGTATTCCTGCTTTTACAGATATTTTGATTGATGGCGAAGAGAGAACAGCAATTAAATTAATTGTTGAACCTCGCTAAAATTTTTTTGAAAACTGAAAATAAAAATTTGCGTAGGGGCGTCTATTGACTTGCAGCCAAATAAATACTAATAGTTGTTTAATTAGTATGGGGTGCTGGGAGAGTTTAGGCAGCCCCTTATTTTGTACTTTAAAAAAGGAGGACTTCCTTATGACGAAAATTTTTGATGCCCATTGTGATGTTTTATATAAAATGTGGCTTAATAACAAAATTTCTTTCAAAGACAGTGATATCCTTCATGTAAACTATGAAAATTTAGTGTTTGCCGGAAGTAAAGTGCAATGTTTCGCTATATATATACCAGAAAGTGTCAGGTTTGATGATCGGTTTAATGTTGCTTTAGAAATGGTTGATATTTTTTATGATAGAGTTTTAAACGGAAATCCAAAGATGAAACTGGTGCTAAAAAAGGAAGATATACACAAACTTAGCAAGGATGAAATCGGTGCGATTCTGACTTTAGAAGGCTGTGATGCAATCGGGCATGACTTGGTAAAACTGAAAACACTATACAGGCTTGGAGTCCGTTCCGTTGGTTTGACTTGGAATTTTGCAAATGCAGTGGCAGATGGTTGCCGTGAAAAAAGAAATGGGGGTCTTTCGAATTTTGGCATAGAGGTTGTGCAATTAAATAATAATCTAAAAATGTGGACCGATGTTTCCCATTTATGTGAAAGATCCTTTTGGGATACAATTGAGCTGGCACAGTTTCCAATCGCCTCACATTCCAATGTTTATTCTTTATTTCAACATCCACGCAATTTGAAGGATGACCAAATAAAGGCAATCATCGAAAAGGAGGGAATAATTGGCATCACCTTTGTTCCGTATTTTCTTAGTGAAAATTATCAGAATACACATATTAAAGATATCCTCAACCATATCGATTACATTTGTTCTTTAGGAGGCGAAAGAAATATTGGTTTTGGGTCTGATTTTGATGGAATTGATGATACTGTTAATGGTTTAGAGGATTATCGTGGCTATAAGGTGATTATTGAAGAATTACAAAAGTATTATTCAAATGAGCAAATTTCTGGATTTTGCTATCAAAATTTTGTGGATAACTTTCCGAATTAAACCCTATGAAATTTTAATACACAAATTTGTCAAAAATGTGTTTCTAAGGGTTGATTTTTTCATTTTATACGTCTAGAATGGTATACGTTTAGTACCCTTCCATACACTGAAAATATTCCAATATTATAAACAATTTTACATAGGTGCTTTATGGAATCGTGCTACACTTAAAAATCGTTGAAACATTTATCATAAATGTACATCAAAAGGGGTGTAAGAGATGATCAATCAACTTTCATGGAAAGTTGGCGGACAACAAGGGGAAGGAATCGAGAGTACTGGGGAAATTTTTGCTATTACTCTTAATCGATTGGGTTACTATTTATACGGTTATCGCCACTTTTCTTCCCGTATCAAAGGCGGCCATACAAACAACAAAATTCGTGTAAGCACGACAGAAGTTCGATCTATCTCTGATGATCTTGATATCTTAGTAGCATTTGATCAAGAGACAATCGATGTGAACTTTCATGAATTACGTGAAGGTGGCGTTGTAATCGCTGATTCAAAATTCAACCCTGTAATACCTGAAAACTCAAAAGTAACATTCTATTCAGTGCCATTCACAGATATTGCTACTGAATTGGGTACTTCTTTAATGAAGAATATGGTTGCTGTTGGTGCATCATGCGCTGTACTTGAATTAGAGATTGAATCATTCAGAGAAGTCGTTAATGAGATTTTTGGCAAAAAGGGGCAGCAAGTTGTTGAAAAAAATATGGAAGCCATTCAAAAGGGCTGTCAATATATTAAGGACCAAGCAGGGGAATCGCTTTCTACAATGAAGCTTGATAAGGCTGACGGTAAGAAGCGTTTATTTATGATTGGTAATGATGCAATCGCAATGGGCTTTGTTGCTGGCGGCTGTCGTTTTATGTCTGCATATCCAATTACACCAGCTTCAGAAATTATGGAGTATTTAATCAAGAAACTTCCAGAATACGGTGGTACTGTAATTCAAACGGAAGACGAAATTGCCGCGATCACAATGGCAATCGGCGCTAACTATGGTGGTGCTCGTGCAATTACTGCATCTTCAGGCCCGGGACTTTCATTAAAAGCTGAAGGTATTGGTCTTGCAGGTATGACTGAAACACCGGTCGTTATCGTTGATACCCAACGAGGGGGCCCAAGTACAGGATTACCAACTAAAGTTGAGCAATCTGACTTAATGGCTATGATCTATGGAACTCACGGGGAAATTCCTAAAATCGTTCTAGCACCAAGTACTGTTGAAGAAGCATTTTTTGATGCAGTTGAATCATTAAACCTTGCTGAAGAATATCAATGTCCTGTTATCTTATTAACAGACCTTCAATTATCTTTAGGTAAACAGACAGTTGAACCTTTAGATTTCTCTAAAGTAGAAATTCGTCGCGGTAAGCTTGATCTTAATGCTGAACTTGTTGCTGATGGCCCAGATGGAAACTTCAAGCGTTACCGTGTAACTGAAGATGGTATTTCACCACGTGTAGTGCCTGGAATGAAAAATGGTCTTCACCATATGACTGGTGTTGAACATAGTGAAATCGGTAGACCTTCGGAAGCTCCTAAAAACCGTAAAGAACAAATGGACAAGCGTTTCCGTAAGCTAGAGAACTTAAAAGTTAAAAATCCTGTTCATAAAAATGTGAAACACGATGAAGCTGATGTGTTAGTGCTTGGATTTAACTCAACTCGCGGTGGTATCGAAGAAGCAATGGTTCGTCTTGAAAATGACGGTCTTAAAGTGAACCATGCTCAAGTACGTTTAATTCACCCATTCCCTGTTGAAGAAATTCAACCGTTAGTTGATTCAGCTAAGAAAGTAGTCGTTGTTGAACATAATGCGACTGGGCAGTTAACACAAATCCTTAAGTTAAACGTAGGAAATCACAACAAGGTAGAAAGCTTATTAAAGTATGATGGTAATCCATTCCTACCTAGTGAAATTTACAACAGTATTAAGGAGTTGTTATAAGATGGCAACATTTAAAGATTTTCGAAATAGTGTAAAACCAAACTGGTGTCCAGGATGTGGAGATTTCTCCGTTCAAGCTGCAATCCAACGTGCTGTTGCAAATGTTGGTGTTGAGCCGCATGAATTTGCGCTTATCTCAGGAATCGGATGTTCCGGACGTATTTCAGGATATATTAATTCTTATGGAGTTCATGGAATCCATGGCCGTTCATTACCAATTGCCCAAGGTGTAAAAATGGCTAATAAAGATTTAACAGTTATCGCTGCCGGCGGTGACGGTGATGGTTTTGCGATTGGAATGGGTCACACTATTCATGCAATCCGTCGTAACATTGACATAACCTATATTGTAATGGACAATCATATTTATGGTTTAACAAAAGGTCAAACATCACCACGTAGTGATTTTGGTTTTAAAACAAAGAGTACGCCTAAAGGTTCTATTGAACAATCTATCCAGGCTATGGAAATGGCGTTAACAGCTGGTGCAACATTTGTAGCACAAAGTTTTTCAAGTGATTTAAAAGAATTAACTGCGATCATTGAAGCAGGTATTCAACATAAAGGTTTCTCTTTAATTAACGTATTTAGCCCTTGTGTAACATACAATAAGGTGAACACATACGATTGGTATAAAGAAAACCTTAAGAAATTAAGTGATATTGAAGGCTATGATCCTTCAAATCGTAGCATGGCAATGCAAACATTGATGGATAATCATGGACTTGTAACTGGAATTATCTATCAAAACAAAGAACAAAAATCTTACCAAGAGCTAGTTCATGGATATAGTGAAACACCACTTGTACATGCTGACCTTAAGATTTCAGAAGGCCAGTTCAATGAACTAGTTAAAGAATTCATGTAAAATAGAAAAGCTCAAAGCTAGTTTAGCGAAGTTTACGAGTCGCTGGGCGCTGGAGCTAGACAAAAAAGCTGACCCTTAATGGGGGGTCAGCTTTTTTGAGTACTGTGACGTGTGGTATTGTTAATTTGCGGTTTAACATATATACTATGTAATTGGTGTATTATTTATTCTAAAATGTAATGCTTTATAAATATAGGAAGGAGATTTACATGAACGAACAACAACGATTGCAAGGTCAACAAATAAAAACAGCTGATCCTTCGGACAAAAAATCCGAACAGGATTATGCAAAATATTTTGAGACAACCTATCAACCGCCATCATTGAAGGATGCTAAAAAACGTGGTAAA
Source organism: Caryophanales bacterium (assembly GCA_012840465.1). GTDB lineage: Bacteria > Bacillota > Bacilli > Bacillales > Bacillaceae_J > Schinkia. The sequence goes on from DULJ01000086.1 coordinate 130,187, forward strand.
AAAGAGGTTATCGTCCATCGTGGTTACGATATTCCAGAAGATATGATGGAAGTTGGTAAAGAAAAGAAATTCTACATTCGTACGTACGGCTGCCAAATGAATGAACATGATACGGAAGTCATGGCCGGTATCTTAACGGAAATGGGCTTTGAAAACACGGATTCTACAGACGAAGCAGATATTATTCTATTAAATACTTGTGCGGTTCGTGAAAACGCTGAAAATAAAGTATTTGGTGAAATCGGCCATCTTAAACAATTAAAACGTGAAAAACCAGATCTAATATTGGGTGTTTGCGGCTGTATGTCCCAAGAAGAAGGTGTTGTTAATCGACTTCTTCAAAAACATCAGCAAGTAGACCTTATTTTCGGAACACATAATATCCACCGCCTTCCACAGCTTCTTAAAGAAGCAATGTATGGTAAGGAAAGAGTAGTTGAGGTTTGGTCTAAAGAAGGCGACGTAATCGAAAATCTGCCAAAAGTCAGAAATGGCAAAATAAAAGCATGGGTTAATATTATGTACGGCTGTGATAAATTCTGTACGTACTGTATCGTACCGTACACAAGAGGGAAGGAAAGAAGCCGCCGTCCGGAAGATATTATTGATGAAGTTCGCGATATAGCCCGCCAAGGTTATAAAGAGATTACCTTATTAGGTCAAAACGTAAATGCATATGGAAAAGATTTTGAAGATATGAAATACGGTCTTGGTGATTTAATGGATGAAATTCGTAAAATCGACATTCCACGTATCCGCTTTACAACAAGCCATCCACGTGATTTCGATGATCACCTAATTGAAGTGTTGGCTAAGGGCGGCAACTTAATGGATCATATCCATTTACCAGTTCAATCTGGAAGTACGGAAATGTTAAAGATTATGTCTCGAAAATATACGAGAGAACAATATTTGGAGTTAGTTCGTAAAATTAAAGAAGCGATTCCAAACACTTCATTAACAACCGATTTAATCGTTGGCTTTCCAAATGAGACCGATGAACAATTTGAAGATACATTGTCATTATATCGCGAAGTAGAATATGACAGTGCTTATACATTTATCTATTCACCACGTGAAGGAACACCAGCTGCAGATATGGTTGATAATGTTCCAATAGAAGTGAAGAAGGAACGTCTTCAACGATTGAACGCTTTAGTGAATGAAATTTCTGCTAGGAAAAATAAACAATATCAAGATAAAATCGTCGAAGTCCTTGTAGAAGGGGAAAGTAAAAACAACCCGGAAATTTTAGCGGGATATACAAGAAAGAATAAATTGGTTAACTTCAAGGGACCTAAGTCTGCAATTGGCCAAATTGTAAAAGTAAAAATTACAGATGCTAAAACATGGTCATTAAATGGAGAAATGGTAGAAGAAACGGTGGGGGTAACTTATAATGGCTGAATATACGAAATCACAAGTGGTAGAAAAAGCGGAAGAGCTTGCGAAATTAATTGCTGAAACAGAGGAAGTTGAATTTTTTAAGAAAGCGGAAGAAGCAATCAATAAAAATGGAAAGGTCCGCCAATTAATGAGTGATATTAAAAGTTATCAAAAGCAAGCGGTGAATTTCCAACACTATAATAAACCTGAAGCATTAAAGAAGGTTGAAGACAAATTAGATGCCTTAATGGCTGAATTAGATGAGATTCCTGTAGTTACAGAATTCAAGCAATCACAAGTAGTCGTGAATGATTTATTGCAGCTTGTTTCAAGCACAATCTCACAAACAGTAACAAATGAGATCATTATCTCTACTGGAGGTGACCTTTTACAAGGAAAAACCGGTTCAGAGCCTGGCTGTCATCAGGAGAGCAGTTGTGAGCATGATCATTTAATTCCTGAAGAATTGAAACAAAAGTAAAAATAATTAGTATTATAAAGGAGATTGGCTAAAACGTCGGTCTCTTTTTTAATGCTAAAATAAAATGATGTAATTGGGCACATATCTTAAATTCTGTGCATAGAATGAACTAAAGGTCCGAGTAATTCGAGTATTTAGTATTTATCGATAAAGAATTTTTTGCACACTAGTCATTCGCCCTGCATAGGATGAAATGGAACATAAGAATGAGGAGGTAGTGCTCATATGTCAACAAGAAAAGAGCATGAGTTTCGATTTAGAGAGATAATTACAAAAGCAGTTTGCGGTAAAGGTCGTAAATTCACTCAATGTACGCACACAATTACACCTTCTCACAGACCAACTAGTATTCTTGGTTGTTGGATTATTAACCACGAATATGACGCTAGGAAGGCTGGGGATCATGTAGAGATTGAGGGTTGCTACGACATTAACGTATGGTATTCTTTTAGTGATAATACAAAAACAGAAGTTGTTACGGAAACTGTACACTATACAGATGTTGTCCGTCTATCATCTAAAGATGAAAACTGTATATCCGATGATTTGGAAGTCATTGCAAGAGTATTACAGCAGCCTAATTGCCTAGAATGCTCTATTTCACCGAATGGTAATAAAATCGTGGTTCAAGTTGAACGCGAATTTATTGCAGAAGTCATTGGTGAAACGAAGGTTTGTGTGAAGGTTTATCCTGGCGTTGGTGAGGAAGAAATTGCCGAGGATGAAATTGTAGATGAAGAGTTCGAGGATTTAAATCCGGACTTTTTAGTAGCCGGTGAGGAAGAATAGAAACTAGGAAGATACACCTTCCTAGTTTTTTTGTACTGTCTGGAATTATTTTATAAGGTTGACCGTATAAGAAAGACATCACTTCTACCATTTTGGGTGGCAAGTCGTGCCTTTCTAATGCTATAATTTATTAGAACCATCTATACGTAGCAAGAAGCATTACATTGGAGGACTATATATGGCACAATATACGCCAATGATACAACAATACTTGTCAGTAAAGGCACAATATATGGATGCCTTTTTATTTTTTCGTTTAGGCGATTTTTACGAAATGTTTTTCGATGATGCGATTAAGGCATCGCAGGAATTGGAAATAACACTTACGGGCCGGGATGGAGGAGTGAAGGAAAAAATTCCAATGTGCGGTGTTCCGTACCATTCCGCTGATAATTATATTAATCAATTAATTGAAAAAGGCTATAAGGTTGCAATCTGCGAACAAGTCGAAGACCCGAAGTCGGCCAAAGGAGTAGTACGTCGAGAAGTCGTTCAGTTAATTACTCCTGGTACGGTTATGCAGGGGAAGGTTATTGATGAAAAAGAAAATAACTATATTGCAACGATCACTGGATTTGATGATGGGACATACGGTTTTGCGTATATTGACCTCACTACCGGCGAAGGCCAAATTACGATGATAACCGGTGATTGGCTTGATGTTATAAGTGAAATTTATTCCGTAGGGGCAAAAGAGGTTGTTGTTTCATCGAATCATTCTGAACTACAATTACAGGAATTAAAAGAACGTGCGAATGTAACGATCTCTGTTGAAGAGGAAATTACAATTCCTGAAGTCTTGTATGAAACTAGTAATTTACTTGAACAAACAAAGCTTAAGGATACATTGGGACGCCTCTTGCAATACTTGGTAAAATCGCAAAAACGTTCGCTCGATCATATTCAACCTGTTGTCTATTATGAAGCCAACCAGTATATGAAACTGGATATCCATTCAAAACGAAATCTAGAACTTGTTGAAACGATCCGTACAAAAGGGAAAAAAGGCTCATTTTTATGGCTTTTGGATTCAACAGTAACGGCAATGGGTGCTCGAAGACTGAAACAATGGATTGAACGGCCACTTCTTTCAAAGGTAGAAATAGAAAACCGTTTGAACATGGTAGAAACCTTATTGAAAAACTTTTTTATCCGTCATGAATTGCAAGAAGCGTTAAAGCCTGTCTATGATTTGGAACGGCTCTCAGGCCGTGTGGCATACGGAAATGTCAATGCCCGTGATCTAGTTCAGTTGAAAAAGTCATTACAGCAAGTACCGCTTATTTTAGGCTTGATTGAACAGCTTCAAAACTCTTATGCGGACTTTCTTTTGCAAAATATCGATCCATGTGACTCATTATTTCAATTAATCGAAGCCGGGATAAATGAAAACCCTCCACTTTCAATTAAAGAAGGGGACATTATTAAGGATGGTTATAATGAAAAGCTAGACACATATCGGGATGCAGTCAAAAATGGAAAGCAGTGGATTGCACAGCTTGAGAGGAAAGAAAAGCAGGAAACAGGGATTAAAACCCTGAAAATCGGCTATAACCGTGTGTTTGGTTATTACCTTGAAGTTACAAAAGCAAATATCCACTTGCTTCCAGAGGGACGTTACGAGCGAAAACAAACGCTCGCCAATGCGGAAAGATATAGTACTCCTGAATTAAAAGAAAAAGAAACGATCATTCTAGAGGCGGAGGAAAAAATCGTAGATTTAGAATATGATTTATTTGTTCAAATACGGGAGCAGGTCAAAAGTTATATTCCAAAGCTACAGACATTAGCAAAAACCATTAGCGAAATTGATTGTTTACAAAGCTTTGCCCAAATCAGTGAAGAATATCAATATACAAAACCAGAGTTTGCTAATGATAGAAAGATTGTCATCAAGGAAGGCCGCCATCCGGTTGTTGAAAAAGTTTTAAAATCACGGGTGTATGTTTCAAATGATTGTTATTTAGATTCAGAAAGTGAAATGCTTCTGATCACCGGACCCAATATGTCTGGTAAAAGTACGTATATGCGGCAAATTGCCTTAACCGCTATCCTTGCTCAAATCGGCTGCTATGTTCCTGCCGGGCAAGCGGTCCTCCCTATTTTTGACCAAATATTTACTAGAATCGGAGCGGCTGATGATTTAGTTTCAGGTCAAAGTACGTTTATGGTCGAAATGCTCGAAGCAAAAAATGCGATTACGAAAGCGACCCAAAATAGCCTGATTTTGCTTGATGAAATTGGCCGAGGTACATCAACATATGATGGAATGGCGTTAGCGCAAGCAATCATTGAGTATATTCATAATGAAATAGGGGCAAAAACATTATTTTCTACCCATTATCATGAATTAACGAGCCTTGAACAATCGCTTGAAAGACTGAAAAATGTACACGTTAGTGCGATCGAAGAAAATGGAAAAGTGGTTTTTCTCCATAAGGTAAAAAAAGGTGCGGCAGATAAGAGTTATGGCATTCATGTTGCTGAGTTGGCTGAGCTCCCCAAAAGCTTAATCAAACGAGCTAAAGAAATATTGGACGAGCTTGAACATGGACAAAAAACGAAGGAACTTCCTATTCCAACGAAGGAACCTTCAGTACTATCAGATGAGGATGCGGGGCAACTTTCATTTTTTACTGTAGTTCAAGAAAAACGAGATCATGATCGGAAGCCGAAGCATGCCACAACAAATAAACAGGAAGAAGAAGTACTGAAAACATTGCAGTCCATTAATCTGTTGGAAATGACGCCATTAGATGCAATGAACGAGCTTTATAGACTGCAAAAATTAATGAAGTCAAAAATTTAGGTGATATTGTGGGAAGAATAAAGCAATTAGATCATCAATTATCGAATAAAATCGCAGCTGGTGAAGTAATTGAACGACCGGCATCCGTTGTTAAAGAGCTTGTCGAAAACGCAATTGATGCTGGTTCGACTAGGGTAGAAATTCATGTAAAGGAAGCCGGGTTATCGGAAATTCGAATTATAGATAATGGAGATGGAATTGAGCCGGAGGATTGTTTGTTGGCATTCGAGCGTCATGCAACAAGCAAAATCAAGGATGAAAATGATTTGTTTCGAATTCGGACACTTGGGTTCCGTGGAGAAGCTTTGCCGAGTATTGCGTCTGTTTCTGTTTTGGAAATGAAGTCATCAACAGGGGAAGGGCCCGGAACTTATATAAAGCTAAAAGGCGGGCATATTGAAAGCCATGAATCAACGGCCAGTCGAAAAGGAACCGAAATCATTGTAAGTAATTTATTCTTTAATACACCGGCACGATTGAAATATATGAAGACCGTCCATACTGAATTAGGTAATATTACAGATTACGTCAATCGAATTGCACTTGCTCACCCGAAGATTTCCTTACAATTAACACATAATGGTAATAGAATTCTGTTTACTAGTGGAAATGGTGACGTTCTACAGGTTCTAGCCTCTATCTACGGGATGTCGATTGCCAAGAAAATGCTTCCTTTAAAGCTTGAAAGCATCGATTTTGAGGTGAAAGGTTACATCGCCAGACCTGAAGTAACAAGGGCATCAAGAAACTATATCTCAATCATCATTAACGGTCGCTTTATTAAAAATTATCCGCTCGCAAAAGCAATTCAGGAGGGGTATCATACACTATTACCAATAGGCCGCTACCCAATCGTATTGCTGGATATTGTAATGGACCCATTATTAGTTGACGTTAATGTTCATCCATCTAAACTTGAGGTTCGCCTTAGTAAAGAACATGAACTTTGTGAACTAATTACGGAGGGGATCAAGGCTGTTTTTCGAAAACAAACGTTGATTCCAGCTGTTTTAAAACCGAAAAAAGAGCCTAACCGGCCTGTGTCGGAGCAGCAAACAATATCGTTTGAGCATGTTATTGACAACAATATAAGTTTTATGGGTAAAACAGCGGAAACCGTCATCATGGAACGACCGCTACAAGAAGTCATCGAAACAAAAGCGGATCCATTTCACGAACGAGCTGAAGAAGTTCAAGTAGAAGAAGAAGCGGTAGAAGGGGCTTATGGTCATAATGAAGATTGTATCGACACGGATATAAAAATTCCTGATCAGGATTCAGATTTCGACCTGTCTAGCGATGTTGACTTAGCTACTGAGCAGGCTGAGATTGCAGAGTCAGAACGTGTTCCACCGCTCTATCCAATTGGGCAAATGCATGGAACCTATATTTTGGCTCAAAATGAAAAAGGCCTATACCTTATCGATCAACATGCTGCACAGGAACGGATTAAGTATGAATATTTTAAAGAAAAAGTGGGGCAGGTTGAACCGGAAGTTCAAGAACTATTATTTCCGTTAACTCTCGAATATTCAAAAAGTGAAACCTTCATTATTGAAGAACATCTAACCCTTTTAAAAAGTGTGGGTATATTCCTAGAGCAATTTGGTGGAGGAAGCTATATTATCCGTTCCCATCCACAATGGTTTCCAAAGGGCGAGGAAAAAGAAGTCATTGAAGGGATCATCCAGCAGGTCCTCACAAAGAAAAAAGTGAGCATTCATGAATTGCGTGAAGCAGCGGCGATCATGATGTCTTGTAAAGGTTCGATAAAAGCGAATCGCCATCTTCGTAATGATGAAATCTTCGCGTTACTTGAAACATTGAGAAAAACAACGGATCCGTTTACATGTCCGCACGGGAGACCGATCATTATTCACTTTTCGACCTATGAAATGGAGAAGATGTTTAAGCGCGTGATGTAGAAAAGTACATTTACAATCTAAAAGGTGAATGAAAGTTTGTATTCATGCCAACAATTGTTTATTATGGATTTAGAGACCATTTCTTACTTACCAAGGTGACTTTTATAATGAAAAAGAAAGTAATAGCGATTATCGGACCAACGGCAGTTGGTAAAACAAAAACGAGTATTGAATTGGCTAAAGCGCTTGACGGTGAAATTATAAGCGGAGATTCAATGCAAATTTATCGAGGCATGGACATTGGTACAGCAAAGGTAACTGAAGAGGAAAAGCAAGGTATCCCTCATTATTTAATTGATATTAAAGATCCTGTTGAGGAGTTCTCGGTTGCGGAATTTCAAGGTCTGGCAGCTACTTTAATTGCTGAGATTAGTAGTAGAGGAAATACACCGATTATTGTCGGTGGAACAGGACTTTATATTCAATCTATTCTTTATAACTATAATTTTTCGGTTGCTGAATCTAACCCGGAATACCGTTTATTCTTAGAAAAACGCATTGAAATAGAAGGAATAGATGGTGTTTATAATGAACTAAGGATGATTGATCCCAAAAGCTGTGACCGAATCCATCCCAATAATGTAAGGCGTGTGATTAGAGCGTTAGAAGTGTACCATAAAACGGGTTTAACGATGACTGAGTATTTACAAGAGCAGGAAAGTGAACCACTTTATGACCATCAAATTATCGGCTTAACAATGGAGCGCAGTCTCCTTTACGAACGTATTAATAAAAGAGTTGATAGGATGGTGAACCATGGCTTGATAGAAGAAGTAAGGGCATTATATGAAGCTGGAATTAAAGATTGTCAATCGATCCAAGCCATCGGTTATAAAGAATTATATGATTATTTTAATGGAAAAGTTTCAAAGAAAGAAGCGATTGAGCTATTAAAAAGGAATTCGAGGAGATATGCGAAAAGGCAGTTAACCTGGTTCCGAAATAAAATGGATGTCGAGTGGTTCGATATGTCTGAAGCTGTTCTTGATGCTACTATATTTGAACAGAAGATTCAAGAAATTTTAAATTTAGTAGCAGGAAAGCTTCAGTTTAAAGCGAAATAGATTATAAAGAAAGAGAAGGGGAGGACTGTTCATGAAACAATCCATAAACATTCAAGATCAATTTTTAAATCAGCTTCGCAAAGAAAATATTGCCGTGACCGTTTTTTTATTAAATGGTTTCCAGCTGCGGGGCACAATAAAAGCGTTTGATAATTTTACTGTTTTATTAGATACAGATGGAAAACAGCAAATGATTTATAAGCATGCTATTTCCACTTTCTCACCTCAAAAAGCTGTTCAAATTGATTTAGAGGGAACACAACAATAATTATAAAATAAGGCTGTATCCTGTTCATGGACGCAGCCTTATTTTTTGATTTTTTCACTTTTTTATAGGCATTTGTCACAAATTCAATACCTCTTACGTATAATATTCATGAATGAGAGGTGACTCATATGGAGCAGCCAGTAACATTGAATAAAAACGGTCAGATTAACATTGTGTTGAACAATGAGAATAAGACAATTAAGATTACGAAGGTTTCTAAGTCACTTGAAAAACAACAGGAAATGATCCATTCCAAGCATGAGCCGCTTAAAAGGATTGAAGCAGAAATGAGTGCTCTTGTTGGAATGGAGGAAATGAAAAAAATTATAAAAGAAATTTACGCATGGATTTATATTAATAAGGTTAGGGAAGAACATGGATTATCAGCGGGGAGCCAAGTGCTACATATGTTGTTTAAAGGCAACCCGGGGACTGGAAAAACAACAGTGGCAAGGCTTATAGGAAAATTGTTAAAAGAAATGAATGCCTTATCGAAAGGGCATTTAATTGAAGCGGAACGAGCGGATTTAGTCGGTGAATATATTGGCCATACTGCTCAAAAAACGAGAGATTTGATTAAAAAGGCGATGGGTGGCATTCTTTTTGTAGATGAAGCCTATTCCTTAGCTCGCGGTGGAGAAAAGGATTTTGGCAAGGAAGCGATCGACACACTTGTAAAGAATATGGAAGATAAGCAGAATGGCTTTATCTTAATTTTGGCAGGATACGCAAAGGAAATGGATCAATTTCTTAATTTAAACCCCGGCTTGCGCTCTCGTTTTCCGCTCGTTATCGAATTCCCTGACTATACGGTTGATCAATTAATGGAAATTGCTAAAAAAATGATGACAGAACGCCAATACGTTTTTTCAAAGGAGGCTGAATGGAAGCTAAGGGAACAACTGCAAAATGTTAAATACAATCGATCATCCCATGTTTTTAGCAACGGAAGGTATATTCGGAATGTGATCGAAAAAGCGACTCGCTCTCAGGCGATGCGGCTTTTAATGAATGATTTATACGAGAAAACAGAATTAGAAACGATTTTAAGCGAAGATTTGGTTTTTAGTAACTTATAAGGAGTAGGCTGAGATAATCTTAGCCTCTTCTTTTTATGGTAGTTCCCTTACAAAATTGGAACACTAGATGAAAATGTTAGTTAACTTTGTTATATTTAATAAAAAAGGCAGGGACTATACTTTGATTGAAAATCAAACTCAAAAAGAACGTGCGTTATTAGTAGGCTGTCAATTACCAAATATGGATGATGAACGTTTTTTATATTCAATGGACGAATTATCCTCTCTTACGAATACTGCCAATGGTGAGGTGATGATGAGCCTTTCGCAAAAAAGAAATAAGGTTCACTCTGCAACCTATATTGGAAAAGGAAAAATTGAAGAAATCTTGGCATTGGAACAGGAATTAGAAATGGATCTAATTATATTTAATGACGAGCTTTCACCTTCGCAAACACGAAATTTATCGGAAAAATTTGAAGCAAAAGTGATTGACCGGACCCAACTAATTCTGGATATATTTGCATCCAGGGCGAAATCAAAAGAAGGGAAGCTACAGGTTGAGCTTGCTCAATATGAATACTTGCTACCGAGGCTCGCAGGACAGGGGCTTGCTTTGTCCCGTCTTGGAGGTGGAATTGGGACAAGAGGACCTGGAGAAACAAAGCTGGAGTCTGATCGCCGTCATATTCGCCGCCGTATTGACGAAATAAAAGGACAGCTCAAAACGATTGTGGAGCATCGTAATCGCTACCGGGAACGAAGAAAGAAAAATCAAACATTTCAAATCTCGCTAGTAGGCTATACGAATGCCGGGAAATCAACAATTTTCAATCGATTAACAGATGCGGGCTCGTTTGAGGAAAATTTATTATTTGCGACACTTGATCCGATGACAAGAAAATTTTTATTGCCGTGTGGTTTAACAACATTGCTTACCGATACAGTAGGTTTTATTGAAGATTTGCCAACAGCTTTAATTGCGGCTTTCCGTTCAACACTCGAAGAAGTGAAGGAAGCGGACTTAATTCTGCATGTTGTCGATTGTTCCAATCCTGATTATTTTAATCACGAAAAAACAGTCTATAGAATCTTAGCAGACCTAGATGTGAAGGATATACCGATTTTAACGGTGTATAATAAAAAGGATTTAGTGACTACACAATTTGTTCCATCTACGAATAATATGGTTTTTATTAGTGCCTATGATGAACTGGATGTAAAGACCTTGCAAGAAAAAATTGAAACAAAAGTCATCAATCAGATGGAATATTATCATTTATTCATTCCAGGGTCAGAGGGGCGTTTATTGGCACAGCTAAAATCAGAGACCGTTTTATTGGAGCAGCAATTTAATGAGCAAAAGGAGCTATATGAATGTAAGGGGTATATTAATCCAGGCTTAGCTCTTTACCAACAGACAAAAGATTTGCACTTACACTAAGGAATTGATTGGAGAATTATTATGTACGAAAATTTTAGTTATGGAAATAAGCTTAAAGATATCGTGAAACAAATTGAAGACAAAATCAAACTGATCCATTGGGAAGTAGACCAAATTGTCGAGAAAAATCAATATCGTGTATTAGAGGCTTTTCGGAATCAAAATGTCGCCGATTTCCACTTTAATCCTTCAACAGGATATGGGTATGATGATACCGGCAGGGATACGCTTGAAAAAGTGTATGCCGATGTATTTGGTGCAGAGGCGTGTTTAGTGCGCCCGCAAATCATTTCAGGGACGCATGCTATTTCTCTTTCTCTTTTTGGTGTATTAAGACCTGGTGACGAACTACTTTATATTACAGGGAGACCCTATGACACATTAGAAGAAATCGTCGGAATTCGCGGGAACGAAAATGGTTCTTTGAAAGAGTTTAATATTTCTTATCAAACCGTCCCATTAACAGAAATGGGTGAAGTCGATTTTCCAAGTGTTTCGAAGGCGATTAAACCGAACACCAAATTAATCGGAATTCAAAGATCGAGGGGCTATGCAACTAGACCATCTTTTACAATTGAACAAATAAAAGAAATGATTCGTTTTGTAAAAGAAATTAAACCAGATGTTCTAGTTTTTGTTGATAACTGTTATGGAGAATTCGTAGAAGAACTTGAGCCAACACATGTCGGAGCTGACTTAGTTGCAGGCTCCTTAATTAAAAACCCTGGTGGCGGTCTGGCGAAAACGGGTGGGTACATTGTTGGAAAGGAAGCCCTTGTAGAGCAATGTGCCTACCGCTTAACAGCACCAGGACTTGGACGAGAAGCGGGTGCTTCCCTTTATAGTTTGCTAGAAATGTATCAAGGTTTTTTCCTTGCACCACATATTGTTGGACAAGCATTAAAAGGGGCGATTTTCACATCGGCGCTGCTCGAAGAATTCGGGTTTCATACAGATCCAAAGTGGAACCAAAAAAGGACAGATCTCATTCAATCCGTGCAGTTTAATAACCGTGAAATGATGATTGCTTTTTGCCAAGCCATTCAATTCGCTTCCCCTGTCAATGCCCATGTAAGACCGGAACCAAGCTATATGCCGGGCTATGAGGATGATGTCATTATGGCTGCAGGCACATTTATTCAAGGGGCCAGCATTGAACTCACTGCTGATGGGCCAATGAGACCACCTTTTGAAGCCTATGTTCAGGGTGGACTTACCTATGAACATGTAAAAATTGCTCTTATCACAGCTATTAACCAATTAATGGAGAAACAATTAATTAACGAAAATCCGTGTTAGGAAACCTAACATGGCGTTGACACATAATCTTACAATGTGTAATATTAAAACATCAATTGAGCTAAGGAAATATCGTTTGAAAGGGGCACCCGTAATGAGTGATAGCATTCGCCGAACGCTTGCCTTATTCCCTATCGGAATCGTTATGCAACTTACTGAATTGTCTGCACGACAAATCCGTTATTACGAAGAACATGAATTAATCCACCCGGCGAGAACGGAAGGAAACAGACGAATGTTTTCTTTTAATGATGTTGATCGATTATTGGAAATTAAAACATTGATCGAACAAGGCATCAATCTAGCTGGAATTAAACAAATTTTTATAGTAAAAGTGGATGAAAAGTTTAAGGAAAAAACAGAGAAATCTGCTGATGTTAAGCATGAAGTGTCTGATACTGAATTAAGGAGACTGCTCCGAAAGGAATTAATCCAAGCTGGTCGCTTTGGAAAACAGCAGAAGAATGGAAGTTCAAGCTTCTTTTATTAAGATGTAGTAAAATTTCAACCATATACATTGACTTTTGGGAGGTACTAGTGGTGGCAAAGTTTTCAAAAGAAGATATTAAAAAAATGGCAGAAGAACAAAATGTAAGATTCATTCGTCTCCAATTTACGGACATGCTGGGAATTATTAAAAACGTTGAAATCCCTGTAAGTCAAATTGATAAGGCTCTTAATAATCAAATGATGTTCGATGGATCTTCCATTGAGGGGTTTGTTCGTATTGAAGAATCTGACATGTATTTATATCCAGACTACGATACTTGGATGGTATTCCCGTGGACTGCTGAAAAAGGAAAGGTTGCACGTTTAATCTGTGATATTTACAATACAGATGGCACACCTTTTGAGGGAGATCCTCGTGGTAACCTAAAGCGTCAGCTAAGAAGAATGGAAGAGATGGGTTTTACTTCGTTCAATATTGGGCCTGAACCAGAGTTCTATTTATTTAAGTTAGATGAAAAAGGGGAGCCTACTTTAGAGTTAAACGACAAGGGTGGTTACTTTGACTTAGCTCCAACCGATCTTGGTGAAAACTGCCGCCGCGACATTGTTTTAGAGCTTGAGGAAATGGGATTTGATGTTGAAGCTTCTCACCATGAGTGCGGACCGGGTCAACATGAGATCGATTTTAAATATGCTGAAGCTGTTAAAGCATGTGATGATATTCAAACTTTCAAATTAGTTGTAAAAACAATTGCACGTAAACACGGTTTACATGCAACCTTTATGCCGAAACCAATTTTTGGCATTGCGGGTTCAGGGATGCATTGTAACGTTTCCCTTTTCAAAGGAAAGGGAAATGCGTTTTTTGACGAAAATGGCTCATTACAGTTAAGTGAGACAGCTTACCACTTTATAGCTGGTACAATGAAACATGCTGAGGCATTCACAGCTGTTTGTAATCCAACAGTAAATTCATATAAACGACTTGTTCCTGGGTACGAGGCTCCATGTTATGTGGCATGGTCAGCAAAAAATAGAAGCCCGTTAATCCGTATTCCATCTGCAAGGGGAATGAGTACAAGAATTGAAGTTAGAAGTGCTGATCCATCTGCAAATCCATATTTAGCAATGACAGTAATTCTAGCATCCGGACTAGATGGAATTGAAAAAAGATTAGTAGCTCCAGGTTCTGTTGACCGTAACATCTATGTAATGGATAAAGCAGAACGTTTAGAGAATGGCATTATAGATTTACCTTCCAATCTTGGACTTGCTCTTGAGAAACTAAAAGAAGATCAGGTCATTATGGACGCTTTAGGTGGACATATAGCAGAACACTTCATTGAAGCCAAAGAAATTGAGTGGGATATGTTCCGTACGACAGTTACTGCATGGGAACGCGAACACTACATGACACATTATTAAACTTTATCAAAAACGACCCTCAACACCGTTATTGGTGTTGAGGGCTTTTATGATTCCTAAAAGATATAAAAAGTGTTTTTAATGAAGCGTAGGAACCAACAGCAGCATAGCCATAAAACCAGCCCATAAAAATTCCAGCAAAGAGATGATGGCGATGACTTATAAAAATGGAGAAGATTAATCCTAAAACAAGTGCAACTGTTGGTACATATTTCTTCGGTACATTGACAAAGGTTTTAATAAGCTGAGTAACGATCATTACAATCGGTACGGCAATAACAGCATCCCAAAAGTTTGTATGTATCGTTGGAAAATCCATAATAAAAATGCACCTCCTATGAATAGGATTTCATATTAATGAAAAAATAAACACCTTAGAAAAAATATCTAAGGTGTTTAAAAGTGGTAAATTAATCAATACTTCGATAAAGTCCAATGACTTTACCTAGTATCGTAACATGACGTACAATAATGGGGTCCATAGATGAATTTTCCGGCTGTAAGCGAATAAAATCCTTCTCCTTGAAGAAACGTTTAACAGTGGCTTCGTTTTCTTCTGTCATGGCTACGATGATTTCACCGTTATTGGCAGTATGTTGCTGGCGAACAATGACTAAATCACCGTTAAATATCCCTGCTTCAATCATGCTTTCCCCATCAATCACGAGAATAAAAAGATTGCCGTCATGGGGAACTAATTTTTCAGGTAGTGGGATATAATCCTCAATGTTCTCAATCGCCGTAATTGGAATACCCGCGGTTACTTTACCGATAATAGGGATATTTATAGTTTCACCTTTAGGAATAAGATTTGTATCATCATGTATTAGTATTTCAATAGCCCTTGGTTTTGTTGGGTCTCTACGAATATATCCCTTTTTTTCAAGTCTAGCTAAATGGCCGTGAACGGTGGAGCTTGATGCTAAACCGACAGCCTCACCAATTTCCCTAACAGATGGTGGATAACCTTTATCGCTTACCTGCTGTTTTATAAATTCTAGAATATCTTGTTGTCTTTTCGAGATCTTTGTCATATTCTAACACCTCATTTATCCCATATATTAATAGAATTATAACAAACTTGGCAACAAATTACAAACATAAGTTCGAAAGTTTTTCGAACAAGCTCGAAAAATCGATCTATCAAATTCGCCGAGGCAAATTTGATAGACGGATTTCTGGACATAATGAAAACAATATAGTAAAAATAATGAAGAATATTGGAGAAAAAGGAGTACATCACATTGATTTCTAAAGAAAAACTTAATCGAATCAACCAATTATCGAAAAAGGCTAAAACAGAGGGCCTTACAAAGGAAGAAACGATAGAACAGAAAAAGTTAAGAGAGGAATATATCAAGAATTTCCGAAAACAGTTTAAGGATACGCTTCATAGCGTAACGATTGTGGATGTAGAAGGAAATGATGTAACACCAGAGAAACTTCGCGCCAGTAAACAACGGAGAAATAATCCGGGACTTCACTAATTTATTACTATAAATTATAGCCCCTTAACAAAGAATAAAGGTATAATAGTGTTGGAATTTTGTTGAACTATTGGTTTTATGAGTATATTATGGAAACCGAGTATAAAAATGTGGAAGGATGAAATTCAATGTCATTATCTATCGAACAATTAGCGATCGGTTCGATTCGTACATTAGCAATTGATGCAATCGAGAAAGCAAATTCAGGACACCCTGGTATGCCAATGGGAGCCGCACCAATGGCTTATAAGTTATGGACGAAATTTATGAAGCATAACCCAGCTAACCCAGAGTGGTTTAACCGTGACCGCTTTGTTTTATCAGCAGGTCATGGTTCCATGCTGCTTTATAGTCTACTACATCTATGTGGTTATGGCCTATCCATTGATGATTTAAAAAATTTCCGTCAATGGGGATCAAAAACGCCAGGTCATCCTGAATATGGTCATACAAAAGGTGTTGAGGCAACAACAGGTCCACTTGGACAAGGTGTAGCAACAGCAGTCGGGATGGCAATGGCTGAAAGACATTTAGCTGCTAAATATAATAAAGAGAATTTTGAAATTATCAATCATTTTACATATAGCATCTGTGGTGATGGCGATTTAATGGAAGGTGTTTCAGCTGAATCTGCATCACTGGCAGGACATTTAAAGCTTGGCCGCTTAGTGATTTTATATGATTCGAATGATATTTCTTTAGACGGCGACCTAAACCGTTCGTTCTCAGAAAATGTAATGAAACGTTACGAAGCATATGGCTGGCAGGTTATATGTGTAGAAGATGGAAACAATCTTGAGGAAATTGAAAAAGCGCTTGAGAAAGCTAGAGCAGATTTAGATCGTCCTACTTTAATTGAAGTAAGAACGACGATCGGCTACGGTTCTCCTAATAAAGCGGGGAAATCAGCGTCACACGGTGCGCCACTAGGTCAGGACGAAGCAAAACTAACAAAACAAGCCTATCAATGGACATTTGAAGAGGATTTCCATGTACCACAGGAAGTATATGATCATTTTAATAAAGAAGTAAAAGAAGCAGGCAGTGAGCTTGAAGAATCTTGGAACAGTCTGTTTGCTCAATATACAGAACAGTATCCTGAGTTGGGTCAACAATTACAATTAGCCATTTCAGGGAAACTGCCTGAAGGGTGGGCTAAAGAACTTCCAACTTATGAAGTGGGAAGTAAATCAGCTAGCCGTGATTCATCCGGTCAAACGATTAATGCGATTGCAAAAGCTGTACCACAATTTTTTGGCGGTTCCGCAGATTTAGCAAGCTCAAACAAGACAGCTATGAAGGAACAAGGTGATTTTTCTTCTGCTGATTATAGTGGACGCAATATCTGGTTTGGGGTTCGTGAATTTGCGATGGGTGCAGCCTTAAATGGTATGGCATTGCATGGGGGAGTGAAAGTATTTGGAGGAACATTCTTTGTTTTCTCTGATTATCTACGTCCAGCCGTTCGTTTAGCGGCGCTTATGGGCTTACCAGTAACCTATGTATTTACACATGACAGTATTGCAGTTGGGGAAGATGGACCAACACATGAACCAATTGAGCACTTAGCCGCTCTTCGCGCGATGCCCAATCTATCAACAATCCGCCCAGCAGATGGTAATGAGACAGCAGCAGCTTGGAAGGTGGCACTTGAAAGCGAAAATAGACCAACAGCGCTTATTTTATCTCGTCAAGGCTTGCCAACTATTGAAGGAACAGCTCAAAATGCCTATGAAGGTGTTAAAAAAGGAGCTTATGTCATTAGTAAGTCTGAAAAAGAAACAGCTGATGCGCTTATTTTAGCAACAGGTTCTGAGGTACAATTAGGTATTGAAGCACAAACGGTTCTTATAAACGAAGGCATCGACGTTTCTGTTATAAGTATGCCGGCATGGGATCGCTTTGAAGAGCAACCTTCTGAATATAAAGAGTCAGTATTACCAAAGAATGTTAAGAAAAGATTAGCGGTTGAAATGGCTTGTTCATTTGGCTGGAATCGATATACTGGTGATGAAGGCGAAATTATCGCGATTGATAAGTTCGGAGCATCCGCACCGGGAGAGAAAATAATGGAAGAATACGGATTCACTGTCGAAAATGTAGTATCAAAAGTAAAAGCTATGCTTGGAAAATAATAATAAAAATAATAAAAGGGGAAGGCTGACCCGAATGAAAAAGTCAGCCTTTTCTACTCTTTACGACAAAACTAGTGGATTCTTTTAGCAGTAGTTGACAATCATTTCTCCCTACTTCATCTATACTTTAAATAGAAATAGTAGAGTAGGGGGAATATTGAATGAGAAACTATTATATCTATCTTCTTAAAGACGATGTAGCCTACGAATATTTTGGAAAAGAAATTTTAATATTTAATTTATTCCTTGAAAAATTACAAGAGCGGAGTCAAGTGCGTTTACAAATATTGTTAAATCAAATTCATTATATTACTAACCCGATATCGGTTATTGAAATCAATAGATATATCGAAAAAAATTTACATGTGGCAGCAGATTATAAGCAAAACACTACTCAATTTTTATATGAAGTTAATACAAGTAGAAATTATTCTTATGCGAAGCTTGAAATTTTTGATCGTTATATAAAATTGTCTTCTGAGGGCAGTTATGACGCGGAAACACACTTTTTTGAGGTGCTTCGCAAGTATAACTCATGCTTTTTAGCAATGGATTTTGAGAACCAACATTTTGGTTGGTTAAACCCAATTAAGCAGGAACGGTATATTTAATAAAGTGAAATTTTGAAAACTTATTGTGTATTCGTAGACGTTCTAGTACACTGTAAAAATAGGACAACTATGAGGAGGAAAGAGTTTTTATGTGGCTTAATATTACAATAGGAGTAGTTGCATTACTAGCAGGTATTGCGATCGGCTTCTTTATTGCCAGAAAATACATGGAAAACTATTTAAAAAATAATCCACCAATTAATGAACAAATGCTAAAGGTTATGATGGCGCAGATGGGTCAGAAGCCTTCTCAAAAGAAAATAAATCAGATGATGTCACAAATGAACAAGCTTCAAAAAAAATAATAGTGAATGTCTTAAAAGGGGCCGTCTCGTAAAGGGGTGGCTCTTTTTTGATTTGATAAGGAACTACTTCAAGTCTATAATGGGATAGTACGTTTAAATTTAAATAAAGGATGAAATAATTTTATGCAAGTTTCTATACCTACGATTTCTATAACAGATGCATTGAAAGAGGATGCTGTCTTCATCGATGTCCGGTCTCCGGGTGAATATGAAGAATTTCATATCCCAAACGCCATAAGTGTCCCATTGTTTTCAAATGAGGAACGAGCACAGGTCGGAACAACTTATAAACAAATAGGTCAAGGGAAAGCGATTGATTTAGGAGTAACAATCTTTTCCAAAAAGCTACCTGAATTTTATCAAACATACAAGAAAATAGCGAAAGAAAACAAACATAAAAATATCATTGTCTATTGTTGGCGTGGCGGGATGAGAAGTGGAACGGTTGTTTCCTTTCTTGGAACGTTAAAGCTCCCATTAATTCAACTACAAGGTGGTATTCGCGAGTTTAGGAAGTTAATTCAAGCCGAGCTTGAATACTTTTCAACCATTGAAAAACAATTTATCGTTTTGGAAGGTAACACGGGTACACACAAAACAGATATCTTAGAAGCTCTCCAGAAGGAGAACTATCCGGTATTAGATTTAGAAGGTCTTGCTGGGCATCGTGGATCGACTTTTGGAGGAATTGGCTTAAACCCGAAATCACAAAAGAAATTTGAATGTGATTTAGTTCTCCGTTTAAGGGAATTACAGGATTCGCCCTATTGGATTATTGAGGCTGAAAGCAAACGGGTTGGCAGAATTATCCTTCCTGATTTTATTTTAAAAGGAAAAGATGCGGGTTTGCGAATCCATATTCATTCACCAATCGAAAGCCGGATTAAAGCGATATGCGACACATATCAATTTGAAAATTATCATGACGAATTTATTCATGCCATCGAAATTCTAAAAAAACGAATGAATCCTAATTTATATAATCAAATTATGGAAAGTTTTAATAATCGCCAATATGGGTTGTTTGTAAAGCTTATATTAGAAGAATATTATGATCCAAAATACACTTTTGCTGCCGATCAATATGAGACACCTGTTCGTTTTGTACAAATCCAGGGTCTAGAAGACGGTATAAAAGTTGTTAAAACTGAATTAAATTCAATCGTGAAGGGAATGGGGCTGCTAACAACGTAACTTTATTCAGCTGAAATCAGCCTCCTGACGTAAAAGTTTTAGATTAAAATGTTATGAATTTCCCTGTAGATTTGGTAGACTAATATAAAATGCAATATGTATTAAAACCTTTTGGGAGTTGTTTAATGAATGGCTGACGTAAACGTTTTTCTAGCGTTTGGAGCGGGATTTTTATCTTTTATTTCACCGTGTTGTTTACCTTTATATCCTGCATTTTTATCTTACATAACAGGTGTTTCAGTAACTGAATTAAAAGAAGAAAATGCGATGATGCAAAAGCGAACGATGCTCCATACGATATTCTTCTTAATCGGTTTCTCAAGCATATTTATTATGTTAGGGATGTCAACCTCTTTTATCGGAAAGTTTTTTATGCAATACAATGATTTAATCAGACAAATCGGTGCAATTTTAATTGTCTTTTTCGGTTTTATTATTGTTGGCGTACTAAAACCCGATTTTTTAATGAAGGATCGTAAAATAGCCTTTAAAAATCGGCCGGCAGGTTTTATTGGATCTATCTTAATCGGAATGGGCTTTGCGGCAGGGTGGACACCTTGTACAGGACCTATTTTAGCAGCTGTTCTCGCTTTAAGTGTCTCCAATCCTGGGTCAGGGATGATGTATATGATCGCCTATACACTTGGATTTGCCGTTCCGTTTTTCATCCTGTCATTTTTTATTGGAAGAATGCAATGGATTAAAAGAAACAGTGTTAAAATTATACAAATTGGCGGTTATGTCATGATTGTCATGGGTATCTTCCTATTCTTTGATTGGATGACAAAAATCACGACATATTTAATCGGTATTTTTGGTGGATTTACTGGATTTTAACTATGGTAAATAATGAATGAGTATAATATAATGTACTAGTCTTATTTTTTACAAAGATATTATATCGCAAAAGTTTTGTAGGAGGATGAAAAAATGGCTAGAATATTAATTGTAGATGATGCGAAATTTATGAGAATGACTCTTACAAATATTTTGCAAAAAGGAAATCACCACGTTGTCGGTGAAGCTGACAATGGTCGCATTGGAATTGAGTTATATAAAGAACTTAAGCCAGACATCGTAACGATGGATATTACTATGCCAGAAATGAATGGTTTAGAAGCTGTTAAACAAATTAAATCATTAAATCCAAATGCAATCATCATCATGTGTTCTGCGTTGGGCCAACAAAAACTTGTTGTAGAAGCGATTGAATCTGGTGCAAAAGATTTTATTGTGAAACCGTTCGATGAAAGCAGAGTTCTTGAAGCAGTATCTAGAGTATTAGAAAGATAAAAATAGTTTATATAACCACTTTTTAGATCCAGTCTTTGGTCATTAAGTGGTTTTTCTATCCTATGGTGATGAAATGAGTGATAATAGCATGTTAATAGCTGTATCTACAGTGGGCGCTTTAATGATGGCTGTATTCGTAATGTTTGTACGAATGAAGGCTGCAAAAAAGCCAACTAATGCGAAAAAAATTATCTTGCCGCCCGTCTTTATGAGTACAGGATTCTTAATGTTTACTGTTCCGATGTTTTGGGTGACACCAGCCGAAATCCTTGAGGCATTTTCAGTAGGGATGCTCTTTTCATTGTTTTTGATTAAAACCTCAAAATTTGAGGTGCGCGACAATCAAATTTATTTGCAAAGATCAAAAGCGTTTATTTTTATTTTAGTTGGGTTATTGTTGTTGAGGACTTTTTTGAAATCCATTCTTGGACAATATATTTCACTGGGGCAAACAAGCGGAATGTTTTTTATTCTAGCATTTGGGATGATTCTGCCATGGAGATTAGCCATGTTATATTCGTATAAAAAACTCGAAAAAACATTACCAGAAAATAATTGGTTATAGAAAAAAAGAGGTTTACCGTTCGGTTAACCTCTTTTTTAATGAATGCTAAAATAAACTTTCATATGGCGTAATATCGATTTGTTTTTTTTCTAAAGTTTTTCGTAAAAATTTATGATCTCGCTTTGGTGTTGCTTGAATATAACCTTTTACGATTAAGCTTTCTGTTATCGCATCGGCTTTTTCCTCTAAAGCGAGTGCTCCAATCTTGGCTGCAATTTTCTGTCTAGCGACGTCCCGGAAAAGTTCAGGAACCGGTTTCACTAGCTCCTCTAATAATTCTCTTTCTTTATCCGGCCATAGATGTCTTGTTTCGTTTATAAAATGTTCTTCCCAATCGATAATCGATTTTCCATCTTCCTTTGGCAGACGTTTTAAAAATTTCCGAAACATAAAAAAGCCGCCAATAAAAAGCATAACGACTAAAAAGACAGTCCAAAAAAGAATAAGCCACTGTGTCCAATTTGCAAACATATTTCCACCTCTAATTTATCCGAACTATTGCTACCCCTTATTTTATCAGTATTTTAGGAATAAAACCAATACAATCTATGATGATGTAAGTGATGAATAAGTATTGGCAGAAACAGGGACTCTATTATTGTGAAAGGAGTGATGACCATGACAAACAAAAAGCGACGCAATAATCCACAAGCTGGGAGCCAAAAAGGAAAACCATTTAGTGAGGCAATGAGTGCCGGAGATAATGTAATGGCTGCTGAAGAAATGGAGAAAGCTATTAATCCGACAAGAACTACAATGAGCGATGGTTAAAGCCTTCGGCGGATGCCACGGATTTTAAAAGGTAGCTTTTCGAGCAGATCAAAGACTAAGAACGCCACATCCTGTGGCAACGTCTTTGTGACCCACGTCCTGTGGGCCTAAAAAATCTGGGCACAAATACGCCAAGGCGAATTTGATATAAAGTGTAGTATAAAACGTCGTGTAAGTGCGACGTTTTATTTCGTTATTTCAAAATAATTCCGATGCTTTTCCATTGCTTAAATCTAGGAAAACTAGTATAATACAAAACGTAGCATAATTCGATGGGGTCGGATGGGGTACTGGTGTCCTCCGCGGTCTTCAAAACCGTCCGTGACCGCCGTGCGCGGTCAGGTGAGTTCGATTCTCACACGGTCCCGCCAAAAAAAGGAATTGAAAGCACTTTTGAAAATCAACTAAGTTACTTTTGGCTAAACTTGAGAAATAATGACACTTACAAAAAGCAATTTAAAGATGAGAAGTTTGATTTCATCAATGAACTAGATTTGTATAGCAATTGGGAAAAAGCCAATGCAATTTGTCTTATGTGCTGCATTGGCTTTTTGAAATGAACAAAACTGTCTAATATTCCTTTTTACCACGAACGGAATGGCAATGATCCAGGTGGACCATACATTATGAGTTGGTAAATAGGTATTAAATAGGCTACTAGTGAAAGGGCTATGGAAACCCCAATCCAAAATGTCCATCGCTCAAGAATCCGTGGAGGATGTTCAGCCTGCTCATTAACAACCCCAATAGGGTAATCAATTGTTTGTTCAGCCTTTGGTGCAAAAAACAACA
The DNA here is from genome assembly GCA_012840465.1 of Caryophanales bacterium. GTDB lineage: Bacteria > Bacillota > Bacilli > Bacillales > Bacillaceae_J > Schinkia. The sequence goes on from DULJ01000086.1 coordinate 153,699, forward strand.
AGTTAACCCAAATATATAAAACAAGCAACATCGCAATAAATAAAATGACCCCACCTACGGCAATGACTTGACTATAGGATAACCAAGTAGCTGCAAGTTCATTGTCCCCATACGTTGAAAAACTTGTACGCCGCGGTGCTCCAAGAAGCCCCACAATATGCATCAGTCCACCCATCAACAACATTCCTATCGACCATAGAACAGCTTGAACGATAGCTAACTTATTAAGTGCTTTTGTAAAAGTTCTTCCGTTTAAAACGGGAATTAGCCAATATGAAATGGCAAAAAACGTAAGTATTACTGTTGAAGCAAGGGTAAGATGAAAATGCCCTGTAATAAACCAAGTATTATGCACCATTTGATTTAACTGGTAACTTGCATTCACAATTCCACCAGCACCAGCAGGAATAAAGATAAGGATTCCCATTACAGCCGTGAAAAATCGTGCATCCTTCCAAGGTAGTTTTTTTATCCAGCCAAACAATCCTTTCCCGCCTCTTGTTCTCCCAGCTAACTCAAATGTTGCCAGAATCGAAAACGCTGTCATTAAAGATGGAATGACAACCATCATCGTCAAAACAACCTGCAAAAATTTCCAAAAGGATTCAATCCCAGGTTCATTCAATTGATGATGCAAACCAACAGGAATTGAAAATAAAACAAAAAGAATAAAAGTTAACCTTGGAAGTGAATTACTAAAAATCTTTCCTCCAATGATTTGCGGAATATTTACATACCAATATATATAAGCTGGTAAAAGCCAAAAATAAACAAGTGCATGTCCAAAATACCAAAACAACGTTCGACTTAAGGAAACGTTAATTCTATCAACCCAACCAAAAGACCATGGAATCAACTGAAAAACAACTTCAATTGCGACAAAAAGGCTAGCATGCAGCCACAAAATCATGGTTGCTACTGCCATAAAGGCAAACAATGGTGAAGATTGATTTTTATGGTGTTTCCGCCAACTAATGTAGGCGGCAAAAATTCCGAAACCGCCAAACCAGCTACCTACCACAACCAACGCAAGTCCAATATAAAACCATGGAGAGGCTTTCATCGGTGCATAAAAAGTATAAAGGACTGTTGCATCATTCGTTAAAATCGTTATGGTGGCTATGATTGTTCCAAGCACCATTAAGTAAAAACCTATCCAACCGTTTGCCCTTGCAGCAGATGTTAATTTTCCGTCAAGTGTGCGGGCAACTCCGGAAAATAGATAGCCAACGATGAAAAATGTTGTAAAAATTAAAGCAAGAAGTACTCCATGTGCGGTCAGCAGTTGATAATAATTCAGCCAGCTTGGTAATACAAGCCACCCGCTTCGTTGCATAATTTGCAGTAACCCAGCAACGGCTCCTAAAAAAACGGCAATAAAAGAAACGATGATGTAGGCAAGAATAAGATTTGTATCTTTTTTATCAAATTTGAAATCAGTAAAAGCATTTGTTTTCTGTTCTGTATTAACCAATGCTTCATTGGTATTCATATGACTACCCCTCCTAAATTTTATCTTCTACAACGAGTTTTCCATACATAACTTGATGTCCTGCTCCACAATATTCATGGCATAAATACATATATTCACCAGGAGTTTTAAAAGTCTGGGTATATTCGGCTATATGACCTGGAATAATCATCATATTAGTTGGAGTTCCCGGAATATTGAAACCATGAACGACATCTTTGCTAGTAATCAGAAAATGGACTTTTGCCCCTTTAGGAACTGTAATGGTATTCGGAGTGTATCCGAATACATAAGAAATAATGGTGGCTCTATATTCATTTGGACCAATCTGTTCCAATCCTGGTTTATCAAATGGAGGAGCTAACCCTATATTTTCTGGCTTATTTGTTGTCTTCATGCCGCAGGCGGGATTTAAATCCATAGAAAAAGATAATATTCCAGTAACTAAAAGAAATACACATAACGCCCCTATACCAACACCCATCCAAATCTTTTCGTATTTAGGCATATGTAACAAATCAATCACCCTTTCTTTTTACACTGTTACAATATAGTAGTAGAAAACAATAATCCATGTTAATAATATGGATGCTCCAACTAAAAAAACACCTACTAAAGTTCCCTTTAATCTCTCATCATAAGTAACCTCTTTCTTTTTATGATCATTGTCTATAAGATTATTCATCTCTAATACCTCCCAATCCAAAATGGAAACATACTCTCAATAGTATGTACCAATCTTTTTTTCTTATACTGATTAAGAAGGTATAAATTTTGTAGGTTCTCAGTATAAGAAAAGAGGATCTTTAGGTCATGCCTTTTGGCAAATGTCGTATTTCTAATACAAAAATAAGTGATTTGTGCCTGTCACCACCCGAAGTTTGATAGATTTTGTCGAAAGGTTAATATATTACCGGGTTAGGAAAGGTAATCGCAATAAAGTAATATCACTATTGAAACTTTTGATTATGAATTATTCCCATTATTATCAACCGTATAGACAACCTTAATGGTAGACCTGTCTTTGATGGACGATGGTGATCTGGTTCAAGTGAAAATCTGACAGTTGGTAAATACCATACTGCCTAGCATGATGCCGCAGCAGGTTCCGTCTATTTAATTTTCGCTTAAGAATATTATGAAAATTACAAAAGATACTTGATATTCAAATTTTTACCGATTAGAATGTAATTAAATGATAAGAATATTATAAAAATATGGATTTGGTTTAATGGAAAGAGGGAAAAGGAGATAAACATGAGTTTACGTAAGCAAAAAATAGAGAAGAAACGTACAGAGATGCTACGTTCAGCAGCAAAGATAGTTAAAGAAAAAGGGTATGATCGTGCAACAATGGATGATATAGCAGCGGAATTATTAATGACAAAAGGATCTCTCTATTACTATTTTGACAGCAAGGAACAATTAGTATTTCAGTGTCACGAATTAATTTTTAATGAGGCAATTACGGTAATGGAGGAAATTAGCCGAATGGATTTACCGGCTCATACAAAAATAGAGAAAGCGATTATAACCCATATTAAATTTCTAATAAATGAAAGAGATATGTTTAATATGATTATTCAACCTGAACAATTATTTATTGAGGAAGACCATCTTCAAAGTGTCTTAGAGCAAAGGGGAAAAATTACTTCAATCATTGATAAAATCATTGAGGAAGGTCTGAGCAAAGGTGAATTTTCGGTATCAGATCCGAAAATGACACGAATGATGATTTTAGGAGCAATGAACTGGATTCAAACATGGTATTCGACTGATGGGAAATATAGTGAAAAAGAAATTGCAAATATTTATTCAAACTCTTTAATAAAATTACTTCTATAGAGGATTCTGTAAGTAAAGTTGATAATAAATTGTCGTTTAAAAGAAAGGGAGATGCATGTGAAAGAAGTAAAGCGTAAATTCGTAACGTACGAGATTAATGGGTTTATTTATACTCTGACAATTGACAATCCACCATTAAATGTTCTTACTGATGAATTATTATCGGAAATAGATGACGTCATCAATGAAATAGTAGCCCAATCAACATGTAGGGTTTTAATCATCCGTGGAAATGGTGAAAAAGCTTTTGTGGCTGGGGCAGATATTAACCAATTTCTTACTCTTAATGAGGAAAGCGGTAAGCATTTAGTTGAAAAAGGAAAAGAGACTTTTGATAAATTAGAAAATGCACCGTTTCCCGTGATTTGTGCCATTAATGGATTTGCATTAGGAGGTGGTTTGGAATTGGCGCTCGCTTGTGATATACGAATAGCGGAGCAGAAGGCAAAATTGGGTCTCCCAGAAACAGGCCTAGGGATTTTGCCAGGATATGGAGGTACTCAGCGCCTTAGTAGACTGATTGGATCTGGAAAGGCAAAAAAAATGATGTTTACAGGTGCTGCCATTAGTGCTGAGGAGGCGATTAATTATGGATTAGTAGAAGAAGTGGTTCCGAATGGTGAATCTTATGAAGCTGCCGTTCGTTTAGCAAAGCAAATAGTAAATAATGCCCCTTTGTCGATATCAAATGTAAAAGCTGTAGTGAATAGAGGATTAGATGTTTCCTTAGCAGAAGGGCAGGAATTGGAAACTAAATATTTTGCAAGTCTTTGTCTTACCGAAGATATGAAGGAGGGGGTTAAAGCATTCATGGAAAAACGAAAGGCGGACTTTTCGGGAAGGTAATAGGACATAAAAATATCTGAAAAAATCGATAGGAGGAATAGTAATGAGTGAGGTATATATAGTTGATGGCGCTAGGACAGCTTTTGGAAAATTTGGAGGTTCTTTTACTAATGTGAGTGCAACAGAGCTTGGGACTGCTACAGCAGTTGAGGCTATGAAACGGTCAAAGGTAGTTCCAGAACAGATTAACCATGTTATTTTCGGAAATGTTATTCACACCCAAAAAAGTGCCCCCTATCTTTCTCGCCATATTGGCTTGTATAGTGGTATACCGCAAGAAGTGCCGGCTTTAACATTAAATCGTTTATGCGGTTCAGGAATGCAGTCTGTTGTTTGTGCCGCACAACATATTTTAGTAGGGGATGCCAATATTGTATTGGCTGGTGGTGCAGAAAACATGTCACAAGCACCATTTTCCAATTTTACGCAAAGATTTGGCCCGAAAATGGGGAATTTATCATCGGAGGATATGCTTTTAGCAACCTTAACTGACCAATATACGGGGCAAGGGATGGGGATGACTGCTGAAAAGTTGGCAGAAATGTATGAAATCTCTAGAACAGAACAGGATTTGTTTTCCATTGAATCCAATAAACGAGCAGCAAAAGCAGTAACAAATCAAATCTTTGCAGAAGAGATTGTGCCTGTCGAGGTAAAGACAAGAAAAGGTAGCATCATGATTTCTAAAGATGAACATCTTAAACCAGATGCAAGCTTAGAATCTATGAGTCTACTCAAACCATCCTTTAAGAAAGACGGTACTGTCACTGCAGGGAATGCGTCTGGAATTAACGATGGTGCAGCATCTTTGATTATTGCAGGTAAAAACGCTGTTGTTGAAAATAACCTCAAACCAATTGCAAGAATTGTATCTTGGGCCGTGGCTGGTGTTGACCCTTCGATAATGGGGATTGGTCCAGTTCCTGCCATTAAGCAAGCATTGGAACGCGCTGAGCTTACAATAGCTGATATTGATGTGGTAGAAATAAATGAAGCCTTTGCGGCTCAGTATCTCGCTGTGGAAAAAGAATTAGGTTTGGACCGTGAAAAAACAAATATAAATGGAGGCGCACTTGCTTTAGGTCATCCAGTAGGAGCAAGTGGAACGCGAATATTACTATCTTCTGCCTATGAATTAAGACGTCGTAATGGCAGGTATGCTGTTGCGAGTTTATGTATTGGTGGTGGGCAAGGAATCGCAATGGTAATTGAACATGTCTAACCTGCCAATCGTCCCGATTAGTTAAGATGAATTTCCCTAGTTTTTTCGTTAAAGAGGAGGAGTAGAAATGAAAATTGGCGTAGTGGGCTCAGGAATTATGGGTAATGGGATCGCCCAAGTCTTTGCAACGAGTGGTTGTGAAGTTGTATTAGTGGATGTTAACAAGGATGTGTTAAATAAAGCAAAACAGATCATCTCAAAAAATTTAGAGAAGCTTGCTCAAAAGAAAACGGAGATTCAAGTGGATGAAGTTGTAAATCGTATCGAATTTACAACGGACAAAAATCGTTTAAAGAACGCAGATCTTGTGATCGAAGCAATTATTGAGAATATTGAGATAAAGCTAGCTTTATTTAAAGAGCTTGATGAATTATGTGAACGGAAAACAATTCTAGCTTCTAATACATCCAGTTTGCTAATTTCAGAAATTGCTTCCGCAACAAATCGTCGTGACCGTGTATGTGGTTTGCATTTTTTCAATCCAGTCCCATTGATGAATCTAGTAGAAATAACGGGTACGGAAGAAACATCTAATGAAACACTAGAAAAAGCGGAAGAGTTCGTTTCATTAATCAATAAAGAAAGTATACGTGTGAATGACACCCCTTTATTTGTAGTTAATCGTCTTCTTGTTCCGCTGATTTGTGAAGCTATTTCTCTAGTGGATGAAGGAACAGCATCTCCAGAGGACGTTGATAAAGGTATGATGCTAGGGGCCAATCATCCGATTGGACCACTTCGACTTGCAGATATGATTGGATTAGATACGATGCTACATATACAAGAAGCATTATATATTAAAACCCAAGATTCAAAATATAGAGTCCCAGAATTGTTAAGAAAAATGGTTGCGGTAGGAGAGCTAGGACGAAAAAGCGGCAAAGGGTTTTATCAATACTCATAGCCTTTATAAATATGGATAAAAATAAAGGTGTTTAAACTAGTTCGAAAATGGAGGTTTGAAAATGGAAGCAACTTTTTTTACGGAAGAACATCAAATATTTCGAAATTCACTGCGAAAAATGCTTGAGAAAGAAGCCTATCCCTATTATAACCAGTGGGATAAAGAGCAAAAGATTCCAAGAGAGTTTTGGTTGAAGATGGGGGAAAATGGATTCCTTTGTCCGTGGATTGCAGAAGAGTACGGGGGATTAGGTTTAGACTTTACGTATTCAATGATTTTAATTGAAGAACTTCAAAAGGTTGGAGGGGGATTGGCTTCTAGTATGACTCTTCACACTGATATTGTAAGCCCCTACATTTCATCACTGGGAACAAAAGAGCAAAAACAAAAATGGTTGCCTGGATGTATAAGTGGTGAAGTGATTACCGCAGTTGCCATGACTGAACCTGGAGCTGGCTCGGATTTAGCCAACATCAAAACAACCGCAAGACGTGAAGGGGACTATTATATAGTAAATGGAGAAAAAACGTTTATAACAAATGCTATTTATGGGGATTTAGTTGTCTTAGTTTGCAAAACAGATCCAAAAGCTTCCCCTTCCCATAGGGGGATAAGCTTACTTCTCGTTGAAAATGGGACGGAAGGCTTTAAAAGAGGAAAGAAGCTGGACAAAATTGGGCAGCATTGTAGTGATACTGGAGAACTCATTTTTGAGGATGCCAAGGTGCCTGTTTCCAACTTGCTGGGTGAAGAAGGGAAAGGGTTTTATTATTTGATGGACAAATTACAGCAAGAACGGTTAGTGGTTGCGATTGAGTGTCTGGTTGAAGCGGAGGAGATGCTGCGTTTGACGATTGATTATGTGAAAAATCGTCAAGCCTTTGGTACCTCAATTAGTAAATTCCAAAATACACAGTTTAAAATTGCGGAAATGGCGACAGAAATCGAGCTTGGTCGTTCCTTCATCCATCAAGTAGTTGAGCGACACGCAAAAGGTGAAAAGCTAATTAAAGAAGCATCTATGGCAAAGTGGTGGATCACTGAAATGACAAAACGGGTTGCTGCAGAATGTTTACACCTTCATGGTGGATACGGCTATATAGAAGAATATGAGATTGCTAGACGTTATCGGGATACTCCTGTTGCAAGTATCTACGCAGGATCCACTGAAATTATGAAAACCATTATTGCCAAACAACTAGATTTATAACTTCTAAGAAATTGAAAATAGATTGTAAATGAACTGGAAGCCAGAATGGTGGAAGTGTGGTTGGCTAAATCAGTACAATTTTGAAAGGGGTTATGATCGATGTTTGTATTCGAAAAGTTGGCAGAACATTCAAGGGTGCAATCTGAAAAGGTAATTACAACATTTCAAGGTAGAGAAACTACATATGGCCAGTTTTACCAACAGGCCAAGAATTTAGCGGGCTATTTTCAAACAAAAGGTTATCAAAAAGAAGATAAAATTGCTTTATTACTTAACAATTCGGATTATTTTTTAATATGTTATTATGCCTGCCAACTAGGTGGTTTTACGGTAACACCTATTAATACAAAATTAACAGCCTCGGAAGTTGAATATATATTGACTCACTCTGAAGCAAAAGCGCTTATTTATGATGATCGTCTTCATGAGATTATTCATCAGCTTAATCTTGATCAATTTGAGAATCTGTTGGTAGTCGGGAAGGATTCTACCTTTGAAAACATTCTTCTTGATAATTCTATACCATTTCTGGAAGCGTTAGTAGATCAGGATGATACCGCCATTATTTTTTATACATCTGGTACTACAGGAAGACCAAAAGGTGTAATGCTGTCGGCAGGTAATGTCAGGGCTATCGTCCAAATTTGGGGAGAAGCGTTGGAGCTGAAAACAGAGGATCGTATGCAAATTTCAACACCCCTTTTTCATTGTGCTGCTACCCACTGTTTTAGTATACCGGTAATCTACAAGGGAGGCACCGTTGTAATTGAAGAGGCTTTTTCACCTGAAAAAACGCTAAATACGATGGAACTAGAGAAGGTGACGATATTTTTTGGAGTTCCAGCAATGTATAGCATTATGTTAAATATGCCGAGGATGGCGGAAATGGACTTATCAAATTTACGATTATTTGCATACGGTGCCGCACCGATGCCATATGAATTGGTTCGTCAAATAAAAACGCAATTCCCAAACATCAAGGTGCAAAATTTATATGGACAAACGGAAAATTCCCCTGGCGCAACGACGCTAAAAGATCATTATGCGCTCAACAAAATTGGTTCAGTCGGTGAAATTCTGCCGCGGACAGAGGTTAAAGTAGTTGATCCAGAAGGCAATGCTGTACCAGTAGGTGAAGTTGGCGAAATTATTGTTAAAGGGCCACAAGTCATGAAAGGTTATTTTAAAAATGAGGTAGAAACAAAAATAGTACTTAGGGATGGCTGGATGTATAGTGGCGATTTGGGGCGGTTTGATGAAGACGGTTTATTGTATATTGTTGACCGTAAAAAAGATATGATTATTCGTGGCGGGGAAAATATTTATCCAATAGAGGTTGAAGAAGTATTATATCAAATACCGGAAATATTAGAAGCTACAGTGATTGGCATACCACATCAAGTGTACGGAGAAGTGCCAAAAGCGTATATCGTTTTAAAGGAAGGACAACAGCTTTCGGAAGAGCAAGTTGTTTCTTATTGCAAAACAAGATTGGCCAAATATAAATTGCCTGTAGAAGTTGTGTTTATGAATACACTTCCACGTAATGCCAGTGGGAAGGTGTTAAAGCATACTTTGAGAGGGAATCCGACATTTGAATGATTAACTTATTGATAAATTAGACCTCGCATGAATTTGAATAATTTAGAAAAGGGAAGAAGATATTAACTTCTTCCCTATTTATATACAATAAGAATTGGAGGAGCATTACATGAATAAATCAGCAATAATGTAATTGGTATTGTTTTAAAGGCCGATCTCACAGTTTTTTTATAACAATCCCTTTACAACGTAAAATGGATTTTATATTATAAAGGATATATACCTTAAATATTCACAATATTCAGAAGGTTGAAAGCCAAAAAGGAGATTGAATGTGGTATAATATTTATAAAAAATCACTGTAAGAAGGAATTTGACAAAATAGGGTTTTATGCGGTCAGGACAGATCTTTGGTTTTAATTCTAATGTTATGTTGGTATACATAATTTTAAAAATCCTCTTTGATTTAATGTTCTAAGGAGGGATATTATGGCTTGGGACCCCAAATTATCTACGTATGAATATAGTGATTTTAGTTCAATGGTGAAAAAGGAATGGGCTGTTTTTATTGATAACGGCCAAGTTTCAAATAAAATTCGTTCAGAGATACTTCATTCCTGGGATCGGTCAAAAGTCTTCGGAGTTGACCCCCATAAACGAAAAATTGAACAAATAGTAAAAGAAAGTGATCTGGTTGATAATCAAAGTAAAAATGAAAAATTACTTTCGATTGCTCAACCTGATTTAAAATATTTAGCGGATATAGTCTCTAGGACTGAAACCATCATAACTATAAGTGATAATAATGGTCTATTGTTAGAAATGTATGGTGATCAACAGATATTAAAAGAAGGCAGGAAAATACATTTTATGCCTGGGGCTATTTGGAATGAGGAGGTGGGTGGCACTAATGCAGTTGGAACTGTGATAAAAAGTCGGCAGCCTGAACAAATTGTTTTTTCCGAGCATTTCTGCAGCGGATGGCAGGATTGGGTTTGTGCGGCTGCTCCTATTATTCATCCTTTAACAAAAGAGTTATTGGGAGTATTGGATATTTCCGGTAAGTGGAAGAACGTAAATCACCATACATTGGGTCTAGCCATCTCAAAATCACATAAAATATCAAAAATGATTGGGGGGAGTTTCTATCTCAGTACTTTAGAAAGTAATCCTTTTTTGCGTACCGCATTTGATTCTTTTGACGATGGTGTTATTTTAATCGATTCAAAAAAACAAATACTACAAGTCAATCAGAAAATGGAAACTTTATTACAATCCAGTCAATTATCATCTATAGAGGAATGGCCTGAACTGAATAAAATAGTAGGGTATGTTCTTTTTGGATATAATAAAAATGTGGAAGAAGAAATTAATTTTTCGCCGAAAAATCATAAATTCATCTGTTCCGTTCAACAAGTATTAGTTGATAATAATATTTTAGGTGCAGCTATTCGACTCCGTGAAAGTAAGTCTTTAACTAAAATGAATAATAACATTTCTACTCCTTTAGGCAGAAATACTACTACACGCTATACTTTTGCAAATATGATAGGATCATCACCTTCATTTTCAAAAGTTGTTAAAAGTGCCTATAAAGCGGCCATGCTGGATTCTACCTTATTTCTCTCTGGCGAGACTGGAACTGGAAAAGAAGTATTTGCACAAGCGATTCATCAGGCGAGTAAAAGAAACGACAAACCATTTATTGCTATTAATTGTGGTGCAATACCTCGAGATTTAATTGAGAGTGAATTATTTGGGTATGAAGCGGGCGCCTTTACAGGTGCTAAGGCGAAAGGGAGTCCGGGTAAGTTTGAACTGGCCCATGGTGGAACCATTTTTCTTGATGAAATAGGAGACATGCCATTAACTGCCCAAATTCACTTGCTCAGAATTTTGGAAGAAAAAATGGTCACACGGATTGGAAGTGCAAGACCTATCCAAATTGATGTACGGGTTATTGCAGCAACTCATAAAAATTTAATGGCAGCCGTCCGAAAAGGGGAGTTTCGTGAAGATCTTTACTTTAGACTTCGAGTGATTCAATTAAGACTACCAGCACTTCGTGAAAGAATTTTAGATATTCCCTATTTAGTTCAGCACTTTATTGATCAGCTTTCTCCACAGTTTGAGATTTCGAATGTAAACATTACACAAGAAACGATGAAATGTCTTCAACAATATTTATGGCCGGGGAATATAAGGGAACTAAAAAATGTAATCGAACAATCATTATTTAACATGGAAGGAGATACCTTATTCCCAAATGACCTTCCACAGGAACTATTGGAAGTCATTGAAAACCCAAATGAATCGGAAAAAGAGAAATTAATTGATGCCATTATTATGGAGTCAGGGAGTATTTCCAAAGCTGCTAATAGACTGGGAATCTCAAGGGCAACGATGTATCGAAAGCTAAAACAGTATGAAATTGATACGGAAACATTTAAAGAAAATATAAATTAAATGAATTGAAAATACGGTTCTCACTAAAAATGGGAATCGTATTTTTTATTGTTAATTTATTCTTTCCCTCTTTGGTAGTGCTCCCCGTTTTTGCTATCTCAAATCTGTCTCACTGATACAGCTTATTTCTCAATGCGACAATATTGAGAAAGTTAAAACCTCAAAAAATAGAAACAGAAACCCTTGGGAAAACAGAATTTTTTAAAAAACAATTCCACCTAAAACTTGGCACAATACTTGCATATTTATAAGGCATACAGGAGGTTAAGTAACTGTATTTAAATTGAAAAAGGAAAGGGGATATGAACATGGGTTTATTGATGACCATTGATAATGGCGGTACCTTTACGGATGCGTGTATTATCCAAAAAGATCAGGTAGTACGTTCCAAAACATTGACAACTCCCTATGATTTAACAAAATGTTTCGTTGAAGTAATTAAAAGCGCTTCAAAAGAACTATATGGGGAAGAGAATATTCGTCTTCTTTTGTCTGAATTAGAATACCTTAGATATTCCACTACGGCTGGTACAAATGCCATTGTGCAAAGGAAGGGCCCACGTTTGGGTTTAATTTTACTCGATGGAATTGATTATTCCTATTTAACCCAAAGTGAAGAAGAAAAGGAAATGTTTGCTGCGATGGTTGATGATCGAGTAGTTGGGGTCAATGCGGAATTAGAAGACTATGACTTGGAGAACCATGGAGTTGAGGTTGTAAACCAACTTCTTTCCAAAGGTGCGAATCGAATCGTCGTTTGTTTAAGTGGGCCTTTTTTAATCAAGGATGAGGAGAAAATAAAAAAAATCATTTTAAGTAAATACCCACGTCATCTCCTTGGAGCGGTTCCTGTCCTATTTTCACATGAACTGGTTGATGATCCAAATAACAGTAGAAGAACATGGGGGGCTTTAATTAATGCCTTTTTACACTCCGGTATGGAACGTTTTCTTTATAATGCTGAAAATTTCCTGCGCGATTATCGTGTGAAAAATCCAATGCTTATTTTCCATAATGATGGAAATTCCGCAAGGGTTGCTAAAACAACAGCGATTAAAACGTACGGTTCCGGTCCACGAGGTGGTATGGAGGGAACAAAGGTACTGGCCAAGCACTATAATATACCGGCTCTTTTAACACTGGATATCGGTGGAACTACTTCTGATATCGGTTTAGTTCATCAAGGTCGAATTAAAGAAGATATTTTTGGCCGAATTGAAAATATTGCAACTTCATTTTCCTTAACCGATTTAATCAGTATCGGTGCTGGAGGAAGCTCCATCTTTAAAGTAGAGAATGGAAAGGTTGGAGTGGGCCCTGAAAGTGTTGGTGCTGTACCTGGACCTGCCTGCTTCGCACGTGGAGGGGAGGAACCAACAATAACAGATGCATACTTACTGATGGGTATACTGGATTCACGTTCCTATTTTGGCGGGAACATGGTATTGGATGAAGAGAGGGCAAAGGCAGCTATTTTAGAAAAAATAGCTAATCCTTTAGGAATCACTTTAGAGGCTGCTTTATTAAGAATGGAAAAAGCTTATGAAGAAAAGATTGCAAAGGGTCTTGCTGTATATAAAGACCAGGTTCAGGAGGCTGTTCTACTTGCCTTCGGTGGAGCTGGACCGATGAGTGCATGTGGTGTGGCACGTGAAGCAGGTATTAAAGAGGTGATCGTTCCACGACTCGCCGCAATTTTCAGTGCCTTTGGTATTAGTTTTAGCGATGTTGCTCATGAATACCAGGTAATCATTATTGAAGCAACAAAAACAGCTGTTGGAACACAATTGTCTCAATTGCTTGAGCGTTCTAAACGCGATATGTATGCTGAAGGATTTGATTTTTCCGAATGTTACGTTGAATCAAGCATTAGTTATATCCGAAATGGTGAACATTTCATAATCCCTTATATACTAGGAGGAGAATTACCAGCAGGCATTAAGGATGGTATCGATCCTCGCATTCATTTACGTGTAGTCAAGCCGATTGAACATTATAAACTTAATGCTGAAAAAGCAACGTCTGTATGTACTTCGAGTACAACTCAATATCAATCTATTATCGGTGAAAGTGGAGAAAGCATTAATGTTCCGGTTTATAAGTTTGATGAAATGACACCAGGAACAAATGGAATGGGACCTGCGATTATTGAGGATCAGTTATTTACATGCAGGGTTCTTGATGGCTGGCAGTTCAAGATCAATGAAAATCGGGATATCTTTCTAAGTGTGAATGGAGGAACAAATCAATGAGGACGAACATGACAGAATATTTAGCAATCAATTTAGAAAAAGAAGTTTGGTGCTGCAGAAAATGTGATCACGAAATTATCTCAGCCAGAAGCAACTATAAAGAAGGTCTATTAGTTTATAATCGTAATCCAGCTGAAATTCATAAACCAATTATTAATCCAGATTTATATGAATTTACATTTGCACCAGATCCAAATTGGTGCCAAATTCTAGAATACTATTGCCCTAGTTGTGGAACACAGGTGGAAGTAGAGTACTTGCCACCGGGGCATCCTCCAATCCATGACATGGAATTTGATATTAATTCGTTAAAAGTACGCTATTTAAAAAGAGAGGGGAAGAAAGCATGAAACAAGTGAGTGTTGATATTGGCGGCACATTTACTGATTGTTTCTTAGTCTGGGATAATATCTATCTTGAAACGAAGGCGTTGACAACACACCATAATCTTGCGCTTGGATTTATGGATGCATTGGAGCAGGCATGTAAACAATTAGGAAAAAGTATTCATACGGTTTTATCCCAACTAGATTCTGTACGTTATGCTACCACGCTTGGGACAAATGCTTTAATCCAAAGAAAAGGACCAAAGATTGGTTTGTTAACAACAGCCGGATACGAGAGCCAGGTACCACTTAGCCGCGGCAGAGGTTACGGGGATGGATTAACACCAAGAGAACAAATGGATTTACCAGCCGGTAAGCGTCCGGTTCCCATTGTTCCTGCTCAGTTGATTGCAGGGGTTCGTGAACGTATTGATTCAAGTGGAAACGTATTTATGGAGTTAGATGAAGAACATTTACGTCAACAAATACGTTTGCTAGTAGACCGTGGTGCTCAGGCATTTGTTGTTGGGTTAATAAATTCCGTTGTAAATCCTGTTCATGAAAGAAAAGTTGAGCAGATTATCTTGGAAGAATATCCTACCCATATGTTAGGATCCATTCCAGTAATTTTATCGCATCAGGTTGCGGAACGAAAAGGAGAATATGTTCGGGTTACTTCGGCAATATTAGATGCCTATCTACATGATCAGATGTACCATGCTTTAAGTTCCCTTGAAATGACATTAAAAGAATACGGCTACAATAAGCCGATGCTGGTAGTTCACAATATTGGCGGTATGTCCCAGCTTAACTCTACCCATGCGCTTCAGACAATACACTCAGGGCCTACAGCTGGTATCAACGCTTCTGAACATCTAGCAGAAGAATTTAATGTAGGTAATTTAGTTGCGATGGATATGGGTGGCACAAGCTGTGATATTGGCATTGTCGTTGGCGGGGGAATTCGATTCTATGATTTCAATCCCATCATAGATAGATGGCTTGTGAGTGTCCCAATGCTTCACCTAGGAATTATCGGAGCAGGTGGCGGTTCGATTGCAAGATATGATAAAACCCTTAAGGAAATAGAAGTTGGTCCTCAAAGTGCTGGCTCCGAACCAGGTCCAGCTTGTTTTGACCAGGGAGGATTAGACCCAACGGTCACTGATGCAGATCTTATCCTTGGCTATTTGGATCCTAAATACTATGCTGAAGGACATATTGCCCTTAATAAGAAACGTTCAGAGTTTGTAATCGAAGAAGCACTCTGTGATGACTTAGATTTAACGGTAGTAGAGGCTGCCCGCCAGATCAAGAAGAAAGTTGATACAAATATGGCTCATGCCATTTTTAAAGAGCTTGGCGTTAAAGGGTACGATCCGAAAAACTTTACGCTTCTTGCTTACGGAGGTAATGGTCCACTACATTGCTGTGGCATCGCAAATGTACTTGATATTGATAGAATTCTAATCCCTCCATTTTCACCAATTTTTTCTGCAGTAGGCGCAGGGATTATGAATCAGGTTAATATCCATGAAAAATCTGTATTTCTGAATATCTATGATTCTAATACTCGCAGTTTATTTAACGACTATGAGAAATTTAATGCTATTGTTACGGAATTAGAAGAAGCAGGAAAAGAAGAGTTACTTCGCCAAGGAATAAATGAAGAGTTAATTCAACATCGTTTGGAACTTGATATGCGCTATGGAAATCAATTAACGCAGACATCTGTTATTTCGCCAATTAATCGTCTGACCAATATTGAAGAAGTACTGGAGCTTATAAAAGCTTTCAGTGTTAATTACGGTGAACGTTTTGGAGAAGGAAGCCAACAGCCTGAAGCTGGTATCAGAATTAATACGATTCGTGTCACGTCTTTTGTTGAACTTGAACGAGTTGAATTTAAGCGCCCTGTTGAAGGTGATGTAGCAACACTGGAGCCACAGAGTACGCGGGATTGCTATTTCGTTGATTTTGATGAGCCGGTTTCAACCAATGTATATCGTTCAGAATCATTAACTACCGGTTGTGTGATTGAAGGCCCTGCCTTGGTCGAATCACCTCGTACTACCTATTTAATTGAACCGGGCTGGAAATTAGTAATGGGAGAACAAAACTCGGCTTGGATTCTAAATGCAAAGAAAAATATATCAAGCACTGATTTCGTACAAAAGCAGAAGTCTTCCCAAAAATTAACGACGATAAAATAATAAAGGAGTGTGCAGGATGGCAATTGAGGCAACAAACCGTGAGAAAGAACTCATTGAACAGTTTTTGAAGGAAACAACACTTTTTCTTGGTCCTGAACCAAGCTTAATGCAAAACCACAAACTAGAATCAATAACGCAAAGAGAAATAGATGCAATTAGAAAAGTATCAGATCCTTCCGTTATTAGTGTTGCCCGAAGCAAAATGCAAGCGGGAGCCAATGAGGCATTTGAAATGCTTGAACAAATTGGTGCCGCCCCAGGTGCTAAGTGGGGGGATTTGGTATGTGGTATTTTTACTGCAAGCGGTGATTTATCCATTGTTAGCTCCGGCGGGGTTTTGATTTTTTCCGGATGTACGCAATACGGAGTAAAGTATATCGTTGAAAACTGGTTAAATGATCCGGAAGTTGGGGTTGCACCGGGGGATATCTTTTATTATAACGATGCACGTTATGGCGGTGTACACAATACTGATCAAAACTTAATTTTACCGGTATTTGAAAACGGCGAACTAATTGCATGGATTGTAACCGTTGTTCATGAAGGTGAAAATGGAGCGATTGAACCTGGTGGAATGCCATCAGCCGCTGAACAGGTATACGACCAAGGATTAGCGATTTCGCCTATACGAGTTGGAAGAAACTACAAATTCTATAAGGATCTTGTTACCTATTTCCAAAACTCAGTTCGTGAACCCAAGTTAATGGTAGTAGATATGAAGGCTAAATTGTATGCTGCACTTCGAATCCAGCAAAGAATTCAAGAAACTATTCAGGAATACGGAGTAGATGCTGTCATTTCTGTATTAAGAAAAACATTGGAGGATACTGTGGAAGAGGTGCAGCGTCGCTTAACTCAATGGCCAGATGGAAAAGTTCGGATGATGGGAATTGCCGACAGTACACTAAGAGAAAATCTATTAATTAAGGTAAATCTAGAATTAACGAAAAAAGGCAGTGAGTTAACTCTTGATTTCCGCGGCTCTTCTCCGGAATTTGCAAATAGGCCGAACAATTCTGTAACAAGTGCAATGAAGGGAATGCTCGCCCAATTATTCCTTTCCTTTGTCTGGCCAGATTTGCCAAGAAACCAGGCTGTACTGGCACCAATGAAATTTATTATTGATGATCATTCTATTTACAATGCATCATTTGATGTACCGAATGCTCAAAGTATGATGACGTTCTTCCCAGCCTTTACCGTAACACAGGCTGCACTTGCTAAATTTTTATATAACAGCCCGGAAAAAACAACAAATCTGATAGCTCCATGGTATAACATGATTCGGACCATTATTTACGGTGGTATAACACAACATGGGGAAGTCGTTGGAAACCTTTGTGCCGATTTAAATGGTATGCCGGGAGGAGCACGTGATGGTCTTGATGGCGAGCATTCAATTGCTCCGATCTTTGCCCCAATGGCGGAGCAGGGGGAGCAGGAATTAATTGAAGAAGAGGTTCCAATTATCCAACTTTCCCGCCAAATTTTGAAAGATAACCAAGGGTTTGGAAAATATCGCGGAGGTCAGGGCTATCAAATGATAGTAACGCAAAAGGATTCTGATTATTTTGGGTTTATGACAACGACAATTGGATCAAAATATCCTTCAACATATGGAATCTTTGGCGGTTATGCTTGCCCAACTTATCCACTTGCAAAAATAAAGGGTATTAATGTTTTTGAAATTTTGAAAGAAAATCCTAAAAAAATGGTTTATACATTTGAGGAACTCATGAATAACCGTCCATTTGAAAATGCCACTTACTCCACTCATCATGGAGGGCTGCAATTTGAGTTAGCCCAAGAAGGAGAGCTATACGTCATTACTCAAGGGGCTGGTGGAGGATATGGTGACGTCCTTGATCGTGATCCAGAATTGGTTATTAAAGATGTTGAGGAAAACCTTATCTCTGAAGAAACAGCAAATCGTGTTTACAAGGTCTTCTTTAATCCAGAAACATTAGCTTTGGATATTGAAAAGACAGAAACAGCTCGTAAAGAAGAAAGAGAAAACCGTATAAAACGTGGGGTTCCTTATAATGAATTTATTAAGAGTTGGACAACGGATGCACCGCCTGAATATCTTCCGTTTTATGGGTCATGGAAAGAAAAAGATACCATCTATGCAGGGTCCCCTACCAATATTATGAAGGAAGGAAGTTTGTCTGCTGTTTGGCTTCCTAATCCAAGAGATGTTCGCATTCAGGAACTGGAAGAAGAACTTGCAGCATTACGGATATCTAATAAATAAACCAATGAATAAAGGAGGTTTAGTCTGAGGTGAATTTCTTGAATAGTACAAAAACAGGCTCTGTTGCTTGGATCGACTTTATTCATTATGCTAACCGGTTGTTTGTAGCGGGTAGGAATAATATGTGGAGCAATGAAGATACGTATATATCCATATTTAGTCAGGGGCAAAGCTTGATTAAATCAGATGTACTAAGTATTTCAATTCACAACTTCTATCGAACATGGCTAAGCAATAATATGGATCTCTTACAGGACTATGCTGAAAAAAAAACGACCTTTATACTAAAAAAAATATTGGCTACTGATGAACCCAAGGGAGTAATCAAGAAAGTGTTATCTGGTATAGAAAATCTATACAATGGATCAAAACCGGTTGCTCTTGTTGTACCATCCCCTCAAATGTGGCTAACCTGGCTTTATTCAAACATACGTCCTGACGAAGTACCGTCACTTGGGGAAAATGAGATTGAAGCTACTGCCATGTATTTAGCTGAATATTTACGGGAGTATTCATCCAATGGGCTGTCAACGATTGTACTTGAAGAGGATGACAGATCTTCTGTTGCTTCTTCTGAGATGTTAGCTCTTTATAAGCCGGTTATCAATATAGCCAGACATTATCAGTGGTCTACAGGGCTGCTTATTAACAGAACAAGTCATAATGAAGTTAAAAAGAACGATGACATTGATTTCTTTTTAATGAAAGGGAGTGATTTATCGGAACTGAGCCTTCTCTTAAAAGAAAATGACAGGATCGGCGGAGGATTAAATGCTCTATTTTGGTCCGGCCAACAAATCGATACTGGAAGTATAACGTTAGTATATGGTGAAATACCAGAAAACGCAGATCCGGAAACAGTGTTAGCTCAATTAAAGATTATAAGATAATAGTAGTTCAATAATCACTTATCCTCGTGATCAAATTGGTCACGAGGAAATGATTTTCATTGATTATTTTAAAAAGGAGGAACAAGCGGTGAGTTTTTCTCAACTACCATTAAAAGACATTTATAAAAACGTTTTTTCAAAAAATCGGGGAAAAGTCGCCTTAGTATTTGAGAAAAAAACCGTAACCTACGGTGAATTATTAAAGTCTTCCAATCGGGTTTCCCATGCTTTGATGCGTCGCGGAATTAAAGCGAATTCAAGAGTTGCATTACTGATGTCGAACTGCGTTGAGTACGTTATAAGCGACATGGGGATTATTCAAGCAGGAGCAGCAAAAGTACCACTTAATGATATGCTGGGCGAAAAGGAAATTCTGCATATTTTAAAGCATTCAAATACAAAAGTATTAATCGTTGATCGTGCCTTTTATGAAATGATCGAAAAAATCAAAAATGAACTTCCTGAAATGGAGACCATTGTTGCTGTTGGTAGTCAGGAAGATCACCCGGATGGTTTTATTTCATGGGAAGAATTTCAAGGTTTTGAATCGGAAAATGACGTGGAAGAGATCGGTTCAGGGCAGGATATAGCGGTCATTATGTATACAGGAGGTACTACGGGGCTACCCAAGGGCGTTGTACACACAAAGGAAAATATTGCGGTTAATCTGTTATCACATATTATTGAACTTTGCCTGAATGATGATGAGAAAATTTTACTTACAACACCACTGCCGCATAGTGCTGGGTTTGTATTAGCGGCTGGTTTAGCAAAAGGGGCGACCCATTTTATAGAGAAAAAATTTGATCCGCAGCTGGTCCTAAACCATCTTGAGCAAAATCAGATTACCCTTACGTTTATGGTGCCAACCATGATTTATAGAGTAATAGATACTCTCAATGATAGAAGACCGAATTTCTCTAATCTTCGGACCATTCTATATGGAGCTGCCCCGATTACAGTCGAGAGATTAAAACAAGGATTAGATATTTTTGGGCCAGTGTTCACCCAACTTTTTGGACAATCAGAGGCTCCAAACTTTATTTCAAGACTTAAAAAATCAGATCATTCGTTAGATCCAGCAAATGAAAAGCGATTAAGAAGCTGTGGTCAGCCCGTGTTAATGGCTCAAATCAGAATTGTGGATGAAAGTGGAAAAAGGGTACCCCATGGAACAGAAGGAGAAATCATTGCGAAAACGCCATATACTATGATTTGCTATCATGAGGCAAAGGATAAAACAGAAGAAACTGTAAAAGATGGCTGGCTTTATACAGGGGATGTAGGAATGATGGATGATGATGGCTATATTTATCTGCTGGACCGTAAAAAGGACATGATTATTTCCGGAGGATTGAATGTTTATACCTCCGAAGTGGAGAACGTTATTCAGCAGTACCCTGATGTAAGTCAGGTTGCCGTCATTGGAATTCCACATTCAGACTGGGGAGAAGTGGTTTCCGCTATTATCGTTCCAGTTAACGGTGTAACGCTTACTGAGGAAAAAATTCAAAACTTTTGTGTGCAGCACTTAGCCAAATATAAACGTCCGAAAAATATTATTTTCATGGATTCCCTGCCTCTCACGCCATATGGAAAAATCGACAAAAAGGTTTTACGTCAGCCTTATTGGGAGAAAGCAGGCAGAAATATTAACTAAGGAGCGGAAGAACTTTATCCTTCTTCTGACATCATCGATGTCTCAAAAACAGAGCGTGATTATGGAGAAACGATTTACCGAGCAAAATCTTGGTCGAAACCAAGAAGAGTCATCATTCAATCTGTACGATCTGCAGGTGAATTACTTTTTACTCATTCGTTCTTCGTGACAGATTTAGGATTATTTGTTTTAGTTCCGCTACTTGCCATTTTTTCAGAGGCTTTGAAAAAAGGGGTGGATCTATATTTTGCGGCATTAGTGGAACCAGATGCACCAGCAGCCATTAAGTTTACATTAATTACAGCAGCAGTCGCTGTTCCTGTAAATACCGTTTTTGGTGTAGTGTCAGCTTGGGGCATTGCTAAATTTCAATTTAAAGGGAAAAATATTTTAGTTACACTCATTGATATTCCTTTTGCGGTTTCGCCTGTCATTGCTGGTCTTGTTTTTGTGCTTTTGTTTGATTAATTGCGGGTTTGGAAACTATGGATTCTGAGTGGATTCTGTTCAATGGTGCCAATTTCGCAAATAAATCAGTAAACGAGCGTAAAATTGGATTTGTGTTCCAGCATTATGCATTGTTTCAGCATATGACGATTTTTGAAAATATCGCATTCGGTTTAAGGGTCAGACCTTGCCTTCTTCGCCCGGGTAAAAAAAATAGCAGAAAAAGTTAATAATTTACTGAAGTTTGTTCAGCTCGAGCATCTGGCAGATCGTTATCCATCCCAATTATCCGGAGGACAAAAGCAAAGAATTGCCTTGGTAAGAGCGCTTGCGGTAGAACCCGAAGTGCTGCTTCTTGATGAGCCCTTTGGAGCACTAGATGCAAAGGTGCGTCAGGAGCTGCGTCATTGGCTGCGGGAAATTCATCAAAAGCTAAATATTACAACTATTTTTGTGACGCATGACCAGGAGGAAGCATTGGAAATGGCAGATACAGTTGTTGTGATGAATCATGGCGGAATTGAACAAGTGGGCTCCCCAGAGGAAGTCTACCAAAATCCTACAAATGCTTTCGTTTATAGCTTTTGGGGGCGCGTAAATAAATTAAAAGGAGATATTCTCTTATGTGAAAACGGCAACGAAATTACGGATGATGCCGTTGGTTATATAAGACCTTATGAAACAGGGTTAACTAAAGAGGATATAAACAGTAGCAGCAATCCTTCCAAAGTTATCCACGTTCATGCTGTTGGCGCCGTTGTTCGCGTTCAATTGCAGCAAATTGAATCAACTAATGTATTTGAAGCGGAAATAACGATGGAAGAGTACCAGAAACTAGGGCCGTTAAAAAGAGGCGATATCATTAACGCCATATTCAAAAACATCATAAAATTTTAGATATTTAGGTTTTAGTGTCTGTCCTCACCCGGTAAACGATAGAATCGGGCGATGACAGGCGCTTTTTGGTTTGCGGGAATGTAAACACAGCCGAGATTAATAATAAATTAGGTAGATAATTTTTGCTTATTGTCAAAATCTGCCGTTGTGGCTATGATATAGTGGATAGATGAAGATAAGTGTAGCAGTAGATATCAGGACAGTGCGTATTTTGTTGAAAAAGTTATTTGGAGGGATTTATTGATGTCACAACCTAAAATTAGCCCAGAGCAAATTGAAAAGGAACAAATATACAAGGAAATGGGCTTAACAGACGCAGAGTACAAAAACGTAAAGGATCGATTAAAACGTCATCCAAACTATACGGAAACGGGTATTTTCTCTGCGATGTGGTCTGAGCATTGCAGCTACAAATCATCGAAACCTTTACTTAAAAGGTTCCCTACAAAAGGAAGCCATGTTTTACAAGGACCTGGCGAAGGAGCTGGGGTTGTTGATATCGGAGATAATCAAGCCGTTGTTTTTAAAATTGAAAGTCATAATAGTCCATCATTTGTCGAGCCATTTGAAGGTTCAGCAACAGGTGTTGGCGGAATTATGCGTGATGTCTTTTCGATGGGAGCAACACCAATTGCAGCCATGAATTCATTGCGTTTTGGCAATCTAGATAATGACCATACAAAAATGTTGTTTTCTGAGGTTGTCCGTGGGATTGCTAGCTATGGCAATGTAATCGATGTTCCAACTGTTGGTGGCGAGATCCAATTTGATGAGCAATATGAAGAAAATCCATTAGTCAATGCAATGGTAGTAGGGCTTGTCCATCATGATGATGTGCAAAAAGGTATTGCTGCAGGTGTAGGAAATCTAGTTATTTATGCTGGTGGGGATACCGGAAAAGACGGAGTTGGCGGGGCATCGTTTTCTTCGGAAGTTGTTGAAGCTGGAAAAGAAGAGAATAAGTCCGCAGTCGCTATCGGTAATCCACATATCGGTAAAAAATTAATGCATGCATGCCTGGAAGTCATTCAGTCGGATGCATTAGTTGGTATTCAAGATATGGGTGCGGCAGGATTAACATCATCTGCAAGTGAAATGGCTGCTAAAGCGGGAACGGGAGTTGAGATGAATCTTGACCTTGTCCCACAGCGCGAAGAAGGTATGAATGCCTATGAAATTATGCTGTCTGAATCACAGGAGCGGATGTTATTAGTCGCGAAAAAAGGTCAAGAGCAGGAAATTCTTGATATTTTTGCGAAATATGATGTCGATGCGGCCGTGATCGGTGAGGTTATACAGGAGAAAACTTTCCGAATTAAGCAGCATGGTGAGATTGTTGCTGATATTCCCGTCAATATTTTAGCTGATGAGGCACCTGTCTATCATTTGCCAGCAAAAGAAGCGGCATACTATCGAGAATTTCAAGCGATGGAAAATGAGGTTCCAGCAGTAGGCGATCATCAAGCGATGTTAAGACAGCTCCTGCAGCAGCCGACAATTGCAAGCAAGGAATGGGCATATAAGCAATATAACCCAGAGGCATTGGGAAACACCATTGTTGGTCCTGGATCTGATGCGGCAATTGTGAAAATTGATGGAACGGATAAAGCGATTGCGATTACGACGGACTGTAATTCTCGGTATATTTATTTAGATCCAAAAGTTGGTGGACAAATTGCTGTAGCTGAAGCAGCCCGTAATCTTGTTTGTTCTGGTGCAAAACCACTTGCGATTACAGATGGCTTGAACTATGGTAACCCAACTGATCCAGAAGTATTCTGGCAAATGGAGGCAAGCATTGATGGGATCAGCGAGGCATGTCTTGCCCTTGGGACACCAGTTATCAGCGGCAATGTTTCCATGTATAATACATCAAAAGGTGAGGCGATTCTTCCAACACCTATCATCGGTATGGTTGGACTAATCGAAAATACAAAATATGTGACACCAAGCCATTTCCAACATAATGGTGACCTTGTTTATGTAATTGGTGACGCGTTCTCTGAATTCGGTGGAAGTGAACTGCAAAATGTGATGGCTGGAAAATATTCAGGCAAAGCGCCGGTGATTGATTTACAAGTGGAAGCGAACCGTCAAAACCTGCTGGCGACGGCAATTAAGGAAGGTCTTGTCGTATCTGCGCATGATTTATCTGAAGGCGGTCTTGCTGTTGCCTTAGCTGAGAATTTGTTTAATGGACAAGGTTTAGGTGCAGAGGTTAGCTTAACTGGCGACGCAACGGTAGCGTTATTTAGCGAATCACAATCAAGATTCTTAGTAACTGTAAAAGCAGAAAACAAAGAACAATTTCAAAATCTATGGGCAGAAGCGAGACAAATCGGCTCGGTAACTAACGATGGGAAATTGATTGTATCTGTAAACGGTGAACATGTAATTGAAGATACGGTTGATGAACTTCATAAACTTTGGAGTGAAGCAATTCCAAGGTTGGTAGCAGCTAAATAAATTGGTGAATGTGTTAAATAACTTTTTGGTAGAGCACGGTACCCTGTGAATACCGTGCTCTACCTTAAAATTAGAAAACAGTTTAAGATTGCGACCTTAGCAAAATTCATAGCTAGGAGTTATTCAATGAAAGCATATAGACTAAAAAGACAATTTAATGGTTACAAAAAGGAACAGAGTTTTATTTGATAAGCGAATCAGAGTTTATTGGCGTTAAAGAATTCTAATCGACAAGTCACAGGGACTTGTCGATTAGAAGGTGAAGGAGCTATTGAAGAGTGAAATGGTTCAGGAGAAGGTTGGGAATTAGGTTAGGCAGTCTAGATGGTGGGTCTAGGCTGTTTTTTTTGTGGATGGCAGCGCATCGGACTATCAAGTGAAATTCTAAACACATTATTGTTGTGGAAGTGTATAGCTACAGAGATTTCAATGTCAATGACGATATGTGTGGAGGACTGAAGGCAAATCTTCGAACAAAGGATTACTTGTGACTTCGAGAGTCTTTTAATCTGCAATTCTCGACAAATTCCAGGTTATCACAGTGGACTTTTTATTAACGATTATATTACATTTGTTGTTTAAGAAGTTGCTCAAATTGGTGGGCAGCTTCTTTGTGTTATAAGGTAATCCCGCTAGTATTGGACGAACAGTTAGTGCTCGCTTAATAAATTTTTATTAAAAGAGTAAATTTCCGAATTTCCATTAACAAATTTAATTATGTGAGGTTGACATGAATTAAATAATGGTACAATGAGAATATAAAAAAGTGGACCAAGGGAATGGGTGTAAATGGTAAAAACTCAAGAGTATAAATCAACAATTAAATCCAGGCCGTTCTTTTTTTTAGAGACGAAAAAGGTTGCAGACCTTATGTATCAAGGGCTAAAGGCGTTTGAAATAAAGGACAAAGCAATTCATGAAAATATATTCCAAGTTAAAACTGAAGCTCGAAAAAAAGAAATTGCATCAACCACACTATCACGTTTGAAAGATTTGGACGAGTGTTTACTGGGCAAGATTGTTCGTGGTGATTCTGAAACAAGTAAAATGTTAGTTCTTTATTCTATTATGAAAACGGACAGATTGTTTTTTGAGTTTATGTATGAGGTATTTCGAGAAAAGTTTGTTCTTAAAGACTACTTTTTGACGGATAAGGACTTTAATATCTTTTTTGAATCAAAAAAACAACAAAGTAATAAGGTTGCATCATGGAAGGATTATACGTTTTACAAGTTGAAACAGGTGTATATTCGTATCCTTCACGAGGCGGGGGTATTAAAAAACCAAAAAGGTGATCGAGAAATTAACAGGGTCTATATAGATTATGAAGTTGTAAAGCATTTAATGGAAATAGGGGACCAAGCTTATATTGAAATTTTAGTAGGTGAATAAAATGAAAAGTATTTACGAGAGATTAGATGAAATCCTTCCCAGAATAACAGAGACGTCATTCAGAGAAAGTAAGGGCCTTGGAAATGAAATTGGCTATCACATTTTCGATTATGATCCAAAGTATGAAATGTTAGTAAGGGACCATGTTGCTTATATAAAAGAAAGAGTTAACACTGACAATTCTAATTTACATATTAGAGAATTTGATTTATATGAGGTCGTTTTAGAAATCTTACAAGAAAAAGGTTTCCTTGAAAAAAATTTTGAGATGGAAGAAAAAAAAGGCAGCAATTTTGTTTTAAATGCGACAAAAAAAGCACTGCGTTTAACACTGAATAATGATTTGGTTGTTCAATACATCACAGACCGTGTAAAAGCAAATGATATTGTTTTTCTAACCGGCATTGGAAAGTCGTTTCCAATCATTCGTTCACATACGGTGTTAAATACATTACAAAAAAAAGTTGATGAGGTACCTGTTGTAATGTTTTTTCCTGGTGTTTACGACGGGCAAGAACTCGTCCTCTTCGGGGAAATTAAAGATGACAATTACTATCGTGCATTTCAACTAATTGATAAATAAGCATATGGGGGGATTACTGTGCAGATTCAAAAAATGTTTGATAAACCTATTCACCGTGATATTAAGGGTGTAGTAAAGGTTGGCCAAGATGATGAAAAAAACATTTATCAGGAATTAGATGAATTTGTTGTTACAAATGAGCTCCACAAGCATATTGGCGACTTCTTTCAGTCCTATAAAAAAGGGATAAGAGGAAACACTGACAAGGTTGGAGTGTGGCTTTCCGGCTTCTTTGGAAGTGGTAAATCGCACTTTCTAAAAATCCTCTCTTATCTTATCGAAAATAAAATAGTGAATGGGAAAGAGGCAATAAGCTTTTTTGATAAAAAAATTCAAGATCCGATGATTTTGGCTGATTTAAAAATGGCTGGTGACATCACAACAGACGTTATCCTCTTTGATATTGACGCAAAAAGTGAATCCGATTCAAAAGCCGACAAAGATTCAATTGTAAAGGTCCTAAATAAAGTGTTTAATGAAATACAAGGTTTTTGTGGCTCAATTCCATGGATTGCCGATATTGAACGAAAGATGGCTAAAGATGGGCTCTATGAACAATTTAAGGAAATATTTGAAGAAGTTTCTGGGAACAAATGGGAAGACTCAAGAGAGGATTTTTATTATGAGGAAGATGCAATCATTGAGGCATTATGTAGAACGACTAAAATGAGTGAAGATGCAGCAAGGCATTGGTTTGAACTAGCAGAGCAGGAATACTCAATTAGTATAGAGAAATTCGCAAAAAGAGTTAGTGACTATATCGAAGATAAAAGAAAGCAACCTGATACAAAGGATCATCACGTTGTTTTCCTAGTGGATGAAGTAGGACAGTATATTGGTGATAACTCACAATCGATGTTGAATTTACAAACCGTTGTACATCAATTTGGTATTCATTGCAGTGGGAAAGCATGGATAGTTGTAACGAGCCAAGAGGACATTGATTCTGTATTAAGTGTAAAAGGGAATGATTTTTCTAAAATCCAGGGTCGTTTTGATACCAAGCTCAGCTTATCCAGTGCTTACGTTGATGAAGTCATCAAAAAACGTATTCTTATAAAGAATGATGAAGGTAAGGCTACGTTAAAAGAAGTTTATCGGCAAAAGAGTTCTATCCTTAAGAATCTATTTGTGTTTTCACAGGATACAGCAGAAATGAAATCTTTCTCTTCTGAAGAGGATTTCGTAGATGTTTATCCATTTATACCTTACCAATTTAACCTTCTGCAAAAAGTATTTACAGGTGTAAGGATTCACGGTGCTTCAGGCAAAAGTTTATCAGAAGGAGAACGTTCTCTTTTAAGTGCATTTCAGGAATCTGCCATCCGTTTTGCTGAGCGTGAGGAAGGAACATTGGTCCCATTTTCGGCATTTTATGAAACAATTGAATCTTTCCTAGATTCATCCATCCGTACAGTCATTATCCATGCTAAGAAAAATTCCCGACTAAAAGACCCAGATGTTGAAATTCTAAAGCTATTATTTCTAATCAAATATGTGAAAGAAATGCCATCTAATTTAGAAAACTTATCAACTTTAATGGTCGATCATATTGATGTGGATAAATTGGATTTAAAAAAGGAAATGGAAGCATCCCTTATTCGATTGGCAAAAGAAACCTTAATTCAGAAAAATGGCGATGAATATATATTCTTAACTAATGATGAGCAGGACGTAAACCGCGAAATTAACAATATGCATGTCGATACTGCCGAAGTGATTCAAAAAATTGGTGAAGAAATTTTTGGTGGAATTTATTCTGATAAAAAATATCGCTATTCAACAAGGTATCATTTTAGCTTTAACACAATCATTGATGATCGGCCATTAGGAATACAAACACATGATATCGGATTAAAAATTATTACTCCATTTTATGAAGCAGCAGCTGACTTAAACCAATCTGAGCTCAAGATGATGTCGATGCGTGAAAATAATGTCATTTTAAGGTTATCTGCTGATACCTCTTATCTGGACGAAATGGAAAATATTTTGAAAATCCAGGCGTATTTAAAAGTGAAAAGTGGTTCATCCGTTTCTCAAGCTATTGAGGATATTAAAACCCGAAAAGCACGTGAAGTGACAGAAAGAAAAGAGCGTGTGACAACACATTTAACAGAAGCATTAAGAATTGCTGAAGTATATGTAAATTCGCAACAACTAGATGTAAAAGAAAAAAATCCTATTGAGAGAATTAATGATGCATTTACGGCTTTAATTGAAAATCTATTTAGCAAACTAAATTATGTAAAAGAATATATTGACACAACAAAACAGTTACATGATTTACTTCAAGAAAATACAAGCCAATTAACCTTAACGAATGATGACGAGCCCAATAAACTTGCAAACCAAGAGGTAAATAGCTATATAGATAGACTTACTTCTCGAAAACAACAAATTACAATCAAAGGAATAACTTCTTACTTTTCAAAACAGCCGTATGGATGGAATGAATTAGATACGACCGCCATAATTATCAAACTTTTTAAGGGACAGGAAGTAAAATTAGAATTAAACCAATCGACTTTAAATACATCTGATCGTGATATTCTGAATTATGTAACCAAACGTGATTATGTTGATAAAGTAATTGTTAAAAAGAGGGAAAGGATTTCTCAGCAATTAATTAAACTTACAAAGGATATCATACAAGACATGTTTGGGATTACAGCTGTCCCAAGTGATGAAGATGGTTTAATGAATCGTTGTAAGGAACTATTACAAAAAGAGCAGAATGAAATCAATTTACTGCTAGCGAATTACAGAAATAAATCATATCCTGGACAGAACATCTTAACTGACGGTAAAAAGCCCATTGAAAAATTACTGTCCATTTCAGATACAGGAACTTTTTATCAACAAATAAAAGAATTTGAGGATGATTTATTGGATTATGCTGAAGATGTAGGCGATGTAAAAAAGTTCTTTGAAAACCAAAGGGACCTTTACGATAATGCTGTCAAACGCCTAGATATCTTTGAGAATAATCGTTCATATGTTACGGATAAAAAGGTTCTAGAAATTATTAATTCAATAGAAAAAATAGTCAAACATAGTGAACCATACGATAATATTCAAAAATTGCCTGGGTTATATAAGGACTTTGATGATCTTTTCGTTGTTTTGCTGGAGAAAGAGTGTGAACCAATCAGTAAAGCGATTGACCAAGACCTTAAAGTTGTGATTGAAGAGTTATCTGAAGATGCCAGTATAAAAGAAAGGTTCAGTGGAACATTTAGAAATAGTTTTGCAGACTTAAAAAATCGCCTAGAACGTGTAAATAATTTCTATGAAGCTATTGCGATGCAAACAGAAAGCGATCGACTGAAAGTACGTTGTATAGATGAAATCACGATCGAAATCGCTAGACGTAAGCAGCCAGTTAGCCCATCTCTAATAAGTTCACCGGTAGGGACGGAAGGCACAATAATTGTTGAACCGTCAGCAGGATATAAAGAAACAAAAACAATTAGTAAAACGACTGTTCTTCGTGGCACAAAAACAATTGAAAATGAAGATGACATAGAAACTTTATTAAACGAATTACGTACCGAGTTAAAAAAGGAACTAAAAGAAAATATGATAATAAGGTTAGTATAGCTCATCCTAGATTCACTATAATTGGTTTTAAATCCTAAAGGGAGAGGATAAAATGCCACAAATATGTGAGTTTTATGGAATGAAAATATATCTTTATTTTGATGATCACGATCCCCCACATTTCCATGTAAGAGGACCAGATAAAACAAGAATTAATATTATAAATGGGGAATATTTAGATGGTGATCAGCCTTTGCCACGTATTAAAGAGAAGAAGGTATTGAAATGGCTGGAGATGAATAAAATTGATATGATTAAGGCATGGAATGCATGTAAAGAAGGGGAAGTTCCTAGTAAGATTCCACCATTACCCTAGGAGGTTTTTTTGATGAGAGAAATTTGTAAAGTAAAACCTTTACCTTTATCCGGTTGGTTATTAATCGAATTTGATAATGGCGAAAAAGGACTTGTGGATATTAGACCTTCTATGAACGGAGTATTAAACATACTAAAAGATGAAAAAGTATTTAGTCAAGTGTACGTAGATGAAGATGCCGGAACGGTAGCTTGGCCAAATGAGTTGCACATTGATCCTGATACTTTGTATGAACGTAGAATTTCCATAAATGAAATTAAATATTTAGCAAAATTAATGGATGATCAACTTTTCGATAAATTAGACCTTGCATGAATTTGAATCAGTATGAGAAGGGAAGAAGATATAAACTTTTTCCCTATTTGTACACAACGGGAATTGGAGGAGCATTACATGAATAAATCAGCAATAAAAAACTTTGCTGTTACTGCTCGGGTCAAATTAATGGATGCCATCCAACATAAGGCCTATGAGCTCGGAATCACTAAAAATGAAATAAAAGAACCAGATGTTTACCAAGATGGTTTTCGTATTAATGATATATTTTTTAGAAAATTTCAGAAGAAACAGCGGGACATGCTCTTACAAAAAATCAAAGACAAGGGATGTGATCAAGTAATTGAGGAAGTTGCCTATACATGGTTTAATCGATTGATAGCTGTCCGGTTTATGGAAGTAAATGAATACCTCCCAACTGGGGTAAGAGTTCTTTCATCCATAGTTAGTGGAAAAGTAGAACCTGATGCAGTGTCGGAAGTATTGAACATAGCTGACGATCTAGAGCTTGATTTAGACGTTGTTTACCGTTTGCAAGATGAAAATAATACGGAAGAATTATTCAAATACATATTAGTAAAACAATGTAACAAACTCGGTGAAATAATGCCGATGATGTTTGAGCAGATTGAAGATTATACAGAGTTACTACTGCCCGATAAGTTATTGACAGAAGGTTCTGTTGTCCGTGATTTAATATCTATGATTGATGAGGAAGATTGGAAAGAGCAAGTTGAGATTATTGGCTGGTTATACCAGTATTATATTTCTGAAAAAAAAGATGAAGTATTCGCTGATTTGAAAAAGAACAAGAAGATTACAAAGGAAAATATTCCGGCAGCCACACAATTATTTACACCAAAATGGATTGTTCAGTATATGGTTGAAAACTCATTAGGAAGGTTATGGCTTGAATCGCATCCTGATAAGGAATTACAAAAAGAGTGGAAGTATTACTTAGAGGATGCTGAACAAGAGCCAGAAGTAAAAGAACAATTAGGGAAAATAATAAATAAGGAGCTTTCTCCCGAAGAAATAAAAGTGTTGGATCCTTGTATGGGTTCAGGGCATATTCTTGTTTATGCTTTTGATGTACTATATCAAATTTATAAAAATGCAGGTTATGCAGAAAAAGATATTCCACAGTTAATTTTAGAGAAAAATTTATATGGGCTAGATATAGATGACCGTGCAGCGCAATTAGCCTATTTTGCATTAATGATGAAAGCAAGAAGTTATAACCGTAGGATATTTAGAAAAAAGATTGAATTGAATGTTTGTTCTATACAGGAGAGCAATGGGATTTCTGAAGAAACTTTAGATTATTTTGTTGGAAATTCATTAGAAAAAGAGGATGTCCAATATTTATTGAATGTATTTAAAGATGCAAAAGAGTATGGTTCAATTTTGGATGTTAATAATATCGATTTTGAATCAATAGAACAGAAACTAGATAATATGCAAATACTTGAAGAAATCAGTGATATGTTTTCGCTGGAATATCGGGACCTTATTCTTGAAAAATTCCCTGCTATTGTCAAACAGGCGAGAATCATGAGTCAGAAGTATGAAGCGGTTATTACAAATCCACCGTATATGGGGCAGAATAGTATGTCTCAAGTACTAAAAACATACCTCGGCCGTCATTATAGGGATTGTAAAATTGATTTATTTGCAGTATTTATTGAAAAAATAAACAAATTAACCAAAGAAGGTTATTTTAATGCCACAATCAATCAACATACATGGATGTTTTTAGGTAGCTTTGAAAAATTGAGAGAAAAAATGTTGGAAAATCAAACAATAATAAATTTATTACATCTTGGTACAAAAACATTCGAGGAAGTTGGCGGGGAAGTTGTACAAAGTACTTCTTATGTATTAAAAAAGGTGAATAATATAAATTATAATTGTGTTTATGTCCGACTAGTAGGTTATTCAAATTCCGTTTTGAAAGAAAAAGAATTCTTTAGTGAAGAGAACAGATATTTTGTTAAGCAAAATGAAATTAAAATGTTGCCAAACTACTCAATATCATATTGGGGAAGTGAACAAACAAGAAAAATATTCAGAGATAGTAAAAAGCTAAATGATATTTCTACTCCAAAAATGGGGATGCGTACAGGCAATAATGAGCGCTTTCTAAGAAAATGGTATGAGGTGGGCTTTAATGATATTGGACTTAGTTTATCCAAAAATGAAGCATTTGAACAAAACCACAAATGGATTCCCTATAACAAAGGTGGGGATTTTAGGAAATGGTATGGTAATCATGATTATGTTGTTAATTGGGAGAATGATGGATTTGATATAAAAGAAAATACCAAATTAAACTATCCTCAACTCGGTGAAAATTTAGGGTGGAAAATTACTAATGAAGAAGACTATTTTAAACCTACTATTTCCTGGTCGAGGATAAGTACATCAAGATTCGGAATTAGATATTATCCAAAAGGATTTATATTTGATACTGCAGGTTGTTGTATAATTGATGCTCCAATTTCATTATTAGGATTACTGGCAAGTAAAGTTACATCTTATTTTTTGAATATGATTAATCCTTCATTGGCTTTTCAAGTTGGAGATTTAAAAAAATTACCTATACTTAAATATCCAGAACAAGAAATTCACAAAATTACTTTACAAAATATTGAATTATCCAATGTGGATTGGGATTCATTCGAATTGTCATGGGATTTCAAATATTCCCCGCTTTTAATTAATAAAACACACACTGAAAGTATCAGTATTTCTTATGAAAAGTGGGAATTGTCGGTAAATAGTCGGATTGAAATAATGAAACAAAATGAAGAGGAATTAAACCGTATTTTTATTGACATTTATGGTTTACAAAATGAACTTACGCCAGAAGTTGATGATAAAGATGTTACTGTTCGCAGAGCGGATAAAGAACGTGATATTCAGTTTTTTCTTTCGTATGCTGTTGGCTGTATGTTGGGCCGCTACTCTCTAAATCAGGGGGGGCTGGTCTTTGCTGGTGGCGAATTTGATGAATCGAAGTATGAGAAGTTTAAAGTCGATTTAGATAATATCATCCCAATTACAGATGATGAATATTTTGAAGATGACATTGTCAGTCGTTTTATAGATTTTGTCCGTGTGACATTTGGTCAGGATACTCTAGAAGAAAATCTCAGTTTTATAGCCGATGCTTTGGGAAAAAAAGTAAACGAAACATCCCGCCAGCGTATCCGTCGGTATTTTGTAAAAGAGTTTTATAAAGATCATCTTCAAACATACCAAAAACGTCCAATCTATTGGTTGTTTGACAGCGGTAAGAATGATGGTTTTAAAGCCTTGATCTACATGCATCGCTATGATATTGGGACAGTGGCAACAATCAGAACGGATTATTTGCACAGATTACAGCGTAAATATGAAGCAGAAATGTCTCGTTTAGATTTTATCCAAGAATCCGATGTTTCCACCCAGGAAAAAACAAAGGCTAAAAAGCAAAAAGAAAAATTACAAAAGCAATTATTAGAATGTCAACAATATGATCAAGTCATTGCCCATGTTGCTAATCAAAAAATTGAAATTGATTTGGATGATGGTGTTAAAGTGAACTATGAAAAGTTTCAGAATATCGAAGTACCACAAGGTGAAGGAAAGAAATCGCTTAAAGCAAACTTATTAGCAAAAATTTAAGTTCTAAATAGTAATATAGTAGATTCGGCATGGATTCCTGCTGGAGCTATTATAAATGTTAGGTTGGTGTATTATGAATCTTAAAGAAGTAAACAGGGTTTTACAAGATACATTTAATAAGGAATTAACCGATGGAAAGAAGCGCCATGTTGTATTTTGGTATGATGAAGAGGGGGAATTTATTGAAGATATTGATAGCCTAAATCTTGAGAATATAAAGGTTTGGGAATTAACGCAAAATAATTTATTTGCCACGAAATATGAACTTGAGAAAAAAGATCCTAATTCCAATTTCTTAATCTATGCAAATATGGCTAAGCCTAATCCAAAAGAGGATTGGCTACTAGACGTTTACAAGTATAGTATCGAATTTGCGACGGACAGAATCACTGTCATTATGCGGGACTTAGGTGTAACAAATGATTCACTTCGTCCTGTATTTAAGAAATACGCGAAATTTTTCAATAATAAAGATAGATATTCTACATTTCAATCTTATAATATCCAAGAATATACGGATGAAGTGGTAGATATTGCGGTTCTTTCAGCTCTATGTAGGATTTCCCTAAATAATCTCGATGAAGTGGTTAAGCTTTTGTTTAAAGAACTGAATCAAGAAAGTAAAAAGGCTTGGGAACATATTCAAAAGTTTGGCGATGAGGAAAGTTTTTGGAATCTGATGGAGAAACATTACTATTATTCTCTGGGAGAGCGTTCCATTCAGGATTTGTTTATTTTCTTCATTCTCACTAACATATCGGCTTCTTTGAATTCTTCAATCCCAAAAACATGGATCAAGTATATTTCCAGTCGACCTACAAATTGCATTGTCTTGATGAATCAATTTATGAATAACAAGACCGATCGGTTTGATTACAACAAACTAGCAATTGAGATTGAAAAAAAGGTTAAGGTTAATGATTATATTGCAGAATGGGAAATAAAAGATTACTTAAAAACGGATGTATTCCGAATCTTTGATGAGAAAATCATCAATTATATCTCTAACCAGCTGAATAATGATATCCATCAGTATGATACATTCATTGATATGATTGCTGTACGACGTACCTTACACTGGTACCCAGAATTTAAATATGAATATGAATCATTAATTCAGGCCATTCATTTTCTCAAAAAGGCATATTATGATCTAGACTTTTTTATTCCACAACAAAGTCCATATGAAATGGTTAAAGCATATACCGAGGATTATTTTAAAATTGATACTGCATACCGTAAATTTTATGTCGCATTTGATAAGCTTGAAAATAAAGAACGATTATTATCAATAAAAGAGAAAATAGAGAATCTTTATACGAATTGGTATACAGATGAACTTTCGATTAAATGGTGTAATTCCATTGAAGGTGAGTTAAAAGATCATTGGGCAATTACTGGCATGGATCAACAATATGATTTTTATAAATCAACGATCCAACCGTATATAAATAAAGGTGAACGAGTGTTTGTCATTATTTCTGATGCATTACGATATGAAGCCGCTAAGGAATTAAGTGAGCTTTTAAATAATGAAAAAAAAGGTTCAACAGAAATCACTTCTGTACAGGGTGTGTTGCCATCCTATACTGACCTTGGAATGGCTGTTCTTTTGCCACATAAATATATTTCATATCAGGATGGACAAGTCATAGTTGATGGTATAAGGGCATCTGGTATAGAAAATAGAAATTCTATCTTACAAAAATATGTAAACGAGTCACTAGCCCTTCAATATAGAAACACAATCGAAATGAACCGGCAGGAACTTCGTGAGAATCTTACTGGTAAAAAGCTTGTTTATATTTATCATAATTCAATTGATGCTAGAGGTGACCATGCGGCAACTGAATGGGAGGTTTTTGATGCTGTTGAGGATGTTTTTGTTGAAATTCGCTCATTAATTAATCATCTAGTCAATAGTGTTAGTGCATCCAATATCATTATTACTGCTGATCATGGTTTTATCTATAATCGTGATCCGTTGCAAGCTAGTGATAAAATTATAAAAAATATTGATAATGCAATAATTGAGAAAAGAAGATTTGTATTATCGAATTCCGGGATACCTTTAGAAAATGAAGGAACAATGAAGTTTTCAATGAATTACCTTTTAGATGATGAAAAATTTGTAATCGTTCCAAGGGGATCCAATCGCTTTGCGGTCCAGGGATCAGGTGCCAATTACGTTCATGGTGGTGCTATGCTGCAAGAAATCGTTATTCCGGTCATTAAATTTAAAAATGACCGCGGAAAATCAGGAAAAAATGATATTAGCAAAGTTGAAGTAAAACTAACAAGCATCTTTAGAAAAATCACCAGCATGATTACATATTTAGACTTCTTCCAAACAGTAAAAGTCGAGGACAAGAAAAAACCAATTCGTCTTAAGATATATTTCATTGATGAAGAAGGTAATCGCTTATCAAATGAAAATATTATCATTG
The DNA here is from genome assembly GCA_012840465.1 of Caryophanales bacterium. Taxonomy (GTDB): domain Bacteria; phylum Bacillota; class Bacilli; order Bacillales; family Bacillaceae_J; genus Schinkia. Next base: position 190,896 of record DULJ01000086.1, read on the forward strand.
CAGATTGTAAGTCTTCCAAGCCAGAAGAGAGAACTTTTAAAGAAAAATTTGTGTTTAAAAACATGACATATAATAAGTCGAAAAAATATTATCTTATTCTAGAGGATGAAGAAGAGTCAGTAGAAAATGTTTATGACAAAATACCATTTACTATTGATATCGCTATATCTAATGATTTCGGTTTTTAAGAGCGTCCGGCGAGGTGGAAAAAAGGAGGATTTAAACCAAAGGTTAAATGCATACCTTGCTGCATTCCGTTACTTTAAGGCAAACAGTAAAAATATAAGTGGTTCGATTAGTACAACTTTGAAGGATTATTTGATGCATATACAAGATATACACGGGATTGGACTAACCAGTGAGCTGTCACTTGCAGCCTTTATTGCACTATAGGGGCGACACAAAAGCCTGTACAAAGTCAATTTGTCGTGCTTGGTGCGATAAGTATTAGTGGTACTATAAACAAGGTAGAAGAGTTAGCTAACTAACGTCCTGCAAGTTTGTTTTGATCCGGGTGCTAAGAAGGTATTGCAGCCTATGGCTTCCGCTGTTGATATCGGGACCGTTCCACCAGAATTATTTGCGAAATTTCAAATTAGCTTCTATCAAAGTCCAGAGGATGCGGTTTTCAAGGTTTTAGGTGTAGAGTAGTTGTTAAATAATCTATTTGTGATAAATATGAAAGAGTACAAAATTCGCAAAATTGACACAAAATTTGAGAAATAGAATTGACAAATCATGACAATATGCCCTAAAATATAGATAGTGACCTAGGGGAATGGTCACTACATCATATCAGATCAAGAAATATAGGGTTTTTATGGTAAGGCTTTATGCCGTGGCGTTGGGGATCGCCTTGCTCTGCAAATTGCAGAGTCTTCCCCAAAAAATGACTAAAGCGATTTAGTCATTTTTTTATACCAAAATTTAAAAGAAAAGGGTGGTACGTATGAAGTATAGCATAGGGCTTGATATTGGCATTTCATCAGTTGGCTGGGCTGTAGTCAATATGGATATGGAGCGAATTGAAAAAATGGGTGTACGTGTGTTTGATGCAGCCGAAAATCCAAAGAACGGATCATCCCTAGCCGCTCCAAGACGTGAAGCCCGTTCTTCTAGACGAAGGCTTCGAAGACGACGTTATCGTGTTGCGCGTATTCGGAATTTGATATTAAAAAAGGGTCTATTAACCCAAGTAGAAATGAACCAGTTATATGAATGGAGGCCAGAAGATCTTGATATTTGGTTAATTCGAGTAAATGGAATTGAACGGAAGTTAACAGAAAGAGAGTTTGCAAGAGTATTAATTCATTTTGCCAAGAATCGTGGATTTAAGTCTAACCGTAAAAGTGAAGAAGCAGAAACGGAAACTGGTGTTGTTCTAAGTGCAGTAAAAGAAAATGCGATTTTAATGCAAGAAAAAGGATATAGAACTGTCGCTGAAATGTTATTGTTAGAGGAAGAAAAATTTAATGGACGTAAACGAAATAAGGGTGGAGAATATACCCATGTCATTTCTCGAACTGAACTTGAGAAAGAAATTAGATTAATTTTTGCTTGTCAACGGAAATGGGGGCAGACATTTGCAACCCATGAAAATGAGGAAGAGTATGTTCAAATATGGAGTTCACAACGCCCCTTTGCAACAAAAGATGATATTTTAAGTAAAATTGGTAATTGTACATTCGAAAAAGCTGAAAATCGAGCACCCAAATTTTCTTATACCTTTGAACGATTTCGTGCACTAGATAAATTGAATCGATTAAGAATCCTCTCAGCCTCTGACCCTCAACGAGCTCTTACGGATGCAGAACGTCAATTGGCTATTGCTTCACTGTTACATAAAAAAGAAGTTAAATATAAAGATTTACGCAAGCTTCTCAATTTAAAAGAAACAGAGAAATTTAATGAACTATTTTATGACCCTTCTTTACCGCCTGAAAAAAATGAAAATGTAACTTTTCTATCCCTTGAAGGACAATGGAAAATTCGAAAAGCGATTGAAGCAGCAGAAGGAAAAGAGCTTGCAAATGCGTATCGACCAATTGATATGGATACATTTGCCTATGCGTTGACAGTATTTAAGGATGATCAAGATATTCGTGATTATTTAACCAATTCATATGTGAATGAGCGAGGTAAACAAGTAAGTAATCTGGCAAACCAAAAATACGATGATGTATTAATTGATTCATTATTGGCATTATCATTTTCGAAATTTGGACATTTATCGCTAAAAGCGTTAAATAATATTCTCCCGTATTTAGAGGATGGATATTTATATTATGAAGCCTGCGAAAAAGCTGGATATGAGTTTAGTAAAAAAACGTGTCTAAAGAAACATCATCTTCTTCCAGTTATTCCTGCTAATGAAATTGCAAATCCAGTTGTCATTCGTTCTTTATCACAAACAAGAAAAATCATTAATAGTATCATTAAAAGATATGGTTCTCCTTCTGCAATTTATGTTGAGTTAGCGAGAGAGATGGGGCGTCCTTACAATGAACGTCGGGATTTAGAGAAATTATACAATAAAAATCGTCTTATCAACGAAGATGCCAAAAACCGTATTCTTGAATTGCATCCCGAATTCAGTGATCCACGAGGGCATGATATATTAAAATACAAATTATGGCAGGAACAAAACGGACGTTGTGCCTATTCTTTCGAGCCAATTTCAATTGATCGACTATTTGAATCTGGTTATGGTGAAGTAGATCATATTATCCCATATAGTCGTAGTTTTGATGACAGCAATTCAAATAAAGTCCTTGTGTTAGCTAAAGAGAATCAAAATAAACAAAACAGAACCCCATTTGAGTGGTTCGGTCATGATGAATCAAAATGGCAAGCATTTACATCATTTGTCACAACTTTAAAAGTGAGTAAAAAGAAAAAGGATCTAATGTTGAAAAAGAATTTCGATGATGAGCAGGCAGAATCATTCAAGTCAAGACATTTAAATGATACTCGCTATATTACGAGATTCTTAAAAAACTTTATCGAGGATAATTTGGAATTCCGTGTAGAAGAAGGCAAGAAACAGTACGTTTATACTGTTAATGGCGCCTATACCTCTCTTATGAGAAAACGCTGGGGCTTTAATAAAAATCGTGAAGAAAATGATCTTCACCATGCTTTAGATGCTGTAATCGTAGCCGTGAGCCATCCGTTTCGTCATCGTGTTAGTACCTACTTTAAACGGAGGGAAACAACAGTTGCGAACCTTTTAAGTCGAATCGGTGAACGTTTCCCGGAACCTTGGGAAGGTTTTGTAAGAGAAGTTCAAGCGAGGCTGGTTCAAGATCCTTGTTTATTTAAAAGGGCGTTGGAGAGTTTAGAATTGCCTAGTTATGATGAAGATTTTATGGAAGAGGTAGCCCCGATTTTTGTATCACGGATGCCAAAACGGTCAGTTAAAGGGCAAATTCATGAAGAAACATTACGCCGCCAGCGTGGGCTTAATGAAAAAGGGTATATTATCGTAGTTACGAAAACAAAGTTGGAAAATATTACATTTGATAAGAATGGCGATTTTAACATGTTCAATAAGGAATCCGATCCAAAAACTTATAATACTATTAAACAAAGGTATCTTGAGAACGGTAAGGATAAGAAAAAGGCATTTAGTACGCCTTTATACAAGCCCGCAAAAGATCCAAATAAAGCATCAATAATTCGCTCTGTCAAGACTGAGGAGACAACAAATCGAGTGGTTGAATTAGATGATAAAACTGTTGCAGCAAACGCAAGCATCGTTCGAACTGAGGCTTTTCGACATAAGGAGACAGGGCGATTTTATTTAGCACCAGTATATGTTTCCGATGTGATGGCAGGGAGAGTGCCAGAGAAGTTTATTACTCCTCATAAATCTTATGAAAACTGGCTTGATATAAATGACGAATATGAGTTTTTATTTAATTTATATCAAAATGATTTAATAAAAATCAAGATGCCTGTAGAAAAAGATACAAAAAATTATCTTGGGGAAACTGCCTCCTGGCAAGAAGGAGTATTTTATTTTAAAGGAGTGCATTCTCGTACTGCACAAATAAATATTATTGACCATATGAATAGTTTTGAAGATGCGGTAGGTTCACAAAGATTACTTTTATTTGAAAAGTATCAAGTTGATCCTCTTGGTAATATTATAAAAGTGCATGGAGAAAAACGTTATGGCGTACCGGCATATAGTAATTCGTAGGCCGTCCAAACTGTCAACACGAGATGAACAGCTTGTGATATCGCAGGAGGAAACGTTCCGGATTCCACTTGAGGATATAGTAACTATTACGTTAGAAGAACCAGCAATCACAATAAGTAGTGCGTTGTTAAGTAAATGTATTGAATACCATGTAGAGGTCATTATTTGTGACAAAAAGCGAATGCCAAGCGGGATATTACAGCCGTTTCATCAACACTCTCGTCAAAAAGTAGTACTGGAGACACAACTGGGATTAGGTAAACCATTTAAAAAAAGAATTTGGCAACAAATAGTGATTCGAAAGCTTGAAAACCAAGCAAGATGTTTAGAATTAGTTAACAAAGCTGAAGATGCAAGAAAAATATATGCAATAAGTCGAAGTGTCGAATCTGGAGATCGAACAAATCGTGAAGGATATGGTGCGAAAGTTTATTTTATTTCACTTTTTGGACCAAATTTTCAAAGAAGAGCAGAAAATGTGATAAACATTGCTTTAAATTACGGGTATAGTATCATGCGTTCGCTAGTGGCTCGATCACTTGTAAGATATGGTTTTTCTCCTAGCCTAGGAATTTTTCACGATAGTCAAACAAATGGATTTAATTTGGCAGATGATTTCATGGAGGTATTGCGACCATTTATTGATGTAACTGTGGCCACTTATATAGATGAAGAATCAGAATGGTCTTCAGAAATCCGTGAGAAACTATTTGCTGTATTAAACTTAGAAGCTGTTTGGAAGTCTGAAAGATTAAGTGTGACAAATGGGGTGGATCAAATGGTAAAAAGTTTTGTTTCAGCTTGTAGACAGCAAGATTCAACTTTACTTATCTTGCCAGAACTAATAAATCTTCATAATCATACTTATGAGTAAATTTATGAGACTAATTGTATTCTTTGATTTACCTGTTACCTCCCGAAGAGAAAGGAAGGCCTATTCGCAATTTCGAAAATTTCTATTGAAAGATGGATATACGATGTTACAGTATTCTGTCTATACAAGAATTTGTAATGGTGAAGATGCTGTTCAAAAGCATATGAAAAGGCTGAATGAAAATTTACCGAAAGTAAATGGGGCAATTCGTTCACTTAAAATAACAGAGAAACAATTCGAAAACATGGGAATTTTACTGGGAACTGCTACTGTAGAAGAAAATCTAGGAACAAATAAAACAGATTTTTTCTAAAAAGTGCTTGCAAATATGCAGGCACTTTTAAAAATTGTCGCAAAACTAATAAAAAGGGAAGTAAAGGTTCAAAAATCATAAAGGTTTTATGCGTTTTTTTGAAAAAAGAAACCCTTGAAATTGGGGAATACCAAGGGTTTCAGAGCCACGTATCATACCACATCAAGAAATATAGGGGAATTATGGCTTAGCGGTTCTGGTAACGGTTTTCCCTCAAATCATACCACATCAAGAAATATAGGGGAATTATGGCGTACCAAGTGCAATCTGCATCAAAAACACAATCATACCACATCAAGAAATATAGGGGAATTATGGCGGGTGCGAGGATACATGTATAAGGTCGATGATCATACCACATCAAGAAATATAGGGGAATTATGGCAGTTGTATCTCAGTACCAAAACAACCCATCAATCATACCACATCAAGAAATATAGGGGAATTATGGCTAGACGGTTCTAAATACAAAGATATGATTGATCATACCACATCAAGAAATATAGGGGAATTATGGCGCTTGTATTAAGGTAACTACTCCAATCATAATCATACCACATCAAGAAATATAGGGGAATTATGGCAGAAAAACAATTGAAGTCGGGGACGTTTTAATCATACCACATCAAGAAATATAGGGGAATTATGGCAGAATGACCACTATTGGCTTCTTCTCCTAGATCATACCACATCAAGAAATATAGGGGAATTATGGCCGTTGCTGCACAATTTGAATCTGCTTTACAATCATACCACATCAAGAAATATAGGGGAATTATGGCTAAAAAAACGTATGATACAGAAATGGAGCAATCATACCACATCAAGAAATATAGGGGAATTATGGCTGGCGAGACTAAGTATTTTAGAGATCGTAAATCATACCACATCAAGAAATATAGGGGAATTATGGCCAGCGTTGGAACTGTTAAATCCAAATCTTAATCATACCACATCAAGAAATATAGGGGAATTATGGCGAAGATGTAACGATCTCGCCAACTTTTTCAATCATACCACATCAAGAAATATAGGGGAATTATGGCCAGTTCGACCATATTGTCTTTTATTAGTGATCATACCACATCAAGAAATATAGGGGAATTATGGCCCTCCATATTGGGGGCTTAGGGATTATGGTATCATACCACATCAAGAAATATAGGGGAATTATGGCTCATCTTCGATTATCTTGCCTTCTCTACCTATCATACCACATCAAGAAATATAGGGGAATTATGGCTTAGCATTGTAAACACCCTGCGAACTTCTAATCATACCACATCAAGAAATATAGGGGAATTATGGCGATAGTATAGCCGAGTACCTTACATATGGTATCATACCACATCAAGAAATATAGGGGAATTATGGCTGGGATGATGAAGCAGTTGTATACGGTCTGATCATACCACATCAAGAAATATAGGGGAATTATGGCCTCATAACGTTCTACCATATAACCAATCGTATCATACCACATCAAGAAATATAGGGGAATTATGGCCCAAAGACAATATGGAATGCCGTATATCGCATCATACCACATCAAGAAATATAGGGGAATTATGGCAATAAAGCAACAGGTGCATAACTGGAGTGAATCATACCACATCAAGAAATATAGGGGAATTATGGCTAATTATCTTGCTGTTCATAATCTGTAATAATCATACCACATCAAGAAATATAGGGGAATTATGGCTTATTATTATATGGACTTGTACAAATATAATCATACCACATCAAGAAATATAGGGGAATTATGGCAAAAAAGGAGAGTTTTGGAGTGATTTTTCAATCATACCACATCAAGAAATATAGGGGAATTATGGCTCAATTACTTCTAATTCGTTCTCGTTTTGAATCATACCACATCAAGAAATATAGGGGAATTATGGCTTAGAATTCGGTAATTACTAGTTGCGGTTGATCATACCACATCAAGAAATATAGGGGAATTATGGCATGCGAGCAGTTCTCCAATTCCAATCACCTATCATACCACATCAAGAAATATAGGGGAATTATGGCTAAATATTACATTCGGTATGTGGACGATCTATCATACCACATCAAGAAATATAGGGGAATTATGGCCCGCAACTAGTAATTACCGAATTCTAAGAGATCATACCACATCAAGAAATATAGGGGAATTATGGCGAACAGGGGACGGGACAAAACGTACACTAATCATACCACATCAAGAAATATAGGGGAATTATGGCGCAGCGGCAAAAGATGTCCCACTCCATTGTATCATACCACATCAAGAAATATAGGGGAATTATGGCATACAGGGCAAAGGCTTGCCCTTGTTGGTGATCATACCACATCAAGAAATATAGGGGAATTATGGCGAGGAGATTGTAGGATATATAACTTTTGGATCATACCACATCAAGAAATATAGGGGAATTATGGCCATTAATAAATACTCTAAACAGAAAGGAAGAATCATACCACATCAAGAAATATAGGGGAATTATGGCGGAAATGGCAAAGCTAAAAAAGTAATCACTATCATACCACATCAAGAAATATAGGGGAATTATGGCGATTCTTTAAAAAACAAAATGATAAACCGAATCATACCACATCAAGAAATATAGGGGAATTATGGCATGTTAGGTACAGCAGCGTTCGCTACTCCGATCATACCACATCAAGAAATATAGGGGAATTATGGCTGCTTCAAGTAAATACTGACGATCTAATACATCATACCACATCAAGAAATATAGGGGAATTATGGCCTTACGACAGCAGAACCAAAAACGAAGGTGAATCATACCACATCAAGAAATATAGGGGAATTATGGC